>CAYTJD010000182.1:0-59267 GCA_964438005.1 uncultured Solibacteraceae bacterium | reverse complement strand
AACATCTAGGCCGGCGGACGGGACGAACCGCGCGCATCCAGAAAGATGTAGGTCGCAATCGCGGTACCGACGGCCTTGGCGCGGGAGTCGGTAAGGTCGACGCGGCCCACGCAGAGGGTCGCGCCGATGCGCAGCAGGCGGGCGCGCGCAAACAACGTGCCTTCGCGGACCGGGCGCAAGTAATTCACCTTCAGTTCCACGGTGCTGATCGGCCGGGTTCCGCGGCAGTGGCGGCTAATGGCGACACCGACCGCGACATCGGCCAGGCTGGCGGCCACGCCGCCGTGGAGCGCGCCGTGGCTGTTCAACAGATCCTTGCGGACCTTGCACCGAAGCGTGATGCCGTCGGCGTGCAGGCGGCTCAGTGCGACACCCAGCACCCGGTTAAACGGGATTTTCTCGATGGCAGCGCTAACCAGCGCGAAGGTCTTCTTGTCGGTTCCCATGATTTGCGAATCAACCAGTGTATCCGAGCCCACTAGCGCCGACCGCTGACTTCGGCACCCGCCTGCGGATTCAGAAGCAGACAGTCGGCCAGGGCCACCAGGGCGACGATCGACGTGAGCCAAAACGCGATGTGAAAATCCATCAGCGCGGGTGAGGCAGACGCCTGGCCGCGGAGAAACCCCGCGAGGCGCAGCTCCATGGCGCCCACGGCTACTCCCATTCCCATGGATAACTGAATGATGACGGCGGAGAAGCTGTTTGCGGAACTCATCAAGGGCTTCGGAATGTCCACAAAGGCCAGCGTGCTTAGACTGGTGAACTGCATGGAGCGCGACAGGCCATGCAGGAACAGCACCACAACAATGACGGGCCTTGGAGTTTGCGGGGCCAGCAAACCGCAGGAAAAGATCAGCACGGCGGTGATGGCTCCGTTGGCCAGCAGCACGTTGCGGAAACCGAAGCGCCGCAGGATCGGCGTGGTCACCGGCTTCATGCTCAGGTTGCCGGCAAACATGGCGAGCACCAACAGTCCCGATTGAAACGCGCTCAAGCCAAACGGCACCTGGAACATCAGCGGCAACAAGAACGGCGACACGCTGATGGCAATGCGAAACAGCGAGCCGCCCACATTCGTAAGGGTGAAGGTCGGCACTTTGAGGCAGGAGAGCTCGACGAGCGGATGGGGAGTCCGGCGCAAATGGCGGATCGCCAGCGAGCCGGCCAGCATACTGCTACCGAGGAAGAGCGCGGCCAGCGTCCATGGCACCCGTTGCCGCGCGAGAAGCTCGAGGCTGTACATGAACGTGGTGCAAGCCGTGCCCGCAAGAGTAAAACCGAGCCAGTCGAAGCGGCGCGCGGCGTTCTCCACTTCGTTGCCGATCAGCCATAACGCCAGCGCGATCCCCACCAGCCCCAGCGGAAGATTCAGAAAAAAGATCCAGCGCCAGGTGAAATAGGTGGTGATGAAGCCCCCGACTGGCGGCCCCAGGATGGGGGCGACCAAACCGGGCCAAGTGATATACGCGATGGAGCGGATGAGGTCTTTCTTTTCGGTGATGCGCAATACCACCAGGCGACCGACGGGCACCATCATGGCCCCGCCGATGCCCTGCAGGATCCGGGATGCAGTGAACTGCCAGAGGCTGTTGCTGAACCCGCAGAGAATGGACGCAAAGGTGAACAGCCCGATGGCGGAAGAAAAGACATTGCGCGCGCCCAGACGATCGGCAATCCAGCCACTGACGGGAATAAAGACGGCGAGCGTGAGCAGGTACGCCGTCATCCCCATATTGAGATCGACGGGGCTGGCCCGAAACGTCCGGGCCATCTGCGGCAAAGCGGTGGCGATGACGGTGCCGTCCAGGTTCTCCATGAAGAAAGCTCCGGCCACCAGAAGGGCCACCGCCACCGGGCGCTGGCGCGATACGGAGAGTTCGGCGTCCTTGAGCCTCATCATGTGCTTGTATTGTAGCGGGCTGCCAGAAAAATAATTTTCAAAATCAGGGCACAAATTCCCGCGTGACGTCGTCATAGTATGCGGCGGGTTTTTTTGCCCGAGAGGCCGGCTGTCGCGGATCTCCGTCCCGGAGACCTGCCCGGTGCCTGCCTGTAGGCGTCAGTCTCCTTGACAACGGAGTCACGGTTAACTTTTTCCGATTTCGATCGTAGTGATAGGTAACCGGAATGGCGCCCGACCCATCCGATCCAAAGAATCCGCTGGAGTGCTGTCTGCAGGAAGGGTTATCGGCCCTGGCGGGGGTGGTGCGCGAAGTCGGAGCGCACCGTGTGTCCGTGGTTCTGGCCGAAGACCGGGAATCGGTCCGGCTGGTGTACCACTGGCCGGATTCGCCAGCGGCGCCGACCGAGTTTCCCGTCGCCAGCGGTGAGGCTTCCGTGACAGAGCCGTGTGACGGACCGGTTCCGGCCGAGAGCAGGATGGGCCAGTTTCTCAATCAGGCATCCCCCGCAGCCAGTTGCTTCGTGCTGGTTCCTTGGCCGGACCGGCGGTGGAAGGTGGCCATCGCGTTCGGCTTTTCTTCCCGGCAGCCGGCGACTCTGGAGATTTCGCGAGAGACTTCGTCGACACTCCGCCTGGCGGCGCTGGCGACGTGGATCGCGTCGGAGGTGAGGAAGCTGCGGCGCGAGCTCCACGTGGTGAGCGATCGGCTGGGGAGGCGCAAGCTCGTGGAGCGGGCCAAGGGGATGCTGCAGGTCCGGCACGGATGGAGTGAGCAGCAGGCCTACGAGCACCTACGCAAATTGAGCCGGCAGCGGCGCAAAAGCATGGCGGACACGGCACAAGAGATTCTGCGCGGCCCACCGGGAAGGTGAAATGCCTCGGGCCTGATTTTGTTTCAGCGCCAGCGGTTTGCGGAAAAGTGACCCTCCACTGCCTGCGCGCTCTGTGATCACGTCCTCTCCGGGTCGAGCCGGGACACAACTGAACGCGCATCGGAGGGGTTATGAAGAAGAGCTGGGCGCTCGCTGTGCTGTTGGGCTGGAGCTGCCACGCGCAACAGGTTCCACCGCCGGCTCCGCAGACTCCCAGGGAAGTGGAGCAGGAGCTGGAGCGTCAGCTGCGCGGCCTGGTCGAACGGCGCGAGGCCTCTTTAGCAAACGTTCCGCCGCCAGAGCAGCCCACGGGAGAATCGATTTCGGTCTACAGGTTGCATCATAAGGTTCCCAAGGCGGCACGAAAGTCCTTCGAGCGGGCGCAAAAAAAATCGCAGGCGGGCGACCACGCGGCAGCTGCGTCGGAGTTGGAGACGGCCGTACAGCTCGATCCTAACTTCGCCGGCGCCTACAACGATCTGGGAACACAGTATGTATCTCTAGGGCGTCTCGGGAACGCAAAGACGGCATTCGAGCGGGCTTCGGAATTGGATCCGGACTTCTGGAATCCCCAATACAATCTAGGTTTGATCTCCATGCAGCAGGGTGATCTGGCGGGCGCGGCACAGAACGCGCGGCGCGCCTTGCAGCACGCGTCCGAAGAGGCCCAGGTCCATTGGTTACTGGGTTACGCATTGTGTCTGAATGCGGCAACCCGAGCCGAAGGATTGCCGCACGTGAAGTATGCGGCGCGAACGATCAAAGAAGCGAAGCAGTTTCTGAATCTGCTCCAGGCGCACTAGTTCGGCGCGGCTTCAACCAGCTTCTGAATCGCGGGAGCAATCGCGACCAGCAGACTCGCGCGGTGGGCGCTGGCGTCTTTGATGGCTGCCTGAGCGTGCGCCTTCCAGTCCGGAGGGGCCGAGACAGAGCGCGAAGCCAACGCTTCGGATCCCGCGCGGGCAAGGGCGGTCACCGCATCCGCGATTGGGAGATCCTCCGACAGGAGGGAGTTGCCTTCGAGTAGCGGACGCACGGCAACGGCGGTTTGGATCCAGGCCGCCAGTTGTTTGCGGAGGCTGTCGGCAGCGGCGGGATTCGGGGCGGCGAGATAGCGGTCGACTGCATCGTTGAATTCGCGCGCGGCGTCGCTTTCGGGCGGGATGGCATCCACCAAGCGGTTGAACGCGGTGGAAGCGCCCCAGCCGGCGCGGTGGCGTTCGTAGCCTTTCACCGGCTCGAGAAGTTCGGCGAAGGCCGCGAGCGGAGCAACGGGCAGCGAACCAGCCAAGCGCCGGCGGATCAAGTCGAGATTGGAGCGATGCGTCAGGCCGAGCCATTCGAGCCATCGGCTGGTGGCCGCCAGGCGGCCATACATGGAGGCGCGGTCGGTTACCGAGTCAGGCGACCAGAACCGTTCGGCGATCGCGGCCAGACGCGGCCAGAGCTTCGCATCGAGGGTCTCGGCGGTCGCCAGTTCTTCCCACATAGCAGCCTCGCCGCCGAGGATCCGTTTGGCATCTTCAGGTGCGAGATCCGCGGTATCGCCTTTCAAGGGGTCGACGGCATAATGCTGGCTCGCGGGCTGCATGAGGTCGAGATAATATCCAGCCGAAAGGACGCCCTTGTAGCCCGCGCGTGCGGCCTCGGCCAACGATTTCTGGCCGCGCCAGGATTGGATCATGACCGTCTTTGACAAATCCGGCTGCAAAATCTCATCCCACCCCACCATGTGCTTTCCGTATTGCGCCAGGATTTTTTCGAGCCGCCGGTTGAAGTACGCCTGGAGTTGTTTGGCATCGGCGAGGTGGTGACTGTGCATAAAGGCGCGGATGCGCGGCTCGTTGTTCCATTCGCGGGGGTTGACTTCATCGCCACCGATGTGGAAATAGGGATCGGGGAACAGCCTCATCATCTCGCCGAAGAACGCGGTGAGAAAGCGGTAGGTGGATTCCTTGGTGGGATCGAGGACGCCGGCGGGATCACCGGTCGCGCGCACAAGTTCAAACGGACCCGGCCGGCTGCCGAGGCTGGGATAACCCGGCAGCCAACTCGAGGCGTGGCCGGGCACGTCGAATTCGGGGACGATGCGGATGCCGCGGTCTCGCGCGTAAGCGACCACGTCGCGGATCTCGGTTTGCGTGTAGAACAGGCCATCGGAGCCGTATTGCTGCAGGCGCGGGTAGACCTTACTCTCGACGCGGAAACCCTGGTCGTCGGAGAGGTGCCAGTGTAGAACATTGAGTTTGACGGCGGCGAGGCCGTCGAGGGTGCGCTTGATTCCATCGACGGGGATGAAATGGCGGGAGACGTCAAGAGAAAGCCCGCGCCAGGGGAAGCGCGGTTCGTCGCGAATCGCTGCGAAAGGCACGGAGAATCCGGGCGTGGTGCCTGCGCTGCCAGCCGGGGACTGATGGACGAGTTGCAGGAAGGTTTCCAAGCCGCGCAGGACGCCGAGCGGGCGATCGGCGGAGAGCCGCGCGCCGCCTTCCGCGATGTCGAGCGCGTAGCGCTCGTTGTCGCCGGGTTGCTGCGGCGGGCGATGGTCGGCCTGTTCCACAATGACGCGCAAGGCCGCAACATTCGGGGTGGCGACGAGACGCGGCTGGATCGGCATGCCCGTCTGACGGGCGAGGCGCGCGTAGGTGCGGGCGACGGCGGCTTTGACGCGCGGGTCGGCCGCCCCCGCGCCGGCCACGGAGATGGAGAAGCCCCCGGTGATCTCGAGCGCGCCATCGGAAAACTGGGCGGAGGCTGGCCAGGGCATCAGAGGAGGTGTTTCGGCGGCGACGGCCAGCACGGCGCAAGCAGACAGGGCCAGCATGCGGGAAACAGACGTCACCACACCAGTGTAGTGCCTTTGCAGCGGACGGCTGCCTGGAGGCAATTAACCCGCGGCCAATAACCCTTTGCCGACTGTTTTCTCCAAGATTAACCGTAGTATGGTTGGACCATCATGAAACGAACCCTCTGCCTGTTGCCTTTGCTGCTCGCGGCGCCTGTGTATTGTGCCGACAATTCGGACCTGGTCAACTTGCTGCCTTCCGACACGCAGGTGGCGTTCGGCATCAAGGTGCACTCGGTGCTGAACTCGGAGCTGGCGAAGAACCTGACAGCGGAAATGAAGGGACAGGCCGGAGACCTGCAGAAGTTGATTGCCCTCTCGGGGTTCGATCCGATGACGGATCTGGACGAGATCCTGATCGGATCGACGGGGGCGGGCGAGAAGCCGCCGACATTGATCGTCGCGCGCGGCAAGTTCGACGTCGAAAAGCTGACGCCGAATGCGGAGTTGTATCACGGCGTGCGGCTGGTGACCAGCCAGAATCCGCAAGCGCCGGGCGTTTACGGATTTCTGGACGAGATGACCGCGATCGCGGGCGATCCGGAGACGGTGAAGGCAATGATCGATCACCGCGGGGACGCGTCCACCCTGGAGGCCAAACTGGCGTCGCAGATCGCCGAATACCGCGATCATTATGACATCTGGGCGATTGTGAATCGTCCCGAAGGGCTCACCAGGTACATGCCGAAGACGAACCGTGCCGCAGCCGGGCTCGATTCGATCGACCATTTCCAATTCGGGCTCTCGGTGCAAAGAGGCCTCGATCTGGCGGCCGAGGTGCATGCCCGGACGGCGAAAGACGCGGAGCAACTGGCCACGACCATGCAGTTCCTGGACGCAATGACCAAGGCTTCGCCCTCCGCGTCCAAGGGAACGCAATTTGCGTTCAATAAGAGCGATGACGGCACGCTGAAAGTCACTCTGGCGGTTTCCGAAGAAGAACTCATGAAAGGCATCGAGCAGCAACGCAAGGCCGGCCTTCAGTGGGGCCTAACGCCCTCGGGAGCGCAACCGAAGGCTGCGGAAGCCACGGCCCCACGGACGGTTTCGGCACAGCCGGTGCTGCCGCCGGTGGCCCAGGAAAAGGCACCCGTGCCGGTGCAGGCGGCCCCGAAGCGGGTGGCCCCTGGAGTAGGTGGCGACGATGGTCACACGGCCGTGTTCAAGCTGCCTTCCCCGCAGTAGGGCGGCGGGCTCCCGGGAGTGACTGTAAAACTCCGGTTAACTGGGTTTCTTTTCATAGGCCTAGGAGGGGGCTTCTATTTAATCCCGGGAAAGCCCCATTCAACCCCTCAACTTGCCGTACAACCAATAAATTCAACAGTTTAATGGCGAGTCATATCATCGCACTCGAACCTGTTCGTATACTGCTGAAAAGCGCACAATGGCTGAAATGGCCCCGATGGACGCGTGTGCGCTGGGAATTCATTCACTTGGGTTGCGCTGGAGTCAGAAGACATGCACAAGCCTGTAAAATACGCCGAGAAAGCTCTCACCTACGCCGCGGGAGCGGCTTGGGCCGTATTCGATAAGCTGAATCAGATTGCGCAGAACCCCGGCTTCACGCCGGCCTGGTCGGACAAGCCACTACTCAAGAGCTGGGAGAAAACCAAGCCGCCGCTCGGCTGGCCGCGCGAGACCGATTCGCTGTGCCCGCGCTGCATCCCGGAAGTACGGAAAGAGATTCTGGACGGCAAGACGCCGCTCGACGTGCTCTACTCGCAGAAGCCCGGCGAAATCAAGGCGCAGGTGATCGAGCGCGACGGCAAGATCCTGATGGTCAAGGACTGCCCCATCCACGGGCACTTCGAAGACGTGATGGCGATCGACACAAAATTCTTCAAGCATCTGGAGGACGTATTCCCGGGACGCGATATCCGCGCGCACAACGATTCGACGCTGCACAAGCACGGGTCCAGCACCATCACGCACGGGCGCGGCTCCGTGCTGACGGTCGACCTGACGAACCGTTGCAACATGATGTGCGATCCGTGCTTCATGGACGCCAACCAAGTCGGGTTCGTGCACGAGCTGAGCTGGGAAGACATCAAGACGCTGCTCGATAACGCGGTCACGATCAAGCCGAAGCGGCAGATGTCGGTGCAGTTCTCGGGCGGCGAGCCGACGCTTTCGCCGTTCTTCGTGGATGCGGTGGCGTATGCGCGCGAGGTAGGGTACACCTCGGTGCAGGCGGCCACCAACGGCATCGAGTTCGCGAAGAGCCCCGAGTTCTGCAAGCGCGCTGCCGACGGGGGCCTGCGCTACGCGTACCTGCAGTTCGACGGCATCGGTAACGCCGCCAACTCGCATCGCGCGGTGGGCAACCTGTTCGATGTGAAGCTGCGGGCGATCGAGAACCTGTACGCGAACGGCGTGGACATCATCCCGGTGATCACGATCGTCAACGGAATCAACAACGAGCAGGTGGGGCGCATCGTTCAGTTCGCGCTCGACAACCCGAAGAAGATTCCGTTCCTTTCGTTCCAGCCGGTGTCGTTCACGGGCCGCGACGAAGAGGTGACGGACGAGCGGCGCGCCGCGCAGCGATATACGCTGTCGCACCTGGCACACGATGTACGCAACCAGACCGGGCTCGGCGTGCCGGAGCGCGACTGGTTCCCGATTTCGTTTATCTCGACCTTCTCCGACTGGAGCGATCTGGTGCACGGGCCGCAATACGGCTGGGGCCAGTTGAGCTGCGGCTGCCACCCGAACTGCGGCGTCGGCATGGCCGTGATGGTGGACAAGGAAACCAAAGAGAAAGTCCCGGTGACCGCGTTCATCAACGCCGATCAATTGGCGAAGGACGTGGCGCGGATCAACGACGCCGCCCGCGGCAAGTGGCTGTCGATTATCGGCATGGCGCTGGCCGCGGCGCGCAACTACGATCCGTTCCAGGCACCCACCCACTTCAAGCTGGCCGACTGGTATAAGAAGCTCGATAAGACTTTCGGCGCGACCGGCAAGAGCTACGGCAACGTGAGCAAGACGCGCACGCGGGCGGATATCGACCAGCGCCGCAATGACCGCTGGAACTTCCTGTTCATCGCGGGCATGTGGTTCCAGGATCTGTTCAACTACGATTTCCGGCGCACCGAGCAGTGCATCATTCCCTACGCGACGCAGGAAGGCGAGATTTCGTTCTGCGCGTACAACACGGGCGTGGGCTGGCGGAACATCATCGAGAAGATGCACATGACCGCGACCCTGACGAAGTGGTACGAGGAGAAGGGCCGCCACGAGATCTTCGCCGGCAACAAGAAGGTGCCGCTGACATCGGCGGAGCACAGCCTGATGCTGCGCGACGAGATCGTGACCAAGGAAGTGCAGCACGATCTGGACCGGCTGGGCATCGCGAAGACGGCGCGCGAAGAAAAGAAGCGTGCGCGCGACGCGAAGCTGATGACGGCCGAAGACCAGCGGATGGCAAAGCTATACAAACAACACGTGCTGAAGGAGCAGCCCGGCCCGGACCTGGTGCAGATCGGCGGCGCGGCTCCGGCTCCGAAGTCCACCGAAGAGCGCGAAGAAGTCGGCAGCTTCGGCGACTAAGTTTTCCTTCCGGCCCCTTGTGAAGCGGAACGGCCGCGGGCGCTAGCCCGCGGCCGTTCCTGCGTCTGGCATCCTTTAGCGAATAATCGTAGACGCACGGCGGCCGTGGAGGACCGAAGCGGAAAATCGCAATCAGGTCCAAGTTCGATCAATACGTAGTCGGAGGTAACCAGCGTCTCACCAGCGGCCAGTCAAGAGCCGTATGCGACCGGGCTACACCACTGCGATCTGCTCGATCATCGAACCCACCAGCAGCCGCTCGGGACGCGTGGCTCCGGCGTCGAGACGGTGCACGGCGCTGCCGTTTGAGTAAAGGATTGAGCCGTCCGGAGCAACGTCGAACGACAGGACCCCTTTCGCCAGTATCTGCTTGCCGCCGGAAGACTGCCGGACTAACTGCCAGCTCGAGGGGACCAGCGCGGGGGCGTCGGGATCGCCGTCGCGATTCTCGCGGGCGGCGCGATCGGCATCGATCATGTTTCCCCAGACCATCATGTGGCGCAGATCGGGCCGGCGCTGCGCGGCGCCTCGGGACGTGGCGAGCGGACGGCCGCTGTACCGCATCGAGAAGAAATTAAAGAACTGGAAAATCGCGAACGAAAGGCGGAAGGGGAACAGTACCGTGTCTTTAACGATGCCGAAGGGATCCACCGTCGTTCGGTGGCTTGGACGGGGGCGGCGAATGTAGTATAAAGCCCCGTCCGCAGTCTGCTGCGGACCCAGCAGATCGGCTTCGGGATCTTGGGCGAGAGATACAATTTCGCCGGATTCCAAATCGAGCTGCTGGACGGCAAAAGGACTGGTTCCCGACAAGCGGCCGCCGGCATCGCGGCCGAGGCCGGCGCTCTGAAACACGAGGCGGCGTGGCGCGCCCGGCACCCAGCGCGGGGCGAGGTCGATCGAATCGCCTTCGGAGACTTCGCGCAAATCGGTACCGTCGGCGTTCAGCAACGCGAGATTCGCGGTGAAGTCGGTGTGGCAGATGGTGGCGGCAATGGCATCGCCGTCGGGGTGCATCGCGAGGTGGCGAATGCGGAAATCGGCGGTATGGAACAGGCGCTGTTCCGAGCCCGCGGAGTCGAGAGCAAAGACGCCGCTGATTTCGTCGGTCTCGAGAGAATAGAGCAGTTCGCCGGGAGCACGGCCGCGCGTGACGCTGGTCATGGCGATGCGAAAGGCGGCCGGATCGTGCTCCATGCCCGACCACAACATGCCGCGCATGAACTGCGCGCCGGTACCTTGCATTTTCCAGGCGTGGCGATTATGGATCTGCGCCGCGCGGTCCCGAAGGGAACGGCCGAAGCCGCTCTCCCATTCCCTCGACGAGCCATTGCTTCGCCAATGCAGCTTCCCCTGCGAGAGATAGGCCAAGTGTGGAGTCACGGGTCTACGGCTTTGATTGTCGGGGGCACGACCGGAAACAGCAAGTTGCCGAAGGTGGATGGCGGTGCGTCCGGAAACAGTTTTCCCCTTAAGTTCCAAAAAGTTGCGGGAATTTTTCACAACCATTTTCTCTGCCGGATCGTCATACCGATAGTAACGTTCGATGACTGACACCCGCCTAATCGGTATCGGCCTCATGCTCGGAATTTTTCAGCGTCTGGTTCGCAGTCTCACGGTTTGCCTGCTGGCAGCAGGAGTGTGGGCCTCGGAGCATCACGGCACGGTGCAATCGGGCGGCTTGCCGGTGCCGGGCGCGACCGTTACGGCAGTCCAAAACGGCCAAAAACTGGTTACGACGACGGACGATCAGGGGCGCTACGAGTTCGCAAATCTGCCGGACGGAGTCTGGAGTATCCGAGTGGAGATGTTCGGGTTTGTCGCGCTCTCGCGAGAGGTGGGTGTCGCGCCGGAGGCGCCGAGCCCGGATTGGCAGTTACAGGTGGCGCCATTGAGCGCCGCGAAACGCGAGGCGCCGACGCCGGCAGCGGCCGCGGCGGCGGGACCGAGGCGGGCGTCGCAACCTCCCGAGGGCGGATCGCCACGGGCTCCCGGCGCAGAGAGTCGAGGCGGCGCGCGAGGGCCGGCTTCGCTGCGGCAGGCGTTGGCACAGAATGGATTTCAGCAGGCGAATGTGAACGCAGCGACCGATGGCTCCAACCTACCGGCCGATAATCTGGCGAACGGAGGCGCGGGAAATGAGTTCGCCGATCTAAATCAGAGCGCTTCGGATGCACTGGTGGTAAACGGCAGCGTGAGCAGCGGGTTGGCTCTGCCGCAGCAGAACGACTGGTTCGGATTCGGACGCGGCTTTGACAACGGCTTTGGGCCCGGGGGACCCGGTGGATTTGGGCCGCAAGCCAACATTGCGGCGCCGGACGGCGCAGGTGTGCCCGGCGCACTCCCGGGACCGGGAGCGGCAGGCGGACGCGGGGGCGGACCGGGTGGGCGCGGCGGTGGTTTCGGCGGAGGCGGATTCGGCGGCGGCAGGGGCGGCTTTGGCCGGGGTGGACGCGGTCCGAGGAACGTCAACGCATTTGGCAACGCGCGCCGGAACCGGCGGCAGCAGTACAACGGGAACGTGGCGCTGATCCTGGATAATTCGGCGTTGGATGCGCGTCCGTATTCGTTGACAGGTCAGGACACCCCAAAAGCGGCGTATGCGCGGTTCCGCACAACGGGGATGTTCGGCGGGCCGCTCAAAATCCCGCATCTGGTGAGCGGGCAGAATACCTTTTTCACGATCAACTATCAGCTAACACGAGGACGCAACGCGAACACAGCGTCGGCGCTGGTGCCGACCGCGGATCAACGGGCCACGGTTCTGAACCCGCAGGCACAGGCTCTGCTGAGTTTTTATCCGCTGCCGAACTTCGCCGGCAATACGCGGTACAACTATCAGACGCCGTTGGTCGGCATCTCGAACCAGAACAACGTCAACGCGCGGCTCAGCCACACCATTAACGCGAAGAACCAGGTATCGGGAAATTTCGCCTGGCAGAGCGGCGACACAACCACTCCGAATATTTTCGGCTTCATCGATACCACGGCGATAACCGGATACAACTCGAACCTGCAGTACACGTATCACTTCACGACGCGGCTGATCAGCAATCTGCGCTACAACTTCAGCCGGCAGGCGACCAACGCGACGCCGTTCTTCGCGTATACGAGCAACAATGTGTCGGGCGCGGCAGGCATACAGGGCAACGATCAGGCTCCGGCGTTTTTCGGGCCGCCGAGCGTGAACTTTTCGAGCGGGATTGCGACGCTGCAGGACGGCAACCTGGCGCGCAATCACAATACGACGAATCAGGTTGGCGAGAGTCTGTTGTGGGTCCGCGGCTCGCACAACGTGACGTTCGGAGCGGATGTCCGGAGGCTGGACTTCAACCAGTTCTCGCAACAGAACCCGCGCGGCAATTTCCTGTTCAATGGGACGTTTACGGGTTCGGATTTCTCGGATTTCGCGATGGGTTTACCGTTCACCAGTTCGATCGCGTACGGCAATGCGGATAAATACTTTCGTACGTCGTGGATCGACTCATTCGTGAACGACGATTGGCGGCTGAGCTCGCGGCTGTCGATCAACGCCGGGCTGCGCTGGGATTTCCAGGCGCCGGTGACGGAGCTGTACAACCGGCTGGTGAACCTGGGCGTGGGCCCGAACTTCACGACAGACATTCCTGTGTGTACGGATGTCCAGAAGGGATGCACGCCACCGGGCGCGGTAGGATACCCGAACACGCTCGCGCGGCCCAACTATCACGAATTTCAGCCGCGCATCGGATTGGCGTGGCGGCCGTTCGCCAAAGACTCGACGGTGGTGCGAGCGGGTTACGGCCTCTATTACAACACCTCGGTGTACCAGGCCCTAGCGCAGCAGATGGCGCAGCAGGCGCCGTTGTCACACAGTGTGACGCAATCGAATTCGCTGACCAGTCCGTTCACCCTGGCGAATGCGTTCCTGACTCAGGCGATCGGTGTGACGCCGCAGACCTTTGCGCTCGATCCGAACTTTCAGATCGGCTACTTGCACTACTGGCAACTGGCGATTCAGCACAACCTGCCGGCCTCGCTGGTGGCCACGATCACGTATAACGGAAACAAAGGCACGCACCAGATGCAGGAGTTTCTTCCCAATACCTTTCCGGCGGGAAGCGCGACAAGCCTGTACCCGTCGGGCTACGTGTATGAGACGTCGGGAGGCAACTCGAATTACAACGCGGTGAGCGCCCAACTGCAGCGGCGGTTCCGCAGCGGGCTGGCGGGCAACCTGGTATACACGTTCTCCAAAGCAATCGACGACGCGACCGGCATTGGCGGCCGGGGCGCGGCACTGGCAAGCTACGCGCAGAACTGGCAGGATTTGACCGCAGAGCGGTCGCTTTCCAGTTTTAACCGGACACACACCCTAAACATGAACATGCAGTGGAGCACAGGCCAAGGCGTGCGCGGCGGCGGCCTGCTGAGCGGCTGGAAGGGCGCGCTGGCGAAAGACTGGACATTCAGCTCGGCGATCACACTCGGCAGCGGGCTGCCCTTGACCCCGGTGGTGCAGAACCGGGTCGCGGCCGGCACCGGAATCAGCGGAACCGTGCGGGCTAATTACGCCGGCGGATCGCTGGACCCCACGGCGCAGGGATATGGCTTCAACCCGCTGGCTTTTGCGGCTCCGGCCCCTGGCACCTGGGGCGATGCGGGGCGCAACATGATCACGGGACCGATGCAGTTCAGTCTGAACGCCTCGGCAGGACGGGTGTTCCGGCTCAGCGACCGGAAGAGCATCGACCTGCGGTTCGATTCGACCAATGTTCTGAACCACGTCAGCTTTACCTCGTGGAACACGGTTTTTGGAAACGCGCAATTCGGCTTACCGACCGCCGCCGGGCAGATGCGCACCATGCAGGCCACTTTACGATTCCGGTTCTAAGACGATGCGAGCGCTCACCGCAATCTTGTTGGCCTGGCTGATGACACCGCCGGTTCGAGCGCAACAGGTGGAGCAGGCGACACGCGGGACCGCGCGGTTTGGCGCGACGGCGCAGCTAGTGGTAGAAGACGTCATCGTGAAGGGGAAAGACGGCAACCCGGTAACCGGTTTGAAGGCCTCGGATTTTGCAATTACCGAAGACGGCAAGGCGCAGAAGATCAGCATTTTTGAATTTCAGACACTGGAGCAAGAGGCAGCTCCTGCGCCGGAAAGCGCTCCCAAGCCCTCGGTAGAGCCGGCGGCACCGGCCGCGCCTCCGGTCAAGCCGGTGACCGCCATCCAGATCGCTCCGGAAAAACCAGGCGACATCAAATACCGCGACCGGCGGCTGATGGTGATGTTCTTCGATCTGACCTCAATGCCAATCCAGGACCAAATCAGGGCTCAAAATGCGGCGTTGAAATATCTGCGAACGCAGATGACGCGTTCGGACCTGATGGCCATCATGACGTTTTCGAGCGACGTCAAGGTGGTGGAAGACTTTACCGACGACCGCGACAAACTGGAGAAAGACATCAAGGGGCTGATCATCGGCGAAGGACAGGGTTTCGAAGCTCTGGACAACGATGACAGTACGGCCGACACCGGCGCGGCCTTCCAGCAGGACGACACCGAGTTCGCGATCTTCAATACCGACCGCCAGCTTTCGGCGCTGGAAACCGCGGTGCGTATGCTGGGGTCGCTGAACGAGAAAAAAGCTTTGGTCTACTTCGCGAGCGGGATGACGCGCAACGGTGTGGACAACCAGGCGCAACTGCAGGCGACGATCAACGCGGCGATCCGGGCGAACGTGTCGTTTTATCCGATCGACGCGCGCGGGTTGGTAGCGACTGCGCCGCTGGGCGACGCAACGAAAGGGTCGCCGGGTGGCCAGGGTATGTACTCAGGCAGTTCGGCGCGGACGGCGCAATCGAAGTTTCAGGGGCAGCAGGAGACGCTGTACACGCTGGCAGCCGATACCGGGGGCAAGGCCCTACTGGACGAGAACGATCTTTCGCTGGGCGTGGTGCAAGCGCAGAAAGATATTGCCAGCTATTACATCATTGGCTACTACTCAACCAACGAAGCGCAGGACGGCCGATTCCGCCGCATCAAGATTTCGGTGAATGAGAAAACGACGGCGGCAAAGATTGCCAAACTCGATTACCGCCAGGGATATTTCGCCGGCAAGCAGTTCAACAAATTCTCGGATTCGGATAAAGAGCGGCAACTCGCCGAAGCTCTGATGCTGGGTGATCCGGTAACCGATATGAGCCTGGCGCTGGAGCTGGACTACTTTCGTCTGGCGCGCGACCGCTATTTCGTACCGCTGGCCGTGAAGATTCCAGGATCGGAGATCGAACTGGCGCGGCACGGAGGCGCGGAGAGCACGCGGCTCGATTTCATCGGCCAGGTCAAAGACGCCAAGGGTACGCTGGTGGGCAATGTGCGCGACAACATCGAGGTCAAGTTCAAGGGCGAAACCGCGCAACAATTGGCCAAGACGACTCTCCAATACGACACCGCATTTACGCTCGCTCCCGGCAACTACACGGTGAAGTTCCTGGCGCGCGAGAACGAGACGGGCAAGATGGGGACGTTCGAAAGCAAGCTGGTGGTGCCTGATTTGACCGGCGAGCAGAAGTATCTGCCCATCAGCTCGGTGGTGCTGGGAAACCAGCGGGAACGAATCGAGAACGCAATTGCCACGGCGGAGCGCGACAAGAAGCTGTTGGCCCAGCATCCACTGGTGCAAGACGGGCAGAAGTTGATCCCGAGCGTGACGCGAGTGTTCCGCAAGGACCAGAACATGTACGTTTACCTGGAAGCGTACGAGCCCTCGGCAGAGAGCGCGCAGCCCGTAGTGGCGACTCTCAGCTTCTATCGCGGCAAAGTGAAGGCGTTCGAGACCGAGCCGCTGCAGGTTGCCGACGGTCTGAACCCGAAGACCAAGGCGCTGCCGCTGCGGTTCAGCGTGCCGCTGGCAAAGCTGCAGCCGGGCCGGTACACGTGCCAGGTGAGCGTGCTCGACCCCAGCGCGCAGAAGTTTGCGTTTTGGCGCGCGCCGATGGTGCTTCTGCCGTAAACTGGATCTCGTGACCATCGCGAATTTTCGGAGAATCGCCCTCAGCCTGGAGGGAGCCGAGGAAGGGTCACACATGGGTTCGCCCGACTTCCGCGTGGGAGGGCGCATCTTCGCCACACTGGCTCATCAGAAGCAGGGTTACGGCAACCTGATGCTGACACCGCAGGTGCAAGCGCAGTTCGTGGCCGAAGCGCCCGAGATCTTTGTACCGGTGGCAGGCGGCTGGGGACTCAACGGCGCGACGCATGTCGTGCTGAAGAAGGCCAGTGAGGATCTGCTCGCCGGCGCGCTGCGCGCTGCCTGGAACCTCCGGGTCCAGAAGAACTCGGGAACACCGCGTAAGAAGCCTGCTCGCCTCAAAAAAAGGTAGAATCGAGAGGTTTGAGGGGCTCAGAGATGATACGAAGGGTTTACTTCGCGGCAACAGTGTTCGCGATATTGGCGCAGGCGCAGGGCACGGAAACTTATAAGGCGCGGCTCACCGCGGTGCCGGCCGATGCGCGCACGCGGCCGAGCCTGGCAGGAGTCGGAAGTGCCACGGGCACACTGAGCGGAAGCAAGCTTTCGATCACCGGCTCGTTCGAAGGGCTGCTGTCGCCGGCGACGATGGCGCAATTGCACAGCGCGGTGGCGGCGGGCGTACGCGGGCCGGTGATCGGCGACGTGACGGTAGCCAAGGCGACCAGCGGGCCGCTCAGCGGATCGTTTACCCTGACGCCGCAACAGATCGAAGATTTTCACAAGGGCGGGCTGTACATCGAGATCCACAGCGAAAAGGCTCCGGACGGAGTGATCTGGGGCTGGCTGACCAAGTAGGAGGCGCGAACCATGTTCGGTTCCAAGCGATATTTTTTAGCGGCTGCGGCCTTGGTTGCCGCTGGCGGTGTCGTGGTGCTGACGGGGCAACAGACGGCGGCGGGTCCCTACACCGCGGCGCAAGCGGCGGCGGGCCGCACGGCCTACCAGGCGAGCTGCGCGGGGTGCCATGGAGCCGATCTGGCGGGCCTCAACAGTGCCTCAGCACTGGCGGGCAACCTCTTTATGAGTAGCTGGGGCGGACGCACGGTCAATGATCTGCTCGGTTTCATGCAAGGGGCCATGCCGCCGGATCGGCCGGGCGGGCTCGGTGACACCACGTACGTGAACATCGCAGCATACATTCTGGACTACAACGGCGCGCGTGCCGGAGAGACGCCGCTGGCGGCGGGAAACAGCACCGTGATCCGCTCGGTCGCGACCGGCCAGCGGCAGGTTGCACAAGCGGGGCGCGGCGGACGGGCCGGGCGCGGAGGAGCCAACGGCAACCAGCCGCTGGGCGGGCGCGCGGAAGCGCCGACACCGCCAACGCCGCGCGGCCTCACGGTTCCCGGCGAGGTCAAGAATTATACGAACGTGAGCGACGCGATGCTGCGCAATCCCGATCCGAGCGACTGGATCATGATCCGCCACGATTATCGCGCCAACAATTACAGCACGCTGAACCAGATCAACACACAGAACGTGAAAGACCTGCAGCTGCAGTGGGTATGGGCGATGAACGAGGGCACCAACCAGGTGGCGCCCCTGGTGCACAACGGGATCCTGTTCATCAACAACCCGGGCAACATCGTGCAAGCGCTTGACGCGCGGACCGGCGAACTGATTTGGGAAAACCGCATCGGCGACACGGCTCAGGGCAACTCGCAGCGCGGACTCGCGATCTACGACGATAAAGTGTATGTGACCACAGGCCAAGCCCATATTTTCGCGCTCGACGCGCGCACGGGCAAGAACGTCTGGGACACGGTGATTGGCGACCGCACTAACGGGAACTACAGCACCAGCAGCGGCCCGCTCATTGCCAAGGGCAAAGTGATCCAGGGTCTGGGCGGAAACCTGTGCTCTCAGTATCGCGACGAAAAGTGCTTCATCAGCGCCTACGACGCCAAGGACGGGAAGTTGCTCTGGAAGTTTCACACCATCGCCAAAGAAGGAGAGCCAGGCGGCGACAGTTGGGGTAAGCTGCCGAGCCTCTTCCGCGCCGGCGGCGACACGTGGATCACAGGGAGCTTCGATCCGGATCTGAATCTGACCTATTGGGGCGTGGCGCAATCGAAACCGTGGATGCGCGCCAGCCGGCAGTCGGGCAACGGCGAAACGCTGTACGCCAATTCGACCGTGGCGCTCGACGTGGACAGCGGCAAGCTTGCGTGGTATTACGATCACGCGCCGGGGGAATCGCTCGATCTGGATGAAGTTTTCGAGCGCGTGCTGGTGGACGACAATGGGCAGAAGCTGGTATTCAGCGCCGGCAAGGCCGGCGTGCTGTGGAAGCTGGACCGCCGCTCCGGGAAGTATCTCGGCCATAAGGAGACGGTGTTCCAGAATATTTACGATTCCTATGATCCGCAGAACGGCACACCGCATTACCGCAACGACATTGTCGAGAACCAGGTCGGCGAGTGGGTGCAAAGCTGCCCGACCTCGGAGGGCGGACACAACTGGCACGCCATGAGCTATCACCAGCCCACCAACCAGATTCTGATTCCGGTGGCCGAGAGCTGCCAGGAGATGAACGCGCAGAAGGTGGAACTGACCGAAGGCGGTGGGAGCGCGGGCGGTGCCGCGCGGCGGTTCTACGAATCTCCAGGCTCGAACGGGAACGTGGGCAAGTTCGCTTCTTACGATGTCCGCACCCTAAAAGAGAACTGGAAGATCGAACAGCGGGCGCCGTTCATGACGGCCATTCTTTCGACGGCCGGGGGCATCGCATTCGTCGGCGACATGAACCGCATTTTCCGCGCGGTCGACGTGAAGACCGGCAAAGAGCTCTGGCAGACCAGGCTGGGAACTTCGGTGCAGGGTTTCCCGTTGACGTTTAGTGTCGCCGGCAAGCAATACATTGCCGTCTCGAGCGGCTTAGGCGGAGGCAGCCCGCGCATGGTGCCGAGCGTGCTGGCGCCCGACGTGCATTACCCTGCGTATGGAAACGCGCTGTACGTGTTCGCGCTTCCCGACAAGAAATAGCTCCGAAGGGCCAGTCGCAAATCGGCAACGCCGCGAAAACCCGGGGCGTCTCAGTGTCTTTGAACCGCAGAGAATGGAACTTTACACGAACGGAAGAACCCGGATGGCGATTTTCGCAACGGGAATTTTTACGCTATGGGCATGGGGTGCGGCGCCGCTGCGCGCGCAGGCCGCCGGCGCCGTGCTTTCCGGAACCGTCACGGCTTCGGGCACAGCCGTAGCCAACGCCAAGGTCACGGCAAAGAACAACGCGACTGGTCAGACGGCGGAAGCGCAAACCGATAGCGCGGGGCTGTACACCATTTCGAACCTGACACCGGGAGAATATACGATTTCGGCGACGGCAGAAGGGTTCAACGAGCAGACGGAGAACGTGACGATGACGGCATCTTCACGGAAATTGGATGTCTCGCTGGCCGCGGCTGGGGCGCCGTCGTTGAAAGACCTCGGTTTCAGCCCGGATCAGACCCAGGGCAGTGCACAGGATCAAGCGCGGCTCGACAAGCGGTCCCACATGCTAAAGATCCACCAGCGGCTGGGGCTGATTACTGCGGCGCCGCTTCTGGCCACGGTCCTCACGGCGAACGGCGCGGCAGGGCGCCACGGAACCGCCTCGGGACGCGACCTGCACGCTACACTCGGCAGCGTCACCGCGGGAATGTACTTCACCACGGCATACTTTTCTGTATTCGCGCCGAAGGTGCCGGGAACCCCGACGCGCGGGCCGATCCGGCTCCACAGGCTTCTGGCTTGGATTCACGGTCCAGGAATGATTCTGACGCCGGCGCTGGGCGCGCTGGCCTTCGAACAACGCAGCAAGGGAGAGCGCATCCACGGCATCGCGTCTGCGCATGGGGCAGTCGCGGCGACCACCGCCGTTGCGTACGGACTGGCCATCCTGTCGGTGTCCGTCAAGTTCTAACCAACGACATGAACCGACTCATACTGGCGGCCGTGTGGATGATCCCGAGCCTCGCCTCGGCCGAGGGCCAATGGGCACTAGAGCAATCAACGCTCAGCTACCACATCTCGCATCCACTACACCAGGTCGACGGCGTCAGCCACGCAGCTCGCGGCAAAGGCTCGTGCCATGCGGGACAATGCGATTTTCTGATCGCAGCGCCTGTGAAGTCCTTCGATTCGGGAGACAGCAACCGGGATTTGCACATGCTGCAAGTCGCGCGCGGCGCCCAGTTCCCTTTGGTAACCGTGCGTGTGCGGCTACCCGAGGACGCCGCGTCGTCGCCGACGATTTACGCCGATCTCGAAATCGAATTTGCCGGCCAGACGGCGCACTACAAGCAGGTTGCCTTCCAGCATACGACCCAGGGAAACACCACAAAGATTTCCGGCACCATTCCCGCGACACTGACAGATTTCAAGATCGACCCGCCATCCTTGCTCGCCATTCCCGTCAAGAACGAGATGCCCGTGCGCGTGGAAATGACCTGGCGGCCGATGTAAACAATCGGCGTTTTTGGTGAAAGGATACCGGCGGCAGCGGCATTCCTGTATCAGCACGGCCCAAAGCGCAACCGGAACTCGGCACAGCCTCGCGGCGTCCAATTGACCAGGTTCGGGTAGCAGGCCGTCTGGCGGGAGGTGCCTGGTGACGAGCAGGTCCTGGCTGCTGCCGGTGGCGGCAATATTATCTATCGCCTCGGTGGCGATCGTGAGCGCGTTTCAAGCGGTGAAAACGGAGGGCGATCGCGTCCAGGCTACGTACGTCGCGGGCACGCTCCATGTTGCCATCCCCACGGATCGGGGAGGTTCCGGGGATCTCACCGTGGAAGTGCTCGATCCTGAGAATCAGGTTCTGGGCCACTCCGAGCGGCACGTGGACGGATCATGGCGCGCCGATGTGGCACTCTCAAAAGCGCCTCCTATTGAGGAACTGGTCTGGAACCGTGTACACTACCGGTTCACGCCCGACGGCGGCAAGGACCTCGCGGCAGAGGGCACCGAATCCATTTCCGAGATTCTGCGCATGCCGGTGCTGCGCATTTTCAGCCAGCAGTCGTATTTGAGCGGAGGCCCCGCGGCGGTCCGGGCCGTAGTGACCGATTCGAAAAACGAGCCCGTCGCCGGCAGAAGTACGCTGCGCATTGCGCTCGTTTCTCAGGACGGGAAGGCTCGCGACCTTTTTACCGGACCGCTGAACGGGCGGGGCACCACGGAAGCGCAGTTCCGGTTCCCACCAAACGTCACCGGACGCTACCGCCTCCGCTATGTCGCCGAGACACCCATCGGATCTACCGAGTTCACCCAGCAGGTGCGGCTGGAAGACAAAGTCGGTATCCTGCTCACCACCGAAAAGCCGATCTATCAGCCCGGGCAGACGATTCATGTAAGAGCGCTGGCCCTCAACCGCGCGGATCACGCAGCCGCCGGTGCGCGCAAGCTGACCTTCGAGGTGGAAGATTCGCGGGGCAACAAAGTTTTCAAGAAAGCCACCCAGACCGATTCATTCGGTATTGCATCGGCGGAGTTCGCGCTGGCGGAGGAGGTCAACCTCGGCACGTATCATCTGCGGGCGGTCATGGACGACCGTGTCGCGGGTACCCGGAACAACGCCGAGATTGCGCTGAATGTCGAGCGGTATGTGCTGCCGAAGTTCAAAGTGGCGGTCGAATTTGGTGGCGCCGGCGCCAAAGAAAGGCACGGCTACCGGCCCGGCGAGCACGTGACCGGCACAGTACGCGCGAACTACTTTTTCGGCAAGCCGGTGGACGGCGCCGTTACGGTAAAGGCCTCCACAATGGATGTGTCGGTGAACCAAGTCGGCTCGGTGGAGGGCAAGACCGATGCCGATGGCGCTTATCATTTTGACCTGCGGCTGCCGGAGTACTTCGCGGGACGGCCGCTGAGCCAAAGCGCGGCGCGCGTATTGATCGAGGCTACGGTCAAGGATTCGGCCAATCACTCGGAGACGAAGGAAACGCCGATCACGGTGAGCGAATCGGCGTTGATCCTGACGGCCGTCCCGGAGGGCGGCAAGCTGATCCCGAATCTCGAGAACCAGGTGTTTGTCCTGGCGTCCTACGCGGACGGAGCGCCGGCCGCGGCGCAGCTACGAATTCAGTCGGCCGGCAATCCCGACCAGGCCGTCACTACGGATGCGGGCGGCGTAGCCGTCATCCGGCTGAAATCGGGCGCCGGGGCGGAATCGCTGCACATCGATGCCAGTGATTCGCAGGGAAATCGAACGTCAGCGGCCGTGCCCCTGGACTCGCGGGCCGGCACGGATCAGATCCTGCTGCGCACCGAGCGCGCCGTATACCAGGCTGGCGATCGCATCCGCCTGCATCTGTTTTCCACGAAGCCGGGCGGATCGGCGTACCTGGATGTGGTTAAAGACGGACAGACGGTGATGACCCGGGACGTCGACTTCGTCAACGGACAGGCGGAGCTCATCCTGACAGCGACGCCGCAACTGGCGGGCGCGCTCGATATCGATGCCTTCCTCTTTGGGCGGGATGCGCGCCCAGTCGCGGATCACCGGCTGGTTTTTGTGCAGCCGCCGGACGAACTCAAAATCGAAGCTAGCGCCGACCGTCCCGTTTATAAGCCGGGCGATGATGCGCGCATCGGATTCCGCGTGACCAACGCGCGGGGCGAGGGAGTGCAAGCGGCGCTGGGCGTGCAGGTAGTGGACGAAGCGGTATTCGCCCTGGCGGAGAAACAGCCGGGCTTCGCCAAGGTCTTCTTTTATCTCGAGCAGGAGGCCATGAAGCCACGGTATGAGATTCACTCGATCGAGATGCCGGAAATCGTCGAGCCGGTGGAACGGGCGCGAGTGGAGCAACGCGACCGGGCGGCGCGCGCGCTGTTCTCCGCCACCGAGATGGTAACGTCGAACCGATTTGAAACTGAAGTCGGGCGCACCGTGCCGCAAACGAAATATGCGGAGTTCGTCCAGCGCTATCAAGCGCGTTTCATCGACGAAGCACGGGAAGGCCTGAACCAGTGGTACGCGCGCAATCACGAGTTCACGAAAGCGGAGGTTCGCGATCCCTGGGCAACGCCGATGCGAATCGAGCAGGCTTCGTGGAACAGGCAGATGCTCGTTATTCGTAGCGCCGGGCCGGACAAGCGGTTTAACACCCCCGACGATCTGCAGGCGTTCGCGCAGATTCGCGAAGGGCGGGTGGCGGACAATACGATCCCAGGCACGCTTGCCGTCGCAATGGAACACGACCGCGGGCCGTTTAACGGCTTCGCCGAGATCGCAGGTTCCGTTGTAGACGCGACCGGGGCTGGGATTACCGGAGCCTCGATCACAGCGCGTGAGGCCGCTACCGGGAAAACGCGTACCGCGCGCGCGGCCACTGATGGGCAGTTCACCATCGCGGGCGTGCCGCCGGGGATCTATGACGTGCAGGTGACGGCGCCCGGATTCCAAAGTCTCAGCCGAAAGGTAGCTCTGGTCGCGCGCGACCGCGCCGTTGTGACTGCGAAACTGCCGGTAGGCGCCGTGACGGAAACAGTCACCGTCGACGGCCCCTTGAGCGGGCGCGTCGAAGGAAACGTGGTCATGCTGCAGTTACAGATGGGACAGCAGGCAGCTTTCGGCGGCGTGATCGGCGGGATGCCGGGGTTGGAGGCGCGGCCAATGAGGCGATTCGCCATGATGGCTTCCCCGCCTCCGCCGAAGGCCGAAGCCGTGGCAAGCGCGAGCGCCATCGTCTTGAAGGATCAGGAAGCCGCTGCGCCGCGCGTCCGCTCCTATTTTCCGGAAGCGCTGTACATCAATCCGGAAATCCTCACCGACGGCAACGGACGCGCCAGCATTTCGATTCCCCTGGCCGATTCGATCACGACGTGGCGGATGGCTCTGACAGCCTCGACCACGCGCGGCGCGCTCGGGAGCGGCACCTCGAGCCTGAAAGTCTTTCAGGATTTCTTCGTCGACCTCGACATGCCCGCGACGCTGACGCAGGGCGACCGGGTTTCGATCCCGGTGGCCGCCTACAACTATTCCGGCGCCCGCGGCAACATCGACCTGAAATTGCAGCCGGCGGATTGGTTTTCGCTGGTCAACGATATACCGGATAAGAGCCTCGCGGTCGATTCGGGCCGCGTCGGCGGTGCGGACTTTACCCTCGAGGCTAAGCGCATCGGCAAATTCAAACTGACACTTTCCGCGCGCCTAGCCGGCCCAGCAAACCGCGCGGATATCGTCGTGCGCGAAATCGAAATAGTGCCCAACGGCCGCGAGCAGAACCAGGTTTACAACGGCCGGCTCGAAAGCTCGGCTCAGCACACTTTGAATTTCCCGGCGGCTTCCCTTCCCGACGCGAGCACCGTGCTGGTGCGGCTTTATCCAGGGCCGCTCAGCCAACTCGTAGAAGGCATGGACAGCCTGCTGCGCATGCCGTTCGGCTGCTTCGAGCAGACGTCCTCGGCAACCTACCCCAACGTGCTGGCGCTCGACTACATGAAGCGCACCAACAAGCTTACGCCGGAAATTCACGCCAAAGCGGAGGGCTTCATCGCCAATGGGTACCAGCGCCTGTTGACGTTTGAAGTACCGGGCGGCGGGTTCTCCTGGTTTGGACAAGCGCCCGCCAACAAGATCCTGACATCCTACGGACTGATGGAATTCTCTGACATGGCCAAAGTCCACGATGTGGACGCGAACATCATCCGGCGCACTCAACAATGGCTGGCCGCGCAGCAGCAGGCGGATGGCAGTTGGAAGCCGGACGCCTCCTTCATCAACGAAGGCGCCACGAACCGGTACAACTCGGACCTGCTGCGGATCACGGCGTACATCGGTTGGGCGCTCGGTAACACGGGCTACCAGGGACCGGCGGTCGAGAAGGCGCGGCAATTCGTCAGCAACCGGCTTGGAAATGGCGCTGGGATGGATGCCTACACGCTCGCAGTGGCGGCGAACTTCGCGGCCGACTCCGGCAAAGATCGGGAGTTCACGCATCGCGCCATCGAGAGACTGCTCGATGCGCGCACCGAGAAAGACGAGCAGGCGTGGTGGACCTCGCAAGAAACCGGCGTCTACGCCACGGGCGCCAGCGCCAGCGTGGAGACCACGGGGCTGGCCGTGCAGGCGCTCCTGAAATCGGGCGAAGCCTCCGGTGTCGCAGCCAAGGCACTGCGATACCTCGCCTCGAAGAAAGACGCGTCGGGTACCTGGGGCACCACGCAGGCCACGATCATGGCGCTGCGCGCGCTGCTGCTGTCGACCGAGAAAGGCTCGGCCGACGTGCAAGGCTCGGTCGAGATTACGCTCAACGGGCGAACCGTACAAACTCTGGCTCTCACGCCGGACAACAACGACCTGTATCACCAGTTCGTGTTCCCGCGGATCGACGCGAAAGTCGCTAACACCGTGGGTCTTCGCTTCGCCGGCAAGGGCGGACTGGCATACCAGGTGGTGGGACGGTATTTCGTGCCTTGGAGCGATAAGCCTACTAATGAACCGCTCTCGATTACGGTGGATTACGATCGCGCGCGGCTGGCGCAAAACGATATCGCCACCGCGACGGCTAGGGTCAAGAACAACCTGACGAAGGCGGCGAACATGGTGATGGTCGACCTCGGAATTCCGCCGGGCTTCGATCTCCTTAGCGAGGACCTGCAGAGCTACCAGGAAAAGAGCGCCGGACTAAAGAGCGGCCGGCTGCAGAAGTTCAGCCTGACGGCCACACAGGCCATTCTGTACTTTGATTCGTTCGCGCCGGGCGAGACCGTCACCGTGAAATACAGGCTGCGGGCGAAATACCCGATTCGTGCACGGACGTTTCAGTCCCGCGTGTACGAATACTACGATCCGGACGTGAGCGCGGTGGCCAAACCAGCGCAACTGGAAATTGGCAAGCGCTGACAGCTATTGAGCGCAGTCGCAGACAGGACAGCCGTTGTCGAAGACGATCCGCCAGCGGCCCTTGCCTTCCCGCCGCCACACGGAATTGAAAGTGCCGATACGCTTTCCGGAGGGGTCCCGGACAGGACCCGAGGTCAAGGCCAAGGAACCCGACTCCAGGACCTGAACCTGCTCCGGCGCCCATGAAAATGGCGCCTGCGGGCCGTCGAAATACTGCTTCCAGCGCGCTGCGACTTCTACGGCCCCATGCGTCACGCGCCCACCGGACACGAAGATCGCCTCTTTGGACAGAAGCGTCGCGAAAGCGGCGGCATCGCGGTCGGCCATGGTTTTGGCAAATGAAATTTCCGTCTGCCGGACCTGTTCTCTCAGTTCGTCATTGGTCTCGGCGCCGGCCAACAGCGACAGCGACACCGCGGCACAGAAGATGAATCGCGTCATGAGCGGATTGTAGCGCCGGGCGCGCCTAACCGTGGTCCGCTACTTTCTTATCCAGCCAGTCGCGCAAGACGGCGAAGACCTCGTGGTTGTTCTTTTCCATGAGCATCAGGTTGCCGTTGCCGGTTATGCCGTAATCGCGGAGACGCAGCATTTCCACCTGGCATCCGACCTGTTTAAGAAAGGCCACCTGCGCGACGGGAGATCCGCCAGCTCCCCATTCACTCGTCAGCCAACCGACGGGAATCTGCTGCAGGTTTTTCCATTTGTGCGCGGGTTCCGCCTGTAGCTTGTAGCTGGGCACGATCGGACGCGGTGAATCGGGCGGCTCCGTGTGGTCCACCAGTTTGAATTGCGCCAGGTCGGTGACAGGGGGATCGTACGTGATCGGCGCCGCGGTCAAGCCCCAGCGCAGTTGCGCGGTGAAAGGGTTGCCGTTGATCTCCATGCACAGGATGGCCTTCACCAGGTCGGGACGCCGGTCGGCGACGCCCCAGCCGAAAAAGCCGCCGAACGCGTGCGTGAAGAGGATCGACGGACCGATGCGTTCAAGCAACTCCACGCCGCCGTGCCACGCCAGCTCGCTGTGAAACGCTTCATCGGCGACGTTGCCCGCCTCACAGGCCATGAACTGGTCCATGAACGGATCATTCATTCCGCCGGGGCCCGGCCACTGCGCGGTGTTGAATACGCCAGTGCTTTGAATCAGGCCTTCGATGGGCGGGACGTTGGGCAGATGGCTGGGGCCGAGCGCGTCAGGATGATACGGCGAGCGGCCGTAGCTCGGGCGGTCAAGCCAATACACGGCGTAGCCGGCTTGCACGAAGTAGTGCACCCAACCGGGACGCCCGCCGAGGCCCATCATGTGGGTGCCTTGCCCGCCGCCTCCGTGCACCATCACCACGGGGTACGGATGGCGTTTCTCGGCCGGAATCATGTACTGCACGAACATTTGGCCAAGCGCAATCGTGCCGTACGGCATGGTCTTGCGTTGGACGCCGACGAAGAAGCCCCCCTGGTCGGCCAGCTTCAGCGCCGTGGACTCCTTGTTGGGATGGGCATCGATGCCAGCGGAGAGAGTTGCGCCTTTCTCCACGTTGGCGCCGATCCAGCTAAGAATGGGCGCCAGTGACTCACGGCTGTCAATAGCCGTGGTGGGAATGACACCCGGTTGGGCCGACGGCTGAGCCGCTGGCTGCACCGACGCGATCCCTTTCACCAGGTTGGGCCGTTCCTGCGCAACGAGCTGCGCCAATAACGCGCCGTCGCCATGAGTGATCAAAATCGAGGGGCCGATGTCGTCGAGCAGCAGAGCGCCGCGCGTCCGCCAGACTTCTTGCGTAAGCGCATTGCTCGCCATCGGCTGGCCCAACGCCGCGACATACTGAACGACAGCCGGGTCATTGGCGCCCGCTTTCAGACTGGCAGCCGCGCGCTCAAAAGTCGGCGCTTCGCGATCGAACGTTCCGTGCACATAAGGATGATACGGACATCTCCCTTGCCCCGGGCGATCGACGACGTACACTCTGAACCCCTGCTCCACCAGTTGCGTCGCCCACCCGCGCCGGCCGTCGGGCGTACTGATCCACTCCGATCCCTGCCCGTAGCCACCATGAATCAAGACCACCGGATACGGATGCCGCACCTCGGCCGGAATCCAGTGCTCGACATACATCTGCATGCCGTTGCACACAGTGCCGCGGGCCAACTTGGCGTGCTCGACGCCGTACCAGCGGTAGCTCCAATCGGCGATCTCGAGCACAGGACCGGCTGAAGCTGTCGCGCTCCCCGGTGTCTGTGCTACCGCCTGCGGCATGGCCAATGCGCCGGCCACGACGGCTCCCAGATCGCGGCGCGTGAGCGCGGCTGTGCGTTCGTTGCCTGACATGCCGCTATCTTATCGCAGCATCCGCCAGCGTCCTGTGGAACGCGCCCCACCGCGCACTCGTGCTATGCTTCATCCTGTTTCGCGCATTCCCCCACCATGGAGCTGAACACTGCAAACAAACGCTGGCGCCGCCTGCAGGTCGGCCTATGGATACTCGCTGCTCTCCTGACCGCCGTTGCCGCGGTCACCTTGATCGTGTGGCGCGCGCCGCTGTGGGTCGCGGACCGGCTGACGCAGTTCCAATTGGCGCGCGCCGGCATTCACAGCCGTTCGCTCGTGCTCGAAGGCAGCCGCATCCATTACATCGAAGGTGGCGCGGGGCGGCCCGTCGTGCTCGTCCACGGGCTCGCATCGGAGGCGCAGCGCGACTGGTCGCGCCTGGCCCCGGATTTGGTCCGTGCCGGCTATCACATCTACGCGCCGGATCTGCCCGGCTTCGGACAATCCGACAAACCTCCCAGCCGAGCGTATTCGATTCCGGAGCAGGCTGCGTTCGTCTCGTCATTCTTGGACGCTCACCATCTGAACGACACCGCACTGGCCGGCTTTTCCATGGGCGGATGGATCGCGGCCACGGTGGCTTTGAAGCAACCGACCCGCATCTCGCAGCTTCTGCTATTCGACAGTGCCGGATTATTTTTTCAGCCGGCGTTTGATGGCCAACTCTTTACTCCGGGTACCAGCGATCAAGTCGATCAATTCCTGGCTTTAGTCGGCGAGCCCACGCGTTTGCCAGAATTCGTCAAGCAGGATTTCCTGGAGGCCACGAGGCGGAACGGCTGGGTGGTGCGCCGCGCCTGGGATTCGATGATCGCCGGCCACGATGTTCTCGATGCAAAATTCTCCGGGCTGAAGATGCCGCTGCTCATCGTGTGGGGCCGCCAGGACCGCGTCACGCCAGTCGCGCTCGGCCAATCGATGCATACAGCTGCGCCGCAATCGATTTTGGCAATTTGCGACGGCGCCGGCCATGTAGCGCCCGTGACCTGTGCCGATCGCATCAATCCGACCGTCCTCGCCTTCCTCTCCGGTACAGGACCACAGCCGGGTCAAACTATCGCGCTCTCGCCGGGGAAGCCCTAGCGCTTTACTTTGCCGGATAACCGCGCGCCGCCTTCACTTCCGCGATCTGCTGATTGTGCCGGATCGTGTGCAGCGGCACGTAGAGGAGCCAGTGATACGCGTGCAGCATGCCGAAAATGGGGAACGGATGTGCCAGCGTATGCTCTTTTAATGCGATCTGAGTGTCGCGAGCGAACCGCACCATGTCCGTTCGCTGCTCCGCAAACCCTTCTTTCACTTGCGCGGGAGTCAGCCCCGCGCGCGGCACGATTCGATCGGGCGCTGCCGCCTTGCCCGTCCGTGAAGGCACCACGCGAGTTACGACCTCGGTCTTGCCCTTCGTCTGCTCCGCCCACTCTGGGTTTGGCGGAGAAGCTACGGCCCTCCGGACGGAGGCAAATAACAGACTTTCAGCGAGCACGATATGCTCGGCCGTTTCCCCGACCGACCATTGTTCCGGCGCCGGTTTCCACCGCCATTGTGTTTCGGAGAGTCCGTCGAGCGCTTCGAAAAAATCCCGCTGCGAGTCCTCCAGCAACTCGAGCACGCAAGCGCGCTCCTCCGCGGACAGACTCGGGTTGCCTGTGCATGTGGGAACAACAAAAGATCGAATCGGCATTGGTCTCCTTCCCAGACTCACGCGGCGGTTGCAACGGCCGGGTGCCGCTTGCCGAATCCAGTCGCCTGCTCGAATGCATGCGCCAGCTGCAGCACCCCGAAATCCTGCTGCCACCGGCCGACAATCTGCACACCCACCGGCAGACCTTCCGATGTGAACCCGCCCGGCACCGACGCCGCCGGATTGCCCGTGGCCGAGATGTACCAGCACGATTTCATCCAGTCAATGTAGCTATCGAACCGCACGCCCGCGATTTCGGTCGGATACGGAGTGTTGACGTCGAATGCCGGCAGCTGAGTCGTGGGCAGAACGAAGTATTCGTACTTCTCCAAGAACGCCTGAAACCGGCGCCATAGCTCGCCATGCGCCGTCTCCGCGCGCGCGACGTCCTCGCCGCTCAGCCGCAACCCTTCTTCGATTTCCCCTTTCAGTGTGTCTTTGAAGGCGTCCGGGTGTTCGCGCAGCCGGGCGCCGTACGTATGGGCGGAATTCCAGGCGCGTAGCACGCGAAACGCGACCTCGGCCGCCGCGAAATCCGGCTCCGCCTGCTCTACCACGCACCCGAGGGCCTCAAACGTTTTGCGATGACCGTCGACGAGGGTGCGCACGCGCTGGTCGAACGGCACTCCGCCGAGGTCTTTGAACCATGCGACTCGCGCACCCTGGAAGCTGCGCTCCAGAGGACGCGCGAACACGTCGCCCGGCTCCTGGATGGAAAGCGGTGCGCGCGAATCGGGCCCGGCAATCGCGCTGAGCGCCAAAGCAAGGTCTGCCACGGAACGTCCCAGGCATCCCGAAGTGCTCAGCGTGAACCACGCAAAGGCGGCTTTGGGATTCGGCACGCGTCCAGGCGATGGGCGAAAGCCCACCACGTTGCAGAACGCAGCGGGATTGCGCAGCGAGCCGCCGGTATCCGACCCGTCCGCCACCGGCACCATCCCGCAAGCCAGAGCCACCGCTGCGCCACCCGACGATCCGCCGCACGTCTTGGTGAGGTCGTAGGGATTGTGCGTCGCTCCGAAAACCTTGTTGAATGTCTGCGACCCCGCTCCAAACTCCGGCGTGTTGGTCTTGCCGATGGTGATCGCGCCGGCGCGCTCCAGCCGCTCCACAATCAGAGCGTCTTCCGTTGGCACGAAGTCTCGATACAAGGGAGACCCATAGGTAGTGCGGATGCCGCGCGTCTCCACCAGGTCTTTGTGTGCCACTGGCAGTCCGTGCAGCCGGGAGAGTTTTTCGCCGTGCGCCTGCTTTTCATCGGCTTTCGCCGCGGCTTCCGCTGCCATCTCCGGTACCAGCGTCACGATCGCGTTGACCTTCGGATTCACACGCTCAATCTGCTTCAGGTGCGCGGCCAGCGCTTCCCGCGCCGACAGCTTCTTCGCGTGGATCAGCCGCGCCATCTCGACCGTGCTCAGAAAACAGATGGAGGATGCGGGTGTTTCGGCAGCCAGCGCCCCGGCAACCAGGGGCGCTGCGGACAATCTATGCAAGGCTTCCCGGCGGGTCGGCTGCTTCTCGTCCATGCGTGTGAGTCTATCACGCGAGCGGCAAATCAAGTTCCATGATCAAGCCGCCGCTTGGCGCGTTTCGCGCCTGAATCTTCCCATGATGGAGCGTCACCGCTCTTTCGGCGATGGCGAGCCCCAGCCCCGCACCTTCGGGATTGCCGTTGCCGACCCGCCGGAACGGCTGAAAGATCTCGGATAGCATGCTGGGCGGCACGCCCGGACCGTGATCCCGCACGCGCAGGAGCGCGCGGGAATTCGCGGCCTGCAGCGAGATCTCCACAGCCGTCTCTTCGGCGGTATGCCGTATCGCGTTCCGTACCACATTCTCCGCCGCGCTCCGCAGCAGTTCTTCATACCCGCTCACGGTACATGCGTCGGCTTGCTGGAGTACCACGCGGCGGTTCCGCGCGCGCGCTTCGAAATCGCCGTCGTTGGCGACCTCCTGCACCAGGTTCGTCAAATCAAACGGGGCCGGCGCGCCGCGATCCACGCCGCTATCAATTCTGCTGAGCGCCAGGAGTTGACCGATTAGCGCATCCAGCCGCCGCGCCTCGAGCCCGATCCGTCCCAGGTTCTCCTGGGCTTCTTCCGGAGGTCCCTGTTTCACCAAGCTCAGTGCCACCATCAGGCGGGAAAGCGGCGACCGCAGCTCGTGTGAGACATCGCCGAGCAGCCGGCGCTGGCCGGTAACCAGAGCTTCGATCCGTTCCGCCATGCGGTCGAAGTTTCGCGCGAGATCGGCAATCTCGTCGCGCCTACCCCGCAACGACGGGTCCACGCGGGTGTCGAGCCGCCCGTCCGCGATCCGCGCCGCCGCCGTCCCCAACTTCGCCAGCGGCCCGGTCAGATACCGGCTCATGACGAAACAGAAGACTACGCCGATCAACGTGAAGAGCATGAAATCGTGCAAGGAAAGGCGGGCTAAGTATCGGAAGCTGAATTGCCCATGCATGACGACGAAGGCGAGGATCAGCGCGAAGCCCAGGACCGGCAGCCAGAACCAAAGAAAGATGGTTGCGAACAACCGTTTCACCGTGCCCCCGGTTTGGCCGGCGCGGTATATAGGTAGCCGGCTCCGCGAACGCCCTTGATTCGCTCGCCTCCACTTTGCAGCGGCCCGAGTTTCCGCCGCAGGTTGCACACGTGCGTATCGATGCTCCGGTCGAACGGAGAGAACTCGCGCCCTAACACTGTGCGCACGAGGTCCTCGCGGCTGACCGTATTTCCTGCTGCGCGCATTAAGGCGGCCAGAAGATCGAATTCCACCGTCGTGAGATCCACCGGCGCACCACCACGAAGAGCCGTCCGTGAGCCTTCGTCGAGTTCCATGTCCGCGATGGCCAGCGTCTCCGCTACGGGACGTTGGGGCGCCACGCGCCTCAAGATCGCTCGGATGCGCGCCACCAACTCGGCGGGATCGAACGGCTTCGGCAAATAGTCGTCCGCGCCCATCTCGAGGCCGCGAATGCGGTCCTGCGTGTCGCCGCGCGCAGTCAGCATGAGGACCGGCGTGCGCGACCGCTGCCGGATTTGTCGGAGCACGGCGAACCCGTCGGTGTCCGGCATCATCACATCCAGCATGATGAGTGAATACTCTTCGGCCAGCGCACGCTCCACGCCCGAGGCCCCATTGGGCGCCCAGTTCGTCTCGAAACCTTCGTGGGCGAGGTAGCGCGTCACCAGCCCGCACAACTCGGCATCGTCGTCCACCACCAGCACGCGCTCCATGGGCACAAAACGCCATTGTACGGCGCGCGCCGGGCTTCCCGTCGCCGGCTTGACGATTCTTGACAGAGCTTGGCGTTTCTCAACACAAGCGGCGGGCCGAACCGTCTATGATTCAATACATGAAACGGATCTTCGCGGTTGCCGCTCTCCTGGCTTCGTCACTGGCAGGCCAGACTCCCGCCTTCGAAGTCGCGTCGATAACTCCGTGCAAGCCAGGCACTCCCGAACCTCCGGGCGAGCACATGGGATTGGTCCAGTTCACCTATCCGGGCGGGCGATTTCGCGCCAGCGCCACAACGCTGAAATTCCTGCTGGAATGGGCGTACGGAATTCAGCCGTCTCAGCACGCCGGTGGTCCGGCCTGGCTGGAGACGGACCGTTACGACATCGTTGCCAAAGCCGAAGGCGAGGCCAGCGACGAGCAAATGAAACTCATGGCACAGATGCTGCTAGCCGACCGGTTTCGGCTGAAGCTCCATCACGAGAGCCGGAGTATTTCCGCGTACGTCATCTCCGCGGGCAAAGCCGCACCCAAACTGTCGCCGGCGAAAGACGGGGAAACGCATTCCGTTCGGTTTGCGCCGCGCATGAGTGCGGGTGAGAAGATTTCGTCATACCACATCATCATCACGCGCTTCTCGCTGTCGCAGTTGAGCGACACATTCGCGCGGCAACTCGGCCGGCCGATTGTGAACCAGACCGGCCTCGACGGCGAATACGATTTCGAATTGGAACTGACGCCCGATGAGAGCCGCCCCAGCCCGACGGACCCGGCGTTCCTGCTCTCGGCACTGCGCGACCAGCTTGGCCTGACGGTGAAATCGGAGAAAATCCCGATGGACATCCTCGTCATCGACAGCGCCGAGAAAGTCGAGGCCGGCAACTAACCGCGCCGGGCTACGCGCTTGCCCGCCAACACGGTAGCAACCGGAAACAGCCGCTGGCGGCCGTTGCGTTTGTTGCTGTAATTGTCGTCGAAGTCGAAGGTTCCCTCGCGCAGCTCCAGGACGGCGATGTCAGCCGGCCCTCCGGGCTTGAGCGTGCCTTTTCCCTGGAACACGGGAAACGCATGAGCCGCATGAACGGTGGCGCATGCGATCACCTGGTCGAGCGGCATGCCCAGCATCAGGAACTTCGACAGGACGTTGGGGAAATCGATAACGCCGGCCGCGCGGCCTTCCGGCGTCCAGTCCGTCGAAAACGTGTCTGGGAGGAATCCAGCCTTCAAGATGCTATCGGCCATGTCCCAGCGCAGGTGGCCGGTGCGGCCGTTGCCCAAGTCGAAGTGAACACCCCGCTTGCGGGCAGCCACTACTTCCGGCAGAATATGGCCGCTGTCGTCGATGATGCTGTTCGGGGGCGGCGCAAACATGTGGGTGACGATGTCGCCTTTCTTGAGTATCGGGAACAGTTTCGAGAGCGGCGATACGGTCTGGCCCATGTGAATCATTACCGGAATATTGAAGGCTGATGCCACTTCCTGGGCGCGTTTCAGCACTTCGTAATCGTTGGGGCCGGCAACGTCGCGCGACAGCCGCGCCTTTACACCGGCGATCATATCGCGATTGCCGGCGATCGCTTCCTTGGCGGCGGTGACGTCGGCGCGGTTGAGGTCCATGGTGTCGCCCTGCGGGAGAATTCCCTCGCGTCCTATGTTGATCAGGACGCGACAGGGCTGCGGCGCTGCCTTGGCGACCGCGATGGTTTCGCTAATGCGATTCGCCCCCTGCGACCCCGCGTCGATCAGCCCGGTAACGCCGTCGCCGAGACATTGCGGCGCCAAATCCTTCGCACGCCCGACATGGGTGTGAATGTCAATTAAACCGGGCAGCACCAGCTTGCCGCTCGCATCGATCGTTTCGGCGCCGGCAGCATCGATGTTAGCCTTGACGGCGGCGATTTTGCCATCCGCGATGGCAACGTCACGGATCGCATCCAATTTGCTCGCCGGATCGATGACCCGGCCCCCTTTGACAACCAGATCGTACTTACCCGCAGCCGTCGCCAACGGAACTCGACAAGCGGCCGCGACGGCCGCTGTACCCAGAAAGTGGCGTCGATTCATCATCTTCAATTCCCTCCTGCTTCCCTCACCAACTCATCCAGCACTGCAGCGGCCTCGCTCAGATGATCGACCCCAAAAACTACCACCGGCCGCGATGAGCCGGGCTCTAACCCGCAATATGAGTAATCAATGTTGATCTTCTTTTCGCCAAGCCGCGTTGCCGCGCGACCCAATTCGCCGGGACGGTGGGGCAGCGAAGCCACAGCCACCTCGGTCTGCTCGAAGATCATCCGCCTGCTGCCGAGGACCTCCTGCGCCGCGGCGGGATTGTCCACCAGGAACCGGGTCAAGCTCTCGCCTTCCTCCACATACGATTGAAAGGCCAGCACGTTGACCCCACGCTCCGCCAGCGCCAGAAAGCACCGTCCGAGCGCGCCGGGTTTATCTTCGATCGCTACCGTGAACTCTTTCGCCTTCGCCATGCGAGTGGATTTCCTCCGCGGCGGCGCTATCGGCGCCAAGGTCTTTATCATACCTTGCGGGCTCTACTCAACCCAGCTTGGCGCGCTGCGTTTCCACCAATGCTTGGAGCGCCGGCTGCTGATCGCTGACCACCCATGCAGAAATATTGCCTGACAGGGTTTGGAGAATCGCATGGGCGTCTGCCAGAGCGCCGGCTTCGACGCGGCGGAACGCGGTGGCGTACTGATCGACCAGCGTCCCGCGGTGCGCTGTGGCGTCGCCCCTCGCAATGAATGCCGAATCCGGCGCCTTCACCAGGGCGGATTTGAGAATACCCCACCCGAGGTCGATCACCACGGGCTTGACGAGCATGAACTCGCCCGCGAGCTGTGACAGGCCGGCGACTTGCTGCACGAAGTAGTCCCTGTCGAAGCCGCGCATCCCGGCTTCTGTGTCGATCTGGGCGTAGGTTTGGGTCCAGGCGCCGGGCCAGTCTCCGGCCAGGCCGATGCCGGGGAGATTGTACGCGCGGCCCTTGTTCATGGGACTCTTCACGGTTCCCTGAAAACCACCATTGACACCTGGACCAGTATTGCCGGACTTGACGTCGACGCGCGGCCAGTGATTGTCGGTGGCCGCCCGCGCGATCGCTTCGACGAGCCAGATGTTGTTGTTGTGTACATCCATCAGGCTGGTGATGACGCCGCCGTTTTCCGGCAGCTCCTTCGAATACTCGTAGCGGTTGCCAATTTCGACGGTTTGCCGCCCACCCATGTGCTCGATGCCGATGGTCGCCACCACCGGTTTCAAGCGTTCGGGGTGAATGGTGTAGTAATCGAATTGCGGCCAACTGCCTTCACCGCCGGGCATGAAGTGGCGGCAATCGAAGTAAAAGACCAACGTGCGCAGGCGAGACGCCTTGGGAATCCGATTGAAATACGACAAAATGCCAAGCATGCCGAGCCCGCCGTTTTCTTCAATGAGTGACATGGCGTCGGTATGCGTGGCCAGCAAGACCTGCTCGTCTTCCGGCGTGCCGTAGTTGCGCCCGGGCAGATAGGCGAGGATCGCTTTGCCGGCGTCGCGCTGAAAACGGGCGGTGAGGGTCAAGGTGGCGCGCTTACCGGCTCGGGCGTCGGCCACCACCTTCGCGCCGTTGACGCGGTCCAGCGTCAGCGTGGGGCAGTTGACGTACTTCGCGCCGAGTCCCGCCTTTCCATCAGGCGTGTAGACGCTGCGCTGCGCCAGACCGAAGGCCGCGCCGGGCGAAAGATCGTACACCACCACCATGCCGGTCGCGCGCCCGCGAATCGCGGCCGCGGCGCAGCGGTTGAGCTGGCTCCAGACCCAGCGGCAATGATAGGAAGTGGTCACGCTGGACGGCGGCGGAGTGAACAGCGGCGGCCACTTTCCCGGAGAACGCCATTCATAGTCGGTAAGCGTGTAGTTGTCGAGGAAGGCGTTCGAGTAGGGAGGATCCGGATACGACTCGGTCTGAAAGACCAGAATCTTGCCGGCCATTTCCTCGGGGGACGGCGGCTTGCCGGCATCGCAATACAGCATCGGAGCCGTCACACCCTCGGGAGAAGTGAAGCCCGAAGTCATGCCGTAAGAAGCCACCACCGGCACGGGCGTTCCGTCGCTCACGAGTTTCTCGACCGCCCTCCCCGAATCGTAGACGTGCGTTCGCCGGTCGGGCCAGTCGTCAACGATGTAGTGGTCGTATGGGATCTCCACGAAGTCGAAATCCACGGCGCCCATCTCGTGCAACTTAAAAATCAGGAAATCGGTGTATCGCTTCCAGCCCGCGCCGCCGGCATACGTCGGGCCGCCGCGGCTCTTGAAGAGGTTCCAGTCCTGCGCCAAATCGGGACTGATCAGAAAGGGCTTGTGAATCTTGGGAAATCCGGCAGGCTGGCCCCATTGCGTTCCACCGCCCAGTAAGGTGCCCGCAGTGACACTGGCTGCGGCTTTGAGGAAGCTCCGGCGGGGCGGCTGATTCATGGGAGAACCCGGCTTCGAGCAGTATACTGCAACTGCCCGCTCCGGCACAGGCCAGGCTTCCCTTACGCGGCTGCGACGCGGAATGCCTCCGCGGCGGCGGCGACGGTCTCGCTGATGTCTTCCTCGGTGTGCGCGGCGGAAAGAAATGCCGCTTCGAACTGCGACGGCGCCAGATAGATCCCACGTTCCAGCATGGCGCGGAAGAAGCGGCCGAAGCGCGCGGTGTCGGAGCGCTTGGCGGACTCGTAATCAGTGACCGGTTGGCTGGTAAAGAAGAGCGTGAACATCGAGCCGACGCGGTTCACGGTGACGCCGGCAGGCGCGGCACAGCACAATTCCGCAGCGCGTCTCTCAAGCTGGTCGTAAATCTCCGGGTGCGCTTTGAGATGTCGCAGCATGGCCAGCCCCGCAGCGACCGCCAGCGGATTGCCGGACAGGGTCCCGGCCTGATAAATCGGACCGGCCGGCGCGACGCGGCTCATAATGTCCTTGCGGCCTCCGTAGGCGCCGACCGGCAGGCCGCCGCCGATCACCTTGCCGAGGGTGGTTAGGTCGGGCTGAATGCCAAAGCGCTGCTGCGCACCGCCGAAAGCCACGCGGAATCCTGTCATAACCTCATCGAAGATGAGGAGCGCGCCGTGTTGGGTGGTGACATTGCGCAACGCTTCCAGGTACCCGGGGCGTGGCGGCACGCAACCCATGTTGCCCACCACGGGCTCGACGATGATGCCGGCAATCCGCGGCCCGTGCGCTCGAAAGGCCTCTTCCACGGCTTCTACCGAGTTGAATGGCAGGGCTATGGTTGTGTCGCAAAAGCTCTTCGGCACTCCCTGCGTGTCGGCGATCCCCAGCGTCGCGACACCCGAACCAGCTTTCACCAATAGCGAATCCACGTGGCCGTGATAGCAGCCTTCGAATTTGACGATGAGGTCGCGCCCGGTGAAACCGCGCGCGACGCGAATCGCGGACATGGTGGCTTCGGTGCCCGAATTGACCAGGCGCACCATTTCGATGGAAGGCACGGCGTCGCAGATGGCGGCGGCCAACTCCACTTCCTGTTCGGTCGGAGCGCCAAAGCTGGTGCCTATCGTGAGCGCCTTCTCCAGGGCGGCCAGGATCGCTGGGTGGCGGTGGCCCAGCAGCAGGGGCCCCCATGAACCAACGTAATCGATGTACTCGTTGCCGTCGACATCGAAGATATGGGAGCCTTCTCCCCGCGCGATGAACGGCGGACTGCCCCCCACGCTGCGGTATGCACGCACCGGCGAATTGACGCCTCCGGGAATCAGTTCCTGCGCGCGGCGAAAGAGTTCTTCGGATTCAGAATGTTTCACTGTGTTTCAGCCGGCTTTGCGCGGCACCAGGCGGCGGAAGCCCAGGCTCATGGCCATCTCGTAGAGGCTGCCGTTTAGGTTCTTCAACAAGCGGCGGCGCAGGTCGAGATACGGCTGCCGGCCGGCAAACAGATCCTGCATGATCGCGCAGAAGCGCGGGCTGCGGCGGGTGAACTGCACCATGCGCGCCGGCACCGAAGCCCACAAGAACCTGCCCAGAAATACACGACGAGCCAGGCGCGAGCCGAACTCGAGGTCGGCCGCAAAATCGCGGCGCAGCAAACGGCGATAGAGGTTCATTTTTTCCGCGATGCCGCTGACTTCGGCCAGCAGCGAGCGGACGGCCAGATCGGCGGAACGAATGGCATAATAGAGCCCTTCGCCGGTAATCGGATCCACCAGACCCGCGGCGTCCCCCACCGCCAGCCATCCTTCGCCGGTGACGCGGTTTTCGCGCCACGAAGACGTGTCCAGCGAGGGCAGCATGTGGCTGTAGAACGAGCCTTGCTTCCACGCAATTCCGCGCTCCGTCATGAAGCGCTCGAGGCGCTGCCGCAGGGAACTGGCCGGCTCGCCCTTGCCGCAGATCCCGACCGAAAGGTGGCCGCAGCGCGGGAAGATCCAGATGTAGCCCTCCAGGTGCGGCAGAAACTGGATATCGATTTTCCCCTGCTCCCCCGGCACGTAGTAGCCGAGCGCCGACATGGTATCGGCCACGCCGAACTGGGTACCTACGTCGCGGAGCGGATTGCGCGCGCCCGTCGCTACAATGCAGAAATCGGCGTCGGCACAGCCTGCCTTCGTACGCACACGCCAGCCCGAACCCTGCCGGCTCATCTCGAGCACGCGGGTCTTTTCAAGTTGAGCGCCGGCGCGTTCGGCGCGTTCGAGCAGGAGACGGTTGAGATCGAAACGGGAATAAATCAGGAGGGGATCGTCGAGTTTGAGGCTGACTGCGCCGGCGTGTGGCGCGGCGAGCACGGTCTCAGAAACCATCCGTTTGGGGGTCGGGTTATCGAGCAAGAACGGATATTCGCTGTACGCCTTGTAGGTCAGGCCGCCACCGCACGGCTTTTCCCACGCCAGCTTCTCGTCAAAGAGCACAACGCGTAGGCCCGCGGAGGCGAGCCGCTCGGCGGCAAATGCGCCGGCTGGGCCCCCGCCCAAAATAGCGACTCGTTTCACTTCTTGCCGCCGATGGGCGGAAGATCCTCGGGCGAAGGGAGGCGCGAACCACCGCCCGCGCCCGCGCCTGTATGCGGGTTGCCTCCGGGTTCCGGAAGCGCTCCACCCCCGTGTGGATTCGCTGCGCCCGGCGGGACCGACCCGGAGTGACCCGAATCCTGCCGCCCGACCACCGCCCACTTGTTGCCCTGTTGTTCCAACTGGTAGCGCATGGTCATCCCTTGCGCGCCGCTCACTCCCTTAGGGGCGAATGTGACGGTGGCATCGGCCTTATTGCCGTTGAACTGGACGGCACTGACCTCCACGTCCATCGAGGAAATATTGAGATCGCGCCGGCCCGACAGGTAGTCCAACACACCTTGGCGCACGGCGTCTTTACTCTGGCCGCCGCGGTTACAGGCGGCACAAGACAGCAGAACCAGCAGGACCGGGATTATTCGCACATACCGATTATAACCACCCGCTCTGCAGCCGTACGTTGTCTGGCGTTAGCGCGCAACTGCTACACTCAAAGCAAATGGCTACTGAAAAAGAGGCGAAGCCCTCCCCTCCCCCCGTGAATAAGTGGGCGCCGGTACTTGCTTTGGGATGGCTCATTCCGGGTGGAGGCCACCTGTTCCTCAAACGGACAGGCCGCGGGGTGCTGCTACTCGTGGCGGTCACCGGGATGTTTGCCTGCGGGCTGATGATGCGCGGCGCCATGTTCCAGCCGCAGAGCGGCGACCTGCTCACCACCATCATTAACACTGGCGGGTTTATCGGGGATATCGCTTCGGGCCTGCTCTATTTTCTGAGCGTCTGGTTGGGATACAACCAACCCGATGTGCCAGGCCATGTGCATGACTACGGCACCAAATTCCTGGTGGCTGCCGGGCTGCTCAATATCCTGGCCCTCACCGACGCGTGGGAAATTGTGGCGGGAAGGAAGGATTGATGCCCAAAATGAACCTCACGCATTTCGAGGCAGCGTTCCTGTTTTCCCTGTTCACGTCAGTTGTGATGGGGGTGGTGACGAAACGCAATGACCGGGACCGCCTGCACTATGGCGTCTACGTGTTCGTCTGCTTTTTCGTCGCCTTGTTCGGTTTGGGCTGGCTGATGTATTTCGGCCACGGCTAGGCGCCGCGCGTTACTGAATCAGGTCCGTGGATCGGGAAAGCACAATCCCTCCACCGCCGCAGCGCCGCATCGTCAATGCGCCTGTGGAATCAATCATCCACGTCGCCGCTGGCGCATAGAAATCAACCTCAATCCCTTTTGTTGTGGTGTTGATCTCCACATCCCGATGAATCAAGTAATCCCGTTGTTCCAGAAAACGGCCGCTCGGGCCTGCCATGATTCTCAAGATGTACAGACGGTCTCCTGCCTGCTCGATCCGAATGGCGACGGGAGCTGCTGCTGCAGGCTTTACGCTACGAGAATCGGTTCCCCAGATGCCCGAGATCCCCGCTCCGAAACAGAGCGTATAGAACGAAAGCAACAGGATCAGGGTTCTCACCTGCATCGCTCCTGCAAAGAATTCTCTCATTGACGATAATCAGAGTCAATAATACAAAATCCTGAGTTGCGAGGCGCCGGACCAGTGGCCTCAGTCGATTACGTTTTTCTTGCGGAACCAGTCGAGGAGTAGATCGCGCAGAAGGCCGCCATCACCAGCAAACTCCAGGCCGTTAGTCTGGAGCTGTTCCTCGGCGCCCTGGTTGGCGGCGGTGAAATCGGTCACGGCCAGCGTATATTCGCGGTCGGGGTCCACCTTACGGGAGCCCACCACCGCCGCCGGCAGCGCGCTGCCCTTGAATTTGCCGAAGACGACGCGGTTGTCGAACGGCATGATGTTCCAGATATTCCGGACCAGCAACTGGCCTTTGGGTACGATATCGCGAACGCCGCCTAAGTTGATAAAAGCGAAGTCCGCGCCGGTCTCCTCACGCATGGCTTGCTCGATCAGGCGCTTGACTTCCGGCTTGTCCAATTTCCGCTTCGACGTACCGAGCGGCTGATCCACGCGCTTGGTGACTTCGCCTTCCCAGCGCTTCACCTCGGTCGCGACGTCCGGGGCGGCCTGAAAGCGTCGCTCGTCCACGGGGATGCGCTTCCAGGACCAGCTCACGGGCGCCTTCTTCTCGGTGTCGACCTTCAGCTCCAGGCGGCCAAGCTCCACGCCATAGCCTTTTACGCGCACCAGAATGCGTCCGCCCCGCACCAATTCATGTTCCAGGCCGGTATGAATGTGACCGGTGACCAGCACCGGGATCTCCGACGCAAGGCTGAGCATCTGGTTCTCCTCGGCCCCGTTGATGTGGCCGAGCAATACGATCAAATCGGTCTGTCCGCGCAACTCAACGGCGTACCGGCGCGCGGTGTCGATCAGAGCCGCGGTGTGCCACTCTCCCATCAGCTTCGGAGTGCTCAGAGTGCGCAACTCTTCCGTCATGGCGCCGATCACGCCCACGCGTAGCCCATTGACGTTTAGGATTACGTAGGGCTTGGGCGTAAACAGCTGCCCTTGGGCACCCACCAGGTTGGCGCTGACAATCGGATATTTGGATGTCTGCATAAACTTGCGAGTCTGCAGCCATCCGTAATCGAAGTCGTGGTTGCCAAGCGTGGCGGCGTCGATGCCGAATAGATTGGCGATCTCAAAGACGGGCTCTCCCTGAAAGATCGTCGAGACGGGACTTCCCTGTGCCAGGTCGCCCGCATTCAGCAGAACGCAATCGGAGCAGTGCTCCCGTTCCCGGCGGATCACAGAGGCAAGGGCGGCGAATCCGCCGCGTCCGTTTTCGAGCGCGGTAAGACGCGCGTGCAGGTCGTTGGTGTGAAGAATGGTCAGCGACCGGATCTCCGCGCCTAGTTGCGCGGCGACGAGGAGTCCCAGCGCCAGGCGGCGCCCGGTCCGCTTCCACATACCTCTTGATTGTAACGTGACGCACACTTGGCGCCGGTGCGATGATGGTGTGTTCGGATGTCCGCAGCTGACAAACAGGAGTGGCTGGCGGCAGCTCGTGCCGCGATAGAAATTGAATCTGCGTCACTGGCGCAGGCGGCCTGCCGGCTGGACGGGGAACTGATCCGCGCGGTCGACCTGATCCTGGCGCACCCGGGCAAGGTGGTGATCACCGGCATCGGCAAATCCGGCCACATTGCGCGAAAAATGGTGGCGACGCTGTGCAGCACCGGCACGGCATCTGTGTATCTTCATCCCGCGGAAGCGGTCCATGGGGACCTGGGAATCTACACACCGGGGGACCCGACGGTGCTGATCTCGCGTGACGGCACTTCCGCAGAATTGCTGGCCCTGGTGCCCGTCCTGCGCGAGTTTCGCTCGCCCCTGATCGGGATTTTGGGGAAAAAGGTGTCGCCCCTGGCGGTCGAACTCGACGTTCTGCTCGATGCATCGGTCGACCGGGAGGCCGATCCAAACAACCTGGCGCCGACTGCCAGCGCCGCCACTGCCATGGCCGTTGGAGACGCGCTGGCCATTGCTTTGATGCGCGCGCGCAACTTCACTCCGGAGGAGTTCGGGCGCTTCCATCCTGGCGGGCAGATCGGACGCAATCTGCGCCTGAGCGTGCGCCAAGCGATGCATGGGTTCAGCGAGGTCGCGGTCGTCGGCCCCGCCGCCACGCTGAAGGAAGTGATTCTTGCCATGACCCGCCGCCCGTGGGGGGCGGCTTGTGTGATTTCCCAAACCGGTCTGCTCGAAGGTTTGATTACCGACGGGGATTTACGGCGGGCCCTTACCACTCACGACGATATCCGCGGACTGAACGCGGAAGGCGTCATGACGCGCTCGCCGGTTTCCATCGACCCGGAAGCCACGCTCGCCGAAGCCCTCGAGAAAATGGAGCGCCGTGCCTCGCAGATCTCTGTGCTGCCCGTGGTGAATGCATCGGGCCGTGCGCTCGGCCTGCTGCGCCTGCACGATATCTATCTTGGCGCGCGCTGAAGGTTACTGCGGGGAGCCGCCGCGATTGCGGCGCATCCCCATGCCGCGCATTTGCTCTGTTACCTTGAAATCGCCCGGAACCACAAACAACGTCGAGGGCGGTTCAACGCGGCTCAGACTGTTGAGCTGAAACACCCGATCGCCCGAACGCGGATCGCTGCGCTTGGACAGAACCGTCAATTGCAAATCCGGGGAGTACCAGGTTTCCGACACAATCTGAATCGGCTGCGCGTTGCCAATCTGACCGGCGGGAATACTGACGGTGGTGCGCGTTCCGTCTGCCGTCACGCCGGAAATCAGCTGGCGGCCTAAGGACTCGGTTTTCGTGCTGGCTGGATCGGCGGGCTGCCGCCGCGGGCGGTTGGGTGCGGGCATGCCTGGCGCCCGTCCCGGTAAGGCCATTTTCGTGGCGGTGTGATTGGTCAAATCGACAGCGTAGCTGACACCGGCCACGGGGTCATCGATGAATGCGAGTGCCGGGATGGTGCTGCCAGGGGCGGCCGAACTGAGGGCGGTGAGAGCCGGCTCACGCCGCGTGCGTCCCTGGCTATCCCGGTATATGTGCGTGGTCGTAGTCTGGTGGATCTTGTTGCCATCGGGAAGCGAACGGTTGATCTCGGTGACTGCCTCCGCCGAATAAGGAGCGCCTGTGATTACCGGACCAGGTCGGCCGGCTTCGGCTCCGAGGAAACGCAGCGCCGCCTCGGGATCCCCAACTCGGGGACCCATACCCTGTCCGCGAGGACCAGGGCCCTGTGCCGTCAATTCCGCAGCAAGAATGAGTGATAACAAAATGCTTTTTTTCAACATGTTAAAACTCCAAATGAAATGCTCTTATTGCATAATGCGAATGCCTTCCAGCATGCCATCTGCCCCCAAGGCCACTTCCGCCTCGACTCTGGCGGGGCCGCCCAGCGCGACGGGGAGCCCGAGAGCCACCAACGCCGCCCGAGGCACCTCCACACGCACCAAGTCCGCATCCTCTTCCGGCACGGCGGCCAAGTCCCCGGAGTCATACGGCAACGGAATAAAACCGGACTCAGAGTCGCCTAAGTCCGCCATGGCCTGAATGGGCACTGCTGGTCCAGTTGGTTTTACGGCGCGACCTACGATCCAAGAGACCGATACAAGAACTACAGCCGCGGCCGCAGCCCATGCGCCCCAATAGCGGCGTGCCCGCTCCGGCCGCCCTCCGGCCTGGACGCGAAACGCCTTCAGAAGCCGTTGCTCGACTCTCGGGGGCGCTTCGCAAGTTCTTGCGTCCCGAGAGATCCGGTTCAATCCAGCTGCCACCGCACGCTGTCGCTCAAGCAGAATGGCGCACGACGGGCACTCTCGCGCATGACCAGGCAATTCGCCGCCATCGGCCAGTTCGGGCATTTCGTTCCAGAACTCATGACAGGTCATATGAGACTCCTCGCCGGTTTCAGGGCGCGGACAGGCGGCGCTTCGCGCTTCTGGGTCAATTTTTCAAGCAACAGAACCCGCGCACGGTGCAACCGGGACCGAATCGTCCCGACCGGACAGTCGAGCGCCACGGCCGCGGCAGCGTAATCCAGCTCCTCAAGGTCGCAGAGAACGACCACCTCGCGATACCTCTTGGGCAATGTCAACACCGCCGCCCGCAACTGCTCGATCCCTTCGCGACGCATCAGGTCGACCATCGGATTCACGATTTCCGTTAGGGCCAGGACCGCTATATCCTGGCGCTCATCCAGCTCCACGACGGTTCGGCTGCGATTCAAATGCCGGAGGGTGAGTTTTCGGGCGATGCCGAAAAGATATCCGGACACGGAGCCGCGGCTCGGATCGTAACCGGAGTCGGCTCGGATCAAGGCCAGGAAGACGTCCTGCGTCACGTCTTCGGCGCTGCTTGCCGAACCCGTCATGTGATAGGCAAAACGGTAGATAGCTCCCTGATGCCGGCGATACAGGGCGAGGAAGGCCTCTTCATTGCCCTCCCGGCTGCGGGCTAGCAGTTCTTCATCGGCATGGGATATCTCATCCACGATGTCTATTGATACATTCCTATTATTAACCAGGAGAGTTCCACAAGATCATGGCCTGTCGGGCATTTCCCCGGGGTTACTATCTTCGGCGGTAGTTCTAATTTAGTACTTTACCAGTAGTACTATTTGGCCTATAGTCGAGTCTGATGCTTGGAGCAGAGATGGCGCCAGACAACACCGGGGATGAGGTCAAGGCACTGCGGGAACGGGTCGCTCAGCTTGAAAATGAGCTCGTTCTGCAAAAGCTCGATGGCCGGCGCCGCGGAGACGATCGCTTTCGATTCCTCCTCGACTGCGCCCCAGTCATGGTCTGGGTTTCGGGAACCGACGCCCTCGGCAACTATTTCAACAAGACCTGGCTGGAATTTCGCGGCCGGACGATAGAGCAGGAACTGGGTAACGGATGGGCCGAGGGACTTCATCCGGACGACCGCGACCTCTGCATCGAAACGTACTTGAAATCGTTCAGCGCACGGCAGCCGTTTCGCATGGAATACCGGCTCCAGCGCCACGACGGCGAATTCCGCTGGGTCGAAGACACGGGCGTGCCCCGCTACGAAGAAGACGGAACTTTCGCTGGGTTCATGGGTTCCGCTATCGATGTTTCGGCGCGGAAGCGCAATGTTTTTACGCCGGATGACGATGCCGTACGCATGGTCTTCGCGCTGACGGAACGCGAGCGGCAGGTGCTGGTGCTGATCGCAGAGGGAAAATCCACCAAGGAGGCCGCCGCGCAACTCGGCATCAGCTACAAGACGGCCGATTCCCACCGCAGCCGCATCTTGGAAAAGCTCGGCGTTCATGAGACCGCCAGCATGGTCCGGTATGCGATCCGCTCCGGACTGATCGCGCCCTAAGACTCCCCGGTTTGTAAATCACCCTCAGCCTCGCGATTGCGGAAACTTCCGTTGCTAAAATTGAAGGTTCCGCTTATGCGTTCGCGTACTGCGACCCGTCTTGACCCCGCGCCCGCGCCGGCCCAGCCAATCCGAGCGACGCCTCCGTGGGTTCGGCCCCTCATTCTGGGATTGACCGCGTTGTATTTGCTTTGCCGGTTTTCGGGCGAAGCCGGGGATTCCGACATGTGGTGGCATCTGACGGCGGGCAAGTATATTTTGCAGAACCATCGGTTGCCGGTACCCGATCCCTTCTCATTCACCACCAACATGGGAACCCCAGCCTATGGGGGAGAGTTGACGACCCGCCATTTCAACCTCACGCATGAATGGGGAATGGAAGTCATTTATTACCTGGTGCAATCCACCGCGGGTTTTGGCGGGCTGGTGTTGTTCCGGACATTACTTCTGTCCGTGTTCTGCGGGATGACCGGATGGCTCGCCGCGCGCCGTTCAGGGAGTTTCTATCGAGGAGTGGCCGCCGCGATCATTGCGTCGCTGATTGCATACCAATATGCCTCGGATCGCGCCTACCTGGCGACTTTCGTCCTCGTAACGCTTACGGTGGCGGTTCTTGAGACCCGCCGCTATTTATGGCTGCTCCCGCCAGTGTTCCTGATCTGGGCGAACTGTCATGGCGGCTATATCATGGGCTGGGCGATCGTCGGCGCTTATTCGGCGGAAGCGCTGTATCTACACGTTCGCGGAAAACCGCTCGCGGACGAACGCAAGATCTGGATCGTCAGCGTTCTTTCGGTACTGGTGACGTATTGGAATCCCAATGCCTGGAACGCCATTCAGGTGATGCGGCATTACCGCGACAGCCCGCTCCAAATCTCCATCTACGAATGGAATTACCCGGCGTGGTGGCCCCTCGACCGTTTTGGCATCCTGATGCTGGCCAGCATCGCGGTGTTGGTGTGGGCGCGGAAACGCGTCCGTGCGGCCGATTGGCTCCTGTTTGCAGCCCTCGGGAGTGCGGCCGCCATGGCGCTCCGCAATGTCATCTTCATCGGCTTCATCGGCCCGATCTTATTAGCCACGTATCTGCCAGCCTGGAAGCGCCGGGTGCCGGTCTTTCTCGAATACGCAGCGGGCGCCGCTCTTCTCTATCCGATCATCGTGGCTTTCACAAGCGGCGCTGCCTTCCAGCTGCGCGCCAGCCAGTGGAGGTACCCGGGCGGCGCCGCCGATTTCCTGATTGCCCACGGCGTTACCGGCCATATCTTCAATACGTATGAGCAAGGCGGGTACCTGATGTGGCGGCTTTGGCCGAAAATCCAAGTCTTCATTGATGGCCGTGCCTTGAATGAGTCCGTCTACTTCGATTACACGCACATCAACTACAATGCCGACTACCAGGGCGGTAAGACACGCGAACAACTGCTTGAGCAATATGGAGTCAAAGCCATCGTCATGAATGGCTTCGATTTTGGCGGAGACATTCAGCTACTCGCCGCGGCGCTTGCCGATCCCAGTCAGAAGGAATGGAAACTCGTGTTCCGCGATCAAAAGGAGTTGGTCTACATGCGCGAGCCGCCACCCGGCGTCCCGGTGTTGCCGTCGCTGGACGCACTCATCAGTCTCGAATTTCAGTGCGGACACAATATTCAAAATGGATTAAATCCGAAGTGCGCGCGCTCGCTGGGTCTCATGTTCTATCGCATCGGTGACGTACGGCGGTCGCGCAAGTGGCTCACGACGTACCTCGACATCGATAGCGGCGACGTCATTACCCGGCGGGCTTTGCAGCGTCTGACCGCGGCGGGATTTTAGAATCACGCAAAACCGCGGCCGTAGCGAACCGGTGCGGGAATCCGAGCCCCCAGCGCCTGTGCGGCGTGCAGCGGGAAATACGGATCGCGCAAAAACTCGCGGGCAAGGAGCACAAGATCGGCGCTTCCGGAGTGGATCACGTCATTAGCCTGAGCCGGCCCGGTAATTAAGCCGACGGCCGCGGTCCGGAGGCCCGTTTCGCGGCGGATTCGCTGGGCGAACGGGACCTGGTAGCCAGGAGACAACGGGATACGAGCCTGCAGCGACGCCCCTCCCGAGGAGCAATCGATCAGGTCAACGCCGATAGGCTTCAAGCGTCGCGACAATTCGACGGAATCATCCATTGCCCAGCCACCCTCTATCCAATCGGTTGCCGAGATGCGCACGAATAGCGGCAGGTTCGCGGGCCACTCTGCACGCACGGCCGCGGCAACCTCCAGCAGAAGACGAATACGGTTCTCAAACGACCCGCCGTATTCGTCGTGCCGCAGATTGCTTAGTGGCGAAAGAAACTGGTGCAACAGGTAGCCGTGCGCCGAGTGGATTTCGACGACTTGAAAACCAGCGCGCAAAGCCCGCTGAGTGGCGGCGGCGAAAGCCTCGACGACCTCTCGAATCTCGGAAAGAGAGAGTTCGGCGGGCGGCGGATCTTCCGGCCGGAACGGAACCGGGCTGGGAGCCACGGTCTGCCATCCGCCTTCCTTCGGCGGAATCGCGCTGCCGCCTTCCCAGGGCCTGCGTGTGCTGGCTTTGCGGCCCGCATGGGCCAATTGGATCCCCGCGACCGCGCCATGGCTCGTGACGAAATCGGCGATGCGCGCCAGTGGCGCAATATGCTCATCCTTGTAAATCCCCATATCAAACGGGGAGATGAGTCCGCGGTGCTCCACCCCCGTAGCCTCGACCACCACCAGGCCGGCGCCGCCTACCGCGCGACTGCCGAGGTGGACCAAGTGCCAGTCGGTCGCAAATCCGTCTTCGCAGGCGTACTGGCACATCGGCGAGACGCCAATGCGGTTGCGAAAAGTCACGTCACGAATTGTTAGAGGTGTGAACAGCTCCGGGGTTGCGGGGGCGATGTCAGTTGCGGCCATAAAGCACCGCAGTATAACATCCAGCCCTACCTGGTTACCTTGCTCTCCAATTCCGCCCAGCGGGTGTACAGATCTTCGACCCGCCGCTGCGCGTTCTCCATGTTCTCGTAAGCGGCGCCTACCCGCTCTGGGTCGGACGCGGCGTCCTGCAGCTCCCGTTGGCGCGCCGCCAGTTCGGTTTCCGCGGAAAGAATCTTTTCTTCCATGGCGTCCCATTCACGCTGCTCCAGGTAAGAGAGCTTTCGCCTGGGACTCGTCTCGGCCGGCGGCGCTCGAAGCGGCTCTTTGCCGGCCTCTTTCTCCGCCGGCGGTTCCTCGCGCGACGCCTCCCACTGCTCGTAGTCGGCGAAGACGGCGCCTGCGCTGCCGTCCAGACCGACCACGGTGGTGGAGACGCGATCCAACAGGTAGCGGTCGTGTGTCACCAGAACCAGCGCACCGGGAAACTCGAGCAAGCTTTCTTCGAGAACTTCCAGCGTCGGGATGTCGAGGTCGTTGGTCGGCTCATCGAGTAAGAGGACGTCCGCGGTCTGCAACATGAGCCGCGCGATCATGACACGGGCACGCTCGCCGCCGGAAAGGCGCGCCACGGGCAGCTCCAATTGCTCCTCGCGGAAGAGAAAACGCTTGGCCCATCCGGCGACATGAATCGGCCGGTCGCGATATATGACCATGTCGCCTTCCGGGCATAACGTGCGTCGCAGGCTGATATCGAGATTTAGGTGCGCGCCGCGGTCCTGCGCGAAACTCACGATCTGCAAGGCATCGGCGCGCCGGATGGAGCCTTCATCGGGGGTCAGCGTTCCCTCCAGCAGCCGAAGGAGCGTCGTTTTGCCGCTGCCGTTGGCTCCCACCAGGCCGATTCGCACGCCCGGCGCCAGGACCAGATTCAAATTGCGAAACAGATGGCGGCCTTCGAACGATTTTCCGATGCCTTGTCCTTCGATCAGGCGCTTGGTTTTGCGGTCCGAGCCGCTGAAATCGATGACCGCGGTAGCGGTTCGGCTACGCGTCGTAGCATCCGCCAGTTGTTCGATCAACCGGCCGGCTTCGTCAATGCGCGCGCGCGATTTGCCGGTCCGCGCCTTCGGCCCCCGCCGCAGCCATTCCACTTCCCGCCTCACTTTGGTTGCCAGTGATTCGCGCTGCTTGGCCTGCGCTTCCTGAAATTCTTCGCGTCGCTCGAGAAACTCGCTGTAATTCCCGTTCACCTGAAATTTTCCATCGGGGTACGAGCGGTGAATCTCGACCATCTGCGTCGCGATGTTCTCCAGAAAATAACGGTCGTGGGTCACGATCAGGCAGGCGTTCACGGCGCCCACCGCCTTTTCCAGCCAGACGATTCCTTCCAGGTCGAGGTGATTGGTCGGTTCATCGAGTAGCAGCAGATCCGGCGCGGTAATCAGCGCTGCCGCAACCGCGAGACGCTTTTTCCAGCCGCCGGACAACGCCGCGGCCCGCGAGTCCCCGCTCTCGAAGCCGGCGCGGCTGAGCATCATTTGGACGCGAGTCGCCGTTTCGGTTTCGTCCAGCGGCAGGCCTTGCAACGCGTTGTGCAAAACAGAATCGACGGTGTCGTGCGGCCCGAACAGCGAATCCTGCGGAACATACGCCACGCGGGCCTGCTTGCGCAGCGCGCGCGAGCCGCCGTTCGGCGCCTCATTGCCCGCCAGGATTTCTAGCAGCGTCGTCTTACCGCTGCCGTTCGGACCGATCAACCCGATCCGGTCTCCGTCCGAAACGCTGAGCGAGAGGCTTTCGAAGAGCACACGCGCGCCGAAGGACTTGCGAAGATCGGAGACACTGAGCAGAACGGCCATGTCTTTTCAGGATGCCATCCCAGGCGCCGTACGCGGGGATCCGTCAGGCTCGCTGTGCTCCTGCTGATTCGCGTACGAGCATATCCACCTGACGCCGCATCTGCTCCCGGGCAAGGTGCACGCGCTGCCCATGTCCGGGCAGCACCCATTCGAACAAGTACTGCTCCAGGAGAGCCAGAGACTCTGTTTGCTGCCGCCAGGAATGCCAGCAGTAATCGCGCGAGGCGTGCAGGCGCTCTTCGTCACGATCCCACGAGAGATGATCGCCGGTGAATAGAAACTCATCGCGATACAACAGTGCGCAGTGGCCGCGCGTGTGCCCGGGTGTGGGAATCACCACAAAACCCGGAGTCAGCTCGATCGGGTCAAACCCGTCGAGTACCCACTCGGCCTCCGGTTGCGCCGGCAACTCCAACCGGTGAATGATCCGCGTCGCGCCGAAGCGGGCCGCCCACTTGTCCGCATCGGCTACGTCATCGCGATGGGTCAGGAAAATGTAGCGGATCCCGCCCAAATCCGAGAGACGGCGGAACAGCGGCTCCACATATCGCGGGGAATCAATGAGCCAGTTTCCCGACGGGTGCTCCACGAAGTAACTGTTGCCGCCGTACGATTTCGGCGAATTGAAACCGCAGTAAAAGACGCCGGCCGCCAGTTGCAACGGAAACTCGGCCGCGGCCCGGACCGCGCCCTGCTTGTCCGAAGTGCCGATGGAGCCGGCCGGACACGCGACCAGCGCCCGAAGCGCCGCCTGCTCTTCAGCGCCATTCCGAGGCTGGCATCGCACATAGGAGTAATCGCCTTGATCCGCAAACGTGGCCGGGGCCAGTTGGCGGCATGTATCGCAATTGATGCAGGTCGAATCGACGAAGAACCCTCCGTCAGCGTTTTCCAGCACTCGCAGCCGTCGATCGGCCATAGATTCAGGATCGCACACCCCAAATTTCGCGATTTGGGCGGATCTTTTTCCGCCCAACGGCGTATTAGGTGAATATGATGCGACTACCGGCGCTCCTTCCAGCCCTGCTCGCTGCTGTTGCCTTCGGCCAGCCTCCGGCGCGTCCGGAATTCGAAGTGGCTTCCATCCGGGCCTCGGCCGCGCCGGCGGCTGGGCGTGCCGGCGTCGGAGTCCACATCGACGGAGCACAGGTCAGGTTTACCTATCTTTCGCTTCGGGACTACCTCCAGTCGGCCTACGCCGTGAAGGACATGCAAATCGTCGGACCGGAATGGCTGGCTTCCGCGCGCTTCGATATTGCCGCGAAAGTGCCGCCGGGGGCCGCCAGGCAGATTCCCGAGATGCTGCAAGTCCTCCTCGCCGACCGGTTCCAGGTGAAGGTGCATCGCGACACCCGCGAGTTTCCGGTCTATGGCCTGGTCGTCGCCCGGAACGGGCTCCAGATGCAGGAGGCGCCCGCGGGTGATACGGGCGACCCGCCAGGCTCGGTGAATGTCACCGCCACCGGCACCCAGGGAGGAGTGAGCGTCAACCTGGGAAAAGGGTCATCGTTCACCTTCGGCAATAACCGGTTCGAAGGCAAGAAGCTGACTATGGCCAATATCGCCGAAACCTTCACCCGCTTCTTGGACCGGCCGGTGATCGACATGACTGGCCTTCCGGGACGCTACGATTTCACACTCGAAGTCTCACCCGAAGATTACCGGGCCATCATGGTGCGGTCTGCCCTCAACGCCGGCGTGTCGCTCCCTCCCGAAGCGCTTCGCGCGTTGGACGCCTCCTCCGGTGATTCGGTCATCAATGCGGCTGAGAAACTGGGATTGAAGCTCGATCCGCGCAAGACCAAGATGGACGTGATCGTAGTCGATAGCGCGGCGAAAACCCCAACGGAGAATTGAGTAGCATACGTCCCGCTTTGCGCCCTTGCGCACGCGCCGTGATTGATCCAGGCTGCTATCGCCCCTGCGCAAGGCGGAGCCTTTCGCCACTAGCCTTGCGCGAGATAGACAAACCGCGCGACGAACAACGCCGTCAGGATATAGACCAGCCAGTTCACTTCGCGAAACTTGCCGCGCGCCAGTTTCAGCACTGTATACGCGGTAAAGCCGAAGGCCAGGCCGTTGGCGATACTGAACGTGAGAGGGATGGCGAACATCGTCAGAAACGCGGGAATGGCGATTTCCGCGTCCTGCCAGTCGATCTCGCGCACTACCGTCATCATCAGACTTCCCACCACAATGAGAGCCGGCGCGGTGGCGGCATCCGGAATGGCGCCAACCAGCGGCGCCACAAAAAGAGCTGCAACGAAGAGCAGCCCCGTCACGATCGCGGTCACACCGCTGCGGCCGCCGGCCGCCACACCGGCCGCGCTCTCGATGTAACTCACCACGGTCGAGGTCCCGGTGAAAGATCCCACAATCGTGGCCGTGGCGTCCGAAAGCAGAATCCGGTTGACGCGCGGAATCTGGTGCGCCTGGTCGAACAGCCCGGCTTTCTTGCCGACCGCCAACAGGGTGCCGATATTGTCAAACAGATCGATGAACAGGAAAACGAATACGATTTCCAGGAATCCGAGGCGCAGCGTCGAGCGCACATCCAGCTTGCCGGCCGTAGCCGAAAGATCGCCGAGGACGTAGGTGTGCGGCGACCACTGCGCGACGCCGATCACCAGGCCGATGATCGTCGTCGTCAAAATGCCGATCACCATGGCGGCGCGGACCCGCCAGGCCAGGAGCGTGCCGATCAACAGCAGCCCGAAAACAGCCAGTGCCGTCGATGGCGCCCGCAGATTGCCTAGTGTGACCGTGGTCGACGCGCTGGGAACAATGATGCCCGAGTTGCGGAAGCCAATCAGCGCGATGAACAGGCCCACTCCCGCGGCCACAGCCGAATACAGCTCGAAGGGAATGGCGGAGATGATCAGCTGCCGCACCCCAAGCAGGGTCAGCACGAAAAAAGCAATGCCGGAAACGAAGACCGCGCCGAGCGCTGCCTGCCAGGGGACGCCCATTCCTTTCACCACCACATACGTGAAGTACGCGTTGAGACCCATTCCGGGAGCCAGGGCGATTGGGTATTTCGCGAATGCCCCCATCAGCAGGCTTCCGGCGGCGGCCGATATACAGGTGGCCGCTGTCACCGCCGCCAGCGGCATTCCCGTCTGATGCAGAATGGATGGGTTCACGAACACGATGTAGGCCATCGTCATGAAAGTGGTGAAACCCGCCAGGATCTCCGTCCGCCAATTCGTGTCCAGCGCCTTGAACTCGAAGTACTGCTCGATGCTCTGGCGGATCGACATGGCTGTGTTTCAATCCTTCCAAAACAGCTCCGCGTCGGAGCGCCGGACATAATTGGCGTCGAGTGCGGCCGGATCCTGCGCCTTGCCTTCCAAAAAACAGTCGCAGGCGATGCGGGCAATCGCACCGGCCAGCGCGCGCGGAGCCACGGTGCGTCGAGCCGTCTCGAACCGAGTACCCGTGAAAGCCGCGCAGAACGGAGTGAAATCAGTCGAGAGGAACTCGATCTCGGCTTCCGGCAGACTCTCGAGCCAGGCCGGGAGCCGCACAACTGTCTCCGGCCCGGCCGGCATGCCGTGTGCGTCGTACAGAGCCGCGTACACCTCGCCGCGCCGGGCGTCCAACAAGGCTGCCCGCAAGGGAGCCGCTCCAAACGAGGCGAGCGCCCGCAGATTGGAGACCCCGACGGCCGGTTTTCCCAGGGCTTCGGCCAATCCCTTCACGCAGGCCAAGCCGACGCGCACGCCGGTAAACGAACCCGGGCCGGAAGCCGACGCGAAGCAGTCGATCGCTTCCAAAGCGACACCCCGCCGTTTCAAAAGCTGATTCAAATAGCCGTAAATGACGTGGGCAAATCCCCCCGGCGCCTCCAGTGAAACCTCTTCGTCCGTCTCTTGGCCGTGCGCCAGCGCCAGGCTGCCGTACTCGTGCGTGGTGTCGATGGCCAACAGGAGAGGCTTCACCGCGTGAGCTGATACGCCTTATCGAGGGCGTAGACCTTCCCGTTCGCATTCATGCCGTAGAGCCGCACGCTGATCACGCATGGGTAATTCTTGGCCACACCGGAGGGAACCTCCAGAGAACCCTTGGCGCCGCTGGCCAGCACGCGATAGCCCTGCCCGTCGGCGGGAACTTCGCCCGTCCAGAGGTACAGCATCGCGCGCGTGGCACGTGTCTCGCGCTTGATCTTCGCCGCGTAGGGCACCGGCTTCCCGACCGCCAGATCGCCTGCTGGCTGATCGATCGCGAACGGCACTTTGTCCGTATTCTGGTCGATTTCCTGTAGCGCGATTTCCCGCGACTCGAACCTGTACGACTTATTCATGCTCTCTACGCGGCCTTCGCGAACCACATGCAGCAGCCAATCGTGCGATTTGTCGGGCGGCTCGCCCGTGAAATGATCGCCCTTGAACTTCTGCCGTGTGACCACGCCATCGATCGGGTTGATCCAGAGCACATCGTAGCCGTGCTTTTCCACGATCAGTTCCACTGGGCCTGGCTTTTCCACATACACCAGGTACTCGACATCCTCCAGCGCCAAGGCTCGGCCGCCATCGACGTCGAAATACGGCTCCAACTCCCAGTGGCGCGTATCCGAGAGCACGTCGAACCAAACGGACATCTGTTTCCCGCCTGGCGCATTCAAGTACTGGGCGCCGGCGCCGGTGTTAGCGTAGGTCACATACTGGCCGTCCATCGTGGCATTCCACAGGCGGTGACGGAAAGTGGCGGTGTCGACGTCGTTGGGACTGGTCTTCCCCGCCCCGCTGTCTTCGCGGCCGAACTCGAGATTCACGAACGGCACCGGATAGAGCTGGTGCTCGATCGCGCCTACATTGTCGTCGGCACTGCCATAGCTGGCGAAATCCATCCAACGATCCTCAAGGAGCGGCGCGGAGGTGACGCGAGCGCCGGTAGTGCGCGGGTGTTGATAGGGATCCGCCTCTTTCAGCCAGCCGCCCACATCTTTCATCACAGCCCGGCCATCGAGAACGCTCTCATACGTTTCCACGCCTTGCCACGTGACATTCATCGCCGCATAGCGGCCTACCAGATAGCGCACGAACCGGCGTCGGTCCTCCCAATTCGGGAACAACTGCAGGAGTTGCGCCGGGTCCGCCGCGAGAACCAAATCCGCGACCATGCCTTTTTGGTTGATGTACCGCACGCGCTCATCGACGCGGCGGAAACGGGCCAACTCCGGGTCGGTCGGGCCGCCATATCCGGCATTCGTGCCGGCGCCCAGCAGAAGCCCGCGCAGATGCGTAAACTTCTGCGCGGCGCGCGCATCCACCACCGCCCGAAACGCGGCATCATCCAAATCGGCAAAGTTCCGCTCCGTCGCGCCCATCCACAGGTGCGGCAGGTTCCGCTCCGTATACGCGAAATGGTGAACGTTGGCGACGCGCACGAATCCCGGAGCCTCCGAAGCCGCCGCCGTGAACGTTCCCATCTTGCCGTCCAACGACGCAACGTTGCTGCTGAGCCGGTAATCCCAATCGCCCGCCTCCGTCGGCGCAAAACGGATCACCAGGCGTCTGCCGCCATCCCAGAATGCCGGCTGGGAATAGGTGCGGTGGCGGGGTGAGCGGAATTCGCCCTTGAGGTCAACGTTGACATAGGGATTGGGATGGGCTGCCGCGTCCTGGTCGCTGAGCTCGAAGACCATCTCACAGAGGGAATAGGCAGGCGTGTTCGCGCACGGGGTCTGAGCCCGGAGAGCAGGGGCAGAGCCGACGAATCCGGTAGCAGCCAGGGCGAACAGAACCGAAAGCTCTCTACTCATAGACTTAGTGTAGCTGGTACTAGGGCGAATCCTGGGCCGCAGGTATAGCAAACGCACGGCCTTAGAACGTCACTGGTACACCCCGTACACACAAAAGCTAGCACATGCAGATAGAATTGACTTGGCAAGACGCTGAGGTCGCAACCGGACAAAATCGCATGGCTGTGATTTACATTTTCATGTACCTGCAAGTGCTCGACCTGCTGACCACCCTGGTGGGATTCCGCTTCGGGGCGACGGAAGCCAGCCCGTTCATTCGAGTGCTGATGCATTTCGGTCCGGCCGTCGGTGTGATTCTGTCAAAGCTGTTCGCGTTGACCCTGGCGGGCGTCTGCGTCTACCTCAAGAAAGACCATGTGGTCCGCTGGATCACTTACTGGTACGGCGTGCTGGTGGTCTGGAACCTGATCGTCATGCTCGGCCTGCCGTGGACTCACTAGAGTGATGCGCGTCGAGACCCGCGCGGGCTCCTTCCGCAAGCGGTACCTCGGTAGCAATCGATCCTGGGCAAATACAGGCAACACGGGCGTGCCACATTGTCTGATTCCGTTTTCAACATGCCGGAGAGGTCCGGCTTGCCATCCGGAGTGGCGTGGCGCAGGGCCTCGCTTGTCCCCATCTCGCAAAATTTTCTTATCCCTCGCGGCACCCGCAACTTACAGCCAAACGCCATTTCCCGAAACCACGGTTTCGGCCACCGCCGAGAGACAATGAGGTCGTGAAGGGGTTCATGCACTACCGCGAGAGGGTCCCCGCACAGGAGAGCCCAGCAAACAGGAGCGAAGCCCTCCCCTTGGTACCACGCGGACAGATCCTGCTAACCCCTCTGCCTGGAACAAATGTTCGCCGAACCGCGCAACGATCGTTTCCCAAAGGGGCGAAAACCCCGCCCCTCCTCGTCAGAAGATCAGCTTGAGCGCCAGTTGAATCTGCCGCGAGGACCCGGCGTCGCCCACCGGAGACCGCGTCGACGAGATCTGGCCGAACGTGTTCCCCGGCGCCGTGCTCACGATCCGGCCCGGCTGCGCCAGGTTCGGATGGTTGAACAGGTTGAATGTATCGGCGCGAAATTGCGCCGTGATCCGCTCGGTGATGTGCGTATCCTTGTACAGCGCCACATCGAGATTCTCAAACCCCGGCCCGACCAAAAGATTCCGCCCCATGTTGCCAAAACCTGTCGGCACCTGGAAGAGGCAGTTCGCCGTGGCCGGTACGTTGCAAGTCAATGCAGGGAAATACTGCACGTTGCCGTTGGCGGCCGATCCGATCCCGACTGGCACCGGCCCCAGAATGTTCGCGCGCACTGTGTTCGAGACACCGTTGTACGCAGAACCGGTGACGATCTCGATCGGATTCCCGCTCTGCAATTGCTCGATCAGCGAGAGCTGCCAACCCTGCACGGCGCGATTCCCTTTGAACGGCAATTCGTAAATGCCGCTGAACGTGAAGCGGTGGCGGACGTCGAAATCGGAAGGCCCGTGCTCGGCGCGCAGGTTGGTGCTGTCCTGCATCGGGGTGTTGGTTCCCCACACGTTGCCCGGCGAATTGTAGGAGGTCTCGTCGAGCGACTTCGACCAGGTATAGTTGCTTTGGAACTGCAGGCCCTTCGCCAGCCGCTTATTGGCGGTGATCCAGAGCCCGTTATATTCGGAATTCCCAATGCTCTGCCACTGCGTGATGTTGCCCAGCCCCGTCCCGGC
>CAYTJD010000181.1:0-6045 GCA_964438005.1 uncultured Solibacteraceae bacterium | reverse complement strand
GCGTTCTTCCACTTCATGCGCACCGGCAGGCCCCTGGTGACGCTCAAGGCCGCCATCACGCTCGACGGCAAGATCTCCGCCCCCGATGACAACCGCGGCTGGATCACCAGCGAGCATGCCCGCGCCCACGTCCAGCAGCTTCGCCACGATCACGATGCCATCCTCACCGGAATCGGCACCGTGCTCGCCGACGATTGCCTGCTCACCGACCGAAGCGGCCTGCCCCGCTGCCGCCCGCTCCTGCGCATCGTGATGGATTCGCAGCTTCGTCTTCCCCTCGATTCGAAGATGGCGCGCGCCGCTGCCGGCGATGTCGTGGTAGTGACCACGTCCGCGTCCCCCGCCGAGCGCCGCAAAATTCTCGAGGGCCGCGGCATCAAGGTGCTGGTCTTCGATGGCCCCGGCGGCCGCGCCGATCTCCGCAGCCTGGTCAACTGGCTGAGCGGCGAGCAGTATCTTTCTCTGATGATCGAAGCCGGCAGCAAGATCAACTGGAGCGCTCTCGAAAACGGCATCGTCGATCGCGTGTTCTTCTACTACGGCCCCAAGATTCTCGGCGGCCTCGAAGCTTTGCCGCTCGCCGGCGGCATCGGCCGCCGCCGCCGTTCCGACGCCATTCGCGTCCACGGCATCACCATTCATCACATCCCCCCGGACGAGTTCGCGGTGGAAGGATACCTGGATGTTCACGGGGATCATTGAAGAACTCGGTACCGTCGCGTCCATCCAGGGCGGCCGCCTGAGCGTGCAGTGCTCCACCGTCCGCGAAGACTTGACCGAGGGCGCTAGCATCGCCGTCAATGGCGTCTGTCTCACTGCCGTCGGCCTGCGGCCGGATGGATTCTCCGCCGATCTCGCGCCGGAAACCTTGCGCCGCACCAACTTGGGTGATCTCCGCGCCGGCTCGCGCGTGAACCTCGAGCGCCCGCTCGCCCCCACCAGCCGCCTGAGCGGTCACATCGTGCAAGGCCATGTGGACGGCACCGGCGAATTGCTGGGCTTCGAAGCCTTGGGCGGCGAAAACTGGTGGCTGCGCGTCCGCGTGCCCGCCGAGCTGGACCCGTTCCTCGTGTTTAAAGGCTCGGTGGCGATCGACGGCATCAGCCTCACCATCGCCGCGCTCGACGCCGCCATCCTCTCGGTGACCATCATTCCGCACACCTACCGCGGCACCACGCTAGGCGGCTATCGTCCCGGCGCCCGGGTTAACCTGGAGTGCGACATCCTGGCCAAGCACGTGGAAAAGCTGTTCCGCAAGCTGGATGTGAAGTCCCCGCTGACCGTCCAAAAGCTGCGCGACCAGGGGTATTAGCCTCTCGTCCGCGACCTTACGTCTTCAGCTCCTCCACAATCTGCGCCGCCACCGTCCGAGCCTTCTCCAACTCCCCGGGCGGAAAACTGATTGCCCCCACGCGCGCGTGCCCGCCTCCCCCGTACCGCTCGCAGATGGTCGCCAGGTTATGCTTCGGTTCCTCCTGCGCCCACGGGTTCGACCCCACCGAGATCTTCGTCCGGAAACTCGACGGGCTCACCGACACCGTGTACACCGAGGTCGGGAACAGGTGATACGGTATGAACTTGTTATACCCTTCCACGTCGTAGCCGGCCAGATCGAAGAAGACCACGCCGTCTTCCTGCCGCGCGCGGCCCTTGATGATCTCGATGTTTTGCAGGTGCCGCTGGTACAGCGGCTGGTACAGCTCCTGGATCTCCGGCTCGGCGATGATGTCGCCCAGCGGCCGCCGCTGCATCCACCCAATCACCTTCTGCACGATGTCCGACCCCTGCGCCGCTTCGATGACCAGCGTCAGTTTCATTGCCGGCGCTCCCAGCTCGAGCGCCGATTGCGCGCTGGTGTACTGCGCCCCGTCGATGATCACGCTCCATTTCACCAGATCCTCCAGTTCCGGGGCGCGAAATCCGAAGCGGTCGCGCGCCACATCGTGAATGAACGACGCGCACGACTTGTAGTTGGGATTGTACAGTTTGCGCCCGCTGGAATCCTGGCGGTAGTGCTCCGCGTCCTCGGTATTCAAGAACGCGCTCTGATGATGATCGAACCACCACGTCAGCCGCGGGTCGCTCGAATACTTGAAGTCCACGATCGCGTTTTCGTCTCCGTCAAACAAAGCCGGATCGAACGATTGCGATGCCTTGTGGGCCATCCCGGTATACCGGAATTCCGCCCCGGGATGGATCGCTCCCGCGAGAAAACGGCTGAAGAAGGCGGCCGACGCGGCGCCGTCGAAGCAGTGGTCGTGATAGAGAACCCGTTCCAGCATGAGCAAATCGGAAAACCTATCAGCTTGCCTGAACCGCGCGAGAATTGCAACTGGTCTGAGAGGCGGCGGCCCTGCCGCGTTTGTTACATTCTGAGAAAGCCTATGCGCGCGATTCCCAGTTGGGACCAGTACTACCTCGATATCTGCAAAGTGGTCGCCGGCCGCAGCAAAGATCCGAATACGCAGATCGGCGCCGTCATCGTCGGACCGAATCACGAGATCCGCTCCACCGGATACAATTCCTTTCCCCGCGGAATCCGCGACGACGTGCCGGAGCGCCTGGTGCGTCCCGCCAAGTATCTGTGGATCGAGCATGCCGAGCGTAACGCCATCTGCAACGCGGCGCGCGCCGGCACGGCCACCGAAGCCTGCACCATTTTCGTCGAGATCATGCCCTGCATGGATTGCGCGCGCGCCGTAGTGCAAGCCGGCATCATCGAAGTGGTGGTATCGGCTGAGCGCATGAGCCAGTATTCGAGCGATTACTACAACGAGCACTTCGGTATGGTCGAAGTCCTGTTCAGTGAAGCGAAAGTTAAAGTCCGCCGCGTCTAACCCAGCTTCCCCAAATCCCCCGGCTCCCCGAACTTGAACCCCGCAATCGGCGGTTCCACCCCGCGCAGCAAGCCGGCCAGCACGCTGCCCGCGCCGACCTCCACCGCTCGGGTAACTCCCTGACCAGCGAGGTAGCTCATCGATTCGGCCCACCGCACCGGATTCGGCACCTGTTCGAACAATCCCCGCCGCGCCTCCGCCCCCGAGCGCACCTCTCGCGCCTGCCAGTTGTTGATCAACGGACACCGCAGATCGCGGAATTCGGTTGCATCCAGGTCCGCGCGCAGCCGCTCCTGCGCCGGCTTCAACAGAGGACTATGGAACGGAGCGCTCACCGGCAGCAGCATCGCGCGCCGTGCGCCCGCCGCCTTTGCCGCCTCGATCGCCCGGTTCACCGCACCCGCATGCCCTGCGATCACCACCTGGTCGGCGGAATTGAGATTCGCCGCCGTGACCACCTCCCCCTGCGCCGCCTGTGCCAGCACGGAACCCAGCGCCTCCGGCGGCAGCCGCAACAACGCCGCCATCGCTCCTACTCCCGCCGGTACCGCTTCCTGCATATAGCGGCCGCGCTTGCGAACCAGCCGCACCGCATCCGCCAGGGACAGGCTGCCCGCCGCCACCAATGCGGAATATTCCCCGAGGCTGTGCCCCGCCACGTAGTCGGGCTCCCAGCCGCGCTCCCGCAGCACAGTCCAGGCCGCAGCCGAAACGGTCAGCAGCGCGGGCTGCGTGTTCTCCGTGAGCTTGAGGTCTTCGTCAGGCCCCTCAAAGCACAGCCGCGAAAGAGGAAAACCCAGCGCCTCGTCCGCCTCTGCAAACACGCGCCGCGCCTCGGGAAAGGCATCCGCCAGCCCCTTGCCCATGCCGGCGAATTGCGAACCCTGGCCAGGAAACAGGAAAGCCGTCTTCGGTGTCAACCCGTTACCATAACACCGCGCAGGCGGCCCTGCGGGCTCCGCGATTGGCTCCGGATTCGCGTGTTTCCGGAACAATCGTTGCTGCATTCGCGGAACATTTTCCTCGGGCTGTCATAGCCCCAGGGCAGGAGCCCGCGACGCCGCTCTAGCGATTCACCATCTGCTGGAGATGGGCCGGATACCGGTCGCCTTGCACCGTGATGCGGGCCACGGCTTCGTGGATTTCCCGAAGATCGTTGGCGGATAATTCCAGGCGCGCCGCGGCCAGATTCTCCTCCAGCCGGTGCAGCTTGGTGGTCCCGGGAATCGGAACGATCCACGGCTTCTGGGCCAGCAGCCAGGCAAGCGCGATCTGGGCCGGCGTCGCTTGCATCCGTGCCGCGATCTGCCCGAGCACATCGACCAGGGCCTGGTTCGCCTTCCGGGCCTCCGCTGTAAAACGAGGAACGACGTTGCGGAAATCCGTGCTGTCGAACTGGGTGTTCTCGTTGATCGCGCCCGTAAGAAAACCTTTGCCGAGCGGGCTGAAAGGAACGAAACCGATTCCGAGCTCCTCCAGCGCCGGCAGAATCTGCTGTTCGGGCTCCCGCCACCACAGCGAATACTCGCTTTGCAGGACAGCCACCGGGTGGACGGCGTGCGCACGGCGGATCGATGGGACGCCGGCTTCGGACATGCCGAAGTGCCGGACTTTGCCTTGCTGGATGAGATCCTTCACCGTCCCGGCGACGTCCTCGACCGGCACTTGCGGATCGACACGATGCTGATAGAACAGGTCGATCACCCCGCACTTCAGGCGCTTCAGCGAGGCGTCGGCGACCTGGCGGATGCTCTCGGGCCGGCTGTCCACGCCCTTGCTCGGATTCCCATCCCGAAAACCGAACTTGGTGGCGATCACAACGCGATTTCGGAACGGTGCGACGGCCTCCCCCAGCAACTCCTCATTCGTGAACGGGCCGTAGGCCTCGGCCGAGTCAAAGAAGGTCACGCCGCGTTCGAACGCCGTCCGAATGAGGGCAATCGCCGGTTGTCGTTCCGTCGGAGGTCCGTAACCGAAGCTCAGCCCCATGCAGCCGAGGCCGATGGCGGAAACCTCCAGATTGCTCTTTCCCAACTTTCGGGTTTGCATCGTTTTCTCCTGAGGACGGCCGTGCTCCCGCGCCGCCCCGTTTCAAGGGTAGCGTACGCGCCCGAATCCCGGTGGCCCCCAAGCCCCGGCGTCATCGCCAGTGTGACGACGGGATCCGCGCCCCCTCTTGCTTCGCACGGTTATGGGCGGAGTCGGGAATGCGTCCGAATCTTCCCCTCTCCCTGCTACGGAGAAGCAGAGGCATCGTAGGTCCTGGTGGAAGCGGATTCGGGAACGAATTGGGGGGAAGCCCAGCCTCTGATGCGAAGGAACGAGCTGCTTGCGGGCGTTCCTATCGCCTTGCGTGGGACGTTATCGAACTCGCACGCGCGATTCGTTTGTGCCGGTTCGAGGAAGAGTATATCGGAAGCACGGAGGCGAGACGCAGGGCATCCCAGCCCGGGAAGCCGCGGCCAGTCGGGCTCAGAAGTCCCGGTCCGCATAGGTCCTGGTTAGTTTCCGGGTTGATGGCGCCGGAGTGCCACTCCGCATTTCCGACGATCGGGTCAGAGCAGCGCTAGAAGATACTAGCGCGTTTGTGAGGAGTAATCCGCGAGAACTGCTTCGACCTCTCTCCGAGTAGGGCGTGATACGGGACCCGAGCGCCCCGACCATGTAAACTTGGTAAATCACGCCTATGCCGCTCTCCGCCGGCGACAAACTAGGGCCGTACGAGATCGTTGCGCCTCTCGGCGTAGGAGGAATGGGCGAGGTTTGGAAGGCTCGTGACACGCGCTTGGGCCGCATCGTCGCGGTGAAGCGCCTCAAAGCTCGCCATAGCGCGCGATTCGAGCAGGAAGCCCGGACCATCGCCGCTTTGAATCATCCTCACATTTGCCAGATCCACGACATCGGACCGGATTACCTGGTGCTGGAGTACATCGACGGCAAGCCGCTTAAGGGACCGGCACCGGTCGGCGAGGCGCTGCGATTAGCGGCCCAAATCGCGGATGCGCTGGACGCCGCGCATCGGAAAGGCGTGGTGCACCGCGATCTCAAGCCCGCCAACATCCTGGTGACGACGGAGGGCCTGTCGAAGCTGCTCGATTTCGGACTGGCGAAACACATAACTGATCCGGAAGAAACGGCGACGATCGAAGGTACGGTGCTGGGCACGGCGGCATATATGGCTCCCGAGCAAGCCGAGGGCAAGCCTTTG
>CAYTJD010000180.1:0-26565 GCA_964438005.1 uncultured Solibacteraceae bacterium | reverse complement strand
CTGGCGAACAAGGCGCGAACATCCGGCAGCAAAACGAATGAGTTTGCCGAATCCGATTCCGCAGGGTCGGAACTCCGGCAATGATGGGTGGGCAGGCTCCCCGTTGCGACTCGAATATCACGCCCGAAACTCAACTCTCAGCGATTGCAACGATGTTCGCTGGTGCTACGCGGCGCTGATGAATGCTTCGGGCGCAACGAATGGGAAAATTGAAGTTTGGCGCGGTGCATCACGATATGCCAGTGCAGCGATGTAATCTGAAGGCAAGAAGAGATCCTGCAAGGTCCATTCCCTGGCGGCCTCTACGTCATGCGCGACGTTGAGAAGACGGGCGGGCTGGCGTGCCGACACGGTCACCCGAAATGCATTGAGCGCGAGCGACAATCCATCACCGACGGCCTTGATGTAGGCCTCTTTGCGGGTCCAACAACGGAAGAAGCCCTGTGTCCGTTCGCCTGGCGGAAGAGCCGCAATTTCCGCAGCCTCCTCGCCGCAGAAGAACCGGTTGGCGATATCCTCCATCCCAGCCATGGGGCGAATTTGTTCCACATCCACGCCGATCGGGCAAGCACGGGTAAATGCAAAGATAGCCAAGTCGCCGGAATGTGTCGTATTGAATTGGATCTCCGCAGCCGAGGCTATAACCGGTTTTCCTTTTGGTCCATAGTTGAGCCGCACGCTTGCTGGAGGAAGATCGAGGTAGCGTCCGAGCAGACATCGAAGAATCCCACGCGTGACGAGAAACGAATGCCGAAGGTGGTCAAAGCGAAAACTTGCCGCACGGAGCCGCTCGTCAACCGTTAGAACCGGTTCAAAGCCCGCGGCTACGACTTCTGAAGCCCGGGTACATACAATCCAAATGTGAATATCATTGTCGGAGGATGCAAACGAGCACTCGGGTTTCATCCAGTATCCCTCACCGATCAGATGCGGCTGCCGGCTAGTGTGATCTCGTGGAGTGCGCCGTAATCCATCTGGAGCACCCGATCCGCGACGTGGAAGTATCGGTCGTCGTGGGACACCGCGACGACGGTCTTGCCGGCACGCTTGAGTTCCGGCAATAGCGCCTCATAAAAATACCGGCGGAAACGCGGATCCTGATCCGCGGCTACTTCGTCGAAGACGTATATGGGTTTGTCTTCAAGATAGGACACCACTAACGCGAGGCGCTTGCGCTGTCCGGTGGAGAGCTGAATATTGGTGAACCGGCCCTCGCGAAATGCGGTCTTGTGGGCGATGTCCATCAATTCGAGCAATTCGTCCACGCGCTCCGGCGCCGCTTCCCGCAGTCCATGGAGTTTTTCGAAGAGGTGGAAGTCCGAAAAAATGGCGGAAAACAGATTCCGGTAAGACTGGATGTTGGCCGGCCCGATCGCCTCGCTGTCGACGCGGATGGCCCCCTGAGTCGGATGGTAAAGAGCGGTGAGAACCTTCAAGAGGGTCGTCTTGCCGCTGCCATTGCCCCCTGCCAGGAATACGATTTCGCCGCGAGGCACCTCGACGTCCACGGGACCGATCTGGAAGCTGGCGTTGCCGCCTGGATCCTGATACACGAAGCGAACTCCCTCCAGGCGGATCGCCCGGAAAGAGCTGAAGTCGATCGACGGAGTCACTTCACATTCGGTTGATTTTGCCAGGATTGCGTCCAGTGTCGACTCCAGGCGATCGAGGTTCCCCACCGTCACGTTCACCTGTGCGAGCACGGGAATCATGGTGACGACGCTTCCCAGGGGGCCGAAGAAGAACAGGATGGCGGCCACGATCTTGGTGGCCGAACCCGAAAACGATGTCGATACGACGGGAAGAATGAAGGCAATCGCCCCGAGCAGCACCAGAAAGAACATTTCGACGAACACAATATTGTTAGAGAACAGGATCATGACGCGTGTCCGCACGTCCCGGACCCGTGTGGCCGTTGACCGGAACTCCTCGAATACGTCATCGCTCTTCAGTTGGTTGATGCGGAGTTCTTTGAAACCCTTCAGTAAGCCGTTCAAACACTCGTACAACTGGTCCTCTTGCGCGGACGATTCCTTCAAGCCGCTCTCATATCCCGTGCGGTCTTTGAGGTAGATGCTGGCGCCTGCTGCGATCAGCCCGAGGCAAAGCAGCATGGCGATGGGAGAGACGGCCGCGATATAGAGCAGCGTGAACAGAATCATGACCACCGACTGCGCGGCGGCGAACATCGGCCGCGCCGCCTGGGCAATGGCCGCCGTATCGCGGCTGATGCGGGCATAAATATCGGACTCGCCGATGGATTCGAGCGCCAGCAGATCGGAGCGGCGGATTTTGTCGGCGAGCCGGATGCGCACGCTCGAAACAGCCGCTTCGGCAATCCGCGTGGACTGGTACAGGATGTACCGCAGCGAATAGACAAATAGAGAGATCGACAGGGCAAACCAGACGAAGTGTTGCCAGGATGGGCCGCCGGTTCGTAGTGCGTCGACGGAAGCATTAATGACCGCCAGATTGACGGCATTGGCCGTGCCGGACGCTGCCGTTAAGGCCAGCAATTTTCCGTCCAGCGCGTGCGTTTCCCGTTGCAGAAAGCCGAGGATGCCGGCATCGAAGAAACGCTTCATCGGGTCAACTCCAGGAGGGCCGCTTGGGCGCTAGGGTCCGGTTCGAAAGGCGCGCCGCTCGACGGGTTTGACCGCGCAGACAGGCGCGCCGTTTCGTGCAGCATCGCTCGCTGCCCGTCGGCCGGTAGATCCGGCCAGACAAGGCCGAGCCGCGCCATCAGGTTCTGCGTACGTGTGGAGACAATTTCCAGCCGCCGGGCGCGCGACTGCGGCGCCAGGCCGCGATAGAGGTGGAAGTTCTCCAGGGTCTCGGCCAGCGGCGCTTCCATGCCCGGCTCATCCACCGCTCGTTCCAGTCTTTCGAGGAACTCTTCAAAAGTGCACGCGTGAACACCCTGGGCAGATGCAACGAAATCGGCCATCGAGTCCCGGCGGGCGTTTTCAAGGTGATGCGTTTCGTTGGTCAGGCCGGCTTCCTCCGCAAGCAACACCAGCGCGCGCGCGACGACATCGACATGGCAGAGCCACAGGTGAGCATCGTCGGGAACCGCGCCCAAGCTGAGGAAGGCGGCGATCTGCCGGAAAAAGGCATTCGCCTGGATGTTGTATTGAAGCGGTCCCCCGTCCGAAGCGAAGACCACATTGCCGACACGGTGGACGCACGCATTGGCGAGATTCTGGCGCGCGGCCACTACCAGGTTTTCCGCCTCCTGCTTGCTGCGGACATAGTAGTTTTCGTCCCATGCTTCCGCCACGAGATCGTACTCCGTGAAGAGGCGGAATCCCTCCTCGGGTGCGCTCCCGAAAACCGAGAGTGTGGAGGCGAGGTGAAAATCGGCCGGCGCCGCCTCGTGCCGTGCCGCCAGCTTCAGCAGCCGCGCAGTGGCAGCGACGTTGTCTTCGTGGAATTCCCAAGCGTGGCCGAAGTGGTTGACGTTGGCAGCGCAATGGAAGACTGCCTGGAGGCCGTCCGCCAGGCGATCGTAGGATTTGGCAGACAAGCCGAGATCGTTCTTGCGCAAATCGCCTGAAAGGACGCTCAGCCGAGGATGGTTCGCAAATGCCGCGCCTTTGGTGGCGCCGAAATAGTGCTGGAGTGTCTTGGCGAGCCGGACGAGCGCCGCCCGGTCGTCCGCCGCCCGCACCAGCACGCTGACGTGGCGATCTGGGTTGAGCAGAAGCTCACGCAGAACATAGCTTCCCACGTAGCCGGTGGCGCCCGTCAGCAGCACGCGCCCGTAGTTCCTGGTCTTCCCCGAAACGGAATTCACTATCGCTTCATTGCGTGCTTCGTAAGCGCGCAGCGGGCCGGCGAGCACCGTCTGGCGCTCCGCCTCGTAAGCAGCCAGGTGGCGCCGGTATTCACGCCAATCCGTCGCGGCCGATCGGATGACCGTCCGCAAATGATCGGGCTGCGGCCGGCAGACCCCGGCGAATTCCGCCAGCCGGGGATGTTCGTATAGGTCATTAATCGTGCACTGGAAGTCGCGGCGGAGATGATTGATCACGGCGATGGCCCTCAGGCTGTCGCCGCCCAAATCGAAGAACCGATCCTCGCGAGCGATAAACGGGCGATCGAGGTGCTCCGCCCATACTTGCGCAATGCTCTGTTCGATGCCCTCTCGCGGCTGCGAGCGCCCTATACCGGATGCGGCGGGCTCGAGATTGGCCAATAACGCGGCCCGGTCCACTTTGCCCGCGGTATTCAGCCGGATGGCCGGCACTTTCAGGACCGCGGACGGAATCATGTATGACGGCAGCCTGGCCGACAAGTGCTCGTGCCATTGCGCCTGGGTGGGTTCTGGCGCGGTTTTTTCCAGCGTGACGAAGGCCCACAGAACTTGTGTGCCGTCGTCCTTGGTCTCGACGGCCGCGACCGCCTGCCGCACTCCGGCGTACGCCTCCAGCCGATGCTCGATTTCTCCCAGTTCGACTCTTTGCCCACGCAGCTTCACCTGGTCGTCCGACCGTCCCAGAATCTGCAATTCGCCGGTGTGCGTCCAACGGCCCAGATCGCCAGTGCGATACAGCCGCCCGGCCGGCGTGTCGACGAAGCTGGCCGCGGTCAAATCGGGACGGTTAAGGTAACCGGCAGCGAGCCCCATGCCGCCCAGCCAGATTGATCCGACGGAGCCGGGTGGAACCGGTTCGCCCTCGCTATCGCAAATGTGCACCGACGTATTGGCCAGCGGTTTGCCCGAAGTCGGAGATTGGGTCCCGGCGGCCACCTGTCCCACGCTTGCCGCGGCGGTATTTTCCGTTGGTCCATAACCATTGATGTAACGCAGACGCTTGGCATAGTGTAGGGTATCGGCAGGGTGGGGCGGCTCTCCCACCGTCATGAGAGTGTGCAGTCCGGGGAAGTCGGCCTGCTCGAAAAGACGGAGATAGGAGGGCGGCAGCGTGGCGATTGTGACCTGCAGACGGGCCATTTTTGCCAGCATCGCCGCGATGTCGTCCATCTCACGGCGCAGGACCGGCACCACCGCCGCCCCGGCTGCCCAGGCCATGGCCACGTCGGAAATCCACGCGTCAAACGCGGGCGACGACATCAACAGAGTCCGATCGTCGGGGCGAATCTCGAGCGCGGCGGACAAGGCCACCGCCAGGTTATTCAGCCCCTGGTGATGCAGCATGACGCCCTTCGGCACGCCGGTCGATCCCGAAGTATAGATGATGTAGGCCAGCTCGGAAGTGGAGGCGTCCGCTTGGACGGGCTCCTGGCGGCTACTGAGAAATTCTTCGCCGAGGGTTTCCGGCCGGAAAATGTGATGCCCGAGAGCGGCCAAGGCGGGAGGCAGTTCCAACCCGTCGAGCACCACCAGAGTCCGGATGGCGGCATCGGATGCGATGAATGCGAGGCGTTCGGCGGGGAACTCTTTGGCGAGCGGCACGTAGCAGGCCCCCACCTTCCACAGGGCCAGCACGGTTTCGAGGAGGGCGACGGAGCGGCCGGTCAGCACGCCGACACGCTCTTGCCGCGCCACGCCGCTTTCCAGGAGCGCATGGGCCAGGGCGTTCGACCGGAGGTCCAGCGTCCGATAGCTCTCGACCCCGCGCTCGGTGACCACGGCGGGACGCTCCGGCTGCACCCGGACCCAGTGGTGGAACAGCTCGGGAAAGCTCGGCGCGGGATGCGGGAGGACCGGCCCTCGCTCCCAGTGGGTCAGCAGATTCTCTTCTTCAGGAAGAAGTGCAGGCAGGGCCGTGCCCACAGGCCAGCTCCGGCTAGCCACGTGACGGGCCCATCCGGCGAGCGAATCGATCCACGCCTGCGCGGTTTCCTTCGAATAGATGGCGGCATTGACGTACCACTGCAATGCGAGGCAGCCATCCGGCCGGCTTTCATGGACCAGCACCATGTCCAGCGCGGGCGCGTTGACACGAAGCTCGTAACTGGCATCGTCTGTGAGGGCCGCCAGGTGAAATTCGCCCTCCGGGCCGGTTTGTTCAACGCCGGGGTTCTCCGTCACCGCGAAATCGAACAGCGGATATCGCGCCGGATCGGGAAGGTATGGGTGATCCCGGCGAAAGTCGCCGTAGATGCGGGCGAACGGATAACGCCCGTGCCGCAATCCATTGGCAAGAGTTCGCTGCATGGCTTGCAGCGCCTCCTCGAACGGTTCCCGCCGCGCGAGCCGGCACGCGATGGGCAACAGATTCACGTAGTAGCCGACCGTGCACGATTCGCTTGCAGAATCGCGTGTGGAGGCAGCCGTGCCGAGCAGGAATTCCGGCCGCCGCGTACGCCGCCAGATTTCCCGCGCCATGAGGGTGAGCATCAGGACATGCAGGCTAGCTCCGTTGGCTCGCGCGAACTCGCGCAGGCCGGCCGCCGTCGAGGCATCCAAGAGGACGCGAAACGAATGGGCTCCCCCGGCGTGCTGTTGGGTGCGGGCCGCCCGGCGTGGAAAGTCGAGGGGCCATTCATCGAAGGGCGAGCCGGCCCCGAGGGTATTCAGCTGATTCCGCCAATATTCTGCGTCGTCCCGGCACTGAGGCCCGGCTAGGTAGGTTTCCTCCCGACCCGCCGAACGATCGAAACCATCAACCTTCGGCCGCAAGCCTCCGCCCCGCAGCAAGCTTGTCAGTTCCGAGACGAGAACGCCGAGCGAGACACCGTCCGCGATCGAGTGGTGCAAGGCAAGCCAGAAAATCGGCTGATCGGTGGCTGTGATGTGAACGAGGCCTGCCCGCCATAGCGATGCCCGCTCCATAGCGAAGGGCTCCGACTGCCGCCGGCGGGCATACGCCACCGCGCTGCGGATATCCGGCCGGCTGGCAATCTCAAAATCCGCACCCGGCCCCGGCTCATACGCGCGCCGAAGGTCTCCCCTGGAATCCTCATAGAAGCGAGTCCGAAGGGCCTCGTGCCGGTCGACCAACGCTGCCCACGCACGCCGCCATTCGCTGTCCGACGGCACTATGCCCTGGATCAACCGCGTCAGCGGAATCACGAACCCGCGCGTATCGAATTCCGCCCGCTCAGCCACCCAGAATTCGCGCTGTCCCTCGGTGGCGCGGTCGGACAGAACGTCTTTAGGCATGTTGGACGTTCCGAGTTGTGCGACACGGCTGGCGAAACCCCGGAGTGTCGGCTCCACGAAGAGCTCGCGGGCAGGCACTTGATAACCAAGACTTTCCTCCAGCCGCTGCACCATCGAGATCGCCAGCAGACTGTGACCGCCAAGGGCGAAGAAGTTGTCGTCGCGGCCGATCGCTCGATGCCCGAGGAGTTCGCTCCACACTACGGCGATCTTGGCTTCCAGACCGTCCCCGGGCAAACAGGGTAAATCCTGCGCCGAGTGCTCGGCCAGCGCCTTCTTCAGCGCGGCCTTGTCCACCTTGCCCGAACTCGACAGCTGGAATTCGGCAATCGGAATCACCCCGGACGGGATCATGTAAGCGGGCAAGCGTTCGGACAGGTAATCCCGCCACCGTTCCTGGGTGGGAGCCTCCCGGTCCGGCAGCGGGCGTACAAAGGCCCAAAGGCTGTGAGTCTCCGCCTGGTCATCGAGCAGCACGGCCGCCTGTCCGACATCCGGGTGGGTTTCGATTGCGTGCTGAATCTCTTCGAGCTCGATGCGAATCCCGTTGAGCTTGACCTGCTCGTCGATTCGCCCGAGGACTTCGATTTCCCCGTTGGCGCGCCACCGCCCGAGATCGCCGGAGCGATAGCACCGTCCACGGGCGGTCTTGAAAAACGCCCCGGCGGTCAGCTCCGGTTGGCCCACGTAGCCGCGCGCCAGGCCGGCGCCTCCGAGCCAAAGCTCCCCCACAGCCCCGGGGGGCAGCGGGCTTCCCGCGGCATCGCAGACATGAATGCTGGTATTGGGCAGGGGCCGCCCGGCGGTAATTGCGTCTCCGGGATACAGCCTCCCCATCGTGCTGGTGATGGTGTTTTCCGTCGGGCCGTATGCGTTGAAGTATTCGTGGCGCGCCGCATACAGATCCACATCCGCTCGAAACGGAGCCTCGCCCCCGGTGACCAGGACGCGCACCGACGGCAGTTCGGCACCCTCGAACAGATGGAGATACGTGGGAGTGAGGTCGACTACTGTGACCCTCCGTTCGGCCAGGAAGCCGCGGAAGCGTCTCGGAGAGCGGAGTACCTCGTAAGGCACGGGACAGAGGGCCGCGCCGAACGCTAGTGCCAGCCCCATGTCGGAAAGCGAGACGTCGAACGACGGCGATGAAAACATCAGGCTGCGATCGTCGCACGTCAGGCCGATGGCTTCCCCGGCGCCCAACACCAGATTGACGTATGCATCGTGGCCGATGAGGGCGCCCTTGGGTTGGCCGGTCGTACCGGAGGTGTAAATGATGTAAGCGGCGTCGCCTCCCCGACAGGCTGGAGGTCGATGGGCATGGGACTTGCGGAATGCGGCACCGATCTCATCGGGACGGAGCGGCGCAGGCAGTTGCCCGGCCAGTACGGGCGGGACCGGCAACCCATCCAAGATCATCAACACGGTGGCGCCGGCATCGCGCGCCATAAAGGCCAAGCGTTCCGGCGGCAGATCGGCCGCAAGCGGAAGATAGATCCCGCCCGCCTTCCAGGTCCCCAAGACTGCCGCGGACAGACCAGCCGACCGTTCGGTCAAAACGCCTACGACAGTACCCGGAGTCACCCCGCGCTCGAGCAGGTTGTGCGCGATGGCATTGGCCTCCCGCTCCAGAGCGCCGTAAGTCGTGACGCCGGCTGCCGCGATCACCGCCGGTCGGTCCGCGTTTGCATCCGCCACGTGTTCGAAGAGGTCGGAAAAGCGCAGTGCCGGGCGAGGCAACTTCGCACCGTCTTCCCACTTTTCGAGCAACGCCGCCTCGCACGGAACTAGAGGCGGCAAAGCTTCCCGCGCGCGCTCGAGATCCTCGGCAAGCCAGGCCGCCCAGCCGGCCAGCGATTCGAGCCACAGGCCTGCCGTTTCGCGGGTGTACAGCGCCGAATTGACATGCCACTCCAGCAGCAGGCCGCTGGCGCCGAGGTCCTCATGGATCAGGACCATATCCTCTCCCGGAGACGCATCTGTGTGTTCGTAAGCCAGCCTCTCCAAATCACGAATCAGGCGGAGAGGCCCATGATCGGGAGAGCCCACCGGATTCTCCGTCACGGCCAGGTCGAACAGGGGATAACGAGCCGGATCGCGTTGCTCGGGGCGGTCGCTCCAAAAATCGCGGTAGATGCGCGCGAACGGGTAGCGGCCATGCGGCAGCGCCGAGGCGAGCGACTCGCGAGTTTCGCCCAGTAGGCCGCCAAAATTCACCGGGCGCGCTACGTGAAAGGGCAGCGGCAGCAGGTTGACGTAGTATCCGACCACCTGCTCTTCCGCGGCGGTCTCGCGGACGGACGCGGTGGTGCCGATGACCAGGTCCTCGCGTCCCATGCGCCGCCGCCCTTCCCATGCCAGGAGCGTGAGCAGGACCCCATGCAGGCTGGTTTCATATTGCCGGGCGAGAGCCTTCAGGCCCTGCGTCGTGGCGCTATTCAGCTTGGCCGTGAAGCGGTGAGTCCCGGTTTGAGCAGCACGGGCGCGAGGGGAATCCAAACGGGTTTCGGCAAAAGCCGTGTCGGGTTGCCGGCTGAGCAGATCGCGCCAATAGCGCGCGTCTTCGACGCAGACCGGACCAGCGAGGTAGGCTTCCTCGCGCCCGGCCGATTCCGCGAAACCCGAGGAAAGTGGAGGAAGCACCTCGCCGCGCAGCAGCGCGCCCAACTCGCGAGTTAAAATTCCGATCGCGTGGCCGTCGCCCACCGAGTGATGAAGCGCCAGCCAGAAAACCTGTTCGCCCGAATCGGCCACCTGGACCAGCCCGGCGCGCCACAGGGGAGCTTGGTTCATGCGGAATGCTTCGCCTTGCCGCTCCCGTATGAACGCCCGCGCCGATGCCCGGTCGGGCCGGGCGGCAAACTCCAAGGTACGCGCAACCGTTGGCGCAACGACAACCGTTAGCCGCCCTGCTGCGTCTTCTCGGAAATACGTCCGCAAGGCTTCGTGCCGCGCGACCAATGCGGCCCACGCCCGGTTCCACTGTTCGGGCGGCGGCGCATCGCCTTGGACCGTTCGAAGCAGCGGGATGGTGAATGTCCGGGTGTCGAGTCCGGCGGCCTCGGCAATCCAGAACTCGCGCTGGCCTTCAGTGGCCCGATCGCTCTTCACCGGACCTGCGGTCGGCGCCGCGGAGCGCGCCGGCTCTTCGATTCTTCGCGCAAATCCGGCCAGCGTCGGTGCGGCGAATAGTTCGCGCGCCGCCACCGCGCGCGCCAGATCGGCCGACAAGCGATGCGCGACCGTAACCGCCAGCAGGCTATTCCCGCCGAGCGCGAAGAAATTGTCGTCGCGCGAGACAGTGCACCCGAGCAGATCCTCCCACACGCCCGCAATCCGAGCCTCCATTGCGCCGCGCGGCGGATCCTTTCGGAGGCCGGCATCGTGCTCCCGTGGGAACCGCAACAGCGCGTCGCGGTCGATCTTTCCCTGCGGGTTCAGAGGAATCGCGGCTACCGAAGTCACCGAAGCCGGCACCATGTAACCGGGCAGCCGTTCGCTCAGCCACATGCGCCACTCGTCCTGCCGCAGCATTGCCGCGCCCGGGCGGAGGCGGACAAACGCACGCAGCGCCTTGGTCTCATTGGCGGACGGTTCCATCAGGACCACGGCCTCGTTCACCACGGGGTGGGAACGCAGTGACTGTTCGATCTCGCCCAGTTCCAGGCGTTGTCCATGCAGCTTTACCTGGTCGTCCATGCGCCCGGCCAGTTCCAGCCGTCCATCTTGCGTCCAACGGCCCAGATCCCCAGTGCGATAAAACCGGCCATTCGCGGTATCGACGAAACGCTCGGCGGTCAGCTCCGGATTATTCAAATAGCCGCGCGCGACACCCGTGCCCCCTATCCACACTTCCCCGATTACACCCGGCGGCGCCGGATCTCCGTTGGGTCGCCGGATCGAGAAGCAAGTGTTGGGTAGCGGCGTGCCGACGGCGAGCGGCCGATTCGCGTCGAATTGTGCGGAGAGGTTTTCAGCGCAGACGAAAATGCACGTTTCGGTGGGGCCGTAGGCGTTCCAAAACGAGGAATGGCCGACATGACAAAGGGCATCCTCGTGGGTCGGTGCTTCTCCGCCGGTGATCAGCACGCGCAGCCCCTCGAAGGGTGTTCCCCGGCTGACGCGTAAATAGGACGGCGCATGGAACGCCACCGTCACGCCATACCGCTTATAGAAACGTTTCAAGGCCCAGGGGTCATCACGCAAGGCGCGCGACACCGGCACCAGCGCCATGCCGTGCAACAGCGCCGCGCCCATTTCCCAAAGCGAGGCGTCGAAGCCTGGTGTGGCGACGAGGGAAAAGCGATCTTCGGCCATGAGGCTGAACAACTCCCCGCTGCTGTAGCTCGTGTTGACCAGGCTATCGTGCTGGATCAGGACGCCCTTGGGCGCACCCGACGTTCCGGAAGTGTAAATAATGTACGCGAGATCCCCGGGCGAGCCGGCAATCCCTGGCGCGGAGGCGGCGGCATCTTTCCAGGCTTCGGGTCGCAGAATCGTGTCGACCGTTTGCGCCAATGCCTGCGGTACCGCGTGTCCTTCAAGGGCGACCAGCGTGCGTGCGCCCGCATCGCGAGCGATATACGACAGGCGTTCCGCCGGGTGTTCGAGGGCCAGCGGGAGATAAGCGGCCCCCGCCTTCCAAATACCGAGCACCGTCGCCGGAAGATCGGCCGAACCCTCCGTCAGCACCGCGACGGGTTGTTCGTGGGTGACGCCGGCATGAAGCAGCGCCCACGCGACACGGTTTGCCTGCCGCTGGAGTTCCTCATAACTGAGCGTGCTGGTTTCGCTGACAACCGCGGGCCGGCGCGGGTCCTTGTTAGCGACGTCATCGAATAGCTCGTGGAAGCGCCTCGCGGGCCGCGTCCGCACCGGGCCCTGTTCCCACCGCCCGAGCGGGGCCGCTTCTTCGGGGAGCAGCGATGGCAACGGAGCCTCGGCGCGGCGCGCATCCTCCCCGAGCCAGCGCGCCCATGCCGCGAACGACCGCACCCATGCCCGTGCGGTCTCTTCCCGATAAACATCCGGGTTCCATACGAGTGCCAACTGGAGACCGCCGTCCGCCACCGGTTCGTAACTGAAAGCGAGGTCCAGGCCAGCCGCGGGATGAACCTCGTTTCCCCGCAAGCACCGGGGCACCAGCGAAAGCTGCGCGTCCTCGCAAACGCGGGAAGGGTTGGCGGTCAGAGAGAAGTCGAACAGCGAAGTTCGCGAGGGTAGCCGCGCCGCGGGATGCCGTTCCCGGAACTCGCGATAAAGCCGGCCGGAGGGATACGCGCCATGTTCGATCGTTTCAGTCAAGCTTTCCTGCGTGGCGCGAATCTGAGCGGTCAGCGGAAGAGTGTCGGTGCCCGACAGCACGACCGGCAGCAGATTCACGAAGTGACCCACCGCGCGCTCGGCTCCAGGCGGGCGCTGCGAGATACCGCTACCGAGAACCAGCCGCGAGCGGCCGTCGCGCCGATGAATTTCCGCTGCCAGAAGCGTCAGCAAGAGCGCGTGGAGTCCCACCGCATGCTTTCTTCCCAATTGCGTGAGTGCCGCAACGGTCGCGGCGTCGAGGCGCTCGATCAACGCCGCGGCGCCTCTTCCGCTGGGATTTGCTGGACGCCGGTAATCCGTGCAGAATTCCAGAAAAGGCTGCCCGCCTTCGGCAACGAGTCTGTCGAGCGTCTGGCGCCAATACGCCCGATCGCGCTCGCAAGCGTCGGAGGCGAGGTATTGCCGCTCGGCCCGGCTGGCTTGCGCGATCCCGTTAACGGCCGGCGGCAATCCCCGCTCCATGAGCATGGTATGCAGCTCTTCCTGGAGGATGCGCGCAGAAAGGCCATCCGCAATCGAATGGTGCAGGGTGAACCAGAACAGCGTTTCCCGACTCTCCGCAACCGTCACCAGGCCGGCTCGCGCCAGAGGCGGCTCGCTCAGGCTGAAGGGCGCCTCGGCGCGCTCGGCAATACGATCCCGCGCCTCTTCCGCTGAGCGGCAACAGTCGACGCGGATCTCGGCCACCGGGCCCAGTTCCTCAACCTTGACGGAGCGCCAGAAAACCTGGCCGCTCGAATCTGCGAAAAACGCCGAGCGCAAGGCCGCATGGCGCGTGATGATTTGGCTCCAGGCCGCTTGCCAGCAAGCCGCTTCGGGAAGCACCCCACGAACACTCAAAATCCGCGTGATGGTTGTGCCGGTCGCGCCGCCCCCCAGCCTCCATGCGACCCAAAAATCTTCTTGTCCGGAAGTGGCCCTATCCTGCGAGGAATCATCCGGGGATGCCTCTGGCACGGCCACCATCCGGCCGATCTCCTCCGCCAGCATCGCCACCGTGCCGGCCGCCAAAACGGTTCGCGCAGTCACCGCGTAGCCAACCGATTGCAGGCGTTGGCTGAGCACGATGGACAAAAGGCTCGTGCCGCCCAAGGCAAAGAAGTTGTCGTCGCGGAAGACGGGACGGACGTTCAGAATCTCTTCCCAAATCCCGGCAATCTGCGCTTCCAGATCGCCCCGGGGTGGCGTGCCCCGTTCCGAGCTGGCACACTCCTGCAAGGCGCTCCGAGCCCTTGCATTGAGCGCCAAACGGTCCACCTTGCCGTGGGGATTGATTGGCATTTGGGAGAGCGTGGTCACCTGAGCCGGCAGCATGTAGCCCGGCAGAGTCCGCGCCAGGAATTGGTGCCAGTCCGCCAAGCTCCCACCGGCGCAATCGCTCTCCACGAACGCGACCAGCCTTCCGTCGTTTTGCACCACGGCGGCGCGTTTGACCCCTTCCCGAAGTAGCAGCGTCTGCTCAATCTCCCCCAGCGAAACAGCCTGTCCCGAAACCTTCACCACGTCGTCTGCACGGCCCAGGGTTTCCAGGTCGCCATCCTCGTTCCAGCGGCCCAGATCGTTCGTGCGGTAAGCCCTTCCGTACGGGGTTTCCACGAATCGCGCGGCGGTCAAATCGGGTTGGTTCAGATAGCCGCGCGCCACGCTGGGGCCGACGACGTGAATCTCGCCTACCTCGCCAGGCGCAACTTGCTGGCCGCGTGAATCGAGAAGATAGACGGCCGTGTTGGCGAAGGGCCGTCCGCTGGGCAAAGGGCCGCTGCCGTTTGGATCCACCTGCAACATGCAGATGGTGCCGCACGCTTCGGTGGCGCCGTGGAGATTCCAGTACTCCAGCCTCCGCGCGTAGGCCCGTGCATCCTCCTCGTTAGGCCGCTCGCCTGCTGTGAGCAGGCAACGCAGACCCTCGGGCACGGCTCTTCGGAACAGCCGCAGGTAGGAGGGTGTAAACATTGCGACGCTCACGCGATGACGGGACATGGCTGACAGTAATCCGGCAGGATCGTCGAGCAACGCGCGCGTCACCGGCACAAACGCGGCGCCCGAGAGAAGCGGGACCACCAGTTCGCGGAAACCCAAAATAAAACCTGGCGCCGCGGCCAGCAGGATACGGTCGGCTGGCGAGATGGCTTGCGCGTCGATATGTCCGTGCCCCATATTGAGGCAGGAATCGTGCTGCAGCAGAACTCCTTTGGGTTGCCCCGTAGACCCCGACGTAAAAAGAATGGCGGCGAGATCAGTGGCCTCACCTTCCAGGCCGGGCCTCTCGGCGTTGGAAGACAAAACGTCTTCCGGCCGGAAAATCACAGCATCGGCACTTTTGGCGGACAGCGCAGCTCGCACTTCCCTGGGCGGCTCCAGGCCATCGAGCGCAATCAGGCACCGCATGCCCGATTGAGTGGCCATGCTGGCCAGGCGCTGCGGCGGGAGGTCGGCGCCCATTGGCACATAGGCGCCGCGCGCCTTAAGAATTGCCAGGAAAGACGCGGGCAAAGACGCGGAGCGCTCCGTGAGCACGCCCACCGCTTCCTCCGCGGCCAGGCCGCGCGCCAGCAGAGCTTGCGCGAGGGCATTGGCTTGCCGATCCAGTTCGGCGTAATTCACGCTCCTGCAGTCGGAAATAATGGCGGGCGCTGCCGGCTGCCGGTCGGCGAGAATCTCGAAGCATTCATGGACCAGCAGGGGCCGTTTGGTGTTCATCGAAAAAGATCCTTAGGCACTCCCGGCGTAAGCGGCAACGGAGCTAGACTGCTGGTCCGAATCGTCACCGGCGAACCTTTGCGGAACTGATTCAGGAAGATTGGTTTGTCTTCCAGTTCGCCGCGGCTGTCGAACTTGTACCAGCCGTTCGCGCCTTCCCAAGGGTTCATGAAACGGATGGCGTACGAGAGATCGAGCGGGTTGGCCGAACCGGTGGCTTGGACCGCCTTCGCCAAAATGTATAGAGCATCGTACCCCTGCGCCGCCCATGCATCGGGATTCCTTCCATAGCGCGCGCGGAATTTCTTCACAAATGCCTGGTTCCGGGGACTGGGCGAATTTACATCGTATATTTCGAAGTACATCGAGCCCTCGAGCGCCCGGCCTGCCGTCTGGCGCATCTCGGGCGTGTCGCTGAAGGCGCCCACGATTTCCGTTTGAATGCCGACCCGGCGCGCCTCGCGCAGAAAATCCCCCGCCCACGGCTCCAGGCCCGCAAAGAAGATTTCGTTCGTATCGATCCCCTTCAGTTCGTTGACGGGCAGGCGGAAATCGGCACGCTCGCGCGAATACGACCACTGGTAGACCAGGTCAATGTCCCTGGAGTCCAATTCGACCGTGAATTGATAAGCTAGATCCTCTCCGTAGGCGCCCTGTTCCCAGATCAGGGCGGGTTTTCGATGCCCGCGGTCGATCGCCATCCGTGCCAGGGCCCGCGCAATCTTATCGCTGGAGACGATCGTACGCACGATGTACTCGAATCCCCGGGAGGTCATCGCGGTGTTGTTGGACCCGACGATGATGTGTAGCAAGCGCGCAGACTCAAATATCGAGGATGCTTTGATGCCGACGCCGTCGTCGTAATAGCCGATGACCGCGCTCATTCGCGGTGTCTCGGAGAATTCGACGGCGATGCGCTTGCCCTTCTCCCAATTGAAATCGTCGTCCCGTAGAACCAGCCGGACCGGAATGCCGCTGGCCAGGCCGCCTGAGTTGATTTCGTCCTGGGCCAGGCGAAGGCCATCGGCCATGCCGTCTTGATTTTTCGCAAAGGGCCAGCAGATCCCGACTAGGAGTTCGCTCGGCAGGTGGTTGAGAGCCTGGAACCGGCGCTCCCCCATTCGTTCGAAACAACGCCATTGGGGCGCCAGGGCGTACACCAGCAAGCCGGCCGCGGGCGCCAGGAGGAGCAGTTTCTTCACGGCCTACTCCTTCCCCAATATGAGCGGCAGACCGTTCTTGCCCCCACCGACCACCACCACCTTGGCGTTCGCCGATTTGGCCAGATCCTGGGTGGCGAGGATCCCGTGCCAGGCGAGCACATCGGGCGTGAGACTGCGGTTCACCGTTTCGTTATAGACCTTGATGCCGTCGGATTCGATGCGCTTGCGGTCGGCTTCTTTGGTCGTGATGGAGATCCGATACACGTACTCCTGATCCACCTGCTGCTGCGCGAGTTTGCTTTCGATGGCTTCGGAAATCCGGGTCGGCAGCGTGATGCTCTCGATCGGCACATCGTCCAATGCCACGAAGCGCGCCTCCAGATGAGTCTTCGAGAGCATGCTGACTCGTTCCTGGATGGCCTTCTGCGTCGTATAGATCTCCTCCGGCTTGTATTGCCCGAAAACCACTCGCATCACCGACCGCACTTCAGGACGAACGACTACGTTCACATAGTCCGGCCCGACGCGCTGGTGCAGTAGCGGAAGGGTGTCCTTTTCGAGGTAGTAGCGCACCGAGTACCGCACCCCCACCGTGAGGCCGTCGACCGTGAGGGCGTTGATGGTGTCGGAAAACTGTTGTTTGCGGACGTTGTACACGTGCATCTCGTTAATCGGTAGAATGACGTGCAGCCCTTCGCGGTATACCGTATCGATCTGGGTGCCCCCCAGCCGTCGCCACAGTACGCCCAGTTCGCCGGAATGGATCGAGATGAAGATCCGATCGAACGACAGGACCGCCAAAAAGGCAAACAGAAACAGCGACAGAATAAGATAAACCGAGTGGCGCCTGGAAAACGCTTTGACGCGTTCTCGCCAGCCACTCACCGATTCGCGGACCGATTTCATTCTCATCCCTCAAGAGAGGCCCAGCGGCGTCAGGCGGAGTGTTCCGGAAACATCCGAGTTTGATAGCCCAGGCATCGGTATCCCGCGACGCTGGAGAGCGCGTCGATCTTGCCCACCCACGCCGCTGCCTTCGACAGTTCGGACTTGACCCAATTGCAAATACTGATCGTCAGCCCATATTTCTCGGCGAAGGCGCGAATCAACTCCAGTCTTTGCACGCAGGCTGCCCGCTCCGGTGCCAGCCGCGAGCGCTGCTTGATGTGGCCGCGGTTACTCTCCTTCAAGTACGGGTAGAAAAAGTCCCGCAACAACTGCGGATCGTAGTGATGGATGAGTTGCGCGATGAGTGCCAGATTCTTCACCTCGGTGGTCAGGAACTCCGGTTTGATGTTCTTGACGCCCGCGCGGGCCAGCGATTCGATATAGTGCTCGATGCTCTCCGGGGTGAGGTACACCAGGATCAACGGCTGCGCTAGCACTGATTCCGCCGCAATTCCCAGGGCTTGGCAAACCTGCAGGACTTCCAGGCGTTCTTCGAAGGTGGCGACGTTCGGTTCGAGGATATTTCGCAGATAATCCGGCATGATCCCGATGCTGCCGTTGTATTGCACCCTCCCGCGAAGACTCGCCAGCAAGCCCAGCACGGTCTCTCCCCTGTGTCGCACCAGAAGGTGCTTGAGTCCCGCCTTCGACGCGATGAAGATCCGGCACTTACTCTCGGGATGTTTCTCGTAATGATGATAAACGTTCGCAGGATCTGGTGCGCCAGCCCGTTCCAAAGATGCGGTTCCGAAAAGGCTTCAGTCTTCGGAGAATAGTAATAGAAAAGTGCACGATCCGAATTTCGTTGCAGGGAATTACGCAGCCGTTCGATGTAATTCGTATACACCGAGATCGGAACGATATGATTTCCGTCCGTCACCAGGCAATACTGGCAGGCGCACGCGCACGAACCCTTCGACGGAGTTACTTCCAGAACGTTGGTCGGGCACAACCCGGTGTAGTTATGGATCTCCAGCTCTTCGTCGACGGGTGCGTTGGCTTCTGCGTACGCGTTCTCGGGCGCGAGGCGCCGGTTCAAAAACAGCTCCCGAAATCGCCGGCTCCCCTCCACGAGTTCCCGGTCGACTTCGTCCGAAATCGGGTAATCGATCCCGGCCCGAACGAGCAGGCCGCGATCGATCGCCAGGGGCTCGAACCCCGGGATCTCATAGCACAACGGCCGTTGTTCGATGATTTCGAATGGTGTGGTTGATGGCATATTACCTTTCTTTGCGGCACCCGCCAGGGCCTTCTCGCGACGCTGTGGTCCCGAAAAGACACCTCTCTCCCGCGCGTCCATCACGTTCTGGGACTGGCCCTCAAGCCTTGCGCGGCTGCGCGAAATATAGGAACAGCAGACTGACAATCGGCGTAAAAACAATGGAGCTGAAGAAGTAGCCCCAAAACCCGATGCGCCGGTTCCTGCCCGCGATCGCCGCCAACAGGCACAACGCCAGATAGACGAGCAGACTCATCGCCGCTTACACCCGGGCGTCAGCAGGGCCGGCTCCTTCCATCCCGTTCGTCACTTTCCGGCCTTCTTCGAACTGCTGCTTGAAGTATTCTTTCATCTGTTCCGGATCGAAGTTGAGGAGCGTGCCGCCCGTCTCGAAATGCTTGATGAATACCTTTCCCAGCGCCCAGGTGTAGGCTCCGCATGACAGCGCCATCGTGGGTGCTCCGGCCAGGGCCCCCACGCCCGGGATCGCTTTCAATAGCGAGCCGACCGAGCCGAACGCCACGGAGCGCTCCAGAATGAAACCGACCAATGTACTGATCAGGGCCTTTCCGCGGTTCTCCTCGAACGGGACGTCGTATAGTTTCGAGACCTCGCTCACCATCTTGAGTTGCACGCCGGCGATGGCGGCCAGATCCAAAACTGGGATCGGGATCAGGCCCGCTCCCATCGACCACCACATGTAGTTCTTGACTGTCTTGATAGACTGCTTCTCTTTTTCGCTCATCTATACAATCCTTTCCTGCGACTCCAAATCTCCGCGACTCGTTCCGGCCATTCTGCGGCCTTGTTCAAACTTGCTCCGGAAATACTCCTTGACGTCCTCTGTCCGGAAGTTCAGTAAGGTGCCGCCGGATTCGAAATGCCGGACGAATACATTGCCCAGCGCCCAAGTATACGCGCCGGAAAAGAAAACCATCGAGGGCGTGCCGGCCAGGACGCCTAGCCCCGGAATCGCCTTAATGACGCTGCTCACCCGGCCCGTCGACATGGCATGGGGAAACACAAAACCCAGCAGGGAACCGATTGCCGCCTTACCCCGGCTCTTCTGGAAAGGCACTTCGTAGATCCTGGAAATCTCGGCGAGCATCTTCAATTGCACGCCCGAAACTGCCACCAGATCCGCGATCGGCAACGGCACCAGGCCCGCTCCCATGGACCACCACATGTACCGGGCAACCAGTTTCAGAGACTGTTCTTCTTTGGCGGTCACGGCGGTCTACGCGGGCGTTGGCTGCTCCGGCGCTTCTCCCTTCGCTCGCCTTCCGAATGAGCGAACAACGTTGCACCCTTGCGCAAACAGCCTGCGAAAAGGCTCCTTGAGTGGTTCCGCGTTGAAGCTGAGAAGGGTGCCTCCGGATTCGAAATGTTGAATAAACAGGTTACCCAACGCCCATGCATAGGCCGCGGAGAACAGGGCCATCGCGGGGGCGCCGGCCAGTACCCCAAGCACGGGGATATGCTTCAGGATGCTGCCTACCGTACGATAAGCCGCTGCGTGCGGGACCACGAAGCCGCCCAAAGCCGCAATCGCGGCCTTTCCCACGTTTTGCTGGAACGGGATGCCGTAGATCTCTGAGATCTCGCCGACCAACTTCAGTTGAACGGAGGCCACCGCTGTCAGGTCCACGTAGTGGATCGGGATCAGGCCCGCTCCCGCGGACCACCACATGTATTTGGTAATTGCCCTTTGGGCTTGTTGCTCTTTGTCGGTCACTGCCCTAACTTTCGTCGGCGGGGAACGAGAACTTTAGCCGGAAGGCGAATCCGCCGATGGAACACCTGATGCGGTTTGCAGATGTCCTTGGTGTCTCACTGGCTGGGTGCCTCTGTTCCGGCGCAGGGTGCGGCAGCATGAAGCACCCGGCGGGCACTGCCGCGCCGACGGCCGTAGCCGTAGTCGTGGAGACCGCTGAGCTCCGCGATGTCCCGATCCTGGTCGATCTGGTCGCCCGAACCGAAGCCGTCGCGACGGTGGAAATCCGAGCCAACGTCGAAGGCCGATTGACCGAGGCGGCTTTCCACGAAGGACGGATGGTGCGCAAGGGGCAAACGTTGTTTCGTATCGATCCGCGCCGCTACGAAGCGGAAGTGCGTTCCGCCCAGGCAGCCGTCGAAAAGGCCGGGGCCGACCTGGAAATGGCACGCGAGCAGCAGCGCCTGGTCAATGCGCAATCCGCGCTGCGACAGGCGGAAGCTAACCTCTTGAAGACCAGCCAGGAGTTGGTGCGGTTGAAGCCATTGGCCGCGCGCCGCGCCGTGCCGCAGCGGGATCTTGAGACCGCGATTGCCGACCAGTCATCGGCCGCGGCGGCGGTGGAGGATGCGCGCGCCACTGTGCGAACCACCACCGTCGGTGATCGCCTCGGCGTGCAGCAAGCCCAAGCCGGTTTGACTGCAGCCCGGGCGGCCCTGGAAAAAGCCGAGCTGGATCGGGAAGAAACCGTGATCTGCTCTCCGATTGACGGCCTGATTGGCAGAGTGGAAGTCGCCGCCGGCAACTACGTCGGACGCGGCGAACCCAGCCGCCTCGCCACGATCTCCCAGTTGGATCCCATCCAGGTGGTCTTCAGTATTCCCGAAGCGCTCTATCTGCAGACCCGCACCAAAGTGCAACGATCCGCTCTCGAGCGCATCGAGCTGATTCTTTCGGACAATTCGACCTTCCCGTCGCGGGGCTGGGTGGCCAACGTCGGCCGTGCCGTGGATCCCAAAACCGGGACCCTGCAGGTGGTCGCTGAATTTCCCAACCCGCACGGCATCCTGCTGCCGGGGATGTTTGGCCGCGTACGCCTTGCCGTCGAAACGCGGCACAACGCCGTGTTGATTTCCGAGCGGGCGCTGTTTGACGTGCAGGGGTCGAAAGCCGTGTACGTCGTCAATCCTGAGAACAAGGCCCTCTTGCGCAGTGTCGCCGCCGAAGGCAGCTACCAAGGGAAGAGCATTATCACGCGCGGGCTCGGTGGCGGTGAATCCGTGATTGTCGAGGGAGTCCTGAAGGTGCGGCCGGGGCAGTTGGTCGCCGCGCAGACGGTCCAGACGGGACAGCGCCGGTAGATCGTTCATGGCCCGCTACTTCATCCATCGACCAGTTCTGGCGATCGTCCTCTCACTCGTGATCTTGATTGCTGGAGCGCTCGCGACGCTCAAGCTGCCCATCGCCCAGTATCCGCAGATCTCTCCCCCCACCGTCACAGTCAGCACGATGTATCCCGGCGCCAATGCGTCCGTCGTGGAACAGGCCGTCGCCATCCCGCTCGAACAGCAGGTGAACGGCGTGCCGCGAATGATGTATATGTCGTCTACCAGTACCAATGACGGCCGATACAGTCTTACCTGCACCTTCGAAGTGGGGACCAATCTTGATCTTGCCGCCGTGGAGGTGCAGAACCGCGTCAAGGGCGCGGAGGGCAGCCTGCCCGCGGAGGTGCTCACCGCCGGCATCTCGGTCCAGAAACAGTCTTCCGACATGCTCGCCGTCGTGAGCATCTATTCGCCCGATAACAGCTACGACGAGATCTACCTGAGCAACTACACCACCCTCAACATCGTCGACCAGCTCAGCCGCGTACCGGGTGTCGGCGGGGCGGGTCTGAGCGGCCAGCGCGACTACGCGATGCGGATCTGGGTCCGTCCCGACAAGCTCGCGAAGCTGGGGCTTACGGCTAGCGATCTCGGCGCGGCGATTCGCGAGCAGAACGTGCAGGCGCCGGCCGGAGCCATCGGCCAGCCCCCCGCGCCCGCGGGCACCGACTTCGAATATCCCGTCGATGTTCAAGGCCGTCTCCACTCCAAGGAAGAGTACGACAAGATCGTTGTCCGCACCCTGCCGGACGGATCCCTCCTGCGCCTGCGGGACGTGGCGCGCACGGAACTGGCCGCGCGGGATTATTCCGCCTGGGGCCGCCTCAACGGCTCACCGGCCACGCTCGTCGTGGTTCGCCAGTCGCCGGGAGCCAACGCCCTGGAAGTCATCCGAGGCGTGCGGTCCGCCATGGAGCGCGCCAAGCTCAGCTTTCCGCCCGGGCTCGACTACGACATCTCTTATGACAGCACCGCGTTTATCACCGGCTCCATCGACGAAGTCATCGAAACCTTGTTCGAAGCGTTGCTCCTGGTGCTCCTGGTGGTTCTGGTGTTCCTGGGCAGCTTCCGCGCCACGCTCATTCCCATGCTGGCCGTGCCGGTTTCCTTAGTCGGCACTTTCGCGGTCTTCATTCCGCTCGGTTTCACCATCAATACCCTGACCTTGTTTGCGATGGTGCTGGCGATTGGGATTGTCGTGGATGACGCGATTGTGGTGGTGGAGGCGGTCGAGCACCACATGCGCAGCGGGCTCGGTCCTCTGGCGGCCACCGAGACGGCGATGGCTGAAGTCTCGGGGCCGGTGGTGGGGATTGCGCTCGTGTTGATCGCCGTGTTCGTGCCGGTCGCCTTCGTGGGCGGAATCACCGGCGAGTTGTACCGACAGTTCGCGCTGACGCTCTCGGTATCCGTGTTGCTGTCGGTGCTCGTGGCCTTGACGCTGACTCCGGCGCTGTGCCGCCTGATTCTCAAGCCGCGACCGCCTTCGAAAGGCGCGTTGCGTAGAGCGCTCGATACTTTCAACCGAAGCTTCAATCGCACCACCGACGTGTACGGCCGGTGGGTGGGCGTACTGATTCGGCATTCCGCCCTCACGCTCTGTTGCCTCGGGTTTGTGGCCCTCGCCGCCTTCAGCCTGTTGCGCGCCCTGCCTGCGGGCTTCGTCCCGACCGAAGACCAGGGTTTGGTAATGGCCAGCCTTACCTTGCCGGACGGCGCCTCGGTAGAACGCACCGACGCGGTTTTGCGGCGGGCCGAACGGTTCCTGGCTCAGATGCCGGGCGTGCGCAACGTCGTGACCATGGGGAGCATGAACATGCTCAGCGGCGGATCCAGCTCCAACGCGGGCGCCATCATCGGAACCCTCAAGCCATGGGCCGAGCGAAGAAAGCCGCGCGAGAGCGCGGCGGCGCTGATCAACGCATTACAGCGTGAGCTTTCGACGTACCCGGAAGCTCTCGGAATCGCATTTAGCATGCCGCCCATCCCCGGCCTCGGCTCGGTCGGGGGATTCCAGTTCGAACTGCAGGATCGCCAAGGCTCCACGCCGGAAGAACTGGCGCGGGTCGCTGGCGAGTTTCTCGCAACTGCCGCCCAGCGTCCCGAGTTGAGCCCCGCGTACACCGGCTTTGGGACCTCGGTTCCCATGATCGACGTCGCCTTGGACCGCGACAAGATTAAGACGCTTGGAGTTCCCATGAATAGCGTTTTCGACAACCTGCAGATGTTTCTTGGCGGCCTCCGCGTCAGCGACTTCAATCTCTACGGCCGGACCTATGCCGTTGTGATTCAAGCCGAGCCCGAGTTCCGCCTTAATCCGCAAAGCATCGGCGCCATCCACGTGCGAGGGAGCAGCGAGGAAATGATCCCGCTGGGCACCGTGCTGCGTACGCGACAGAAGGCGGGCGCCGGCATGCTCCAGCGCTTTAACTTGTACCGCACTGCGGAACTCTCCGGAGGTTCGGCCCCGGGCTTCAGTTCCGGACAGGCCCTAGATGTCATGGAAAGGTTGGCCCGCGAAAAGCTGCCGCCGGGATTTGGCTTTGAGTGGAGTGGTCTAGCCTTTCAGGAGCGGGCCGCGGGCAGCGCGCAGGCTCTGATCTTCGGGTTGGCCCTGGTTTTCGTGTTTCTGGTGCTGGCTGCACTCTACGAGAGTTGGACCATTCCGTTCAGCGTGCTTTTGGGTCTGCCGATCGGAGTTTTCGGGGCGTTCCTTGGCACGTTCGTGCGTGGCCTCGAAAACGGCGTCTATGTCCAGATCGGTCTCATTATGCTTTTGGGTCTGGCCGCCAAGAACGCAATTCTCATCGTCGAGTTCGCCCGCGCCAGGCGCCGGATCGATCACCTGCCGATCGCCGAGGCCGCCCTCGCGGGAGCCCGCCTGCGCCTTCGCCCCATCCTGATGACGTCCTTCGCCTTCATCCTCGGAGTGATTCCCCTCATGCTCGCCAGCGGCGCGGGTTCGGCCGCGCGCCATTCCTTGGGCACGGCGGTATTCAGCGGCATGCTGGCCGCGACGGTGTTGGGCGGGCAGTTCGTCCCGGTGCTCTATGTCGCCGTGGAACGGATCGTCGAGCGGGTTCGCGGCGTCTCGCGATCCGGCGCACGGGAAGAGCGCAGTCAGGAGCTGGTCCGATGAATCGGCTGCCGCCAGGCGTTCTCTGCATTCTTCTGTTTGGCGCCGGCTGCGGAGCCGTTCGTTATCAGCGGCCCGCGGTCAACGTTCCGGCTGCCTACCGCGGAGAGGAGGCGGCGGGCGCCGGCAGACCGAGTCTGGGCGAGCTCCGCTGGCAGGACCTGATCCGCGATGAAGAACTCGCCCGGCTCATCCGGGAAGCTCTCGCTGCCAACTATGACGCCCAAATCGCCTCTGCACGCGTCTTAGCGGCCCGCGCCCAGTTTGGAATGTCGCGATCGGCGCTCTTTCCCGCCCTCGACGCACAGACCGGCTACAACAACCTGCGGACTTCCGAGAATGGCGCCGCTCCCATGCCCGGCGGCTTTTCAACCGAGATCGATTACACAAACGTGTCCGCGGGCCTGGCTTGGGAGATCGATTTGTGGGGACGGATCCGGAATGCCAATGCCGCCGCGCGCGCGGCCCTGCTGGCCAGTGAAGAAGGCCGGAAGGCGGTGCTGCAAACCCTGGTGAGTGACGTGGCGGCCGCGTATTTTCTGCTCCTCGATGTCGATCAGGAAGTCGAAATCACCCGCCACGCCCTTCAGTTGCGCGAGGATTCCCTCGAACTGATCCAACTCCGTGTGGATTACGGCTATTCGTCCGAACTCGATCTCCGGCAGGCCGAAGTACTGGTGAAAAGCGCCCGCACCGCGCTCACTCAACTCGAGCTCGAACGCGAGCAGGCCGAAAACCGCCTCGCCGTTTTGCTCGGGCGCACTCCGGAGCCGATCGTGCGAGGCCGCTCGCTCCTGGAGCAGGAATCCACTCCCGGTCTCCCTGCCGGCCTGCCCTCCACGTTGCTCCAACGCCGGCCCGATATTCGCCAGGCCGAGCAGCAGTTGATTGGCGATCAAGCCCTCGTTGCGGTCGCCAAGGCCGCATTCTTCCCGCGGCTTTCGTTGACGGCCAGTTCCGGCTTTGAAAGCTCCGATCTGCTCCAGCTCCTCAGCCCGGCCAACTCCACCTGGGCGTTCGGCCCTCTGACGAACTTACCGATCTTCAATGCGGGCCGCATTCGAGCCGGCGTGCGCAGCGCTGAAGCGCGGCACCTCGAATCGCTGCTTCTCTATCGGAAGACCATGCAACAGGCTTTCCGTGAAGTCGCGGATGCGCTCGCCAGCCGCCGAAGGCTGGCGGAATTGCGGTCCGAACAGGCGGATCTGGTCGACAGCCTGAAGCAGGCGGTGGAACTCGCCGACCTGCGATACCGCGGCGGCGTTTCCAGTTACCTGGAGTACCTCGATTCCGAACGGCAGTTGCTCGATGCGCAGCTGCGGCTGGTGCAGCTGCGGCGCGACGAATTAACAAACACGGTCACTTTATATCGCGCGCTTGGGGGAGGTTGGCAGTAGCCAAGTCTCTGGAAATCGGCTCGCGGAGCGGGTTGGCCAGCCATACCTTCACTCGGAACCGTGGCGTTGGACTAGGCTGCTGCCCCAATGTGGATCGCCATTGCCAGGAACTCGACAGTATCGGGACCGATTTCCGATGACCACTTCTTACCTGGAAGTTGCGTCGAATAATTCCTGGACTTTGCAAATTAAGGGACAGGAAGCCGCGCGAACAATACGCGAACTTCGAAGGTCCCGACCGATTGATCCCAAGCCGGCTTAAAGACCGTGCTTTATAAGGTTCTTACCCAGAATTACTTCTGTTTATTCTGAACCACTTCAGCAAGTTCGGTAGTCGGCCCTGAAAAGGCTGGCGTTGGCGGTTCGATTCCGTCCCTGGCCACCAATCCAAGGCTGCGGGATTCGCTGAAAACATCAACCCTTGCCATATGCAAGTCGAGAAATGGATTCGTGGATGCTGCGGCATCTACCGGCTTGCCCGGTTTCCGGTGGCGGGCCGGCCG
>CAYTJD010000179.1:0-31453 GCA_964438005.1 uncultured Solibacteraceae bacterium | reverse complement strand
GCTGGTGCCGCAGTCGGACACTCACTTCACCGGCTTCTTTAACTGGCAGGTGGACTTCGTTCCCGGCTCCAACGGCGTGCCCGTGTCTCTTGTCGAGGTGCACGTGTCGGGCAACTACAGATACCGTCGTGTGAAGTAAGGTGCGATCCCGCGTCGGGCGCGGCATAGAGGCCGCAGGCGTTGGCCGTCCGACTGGTTGTCTTTCGATAATCACGCCGCGGAGGAGGATCCGATGAAGCGCACGTGGACGATCATAGGGGTCGGCAACGTGCCGGGCAGCGTCAAATGGTACCGGGCGCTATTTGGTTAGGCGGCTACTCTTCCTGCCCACGACTACTTTGGGCAAATCCTCGATTCCGACGGCACCGTCTTGCTCTGCCTCCACGAGTGGGGCGCCCACGAGCATCCCTCATTGACCAGCCCCGATCACGGGACACTTGGCAACGGTCTCCTGTTGTTCTTCCGTGTCGATGACTTCGACCTGACGCTGCGGAGGGCACGCTCTCTTGTTACTCGATTCGAAGAGGAACCACACGTGAATCCGAACACGCAAACCAGGGAGTTCTCGCTCCGGGATCCAGACGGATACTACGTCACGATCAGCGCGCTCTTTTAGTCTCGGGCACCGGAGTTTCCTCGGCGCTCTACAGACGTAGCAGTCTCTTCGCGTTGCCCTGCAGGATGCGATTGCGGTCGGCGGCTGCGAGGTTGAACTGATCCAGCACGGCCGCCGGATACTCGATGTCCTTGGCGGCGAAGTTGTCCGTACCCACCACGATGCGGTCCGATCCCACCAGTCCCATGAGAAACCGGAACGCTTCCGGGTAATAAATCAAGTAGTCGTAGTGGAAGCGGCGCAGGTAGTCGCGGAACGGGCGCTGGATCGAGGTCGAATGGTCTCTCATGTGATACAGGAAATGCTCGACGCGCCCCGCGAGATAGGGGAAAGCGCCGCCGGCGTGCGGTAAGACGATTTGCAGGTTCGGATACTTGTCCAGCGTTCCGGTATAGATGAATTTGCTCGCGAGAAACGTGTGCTCGATGGGAGCGTCGATTCCGGCGGCGAGCGGCGGTGGCCCGGCCGTCCGGCTGCCTCCGAACGCGTTGACGTCGCCGTCGAGTTGGTGAAAGATGATCGGGTAGTTCAATTCTTCGATGCGCGCCAGAACCGGCGCAAAGCCGCGATCGAAGGTGTAGTCGCGTTTCTCGATCGAATCGGGCAGGTGGACGGCCCGGATTCCCGGCTGTCCAGCGACGCGGTTCAGCTCCTTCAGGGCCAATTCAGGATCGCGGATGGGCAGCTCGGCGGCGATCACAAAGCGATCGGGATACTTCTGGTGAACTTGAATTCCGGTGTCGTTGATGACTTGCGCGAGGCGCGCGCCCTGCTGCGCGGAGGTACGCTGCCAAGGCATAGCGCCGGAGAGGGTGAGGCAATGCATGAGGTCGCCATGGTCGTCCATCCACTGGCGCCGCTTGTCGAGATCGTAATCAAGCGGAAACGGATTCGCGAGGGGCTGACCGAACTCGGCCAGGACCTTGTTGTACGGTTCCGGAGACCAATGGGCGTGCATGTCGATGGATACTGGCTTCCCCACTCCGCCTTTGCCGGGCCGTGCCGCCCACCAGGGGACTCCCGGCGCCACGGCAGCCTGCGCCCGCGCCTGAACCGCCGTCAACATGCTGAGCGCGGCCGCAGCGCTCGCTCTGAGGAAATCCCGCCGGCCGGCGCCGGATCCGGGCAGTTCGACAACTTTCATAGTGGGCCTTATCTTACAGGATTCTGAGCCGGCGGGGAATCCGTTCAGCTAGTATAAAAGACAACCCATGATCCGCATCTCGCTGAGTGCAATCCTGCTGGCCGCGTGCGCGCTTGTGGCTACCGCGCAAGATGCCGACGATTACCGCGGCGGGTGGAGAACCGATAAAGGCGAGCCGCATACCTACGAGTTCTCGATCCGCGGCGATCAGGTCCGGGGCATTTATTGCACCTGGTGCGCAGATGCGACAACGCTCGCCTTCATCGATGGCACCCTCGGCCCGGCGGGGCTCACCTTTGTCATTTCGCACGTGAATGGCGATGGCCGCACCGTCTATCAAGACAAGGCGGCGGCGCGCTTCGATCATGGCAATCTGATCGTTTCCGGTACGAGCGGCGCGACCGGAGGCGGCCGGTTCGAGTACACGCTAGTTAAAGATCCTCGCGGCCCCGATCCGATTCCTGTGATCGTATCGAGACTACCCAAGGCGCCTCCCGTCCCCGCCGTTCGCATCAACCAACAAGGCGTGGGCGCGCCGGTTCCGCGCTACATTCAGCCGGGCCCGTGGAAAGCCAACCTCGCGGAGAAGGACGTGACCGGCGTTTGGCTGGGCTTTGGTGTCGGCGCGCCCAAGCAGTATTTCATCATCCGTAAAGTTGCGAACAAGCTCCGCGGCATGGTCTGCGGCACGTGCGACAACCCGTACACCATGGCCGCGCTCGACGATTTCGAAATCCAGGGCGACCTGCTGAGATTCAACATCCTCCACGAGGACTGGGGCGATGGAGAACTGCCGACCTTCGCGAAGCATGTCACCTGTCACGTGGGCTGGAATGAGCTGCGCTGCACGACGGCGGCCGACCATCAGCCGACGCGTCCCACGCCGCCCGGCGTCATCCCCGGCTTCTCGCTGACCGGTCCCATTCCGATCGAAGCCACCGGCGGCAACCGCTGGCCGGAATGGCCTCCACGCAATACGTCGCTGCCGCATTAGCCGCTACAGCCGTGGAGCGGTCCGCGCGATAATACTCCTATGCCAATCTCAGCGGATGCACTGCGCAATCATCTCGAGTACACGACATGGGCCAGCAAACGGCTGCTGGACGCGGTGACGGGACTCTCCCCGGAGCAACTGACGCACGATTTTCAAACGGCGGACCACAGCATTGTCGGCACGCTCGCCCATATTTACGCGGGCGACCGCGTCTGGCTGGCGCGCGTGACCAACACTACGCCGAGTTCCTTCATCAGCGACGCCGACCGCGATCTTTCCGTATTAAAGTGCGAATGGCCGGCGCTGCTGGACCGCTGGCGCCAATGGGCCGCGCCGTTCGCCGACCAGGACATCCTGGCGCCCGTGTCTTACAAGGATCTGAAGGGCAACGCGTACAGCCAACCCGTTTGGCAGATCGTGCTGCACGTGGTGAATCACGGGACGCACCATCGCGGCCAGGTCGCCGGATTTCTGCGGGCGACGGGCCAGACACCGCCGCCGCTCGACCTGATGGCGTTCTATCGCGCGCAGGCGGCCGTTGCCGCCTGAGCCATGCGGCTGCTGGGCGGAATTCTTCTGCTGGCTGCGCTCGCGACCGCGCGTGAGACCATTGTCTTCGACACCGATTGCGGTTTGTTCGGCGATGACGGCTCTTCTCTAGTCATGTTGCTGCGCAGCCCGTCGAAGGTATCCATCTCGGCGATCACGGTGGTCCCGGGCAATGTCTGGACGGCGCAGAGCGCGGAATACGTGTTCCATATTCTCGATCTGCTGAAGCGGCCGCTGATGGTGTACGCCGGGGCGGAGACGCCGCTGCTGCACACGGCGGCGATGGCTGGCGAAGAAGCGCGCCGCTGGGGTCCCCTGGAATTCCGCGGCGCCTTCGCCGAGAATCCGAATACGGTGGTTCCGGCGCCCGGCACAAAACTCACGGGGCGGCGCGCGCGCGGTGGGGCGGTGGATCAACTCATTTCCGAAATCGAGCGGCATCCGGGTGAGATTACCATCCTGGCGGTGGGGCCGCTGACGAACGTCGCGCTGGCGTTACGGCTTCGGCCCGAGATTGAGACCAAGATCAAACAGATCGTCATCATGGGCGGCAATGTGCGCTCGCCGGGGAATGCCTCGCCCTCTGCCGAGTTCAACTTCTGGTTCGACGCCGAGGCCGCCCGCCTGGTGCTGCGCTCCCGCATTCCGAAGAAGATTCTGTTTGACCTCGACATCTGCAATCGCGCCCTACTGCGCAAGGCGCAGTTCGACGAAATTACGGCCGCGCGCACGCCGGTGACCGAGTTGTTCCGGGAAGACTACGGCAACCGGTATCCGGGTTTCGCGCAGCATCCCAACGCGTCGGTGCCGCTTTGGGATGTGTTGTGCGCGGCGTGGCTGCTCGATCCGGCCACGGTGACGCGCTCGGAGCCCCGCTATCTGGATGTGCAGTCGTCGTGGGGCCGTTTCTACGGAGCGACTGTGCCGCTGGACCGCCGGCAGGCGCCCGACGCCACGCCGGTCACGCTGATGCTTGATCTGGACTATTCGCGGGTCTATAACCTCTATCGCGAACTGCTCACAGCGAAACAATGAGCACGCAGGTTGTTCCGGTGACCGCGGTGGCTCAGGTCGGGGAGGTGCGCCGCCTTTTTGAAGAGTATTGGAATTCGTTCGGCTTCACGCCGTGCTTCCAGCATTTCGATCAGGAACTGGCGGCACTTCCCGGTTCGTATGCGCCGCCGGGTGGCCGCCTGGCCCTGGCGTTGGTGGACGGCGCGGTGGCTGGCTGCGTGGCGCTGCGCCGCCTCGATACCGAGCGGTGCGAAGCCAAACGCCTCTACGTGCGCGCCGAGTTTCGCGGGCGCGGCCTCGGCCGGGTGCTGCTGGATTGGGTCATCATGGAAGCCCGGAGCGCGGACTATCGCGAAATGTTGTGCGACACCATGCCGGTGATGGCACAAGCTCTCAAAATGTACGACCGGCTGGGCTTCGAGCGAACCGGGCCTTACGGCAGCGAACCCACACCGGGCGCGGTTTATCTGCGCCTGGTTTTATGATTTGAAGCGGTCGTCGATTTCTACCTGGTAGCCGCTCGCCAGCCGGTTGGTTTCGTTGGCCATCCCGACAACCGCCATCAGCTCTGCCAGCATCCGGTCGCTCATGCCGGCTTTACGCGCGGCGGCGGTGTGCGAGGCGATGCAGTAGCCGCACTGGTTCGTGGCGCTCACCGCGAGATAAATCATCTCCTTGGTGACGGCATCGAGGGCGCCGGGCGCCATGATCTGCTTGACGCTCTCCCAGGTGCGGCGCAAGGTGGCCGGATCGTGCGCCAAGGCTTTCCAAAAACTGTTGATGTAGTCGGTCTGGCGAGTGGTCAGGATGTCGTCATAAACCGCACGAACCTCCGGGCTGGCGTCGCGGTATTCGATGAGTCCCAGGGTGGCCATGCGACGATTATCGCGCAACGCTGCGCGGCCGCCGGTGATAAGCTCAAAGGGAGCGTATGATCCTGCGAAGGGCGATGTGCGGCGTCGGGTGCGGCTTGGCTCTGCTCAGCGCCGTATACGCGTTTCAACGCCCGTTCAAAGAATATCCCGCGGTGGAATACAACGATTTTCCCCTGCCGCCCGATTACCAGGAAAAGACGGAGTGGGTATTTGCGCGGCTGATGTTTCCGGGCGGTCCGCTGGACGGGTACCGCGGCCGCTTCGATGGCGATTTCCGGCTGGGCCTCTCGCTCTGGACCCAGGATTATCCGCGCGCCGACCGGCACTTCGTGCAGGCGGTCCGGCGGCTGACTCGGTTGCACGTGCGTTCGGTGGAGCAGCCGGTGCTGCTCGAAGATGGCGACGCCTACGACTGGCCGTGGCTCTACGCGGTACAGGCCGGGGAGTGGGGCTTAACGGAGCAGGAAGGGCGGCTTCTCCGCGAGTATTGTCTGCGCGGCGGGTTTTTCTTTGCGGACGATATTCACGGCGTCGACGAGATAGGCGAATTCATCAAGCGGATCAAATTCGCGTTTCCCGACCGCCCGATCGTCGACATCGAGAACGACGACCAGATCTTCCACACGGTCTACGACATCAACGACCGCTTTGTGATTCCGGGCGTCGAGCACCTGAGGGAAGGCTCGAAGAATGGCGGTCGCGTAGGCCGCTGGGTGGCGGTTTTCGACGATAAAGGTCGAGCGATGGTGGTCGCTAATTTCAACCAGGATACAGGTGACTCGTGGGAGTGGGCCGACTCGCCGCGCTACCCGGTGAAGTTCTCGGATCTGGGCATCCGGCTGGGCGTGAATTACGTCGTGTACGCGATGACGCACTAGAGCGCTGCAGCGCCGCCTGTGAGGGCGGGGTTAGATTTGGCGTTCGTGAATCAGGTTCTTGATCCGGATTCCGCCGAGCGTGACGCCCTTGCGATCCAGGATGTCGGCCAATGCATGAGCCGGGTTCTTGGCTCGCGATTTCGTGGCGGTGAGCTCCTCGAGAGCGCGCTCAATCACTTCTTCGGGAGATCGGAAACTGCCGTGGGCCAACTGTTCTTTCAATAGTCGCTCACTCTGGGCCGTGAGGCGAACATTCATAGCACGATCGTAAGTCTGTGGCGGAGAACGAGGCAATCCCGCCGAAAGTTAGGAATGTGCCAAAGCAGCCAGGAAGCGGGGAACAGTCAGGGAGCGCCGGCGCGCTTTCCCCAAACCCACGCGAACTGCGACCGGATGGCGTACTGCGATGTTGAGACCACGCCGAACGAGAGGCCGGTCTTGAGTTCCAGATGACGGCTCGGCGCGACGATGATCTCCGGTTGAACGATCATTTGGGTGCCACCGCGAACGGTGTTGGTGCTGCCGACCAACTCAATCACCGGCATCCAATGACGGCTTGCCAGCCAGACGGCGGCGTTCGAGTACTCCAGGAACGCGAATCTTCCGGTAGTACCGGCGATGGTGGTGTTCCAGGAGAGATTGGACCGGAGCAGCAGATCCGGCGCGGCGTGCCATTCGGCAAGAATCGTGGGCATGAGCTGGGTCTCGTTGCCGACGATGTGCGAGTCTCCCGAGGGCACTTCCACGCGTCCCGCGATGGCAATGGCGTAGCTGGATGCAGGAGAGCCGGCGAGCAGGTATCGGAGAGCGATCGAAAGCTGGCCGGCTGCGAGCACGGAGCTTCCGCCGGGCTCCGAGACCCGCAATAGAGGCCACTGCAGGACTGTCTCGAACCCGCGGCCCAAGCCGATCTCGAGAAACGACTCCGGAACGGTCTGAGAGTTGATCTTCGCCTTCGCGTCGACAGGGCTAACGAAATCGAGCTTCAGGCTCACCGTTCCGGCCGGAATCGGTATCGCAGACCGCGTTAGAATCGGCTCCGCGAACTGTGCCGCGGCATGACTCCAAATCAAGAATAGACCGCAGGACCACTTCATGTCGTGGCGCTCATTACCGAGCGATGCGGAAAACTTTCATGTCCCGAATATGCCGCACGCGCCCCGTGTTTCAAGGCAGAACATCTGTAAATTCGTTGTTAAAAGAACTGTTGCCGTCCCACAATAGTTTTCCGGAATAAACTGCAACCTTCGCGCGTCATGCAGGGCGGGAGGCAGGGAAGTTGGCGAAACGAATCGTTCACGATCACAATCACGACGGCATCGACCGCCGCGGCTTTTTGGAATGCATGGCGTGGGCAGGCACAGGAGTAATCTGGACGATGAGCAGCGGGGTCCTCAGCTCGCAAGTGTTCGGCCAGGGTAAGAACCTGAGCAAGAGTGCGCTCCACTTCGCGCAGATCAGCGACAGTCATATCGGCTTTAACCGTCCGGCGAATCCGGATGTGATGGCAACGCTGGAGGCCGCGGTGGACAAGATCAACGCACTGCCGATGGAGCCGGATTTTATCATTCATACCGGCGATTTGAGCCACGACGCCAAGGAAGGGCAGTTCGACGGCATGGACCAGGTGTTGAAGGGCGCCAAGCCGAAGCAGATCTTTTATGTGCCGGGTGAACATGATATTCCGGTGAATAACCGGACGACCTACCTGGAGCGATACGCCAAGCTGATGGGCGCCAAGGAAGGCGGCTGGTACAGTTTCAATCACAAGGACGTCCACTTCGTGGGCCTGAACAACGCGACGGTGCTGGAAGGGCTGGGCAATCTCGGAGAAGAACAGGTGAACTGGCTGCAAACGGATCTCAGAGCGCAGCCCGCGAGCCGACCGATCGTGGTGTTCGCGCATATTCCGCTCTGGCCGGTCTTTCCGAAATGGGGCTGGGGAACGCGGGACAGCGAGCAGGCGCTGGTGTTGTTGAAGCGTTTCGGCTCGATCACGGTGCTGAACGGGCACATCCACCAGGTGATGCAGAAAGTAGAAGGAAGTGTTACGTTCCACACGGCGATGTCGACGGCGTTTCCGCAGGCGGCGCCCGGCGCCCCATCCGGACCGGGTCCGATGAAAGTGCCGGACGAGAGACTGAAGAGCGTCTTGGGAATTACAGATGTGAAATCAGTCCGGAAGCAGCACAGCCTGGCGATCGTCGACAGCGCTCTGGCGGAGGCGTAGCCGTCACAAACGTAAAATGCAACGCGCCGAAGCACTGAATGCGCCGATAAAGGCAGACTCCGGGACGATTCCGCCTCTATCATGGGACTTGACTCTATGGCGGAAACGCGGCGCGGAGGCGGCCAGCAGTCCTTCGAAGCTGGCGCTGTTCGAAGAAATCATCTTGCCGCACCTCGATGCCGCGTATAACCTGGCGCGATGGCTGACGCGCAACGAATACGACGCGCAGGACGTGGTTCAGGAATCGTATCTCCGCGCATACAAGTTTTTCGACGGGTATCGGGGCGGCGATAGCAAGGCGTGGCTGCTGGCGGTGGTGCGCAATACATGCCGGAGTTGGCAGCGCCGCCAGAACCGGGATAGCGCGTCGGTGCCGTTCGATGAAGTGGCGCACAGCGGCGACGGCCGCGGGCGCAATCAGGAACAGAGCCTCGGCGACCGGGAAGAGGCTGGAGTTCTTCGCAACTGCATCGAGAAGCTACCGGAAGATTTCCGCGAGGTTCTGGTCATGCGAGAGTTAGAGGAGATGTCGTACCAGGAGATCGCGAACGCGACAGGCCTGCCGGTGGGGACGGTGATGTCGCGCCTCTCCCGCGCTCGGAAGCGCCTGGAAGAGTGCGCGGGGCGGCCCGCGACGGAGGCGGCGCGGTGAATTGCTCTCTGGAACGGATCGAGGCGTACGCCGATCACGAACTCGATGCCGCGCAGCAGGCCGCCGTCGCAGAGCACCTCGCGGATTGCCGGACGTGTTCCGAGGCCTACATTCGTCTGCGCAGGCAGAAGGCGGGCATCGAAGCGGCTGCTCCATATTACCTCGCGCCTTCCGAGCTGAAGCAATCGGTGCGGCACGAACTGCACAAGATGGCGGCGGAAGGCAAGCCGCGTATGGCGTGGCGCTGGCTGGCGATCGCCGCCTCCGTGTTGCTCGCCGCGTCGGTGACGCTGAACGTCATCCGGCTTGGGCCGCGCACCGCCGAGAGCGAACTGGCGGAAAACGTTCTGAGCGACCACATCCGTTCGCTGATCGGGACGCGCCTGGTGGACGTTGCTTCCTCGGATCAGCACACGGTGAAGCCTTGGTTCGCAGGCAAGCTCGATTTTTCTCCCGACGTGAAAGATTTCGAGGGGCAGGGTTTTCCTTTGGCGGGAGGCCGTATCGAGTATCTGGAAGGCCGGCGGGTGGCGGCGCTGGTCTATCACCGCCGCCAGCATGTGATCAACCTCTTTATCTGGCCGGGCGAGACCGGCAGCGAGACAGCCTTCTCGCGCAACGGTTACCACCTGCTGCACTGGAACACTGCCGGAATGACGTATTGGGCAGTGTCTGATGTCTCCACCGGCGAACTTCATGGCTTTCGAGATCTGCTGAAGTAACCCGCGATCGCACGAGTCAGACGAAGCAATTCAAGACAAGGAAGGAAAATGTTGGTTAGCTCCGTAAGCGTGGCGCTGGGTCTCGGGTTCGTGCTCATCGGCGGGCTGAACGTGTGGCTCGTGCTGGAGGCGTGGTCGCGCATGAAGACGGCCAAGACCAGCTCGCGTATGCTGACGCTGCACCGGGTGGGCGGATATCTATTTATAGCGCTGTATTGCGTGATGGCGTACTTCATGGTGGCGCGGCTGGGGACGGATGGAAGCGAGTCTTCCCCGACGGTGACCGTCCACCTGGTGCTGGCATTGATTCTGTCGCCGCTGCTGTTCATCAAGGTGCTGATCGCGCGCTACTACAAGAACCAGCACACCTTGTTGCTACCAATTGGGTTGACCATCTTCGTGCTGGCCTTCGTGCTGATCGCGAGCACGGCCGGGCCCTACCTGGCGCGCGCCACGCGGCCCCCGGCTCAGGCCGGCCTGATCGACTTGAACGATGCGAGCGTGTTGATGCAGAAACGCTGCTCGAAGTGCCACACCTTGGACCGAATTGCGGGTGCGCGCAAGGACGCGGCTGGCTGGGTTGCGACGGTGAATCGGATGCGGGCGCTGGCCGGCGCCGGGATCTCCGAGGCGGATGCACAGACCATCGTTTCGTTTCTGACCGCGCAAAGGCGGCCGCCGAAGTCGGAGCAAACGGAGCAACTGGAAGTGGCGCGAGCGCTGGTGGACCAGCGCTGCGGCCGGTGCCATCCGCTGGACCGGGTCTATAAGACCGTGCAAGGGCCCGACGAGTGGCGCGAGACTGTGACGCGCATGGTCGACTATGCCGCGGGGAGCACAGGTGCCTTTCACCCAGGAGAAGACCAGCGGATTATAGAGTTCCTCTCGGCGACGCAAAGTCCGGCCGCGGTGAGTCAGAGGAAGGCGCAGGCGGACGCCGCGGCGGCGACCGGGAGGAGCCTGGTCGCACAGAGCGATACGCCAGTCGGATCGCCGCCGTCACGCTCCGCACAATCGAACCGGGTGACTATCGGATTCATTTCGCTTGTGTGCGCCGCTGTAATCACGCTGGTAGTGAGGCGTCCCGGAACGCGGGCGCCTCTTTCCGCAGGCGCGCCGGCGCCGAAAGCCGTCACAAGCGCGGCTCCGCGGCCGGCGAACGGCCCGTTCCTCCTTCACCTGGTGCAGGTGACTCCACAGACGCCGGACACGAAGACGCTGCGATTCGTAGTCTCCGGGCTGCGCAAGCTCGACGCGTTGCCGGGCCAATTCCTCACGTTCTCGTTTCTGTTCGACGGCAAGAAGGAGACGCGATGCTACTCTATTTGCTCGTCGCCGGCGCGCACGGGATACGTGGAGATCACGCCCAAGCGGGTTAACAATGGTTGTGTCTCGGTCTTCCTGAACGATCGCGCGGCGGCCGGGTTAACTGTGGAAGCGGCCGGCCCATCGGGACAATTTTTTCTTGACCCGGCGCGTGACAAGAAAGTCGTATTGTTGGCTGCGGGAAGCGGCATCACGCCGATGATGGCGATGCTACGCTATCTCGATGACGTCTGCCTGAATACCGAGGCCACGCTGCTTTACTGTGTCCGAACGGAACGGGACATCATCTTTCGCCGCGAGTTGAACGAATTGCAAACGCGTCTGACCGCGTTCCGGTATCACCTGTTGCTGTCGCAAGCGGACCCCGAATGGAGCGGCCCGCGGGGCCACATCACGCGCGAGTTCATCGGCGAGGCTGTTGCTGATCTTCGTGAGCGCACATTCTTTCTGTGCGGTCCGCCTCCATTCATGGACGCGGCCCGAAAGATCCTGACGGAGTTGGGAGTAGGGAGGGAACGCATCCGGCAGGAGAGGTTTGGCGGCGCCGGGGCGGAACTGGAGCCACCCAGGCCGGATTTGACGGCTCCGCAGTTTGTGCTCGAGTTCGCGAGGTCGGGAAAGGCTGGCGTGATCCGGCAAGGCCAAAGTCTGTTGGAGGCAGCGGCCGAAGCGGGCGTCGCGATTCCCTCGGCCTGCCGGCAGGGGCAGTGCGGCACGTGCAAGACGCGCCTGATCGAGGGCGATGTTTGGATGGCAGCGGAGCAAGGGCTGGATGCAGAGTCAAGAGGCCGCGGCTATGTTCTGACGTGCGTCGGGCATGCTCGCGGCAACGTGAAACTGGACGCGTAATCCCAAGGGTAACCGCGCGGCGGTACGGAGCGAGTGCCCATGGCGGCGCGCGGCCGTTGGTCTTCGGGTTTTCGATGATTCGCAGCGGCCTACTTCCTCCCTTGCTGCCAGGCGATGAAGATCTTTTGCCAGATGAGGAAATCGTTCTGAGTAATGGTGCCGTCGTGATCCATATCCATCCGGCGATCGACCATCTGGCTGCCTGACTGGCCGCGCGCGCGCAACAGGGCGGTCCGGTCCTGGGCGTCGAGGACGCCGTCGTCGGTGAAATCGCCAAGCAGCGGATTGAACCCAATGACGATCGGGTCGTGATCGGCAGAGGCGAACTCGTTGGGGGCGTAGTAGGCGGCTTGCGCATCCGGGCTCTCACTGCTCGTATTCAAAGCTCGGAGGGCCGGAGGCTCATCGGCGTCTATATGCAGTTCGGCAACCGACTTGACAAGTGGAAGCGCCTCGTCATTCACCAACGAATGATCGATATAGCCGGCTTGGGAGCCGAAGTTGTAAGAATAGCCGGCAGGTCCCACCAGAAGTTGGATCAGGTTGGTGTAGCCACCTGAAGCCAAAAACGCTTGAATAGGATCCTCGCCCAGGTAGGCGTTGAAATCGCCGATCAGAATGTACTTCCTGTCGGCGCCGGCAGGGTCGCCCGAGGGATTGTTGGCGAGCCAGTTCCGCACATTGTTCGCCATCGACAAGCGCATGCCATTGCAGTTGCCCTGGAAGACGTCGTCGCTGCCGGGTCCGCAAGTGGAGCCGCGTGAGCGGAAGTGATTCACAACGACAGTAAAGGTCTGTTGTTCGGGGTGAATGCCACCGTTAGGCTGGAAGGTTTGGGCGAGAGTCGGGCGGTTCTGGTCGTTTTGATTGTAGAGCGCAGCCTGGCCGACCGGCACAACAGAATCGGCGTTGTAAAGGATGCCGCAGCGAATGGCGTCGGTTCCGTTATCGCCGACCACACTGCCGGGAACGAGGTTGGCGGAATCGATGGTGTTGAGGAATCGATAATTTCTGCCGGTGGCCGCGGCCAGCGCGGAAGTCAGATCGGTAATGGCGTCATTGGTATAGGTGGCGCCGTTGGTCTGCCCGTTGGCGAAATTCTGCAATTCGCTCAGACCGATCACATCGCCGCCGGTCTTGGCAAGCGCCGCAACAATCTTGGTGCGTTGATGATTGAGTTCGTCAGCAGTCTGCGCGCCCCGGCTCCCCAATGTTGTGAAGAAGTTCAGGACGTTGGCGCTGACGATTTTGAAGCGGCCTCCGACGGCTGTCGAGACAGATGCAATGTCCGGCCGCGGATTCGGGGCGTTGGAGAACGTTACGGGCGAGAACGGCACGGGCTGAATGCGGTAGGAGCCGAAGCGGTCGTCGAGAACTCCTATCAATGGGAGCGGCGGCCTGTCACCGTTCGGGTTTACCAGCGCGCCCACGCGCAGGGTGTTGGCATTGCTGAGGCCGGGAGGCGGGTAGGGCGCCACGGTGCCGCCGTTGAGACTCACGCCCGACTGGTTACTGCCGTCGTCCAGGGCAATGATACTGCGGGAATTCAGGTCGGCCGCGGCAGACCAGACCACGGTGTTGGCTGGCGTTTGGGTGGGTTGATAGAGGACGCCCGGCGCCAGGTCGATCTGTCCGTACTGGCCGAGGTTGTAATTGCCAGTGACCATCAACGGCTGGTTGAGGCGAACCAACATCCCTTCGTAACGTTCCCAGCCGGATGTGCTGCCGATGGGAAGCGTGACGTCAACCGGGGCGGGCAGACTGTTGCCCGAAGTGCAAACCTGGACGCTTGACACCGAACCCAATTCGGTGAGATTCGAAACCAACGAACCAGTGGCCGAAGAATACTCGGCAATCTTGCCGCGGACGCGAACCCGATCACCGGAATTCACGGGGCTGGAACTGAAAACAAATAGGCCCTCCGATGTAGCAGGGTTGCCGTCGTCCTCGGCCGGGGCTGACTGCATGTAGAAGCCGGACAGCCGACTCGATCCCTGGAAATTGCCGGTCACGATGGCTTCGGCATCCACGACTTGCCCGACAAGCGGACTCGTCAACCCACTACCCTGAATCGCGCTGATGGGCGTGGCGGCGTGGCCGCACGCGGAGTCCAGCGGATTGAGCACAAGAAAGCTAAGGGCGAAGCTGCTAAGGCGGCTTTGATCGTCCTGAATGGAGCAGGGCAGGGTATAGGGCGCGGGAACGGCGCCGGCGGGCACGGCCGCATTATAAGTAAAGGTCGTTCCGCTAACGGGCAGAGCCTGTGCGATTGATCCTCCAATCGAGCTCAGATCGCAGGTCACCGTATAGCTCTGCGACAGGGGATTGAAGCCGGGAGTGATTGTCCCGTCGAGGGAGACCGGCTGCCCGGGCGCGGCGGGGCTCGGGGTGACGGAGCCGGTCGCCGATGGAGGCGTCGGTGTGAAGCTGATGGTGGCAGTGACGCTGACGTTGTCGATCGCAAGCCCGTCGTCGGAACCGGCGGAATCAATATCCATCCAGCGGAGCCAGATCGAATTGCCGGGAACCAGCGTGAGACCGGTAATGGCGCCGGAGATGCCGACTTTGCAGTTGCCGCTGTTTCCGATGGTGGCCGTGCTCGTGGTGCTGGAGCAGTTCACCGGGGACGGGAAGTTGAGAGTAGTGACGCTGACATACGTTCCGGAATTGAGAACGGCGGCGGTGGTGCTGTAGGAGAAAGCGAGCCCGTCGGCGCTGCTGGTGCCGCGGCGCCACATCTCGCCATCGTAGGTGATGAACAACGCGGTGACCACGCCGGTGGTGTTGTTTACGAACCGGGCGCCGTAGTAAATTGGCGTCACACTTCCGCTTCCGATGCTGCCCAGGGCGCGGTCGGTGCTGCCCGCCGCACCAAAGCTATAGGCACCGCCACCGTTGCTCCCGCCGGTGTCGACGACGTATCTTCCATCCGCCGCCGCGCCGGTTCCCATCTCGGTCAGATACCACCCGGGTGGCAGTAGATTCGAGGGAGAGCTGGAATTGCTGAGGGTATTAAAGTCCTGGAGGATCGGATTTCCGTCGGGAATCGAGACCACTCCGCTGCCGGAAGCGCCATCCGCGAACGCGATGGGACTTGTAGAGACGAAGGCCGCCGCCACGAGCACGCGATAAAAGGAACGTGAACTTTGAGCCACGAGACTAAACTCCTTGCCCGAGATCCAGAGAGGCCCCTGCTAGTTTTGTTGATTAACAATAAATATACTATCAGATATTATTATCTTTAAATGAAAAGCGCGGAGTGGGCGCGATCGGGGGGCCGCGCGCCTATGTGAAATAGTTTTTGACTTTTTCCAACAGGCCTTTTTCGGAAGGCGCGTTGTCCACCGGCAAGGTGTCGCGCAACTGCTCCAGGAGTTTGCGCTGGTCGCGAGTGAGCCGCGAGGGAGTACGCACCACCACGTGCACGTAGATATCGCCGCGGCCGCTGCCATTCAGGGCGGGTACGCCTTTTCCACGCAAGCGGAATTGCGCACCGCTCTGGGTGCCTTCCGGGATCTTCAATTTGTGCGGTTCATCGAGCGTCGGCACATCGAGTTCGCATCCGAGGGCCGCCTGAGCCATGTTCAGAGGGATCGTGCAGTGCAGATCCTGCTCGTGCCGTTCGAAGAAGGGATGCTCCCGCACCTTCAAAAAGACGTAGAGATCTCCCGCCGGTCCGTTGTTCACGCCGGGCTGCCCTTCGTTGGATAGGCGGAGTCGCGTGCCATCGTCGACGCCGGCGGGAATATTGATCTTGAGCTTGCGCTGCACCTGCTGATATCCCTGCCCACGGCACTGGGTGCAGGGATGGCGGATCACCTGCCCGGCGCCATTGCAGGTGCTGCAGGCGCGCCGGATGGAGATGAAGCTCTGCTGATAGAGGACCTCGCCGCGCCCATGGCAGGTGGGACAGGTGCTCGGGCCGCTGCCCGGCTCCGAACCGGTGGCGTGGCACCGGCTGCACATTTCCATGCGCGGCACCTGGATTTCGGCGCTCAGCCCCGAGATGGCTTCCTCGAAACTGAGATCGAGATCGTAGCGGATGTCCTCGCCGCGCTGGGCCCGCGTGCGCCTTCGGCCGCCGCCGAACAGATCGCCGAATCCGAAGAAATCGCCGAGGATGTCGCTGAAATCGGTGAAGGCGTCGGGGTTGAATCCGCCGCCGGCTGCGCCCTGCAGGCCGGCGTGGCCGAAACGGTCGTAGCTGGCGCGCTTCTGCGGATCGCTGAGCACGCTGTAAGCTTCCGAGGCTTCTTTGAATTTCTCTTCCGAGTCCGGGTTATCCGGGTTGCGGTCGGGGTGATGCTGGAGCGCCAACTTGCGGTACGCGGTTTTGATTTCCTGCTCACCGGCGTCCCGGCCTACACCGAGAACCTCATAGTAATCTCGTTTGGACACGGAATCTCGCTATGGCTTGACCGCGACTCTCACCATCGCCGGCCGGAGGAGCTTGCCTTTGAACAGGTAGCCTTTTTGGAATTCGCCGAGGATCGTCTGGTCCTCCGCGGACTCAGTCGGCACACGCTCCACAGCCTGGTGGCGGTTGGGATCGAATGTTTGCCCCCTGGTTTCCATCGCCTCCAAGCCCATCTTTTTCAGAATCTCCTGGAGGCGCTGGTGGATCAGTTTCACGCCCTGGGCGTAGTTGGAGTCGGCGGTCTCCACCTGGAGAGCGCGGTCGAAATCGTCCACTACCGGCAGGATCTCCTTGACCAGATCCATCGCCGCGAATTGTACGTACTCGGAACGCTGCTGCTCGAAGCGGCGGCGGGCGTTATCGAACTCGGCGCGCAGGCGGAGGAATCGGTCGTGCAGATCCGCATTTTCCGCCGCCAGGCGATCGCGGTCCGCGGTGACGGCCGCCTGTCCCTCCTCGGTGACGGCGGGAACGTTGTCTTCCGACGACACTTCTGAGCGATCCGGATCGGGGTTCTTCATGGTCTCTAGTCTTAGCTTACCAAAGGGTTTCCGACAGATCTAAAACTGCGCGGTCTCGAGCGCGCGGCTCGTCTGCATCACGGCCGTCATGGCGCGCTCGTATTGCATCCGCATGGGGCCGAGTACCGCAACTTTGGCCGGCAGGCCACTGGCCATCTGTACGGTCATGCCGATCAGAGCCAAGCCGCGCATGGCGGGATGCACATCTTCGAGCCCGACGTGCACGTGCAGTTCGCCGGTCGGAGGATCGAGGAAGCGGTCGAGCAGATCGATCACGCGCTGTTTTTCTTCAAGCGCCTGCAACAACTCGCGCATGGTCTCGCGCGTGAGGTGCAGATCGAGGCCGAGCAGGTTCGAGGCGCCTTCCATATGCACTTCGGGTGACGGATCGGCTTCGAGCAATCCGTTCTGATAGAGGAGCTGCAGCTTGCGGTGCGCGGCATCGTACAAGGCGCGTTCTTCCGCCATGCGGCGGAGCAACTCGCGGCGCGCCGCGCCCAACTGCCAGCCGCTGAAGTTGCGGTTGACGTAATTGCGAATGGACGCCAGTTCGTCGGCGCTAACGGGTTCTTCCAGCGCCAGCACGCGGTTGCGGACCAGGTGATCGCGCGTGACCAGGACCATTAGGATACGGTTGCCGCCGATGGGAACGAGTTCGATCTGATCCAATTCCTGGGCCAACGCCGGAATGGCCGCCGCAATGCCGACATTGCGGGTCATCTCCATCAGAATCTGGCTGGACCGCTCGACGCGTTCTTCCACCGTGTGCAGATTACGGAGCTCATTGCGCAGCCGGTCGGATTCCGTGACTGCTTTACTCAACACGAGCGAGCCCACGTAATTGCGGAATGCTTTCTCAGTGGGAATTCGGCCTGCCGAGGTGTGGGGTTGCGATAAAAAGCCCTCTTCCGCCAGATCGCCCATTACATTTCGGATAGAGGCTGAACTCAGGGAATCGCTGCGGCGCCGGGAGAGAGTGCGCGAGGCGACGGGCTCCCCCGTCTCGATGTATTCCCGCACAAGGGCGTTCAAGATTTCCTGGTGCCTGGATTTCAGAGGCTCGGTGCGATAAACCAACCCTTCAGTCCCCCGCAGCTATTGTAACCTGATGAAATCAAAGGGTCAATCTTTGGTGCTGGAAGTTCTCTTTAATCCGTAACATCCTGAATAATCAATAAGTTGCAGCCGGTGGAAGAAGTTGCGCCGGAACCTGCGGACCGGGATTGCAGGGGTCTTCCCACTATAATCCGGCCAGTTCCGGACACTCCCGGAGAACTATAGGTCGATACTCCGATCTTCGGTATTGTACGTACTATAACCGCATGATAGCGTCACTACGACACCGGAGGTCTGATGCGTAGCCAGGTCGAACCAAAGATCGGATTCCAGGTTGGGCAGCGGGTGGGCTGCTACGAATTTCTGGATGTGCTGGACACGTCGAGTTGTGAGATCGCGTACAAAGTACGCAATCACCTGACGCAGCGCCTGGAAGCGCTCAAAGTTCTCTCCGCCGATTCCAGCGAGGACCGCGAAAACATCGAGCGGTTTCTGCGAGAGATCAAGGTACACGCCAAACTGCTGCATCCGAATATCGTCACGTTTTATAACGCGGCGGAGCTGGACGGCCAGCTGGTGATGACCAAGGAACTGGTGGAAGGCATCACCCTGGCGGAGCGGCTCAAGCGCATGGGAGCGCTGCCGTGGATCGAGGCGGTTTCGCACATCAGCCAGATCCTGCAGGCGCTCAGTTTCGCGCACGAGCACGGCATCATCCATCGCAATGTGACGCCGGAGACGATCATCCTCACCGAAGACACGACGGTGAAGTTGAACGGCTTCGATCTGGCCAAGCCTATCGCGTCGCCGAGTTTGACGCAGGCCGGATCGGTGCTGGGAGTAACGAAATACATTCCGCCGGAGCAGATTCGTGGGCTCGGACCACTGGACGCGCGCTCCGATTTGTACTCGGTTGGCGTAGTGCTCTATGAAGCGCTCACGGGCCGGCTGCCCTTCGATTCGAGCAGCCAGTTTAAGGTGATGCTGGATCACGTCAACGCCGAAGCGCCGTCTCCGAGTTTGGTGAATCCCAAGGTGCCGCCGGAGTTTGATGCGGTCGTGATGAAGGCGCTGGCGAAGAACCCGGCGGATCGTTTTCAGACTGCCGATGAATTCCGCGCGCGTCTGGAAGGCTTGAAGAACACGTTACGTGGAAAGAGTGGAGCCGCGCATACGGAGCAGCCGCAGGTGGAGTCTTTGGCTCCTGTGGGAGCGGGCGCCGGCACGGCGGAGATCGCGGCGCCAGACTTCGGCATGGCCGCGGTATCGGGCGCGGGCCGCAGCAGTTTCTTGCTGCTGGTCCTGGGCGTCTCTTCGCTCCTGGTGGGAGTGATCGTAGCCTTGCTTCTGGCCGTGGCGCGGTTATGAGCAGAGGTTGGGCCGTGTACCGGAGGGAAGAGGCGGAGGCGGTATGAGTTATAAGCCCGGCAGTGTCGTCGGCGACTACGTCGTAATTGAAGCAGTCGGGGCCGGCGGCATGGGAAGTGTATACAAAGTCGAGCACGTTATCACGCAGAGAATTGAAGCCATGAAACTGTTGGCTTCGGGACGCACCGATCCGGAACAGGAGCAGCGTTTCGTCCGTGAAATGCAGGTGCAGGCGCGGCTGCACCATCCCAACATTGCGGCCGTCTACAATGCGTTCAAGTTTTACGACGAGTTTTTTCTCGTCATGGAGTTCATCGAGGGCGAGTCGCTGGAGAGCCTCCTGGGGCGCGGACGGCTGCCGCTGGCGGCGGGAATCAACTACGCTCAGCAAGCGCTGTTCGCCCTAGGCTACGCGCACGCGCACGGCGTGGTGCATCGCGATATCGCGCCCGCCAACATCATCATCAAGCCCGATGGCACGGTCAAGCTAACGGATTTCGGGCTGGCGAAGCGGACTACCGACGTGCGGCTCACGCGCTCCGGAGCGCCGGTGGGCTCGCCGTGGTATATGTCGCCGGAGCAGGTGCGCGGCGACAGCGCGATCGACGCGCGCAGCGACATTTATTCCCTCGGCGTGATTCTGTACGAAATCGCCACGGGGGCGAAAGCCTTCGATCTGTCCAGCACGTTTGACGTGATGCGGGCGCACGTGGAAATGACGCCGCTCGCGCCCATTGATCGCGTGCCCGATCTGCCGCCTATTCTAGATGAAATCATCCGGACGGCAATGGCGAAGGATCCCAACGCGCGGTTCCAGTCCGCCGAGCACTTTTACGCAGCTTTGGAACCACTGCAGGCGGGCGAGCCGATTCCGGTGCGACACGCTCCGGCGCGGATGCGGACCCCGATACCCGCCTCGACGCCGCGGCACAACACGGCACAGATTATGTTCCCGTGGCCGTCCCGGCTCGCGGCTGTGCGAATCGTGCAGGTCGGGCTAGGCACCGCGGCATGCGCCCTAGCGTTGTTTGGCGGCTATGCGGCGTACTCGCTGGTGAGGGTGAGCGCGGCGGCCGAAGTGCCGGCGCTGACGCCGGTGAGACCGAATATTCCGCCGCCCCCCGAGATCCCGATCGCGCTCGCGCTGGCATCACCGCCCGCCGGCGCGATCGTGGATCCACCGAAAGCCGCGCCCGTTCCGGAGGCGAAGCCGAAGTCGATCCGCCGTCTGGCGGCCCAGCTATCGCAGCCTCCTCGGCCGGTTAGAGAGTTCTTGCACATTCCGGATCCGCCGCCCGCACCCAGATTTGCGGCGTTGCCCGCGGCTCCCCCGCTCCCCAGGCCCGCCGTGAACGACAGCGTGGCGGCCGCGGTTCTCCCGCCCGATCCGCCCGAGGCTCCCGATCCGCCATCCGTCGAAGTCTTCCCGGAAAAGAGGAGCGGGAATCGCCTATTTCGAGTCCTCCACAAAGTGGTGCCGTTTCACAGGGCGAACAATGCTGCGATCGTCGATGATCCGAACACGGGTGCCCAGGACCCTCACTAGCGCGCCGCGCCATCAAATCACGACCAACTCGACGCCCTGAGCGTCAAAGGGCGCGCTTCCGTCACGAAAGTGCCCGACTCGTTTGCCAGAATGGATTCGATCTCCACCCGTTCTCCGCTTTCCAGAATCCAGAAGTCCTTTTCGCTTCTCAATTCCAGCACGTCCTCACAACCTGGGATGCTGAGGCGCATCCGGTCCACGCTCGCGGATAACACGACGGCGTCGACTATCCTACCGTCTGCATAACTGAACATCAAATGCATCGGAACTCCTCCAAGAGCTGAATTCTGAAGGTAATCGCACGCGCCTAACAAGACTGCTTTCGTTATGAATCGAAATCAGATGTGCGCTGGAACCCACTCGGTGAAACGCTGATACGGATAGGGTTTTTCCGAGTTATTATGCAGCACGGGCGGGCTTGCTATGCTGATTGCATTAGTCATGTTCCTGAAAATTCTGGCGCACCCGGTGTTTGTTCACCTCAACTTCCACATGCCGATGATTGTGGACCTGTCGCACCCGTTGATCATGCTACAGGGCGAAAACGGCTCCGGCAAATCGACGCTGCTGCATTCGATTCATCTGGCGTTGCGCGGCGAGAAGGTTGACGGCTACATCTATCGGTTGGAAACAGCCAATGTAAACATCGGCGCCAGCTATCTGTTCGATGCCGAGCAACACAACCCGCGCATGCAACTGGATCTGTTCCGGGAGCAGCCGGAGATGATCGAGTTTCTCAAAATGGCCAGCCACGGACAGGTGATGCTTTCGATGTTTCGCGAGACGTTTCCCAAACTGGCGGACGGCACGATACTGCTGCTGGACGAGCCGGAGATGGCCCTGTCGCCCTCCAACCAGAGGCGCATTCTGAAAATGCTCCAAGAGCTGGTAGACCAGAAGCAGTTTCGGATCGTCTGCGCCACGCATTCGCCGGAACTGATCGGGGCGCCGGAGACATACGTCATCAACCTGGACCGGCACATCAACCGCAACGTGGTTGACGGGACGCTGGGTGTGGAAGGGGCGAGCACGATCCAATGACGTGCTGTGCGGAGCTGGAACGGCTGATGGATCGTGAGCTTGCGCGGTTCGCGCAGCCGCAGCAGCTTTCCAACGGGACCATTCTGAATGAAATCGATACCGAGTACTTTCTGGTGTTCGGAGAAGAGCGGCACCGGTTCGTCGGCATCCACTACTGCCCGTTCTGCGGGCGCGTGCTCTCGCGGGGACTCTGGAATCTGGAAAAGAAGAAGTAGGCTTCATGCTTCCGTTAGCAGGCTCCGTTGAATCTGTGCCGCACTCGGGTATCCGTGAACTAGCGGAGATCGCGATGTCGATGGACGGTGTGCTGCGGCTGTACTTCGGCGAATCGAACCTGCCGACGCCCGGCTACATCAAGCGAGCGGCGCTTCGCGCCATGGAGCAGGGGTACACGTTCTACACCGAGAACGCGGGGCTGCCGTCGTTGCGACGGGAGATCGCCGATTATTACCGGCGGCTGCAGGGTGTGACACTCGACCCAGCAGAAGAAATCGTGGTGACGGCGTCGGGCGTGCAAGGCCTGCATTTGGCGATCCGGTGCATGCTCGATCCCGGCGACGAAGCGCTGGTCCTGACTCCGGCGTGGCCGAACGGATCGTCGATCGTCGCCATGGCCAACGGCGTGGTGCGGCAGATTCCACATCCGCTCTGCGGCGGCCGCTACGGCGTGGATTTTGAGGCGCTGGAGAATGCCGTGACGGCGCGGACGCGGATGCTGCTGTACACATCGCCCTCGAATCCGCTGGGATGGGTCGCGACCGACGCCGAGCAGCAAGGCTTGCTCGCGTTCGCGCGCCGCCACGGGCTCTGGCTACTGGCCGATGAGGTGTATGACCGCCTATATTACGCGGGGGCGCGGCTGGGCGATCCGGTGCCGTCGATTCTGCGGCGGATCACGCGAGAGGACGCGGTGGTGGTGGTGCAATCCTTCTCCAAGAGCTACTGCATGACCGGGTGGCGTTTGGGATGGGTACTGGCGCCGCGAGAATTAGGGCGAAAGGCGACGCAGCTCAATGAGTTCGTCGTGTCGCACGCGCCGAGTTTCACGCAGAAGGCCGGCGAGGCGGCGCTGGCCGAAGGGGAGCCTGAGCTGTTGAGCATGCTGCAGCGCCTTAAAGAAAATCGCGACCTGTGTCTGGAGGCCTTTCAGAGCATGCGCGGGGTCACGCTGCCGGCGCCCGATGGCGCGTTCTACCTGTTTCCGCGGATCGACGGGCTTGCCGATTCGTTTGGATTCTGCAAGCGGCTGCTCATGGAAGAGAAGGTAGGCCTGGCGCCGGGCGTTGCGTTCGGCGCGGGTGGCGAGGGCTCGGTGCGGATCTGCTATGCAGCGGACCGCTCGGTGCTGGAGCCGGCCCTGGAGCGGCTGGCGCGGTTCCTGGCTGTCGGTTCCTGGCTTGACACTTAGCTCGGAAGCCGATATAACGGAGGGCGGATATGAACGACGACATTGGTTCCTTTCTGCCGCTGTCACCGGCGATCCTGCACATCCTGCTTGCTCTCGCGGGAGAAGAACGGCACGGCTACGCGATCATGCAAGAGGTCGCGCGGCAGTCCGAGGGACAATACAGACTCGGGCCTGGGACACTCTACGATAATCTGCAAAAGCTGGTGAATCACGCGATGGTGGAAGAATCGTCGCGGCGCGGCGCCGACGACGATCCGCGGCGGCGCTATTACCGGCTGACGCCGTTCGGCCGGCGCGTGTTGACGGCGGAGATTGCCCGCCTCGAATCGGTGATTCGCGAGGCGCGAGCGCATTTGCGCATTCCGAGCGCGAGACGTGCCACGTGATGCGATTTGTTTACCGCTTCCTGCTACGGCTGCATCCGGCGGCATTTCGCGAGCGATACGCGAGCGAGATGCTCGGGATCTTCGATGAGGGCGCAGGTTCGCTCGGCGTGGCGCCATTTCTGGCCGATGGCGTGGCCTCCTTGGCGCGCCAATGGCTCGTGCGGTCCAATGTGTGGACCATGGCGGCGGGCGGTCTGAGCGCGTTCGTGTTGATCGCCGGGATGATGAGTCTGGCAGCATTTCCGCACCGGCATATGTACGGCCTGGCGATCGACGAGCCTGATTTTCCGGCGTACGGTGTCTCCGGAGCACCGGCTCAATTTGACGGCCACTGGTCGGGATACTTCCTGTTTCCCGGTCCGGCCGGACAGATGGAATTCACGTTGAATCGCGAGAACGGTCTGTGGAGCGGAGATCTCGAAGTGCGCGGCATCGACGGCGTGGCGCATCGGGGTGTAGCGGAGGATATCCGGGTGGGCGCCGATTCTCTGTCGTTCTCGTTCCAAACCAATCGGGGAGAAATGATCTACCGCGGCCGGATAGTGCAAGGAAAGCTCCGCGGATACGTCCGGGCCGCCGGCGTGGCGTATCAGTAGCGCCGCTTGACAGATAAGTCGGAATCAGATATATCTATATCCGACTTATATGCTCGAACTCCGCCGCGTCACCAAGCGCTATTCCGGCATCCCGGCGGTATGCGATGTGAGCTTCGCCGCGCGTCCCGGTGAGATTACCGGGTATCTGGGGCCGAACGGGTCGGGCAAATCGACGACGCTCAAGATGATTACGGGGCTGATCGAGCCGAGCGAAGGCGAGATCCTGTTTCAGGGCGAGGCCATCCAGCGGAATCCCGTCGCGTTCAAGCAACGGCTCGGCTATGTTCCCGAGGAGCCGCATCTGTACCCGCACCTGACCGGGCTCGAATACCTGGAGATGGTCGGGCAGCTCCGTGGCCTGCCGGAGAAGCCCCTCGGGCGGAAGATTGACGGCCTTCTCCGCCTGCTCTCGCTGCACGAAGACCGCTACGTGGCGATTTCTTCGTACTCGAAGGGCATGCGCCAGAAAGTGCTGCTGGCGGCGGCGCTGCTTCACAATCCCGATCTGCTGCTGCTGGACGAGCCTTTCTCGGGGCTGGACGTCAACTCGGCGTTGGTACTGCGCAGCCTGATCCAGGAGCTGGCCTCGCGCGGGAAAGTGGTGTTGTTCAGCTCACACGAATTGGATACGGTGGAGCGCGTCTCCTCGCGAGTGGTGATTCTGCACAAAGGGCGCGTGGTGGCGAACGATTCGATCGAACAGCTCCGCACGTTGATGGCGCTGCCGACGCTGGAAGACATCTTTTCGCAGCTCGCGGTAGAGCAGGACACCGAAGCGGTGACGCGGCAGATTGTCGAATTGATCGAGGGGTAGGCGTGGTCAGTGAACGACGCCAGTTTCGCCTTCTGTATCGCGATTTTCTGTTTCGCATGGTCGATCTGGAATTGCTGGCGACGCAGGGCGACGTGCAGAAACTACTCGGGCAGTTCGCGGCCTTGTTGAGCGGCTTCAGTTTTGTGCTGGCGGTACTGATCGTTCCGCATTACGCAACGTCGCGTCTCTCGACGCAGGCGCTTGCGTTAGCGGCGTGGGGCGATGAAGAGTTTCTGATCTCGACCACGATGGCGATCGCGGGCATTTTCTCCGTGGTGGCCTGGAACGTGGTGCTTCCGGACCGGCGGGACCGGCTTGTGCTCGGACCGCTTCCTGTTCGCAGCCGGACGATCTTCGCGGCCAAGATTGCCGCGATGCTGGCCGGGCTCGGAATCAGCATTGTTGCGGTGAACGCATTTACAGGCTTGCTGTTTCCGCCGTTCGCCGCGGCCTGGCGGGCGCCGACCGCCTATTGGGTAACCATGGCGTCCGCGGGCCTGTTTGTGTTTTGCGGGTTTCTCGCGGTACAGGGGATCGCGGCGCAGTTGTTAAGCTACCGTCTGTTCGTGAGAGTTTCCGGTATTTTGCAGCTGGCTGCGTTCTTCGCGATTCTCAGTTTCTACTTCCTGACGCCGGCGCTGGCGACCCCGCACCGTTTGGCCGCGCCGGAGAACCAGGGAGTGCTGGAATGGCTGCCGTCCTTCTGGTTTCTCGGCTTATACCAGGAATTGCATGGCCGCGCCGACCCTGTGTTCGCACCCCTCGCAGCACGCGCGGTGCGCAACCTTTCGATTGCCGCAGCGGCGGCGGCGGCCGGTTACGCACTAGCCTATTTCCGGCAGATGCGGCGGATTGCCGAGGAGCCTGACATCGCGCCGGGCGATCGCGCCCTTTCGGTGGCGGGTGTGGTTGCGGTTGCTATGTCACGGCTTCTACGGCGACCGCTGGACCGGGCCATCCTGCTGTTTGCGGCCCGCACCATGGCGCGCAGCCGGCAGCACCGGTTTCTGCTCGCGGCGTTCGGTGGCCTGGGGCTGGCCGTGGCGTTCGCCTATGCCAAGGAACCGCTCTACGGCCGGTTCCGCGCCCCGTTGAGTTATGTCACGATCGGCAGCCTCAGCGCGGGACTGGTTTTGCTGACCTTTGCCATTGTGGGCCTGCGCGCGATTTTCAGCCTGCCGGTGGCGCTGCGCGCCCATTGGATCTTCCGCGTCAGCGCCGTCCATGGCGCTTCTGCGTATTTCGCGGCTGTGAGAAAAACCCTGCTCGCGCTGGCGGCAATGCCGGTTTGGTTGGCGGCGGCTGTCGGCTACTTCGCGATGTGGCCAAGCCGCCTGGCTGTGGAACACATGATGGTGATGGTGACGGCCGGGGTTCTGCTGGCCGACATGGCGCTCTATCGATTCCGCAAGATTCCCTTCAGCTGCTCGTATCTGCCAGGCGCGGCCAATCTCAAAGTGAAGCTGGGCGTTTACGCGGGCTCGTTCATTCTGGTCATCGGGTTCGGAAGCACGCTGGAGCTGGCGGCGCTGCAGCGGACATCGGGATTTGCCCTCTACCTCACGGTCCTGCTCGCGGTTGCCGCCTGGGCGTGGCGGCGCCGGGCGGAATTCGCGGCTTCCCCGGAGAATCAGGTTCAGTTCGAGGAAGTCGACGCGGTGGATGTCGTGACGCTGGGGTTGGTGCATTCTGACTCGTTGGATCCAGTGCCGGGCCGGTAGGTCGCCGGAACGGCTTGAGGCCATCACCCCGCCGACACGGGTTCCTTGGTTATTCTCATTCAAGGGAGGCATGTGCGTGTGAACAACCTGTTCGATGCAACGGTGGCGAATCAGGTAAAGGCCCGGTTGGGAAAATTAACGCCGCAAACTGAGAGGCGCTGGGGCAAGATGACGGCGCCGCAGATGCTGGCACATTGCTCGGTGAGCATGCAATGGGCGGTGGGAGAAGTGGTGCCCGAAAAGGGACCGCTGCCGGTACGTCTGATCGGACGGCTGGTGAAGCCGATGGTGTTTCGGAACGAAGACCCGCTACGGAAGAATTCGCCGACAGCGAAGAGCCTGATTGTGGCGGACGAACGAGATTTGGGCAAGGAACGGGAGCGGTTATCGGGATTGATTGATAAGTTTGCGGCGGGAGGGGCGGCCGGGTGTACGAAGAATCCCCATAGTTTCTTTGGGAAGATGACGCCGGAGGAGTGGGCGATCCTCATGTACAAGCATCTTGACCATCATTTGCGGCAGTTTGGCGTGTGAGCGTCTAAATAACGGGATTTCATCCAAGGGGCCGGGGCCTGCCTGTGCTGGGGTGACCCGCTCCCCGAGGGCGATTCGGCTGACCGAAGTCGCTTTTCGGATAGTCTAAGTTCCAACAGCACGCTGCAAAGTTGGTGATCGAAGTGCCTGCGCGGTTCCGTCAATGATTGCCAAGTACCTCTTCGCGGGAATCGTCTCTACAGCCTGCTTCAGTCAGCATCTCGAACTCGGCGTCAAGGGTGGACTCCCTTTGGCATCTGCCCTGGAGACCGGCTCTTTCTTCAGACTTGATTTCGGCGAAGGTGCGACGTCCGGCACCCGACGCTATACGATAGGTCGCTCGTTTGCGCGCTGAGTACTTATGCTGATGCAGGTGTGTCATTCCGCCACCTCGGTGGAGTTTCGACAACCACCGAGAGTTTTGTTGAGCTGCCAGGCTACGGGACACAAACCGGAACAAGTAGCACCTTCGGCATTGATCGTTCAAATCATGGTGGAGTGGTGGGCTTCGGCTTAGATGTTCGCTTGAGAGTGGCGCGGATCAGTCCCGAGATCAGATACACCCGATGGGGAGCCGATCACAACTTCGATCCACAGCTTCATTCCAACCCAAATCAGGTTAGCCTCCTAGTCGGGATTGCGTTCTGAGGCCTGGCCTCGCCATCCGTACTGATTACATTGCCGCTCGCTACGTCGGGCCGAAGCGAGTCGGGCAATAGGCGCACGAGGCAACACGTTATGCTCCGGAAGGCCTAAAGTATTCCTCTTAAGCAGACGATCTAATGACCGGAGTTTGCGATGTTCTGCGGGTTTTGTGGTTCGCTATTTCGCCGGTCGGATGCCTGGCTTGTCTGCGGGCGCTGCGGCCATGCGCGCCTGCTGGCGGTGCCGGAAACCGGTCAAACGCCGGAGAGAAACTGCCCCGGACGGATGACCCCGAGCGAAACGCCGGTCATAATCAATCCGACACCGATGATAATGGCCGCCGACGCCACCGGGATGAGCCGGAACGCGGCGTGACGCGAGGCTTTCTCGTTATCGGGCAACAGGTGCTTGGCATATAGCACTACCAGCCCGATTCCCATCAGAACGCCGGCCAATCCCAGGCTGAACGCCACCAGCAGCAGCAACCCCAAACCCACTCGTCCCAGAGCAATGGCGCTGAGGAGTAGCACCAGCGCGGACGGGCAGGGGACCAGACCGCCGCTGGCTCCAAGGGCGATCAAGCTGCCGAGCGTGATATCGCCTTCCGGCACGTGACTGTGGACGTGTCCATCGCCGTGATCGTGCACCAGGACTCCATGATCGTGCGCGTGTGCATGTTCGTGGTCATGGTGATGGTGTGCATGTTCGTGATGAGGATGCGCATGATCGTGAGGATGGTGGTGATGAGGAGCCTGGCCGTGCGCGCGGGCGGCTTTGAGGCGCTTAATGAACAGCAGAGCGCCGATCCAGACAATGGAAACGCCGGAGATCGCGCCCAAAACGGGAGTGATTTTCTCGGGCAGCACGTATTGTGAGAGGTACAGGGTCACCAGCCCGAGGAGGAACACGCTGATGGTGTGAGTAAACGTGACCATGGCGCCCAGGAAAATGGCGTGGCGCGGTGTGCCGCGTGAACCAACGAGGTAGGCCGCCACGATAGTTTTCCCGTGGCCGGGCGACAGCGCATGCACCGCACCCAGTCCGAATGCGATGGCCATGCCGACGATCAGAATTCCCAGGGTGAGATCGCCCTGGTGCAGCAATTGGGCCAGGTAGTCGTTAGTGGGCGCCGGGGCTCCGGCCGTTTGCGCAAAAAGAGCCGCGGCTGGAAGAAAAAACGATAATCCCAGGTACCGGTTCATTACAATGGTCCTTACGATTGTACAGCGGTTTGGTTTATGAAGAAGGTCGTCATCGCTTTGGATGTGCCCGCCAGCGGAGAGCTGCGCGTGCCGGTGGGAACCATCGTGACGCCGGCGGCGCGCGAGGTGGCGCACACGCGCGGAGTCCGCATTGTCGAAGTGCCCGACGACCAGGTTCCGGCCGCGCCTCCCGAGAAGACGATTGCGATCGGCGCCGACCACGGAGGGTTTCGGCTGAAGGAAACCCTAAAGCCTGTATTGCACAGCCTCGATTTGGAAGTGCGGGACGTCGGTGTGCATGCCGAACTGCCGGCGGACTATCCCGATCTGGCGCTGCAAGTCGCGGAGTTGGTTGCTTCGGGCGCGGTGGCCCGGGGCGTGATCATCGATGGCGCGGGAATCGGGTCTTCGATCGCAGCCAACAAGGTGCCGGGGATCCGGGCGGCGCTATGCTATGATAGAGCATCCGCTCGGAACAGCCGGGAACACAATGATTCCAATGTGCTTACGCTTGGAGCGCGTCTTCTGACAGCGAGCCAGGCGGAAGACGTTTTGCGCACCTGGATCGGGACCGCGTTTGCCGGCGGACGGCACCAGGCGCGCGTGCAGAAGATCACCGAGATCGAGCGCCGGTATCTCCGGAAGAACCCATGACGCCCGCGGAACTCGACAGCCTGGTGGCCCAGATCGGGGAGGAAATTCTCGCCCGGCTGAATACGCCTGGAGCTGCGGCTACCCCTGCCAAGAAGGGAGAGGGGCTGAACCTGCGCGATCAGGTGTGTCCGGGCTGCGTCCAGCGCTGCCCGCAAACCTGCGCACGCAATACGAAAGAAATCATCGCAGCCGGAGCCGACCGGGTTTCGGCCAGCGAACGGCTGACGAAAATCGACCCGGCGATCGCTGCCTTGATCGATCACACGATTCTAAAGCCGGAAACCACGCGCGCCGACATCGTGAAAGTCTGCCGCGAGGCGAAGCAGTACAGTTTCGCAAGCGTCTGCGTGAATCCTTATTGGGTGCCGCTGGTGCGCACCGAATTGCAGGGCTCTGCAGTCAAGGTATGCACGGTGATCGGGTTTCCGTTAGGGGCAACCAGCACGGAAGCGAAGGTGGCGGAGTCGGTCGCGGCCCTGCGGGCCGGAGCGCAGGAACTCGACATGGTGATCAATGTCGGCGCGCTGCGCTCTGGGGACCACGAGGCGGTCAAGCTCGACATCCAACAGGTAGTGAAGGTGGCGCACGAGGCCGGAGCGATCGTCAAGGTCATTCTGGAAACGGCGCTCCTGGACGATAACCAGAAGGCGGTTGCGTCGACGTTATCGAAGCTTGCAGGTGCGGACTTCGTCAAGACCTCGACAGGCTTCGGGCCGTCGGGCGCCACGGCGCATGACGTCGCATTGATGCGCAGCGTAGTGGGGCCGTTGATGGGGGTGAAGGCGTCGGGCGGCATTCGGACGCTTAGTGACCTGCAAGCCATGACCGCAGCGGGCGCCACGCGCATCGGAGCGAGCGCCAGCGTCAAGATCGTAGAGGCGACCGCGGCCTGATCCGCCGCCACGTCGGAGGGGATGCCATGCAAGCCACCCGCAAAGCCACGGTTCGTTTTCGTGAGCGCTCCGATCTGCTCGATTTTCTGCTGGAGGTGACGGCCGCTACCAGCCAGACTCTCGATCTGGATCAACTGCTCGCCAACGTCGCCGAGATTGTACAGAAGGTGCTGCCGTACGACCTGTTTGCCATCCTGCTGTACAGCGAAAAGCGTCACGACCTCCGCATCCGCTACGCCGTGGGGCATCGGGAGGAGGTGGTCTCCAATCTTTCGCTCGCATTGGGGGAAGGGATCACGGGGACGGCCGCGGCCCGCGGCGAGCCGGTGCTGGTGGGCGATGTCCGGAGCGATCCGCGCTATCTCAACAGCGTGGACGCCGTACGGACAGAGTTGGCCGTTCCGATGACGGCGCGCGGCAAGCTGGTGGGCGTCATCGACCTGCAGTCGACGCGGGTGGACGCCTATACCGAGTATGACCGGGCGCTGCTGCGCCTGATCGGGGCGCGGGTGAGCGTGGCCATCGACAATGCGCGCCTCTACCGGCGCGTGGAGCGCCAGAACCGCACGCTCAAAACCCTGGCGCACATTTCGCGGGAGTTCTCGTCGATTCTGAATCTGAACGAGCTGCTGGGGAAGATTGCAGAGACCATGCGCGCCCTGATCAATTACGACGCCTTCAGTATTCTGCTGGTGGATGCGGAGGCGCGCGCGCTGCGGCACCGGTTCAGCATCCGGTACGACCAGCGCGTGAATATCGACAATATCCCGCTCGGTAAGGGGATCACGGGGGCGGCGGCGAC
>CAYTJD010000178.1:0-11743 GCA_964438005.1 uncultured Solibacteraceae bacterium | reverse complement strand
GCATCGAAACGAGGGTTACTGTAGCGCCAAAAAGCGAGACCGCTGGCCCTGTAGATGCGACTCAAACCATTGGGCGGCCGACAACGCACGGCGATAAGTCCGCGGGATTTGAAGATCTCGTAGCCCGGCCGCCCCGCAATGCAATTTCCTCTTCTCGTTCGGCCGTCGTGTCTCTAACGACGCGGGCCGCGGCCTCTGCCGCCTCCCGGCGGCGGACCGATCGGCTCCGGGCTGTAGTGGTCCGCGAGTTGGTTGGGAAGGAACCCGGCTGTGGTCGCCGCCGGATCGAGCGGCAGCATCGTCGCCTGCCATTCTTCGTAATCCTGCGCCAGGCGTTGATACACATCCGGCTCGCGCGCCTTCAGGTTGGCCCGTTCCAGCGGATCTTCCACCACATTAAACAGGAACGTGTTCTCATTGATCTTCAGATATTTCAGATCGCCGTCGCGCACAGCTTGCTGCGCGTTATGGCGATAGCGCCAGTACACGCGCCGCGCGGCTGGCGGCGCGTTCTCCGTCAGGATTGGCAGCAGGTTGATGCCGTCGGAAGGATACGCCGGATCGGGTTGCGTACCGGCTGCGGCGGTCAGCGTCGGGAGCCAGTCCATCCCCAACGCGACTTGCTGCGTCGTGCTGCGCGGCTTGATGTGTCCCGGCCAGCGCACGATTGCTGGAATCCGCAGCCCGCCTTCGAGCAGGTCCGTCTTCTTGCCGGTAAAAGGCCAGGTGTCGGAAAACCGCTCGCCGCCGTTGTCGCTGGTGAAAACGACGATGGTGTTGCGGGCAGCCCCTGCGGCATCGAGCGCCTTCAGGATGCGCCCCACTTGCCGGTCCATCTCGCCCACCATGCGGCCGTAGGTTTTGATCGCCCCGGCATCGTACTGGTTGAGCCCCCTCAGCCGCTGCGATTCGGCCTCGTCATCCGGGCCCTCCCACGGCCAGTGCGGCGCGTTGAAATGCAGGCTCAGCAAGAACGGTTTCCGCTCCTTCACATAGCCGGTGATCGACTTGATGGCTTGCTCGGCCAGCAGATCGGTCAGGTAGCCGGTCTGATGAATCTTGACGTCGTCGTCCCAGAGATCGTCGGTGTCTGTATTGGGGCCGCCGGATTTATGCGTGAAGTAATCCAGGGCGCCCCCGCGGAATCCCCAGAAATGGTCGTAGCCGCTTTTCAGCGGACCGTAGTCGGGAAGCTCTCCCAGATGCCATTTGCCGATCAGTGTCGTACCGTAGCCGGCTTTCCGCAGCAGCGACGGCAGAGTCGGTTGCTCCGGCGGCAGACCTACATTACGGCCGGCCAGCGGTTCTTCCAGCCCGATGGGGAGCCGGTATTGATAGCGTCCGGTGATGATCGCCACACGGCTTGCCGTGCACACCGCCGAATTGGCGTACGCCTGCAGGAATCTCACGCCTTCGCCCGCCAGTCGGTCGATGTTGGGCGTGGCGTAGTCCGGCCGGCCGTAGCAGGATAGGTCGGCATAACCGAAATCGTCAGCGAGTATGAAGAGAATGTTCGGAGGCGCCGCGCCGCGAGCGGGTCTGGATTGCGCGAGCACAATCAGAGGAGTGGCGAGAGTGGCCGCGAGCGCCTGGCGGCGGGTCGTGCGGGATTCGTTCTTCAACGGGACTCCTTCCCATTCACTATAGAACGCCCGGGGACGGCCGCCGGTGGAATTACCATGGAAGTATGCGCACTGTCCTCTTTCTTCTGGCGTCGGCGCCGCTGTTCGCCCAGACGCAGGCCCTGGTGGAGCGAGTTGGCACCACCGGCTTCATCCAACTCGAAGCCGAGAGCTTCCAAAAGCTTTCCCCGCGCCAACAGGCCCTGGCCTACTGGCTTTCGCAGGCTTCCATCGCCATCGACCCCATCATTTACGACCAGGATTCACCCTGGGGTCTGCGCCAGAAGCGTCTGCTCGAAGGCATCGTCTCCGCAACCGGGGCGGCTCATCCGAAGATCGTCGCGTTCACCAAGCTGTTCTGGGCCAACCGCGGCAACCACCAGGACCAGACGGCGCAAAAGTTCTTACCCGATTGCACGTTTGAAGAAATGAAAGCCGCGGCCGGCGAGGCATTCCGCAAGGGAGCCTATGCGAAAGGTGTCTATGGACTCGACGCTTTCAAGACCGAAGCCGATTTGAATCGCGAATTGGCCGCGCTCCGCCCGTCGCTGTTTGACGCGAATTTCGAGCCGCTCATCACCGCCAAGAGCCCGCGCGGCAATCTCGATATCATCCAGGCCAGCGCAAACAACTTCTACATGGGATTGACGCTCGCCGATCTCGCCAACTTCCACGAAACACATCCGCTCAATTCGCGCCTCGTGAAAGACGCTTCCGGCAAGCTGGTCGAGGAAATCTACCGCGCGGGCACTGCCGATGGGAAGACTCCGCCGGGACGTTACGCCCTGTTCTTGAAGAAATCGATCGAGTACCTGCAAACGGCGCGCGCCTATGCCGAACCGGGGCAGGATGCGGTCATCGATGCCTTGATCCGCTATTACCAGACCGGCGATTTCGCTGACTGGCTGCACTTCGGCGCCCTGTGGGTCGGCAACAACCCACCGGTGGATTTCGCCAACGGCTTCATTGAAGTCTATCGCGACGCGCGCGCCGCCAAAGGCACTTCGCAGAGCTTCGTCTCCATCACCGATGAGAAGTTCAACCGGCTGATGGTCACGCTCGCCGCCAACGCGCAATATTTCGAAGATCACGCCCCCTGGCTGCCGCAATACAAGAAACAGGGCGTGAAACCGCCGCTCGCCAAGGCCGTCGAGACTGTGGTCGAAACCGGCGATTTCCACGCCACCACCATCGGCGATAACCTGCCGAACGAAAATGAAATCCGTGAAAAATACGGCACCAAGAGTTTCCTGTTTACCGGAAGCTCCCGCACTCTGCGGCAAGCTCAAGGCTTCGGCACTCTCGAAGAGTTCGCCGCCACGCCCGAAGAGATCGCCAATGGGAAGAAGTACGGCGACGAAGCCGCCGATCTGATGACCGCTCTCCATGAAGTCATCGGGCACGGCTCGGGCAAGCTCAACCCCAAATTCCAGGCCGGCACCGAATCGCTCTTGAAGGAATATTACTCCGCGATGGAGGAGGCTCGCGCGGACCTGATGGCCTTATGGAATATCACCGACCCCAAGTTGCAGCAGCTCGGTCTGGTTTCGAGTCCGGAGGTCGCCAAGGCCATGTATTACGCGGCCGTCCGCGTCGGCCTTACGCAGCTTGCCCGCATTCCCCAGGGCGACACCATCGAGGAAGATCACCAGCGCAATCGACAGCTGATCGTCAACTACATCATGGACAAAACCGGCGCCATCCAGAAAGTGGAGCGCAACGGCAAGAGCTACCTGCTGCTGAAGGATTTTGACAAGATGCACCAGGGCGTCGGCCTGCTGCTGGCGGAACTGATGCGCTGCAAGGCCGAGGGTGATTATCCGGCGCTGAAGGCTCTGATCGACAAGTACGGGGTCCACTTCGATCCGGCGTTGCGCGACCAGGTGGCGGCGCGGTACAAGAAGCTCGACATCCCTCCGTATTGGGCGGGTATTAATGCCGACCTGGCCGCCCGCTTCGACGGCAGCGGCAAAGTCACCTCGGTCACGACGTCTTATCCCCGAGACTACGGGAAGCAGCAACTCGGATACGCCGCGCTATACGCGGTAAAATAACAGGCGTTCCATGGCGGCGCGGCTCCATCCGGCTCCCTCACGCACCGAAGAGATCGTCGATCTCCGGCGCCTTTCGGCGCGCCATCTCGAGCCCCTGTTCGCCGAAGAGATTGAGACGTGGCGCACGGAGCTGGAGTGGGACTTCGAGAAATCCGCCGATCTGGTCCGACGCTTCATGGATCTGCGCGCCTTGAGCGGCAGCGCCTTGATCGAGCAGGGCGAAATCATTGGCTACGTCTATTACGTGCTCGAAGACAACAAGGGCCTCATCGGCGATCTGTACGTCCGCCGCGCCTTTCGCACCCCGGAGCGCGAGCGATGCCTGCTCGACTCGGTGCTCGAGACGGTCATGGCGACTCCGCAGATTGGCCGCATCGAATGCCAGCTTTTGATGATTCCGCCCGCTCCGCCGCAACTCCTGCCGCGCCCGCACTTCGTCAATGTGTATGAGCGCAATTTCATGCGTCTTGATTTACAGCAAGCAGTGCTGCGGGAAGGCTGGGCGCGCCGCCAGGCTTCCCTGGAAAAGTGGTCGGATTTCTACCAGGAGGCGACCGCTCAATTGATCGCCGCCGCGTACACCGGTCACGTCGACGGGCAGATCAACGATCAGTATCGCAGCGTTGCCGGCGCCCGGCGTTTTCTCTACAACATCGTGCAGTACCCGGGATGCGGCGTCTTCTACCGGCAGGCTTCCTTTGCTGCGTTCACGGGGGGCGAGGCCGGCCCGTCGGGTGCTCTCCTGGGTGTTTCTCTGGCCAGCATGGTGGCCCCGCACTGCGGCCACATCACCCAGATTTGCGTCTCTCCGGAGGCGCACGGAACCGGCATCGGCTATCAATTGCTGCGCCAGTCGCTCCTCAAATTGCGCGAAGCCGGTTGCGGATCCGCCAGCCTGACCGTGACAGCCCGCAACCGGGACGCGGTTTCGCTCTACGAACGCGTCGGCTTCCAGACCGTCCGCCGGTTTTCCGCCTGCGTCTGGGAAGGTTTCTAGGAAGGCTCGGCAGTCTCTGGACTGGTTTCGCCCGGGTCCGGCTCGGCGGGCGGCTCCGCGTGAACGGTGGTGCCGGCGCGCAGTGGCGGCGCCGGCTCGCGCAAAACCACTTCGCATTCGCAGCAATCGCTGCATTTCAGACACTTTTCGCAGAGATGATTGCTGCACACGTCTTTGGTGCAGCGCGCGCAGATCTGTGTCGCTTCTTCCCCGCAGATGCTACAGGTAAACGGCATGGCCCCGTTACTTCTTCTCGTCTCCTTTGCGCGTGCTCGCCGCCGCCGGCGGCTGCGTGGCGAGAATTCCGCGGCAGCGCTGCGCTTCCTGATCCATCACGGCGCACTCCACCTCGCGCTGCGTGGCCAGGTTGACGATGTAGGTTTGCAGGCGATTCCGGTTGGCGCCGTTCTCTGCCACCGTCGCGGCCAGCTTCTGGGCCAGCGCCGGGTCCTGATACCGCCGGACTGCGTCGCCCAGCGAGGCCAGCATGTCTTCCATGCCCGCAATGCGGAAGTAGAGTTCCAGGGAAGCCGAAAGTTTTTCGGGGTATTTCGCCAGCGCCTTGGCGCCGTCGGCAATGGCTCGCGTCTGCTCTTTGCAGGATCGCAGCTGGGCCGCGTAGGTTTCCGAAGCGCCCTTAGCCACCCAGGCTCTCGCGTTGATCTGCTCCAGCAGCGGCTCCAGACGGCCCGCGTGCGCGCTCATCTCTTCCAGAACCACGCGAATGTCCCAATCCGGAACCAATCCGGCTTGAGGCGATGCCGGGCCCTGCGCCTGGAGTAAGGCTGCCAGCGAAACGAACAGGAAACTTCCGAGCGCCGCACGCATGCTTTCAATCTAACATGCGGTGGAACGCGCCTCCGTGAATTAGTGTCCAGGCGGAGGAGGAGGTGGTGGTGGCGGTGCAACCGGTGGAGGTGGAGGAGGCGGTGGTGGCGGGCTGGGCGATTTCTGATCCCCGGATGCCCCGCTGCCGCCGCCGCTTGACGTGCCAGGAGCAGGAGCCGAGGACCCGCCTCCGCCGCCTGGATGCATCAACATCACGTCGTAGACGGCCTGCGCGGCGACGCGCAGAGCCTTCTGTGCGGCTCCGCCTTTATCGATCCGCCGCGCCAGCGGCTGATTCCGGAAGACCCGAAACGATTCACCGCTCTGCAGCTGGATTTCATTGCCCGGTAGCAGCAGATGCCGTACGCCGACGATGCCCTCATCGACACTCACCAATGTCGTCGCGTCCTCGTCTTCTACAACCACATCGAAGACGGTGCCGCGCACTGAGATCACCGCCGTTTGCGTGGTCACGCGGTTGGGGTTGGGCCCGTTGCGGTGCTGGATGAAAACCTTCACGCGGCCGATCACCACGTCCAGCAGGTCACCCAAATTTGCCGGATTGGTACGGAAAACGGCCTGTGAGTTCTGGAATACCTCGAAGGTGCTGCCGTCGGCGAGTTGGAACTTGGCGTACCCATCGGGACCAGTCCGGATCAGCTGCCGGGCTTGAATCGAACTGCCCATGTACAGAGGGATCTCGTTGTTCTCCTGGAAAATCGAGACGCGGCCCTGCATCTCGATAACCCGAGCCGCTGCCGTGCTTTGCGCCCACACCGAGGCGGCAGACACAACCAGCACAGCCGCCATCCACAGCGGACGCCCGCCTCCGACTATTCGGCACCTACGGTCCATGTAGACCTATATCGGATGCAGGTGTCTGGAACCTGCCTCCGCCAACTAGACTCCCCAGTCTAGCACCAAACTTGCAGTGCAAGTTGGAACCCGCGGTTAACTTTGGTCACAAATTGCTTGAATTCAGCAGCTTAATAGGAATTTCGAAGGGTACATACGGTAAAATGGGACTCGCGAGTGTGTCGTAAAGGAACATTTCGTTCCGTGCTCCCGGTGTTGATTTTGGCACTGGGGGGCGCCGTGTGTGCCGCCGGCCAAGCCAGGCCGGACTGGCGCAAAGTGGGTTCGTCGGCTGTGGAGTTGATGCTGGCGTCGCCCGCAACCGGTCCGGTCGACCGGGTCTGGTTCTCAGCCGACGGCTCGCAGCTATTCGCGCGCACCGCCTCGGGCAGCACGTTCGTTACGATCGATTTCGAAACCTGGGCTGCTGCGGCGGCAGCCGCTCCGCCCGCCGCGCCGCTCGAGCTGGCGAATGCGCGCCTCCCGGATCCGACCGCGCGCCTGATGAATAGCGCCGCAGACCCATCGCACGTATACGCGCTGGGCCGGTACCTCTCGCGTTCGGAAGACGGCGGCCGATCCTGGACGAGTCTCACCCAGTACAAATCCGAGTCCGTTGTCGGTACAGGACAGCACAGCCTGGCAGTTTCGCCTCGCGACCCGAATCAACTTGTTTTGGCCAACGATTACGGTGTGTGGCGTTCGCTGGACGGGGGTCTTTCGTGGGCGGGATTGAACCAGTTCCTGCCGAACCTCTCCGTGCGGCGGATCCTCTCGACGCCGAGTGGGACTGCCGGGGTTCGCGTGGAAACGGACAATCTGGGCGTGTTGGAACTGCCTCCCGGGGCATCGGTGTGGTTTCGCGCGGAAGGATCGGCGACCGATGCCGAGCTGCGACAGAGCTATTCGGCGCGGCTGGGAGTTGAGGTCACCGCGATTGGCTCCGCCGGCGATACGGTCTATGCGGGTGCGGCTGACGGGCGAATCTGGGTATCGTTTGACCGTGGCGCGACCTTCCAACAGTCACGGTTTGAGAGTTCGGGAGCGGTAGAGCGGATCTTTGTCGACCCGAGCGCTCCGCGCGTTGCCGTTGCGGCATTGAGCGGCCCGGGAGCGCGCGTGCTCCGCACCACGAGCAGCGGTAACATCTGGGACGATCTGAGCGCGAACCTGCCGGACGGGCCAGTGCATGCGGTTACGGCCGAGCGGGCCTCGGGCGCCGTGTATGTCGCTACCGACCGGGGCGTGTTCTGGACGCAGACCGACCTGGAGAGCGCCAGCCTGCCGATAGCTAATTGGACCAATCTCACGGCGGGTCTTCCGGCCGCCGGTGCGACGGACGTGCGGCTCGATCCGGCGGGCGTGCAGCTCTACATCGCGCTCGAAGGCTACGGCGTATACGCCACAGCCGCGCCGCACCGGCAGCGCAGTCTTAGAATCGTGAGCGCCGCCGATTTGAGCGCACGCCCGGCGGCGCCAGGGTCGCTCGTGAGCGTGGTCGGCGGGCGCGTCAATGCGGCGCGCGGCGACGGCCTGGACTACCCGGTGCTGGCTGTTTCGGACGGCGAGTCGCAGCTGCAAGTGCCCTTCGAGGCGGCCGGTCCTAACGTGGCGCTGTCTCTGCAAACCAGCGCCGGACCGGTGACGCTCGGATTGCCGGTGCGCGAGGTCTCCCCGGCCATCATCGTGGGACGCGACAGCACACCGCTGCTGCTCGACGCGGATACCGGCCTGCCGCTCGACGCGCGCAATACGGCGCACTCGAATGGCCGCATTCAAATCCTGGCGACCGGCTTAGGCAAGGTCAGGCCCGAGTGGCCCACTGGCTTAGCCGCGCCGGCTGAAAATCCGCCGGTGGTTGCGGCCGATGTCAAGGTTTACCTCGATGGAACTCCGCTGCAGGTGACGCGCGCCACCCTGGCGCCGAACTACATCGGCTTCTACTTGATCGAAGCGCAACTGCCCTTGATTGCCAACCTCGGCACTTCCGAACTGCACCTTGCGGCGGGCGGCCAGGAGAGCAATCGCGTGCAGATCGTGCTGGGACCGTAGGCCGCGCGAAGATCTTACTTTTGGACCGGGGAATCTTTGGCGTTGCTCCACTCGGAGAAAGAGCCATCGTACATCCGCGTGTCGTAGCCCAGGTACTTCAGCGTGAAATAGGATTGCGACGCTTGCATTCCTGTATTGCAGTACGTCACGACGGGGCGGTCAGGGGTGACGCCGGCCGATTCGTACATTTTTCGGAGCGACGCGACGGGCAGCAGCGACATGTCGCTTTTGCTCGTCTGCGTGTCCATCCAATAGAGATCGGTAGCGCCGGGGATGTGGCCGGGACGCGGGATCTCGGTGTTGGCGGCAGTGGTCCCGTTAAACTCGGCGGCGGTGCGCGCATCCAGGAGCACGGGCGAAGCAGCGGGCGCGTTGACCGAGGAATACGATAGGTCTTTGACCGCGTTGATGGTGACAACGACTTCGGGGTGCGGGCGCGGCGTCAGGCGGCCTTCTTTCACGGTAGGCGCATCCTTTTCCAGCGGGCGCGATTCGGAGGTCCACTTGGGGAGACCACCATCGAGTAACGCCGCGCTGTCGCCGTGGCCGAGATAGTCGAGCGTGAAATAGGCGCGAGTGGCCGGGAGCACCGACGTGTCGCCATAGAGAATGACCCGGGAATCGTCGGAGACGCCGGCGCGTTCGAGCACAGTTTTCAGCGCGGCAGCCGGCGGCAACTCGTTGAGGATGCCATCGCGCGTGACTACGAGGTCGGATAACCCCAGGAACCGCGCGCCGGGGATGTGCCCGGCATCATAGGCCATGCGGTCGCGAGAAACATGCAGCACCACCACGTTCGGATCCTTCAGGTGCTGGGCGAGCCAGGCTGTCGTGACCAGCATGTCGCTGCGCAGGGCAGGCGCGGCCGCCGCCAGAAGCGGGAGCAGGAACAGGGAGCCGAACAAGCGAATCTTCATATTGCCTCTCCGAACTATTTCTTGGATTTCTTCAGCTTCTTGTAATACGCATCGATGGGAGCGAAAGGCCCGAACTGGTGCTGCTCGGGCGGGAAGGAATCGGCCCAGGGCCCGTAACCGGCGTCGACCGGCTTGGCGGTGCGGTCCGGAAAATCGCGGTCGAGGTTGGCCATGTGCGGCCGCGGTTGCGCGTTGATGAACGCGGCGACATCGAAGGCCTGGTCGTCGGTCAGATCGGGCTTGCCGAGCGGCATCCGGGTCTTGATGAAGCGGGCCGCGGTAAGGACGCGGTGCATGCCAGCGCCATCGTTGAAGCTCTCCGGGCCCCACAAGGGCGGAAATACGTAGCCGTGAACCGGGTCGGCGGCGGCGAGCAGACCGGAGCCATCGCTGCCGTGGCAGCGCGCGCAGCGGTCATCGAACACTTGCTTGCCGGCCTTCAAATCGGCGGCGCGGTCCGGAGTTTGGAAGGCGGGCGGCTCTTTCGCCTTGCGAAGGCTGGCGCCCATGGCGTCGTTGCGCTGGCCGAGGGAGCGGATGTAAGACGCCATCGCGATCATCTCGGGGCTGTTGGCCGGCAGCGCGCGGCCATTCATGCTGCGCTGCAGGCACTCGTTGATGCGGTCCTCGATATCGGTCATGCCACCGGTGCGCGGGGAATTGCGCGGATAGTGCTGCGTGGCCGTCAGCAGGGTCAAAGTGCCGGCTTCGATTCCGGTGCCGAGGTGGCACGAACCGCAGGACAGGCCGCTCCCGGAATATTGCATCTTGGGATCGCCGTTGTGCGGGCCGAGCAACTCAGTGGTTTGCGCCAGCAGGCGCTTTCCATATTCTTCGGTGGCGATCGAAGGGATTTTCGCGGCGGGAGCGCGGCGGGGCGCCAGGGTCAGGGTGGCGCCGACAGTGACCGCACCGAGGGCGCAGCACGCGAGGAGCACCGCGGACATGCCGCCTCGCTCACGATGGTCAGTCATGCCTCTCCCCTCCTCTCGACCGGGTATGGTCATAGTTTTGCACATTTGCCTGGAAGCGGTATTTCGGGCGCTCGATCCAGGCGCGGAGATCCGGGCGCGCCAGCCAGGCCGCGAAGAAGCCGGCGGCGAAGACGATCGCCGAGATGACGATAACGTCGGTGATCATTGCGTTTTCCCAAAGAAGCCGCGGACGTAGTAGGCAGCGGCGGAAAGCTCGGCTTCGCTCAAGCGGCCGGTCCACGGCGCCATTTGCGTGCCTTCGACTCCGTTGCGGAGCGCGCGCAGGCTCTCGGCGATCGTGGGACGTGTACCACGAAAATCGGTCGGCGCCATGTGCAATTCGGCCACGGCGGAACCGTCGCCCCCTCCCTGCTCACCGTGACATTGCGAGCAATTGGCGGCGTAGACGCGCGCGCCGAGATCGGTGATGTCGGCCGGCAGAGCCGGCTCGGTCTGCGGTGTGTAGAAACTGCGAACCACTTGCGCCAGAGCGGCGCGGTCCTCGGCGGCGAGATCGCGCCAGGCCTGCATGGAGGTTCCCGCGACGCCGTTCCAGAGAACATAACTGAGGCGCGCGTTGCTATATTCATGCGCGGCGAGATTGGCTGGTTTTGGATGCAAGCCCGCGCCGCCCAGCCCACCGGCTTCGCCGCGCGCACCGTGGCAGGCGGCGCAGTCGTGGGCATATAACTCGCGGCCGCGATCCATCGCGGTGGCAGAGGGTAACGGAGGAGCGGCGCCCTGGCGGCGCGTCCGCGCCGGGTTCATGTTCAACGCGGTCGCGTGGAACGCCATCTGCTTCATTTCGTCGTCGGGACAATTGCAGGACGTTCGCGCGCGCGCTTCGCCTTCCGGCCCGGCTAATTCGCGTGCGCGGCCGAGAGTTTCCAGATACGCGACGAGGTCGCGCGCTTCCTGGCGCGGGCGATCGGGAGATCCATCGAACAAGGATGGATAGGCCGGCATGACGGAATCAGCGACCAGATTCCGCGGCGCATACAAATGCGCGAAGTGCCAATCTTCCGGGTGAACGCCGCCTTCGCGGGCGAGGTCGGGACCGATGCGGCGCGTGCCCCAGAGGTGCGGATAATCGAAGCGCGTCTCCCAAGCCAGTGTGGGAGCGCCGAACCGCGTCATGTCCGTAGGTAGATAACGCACCTGCTGGCTATGACAATAGGCGCAGCCTTCCCGGCTATACACAACGCGGCCGCGCTGCTCGCTGACACTCAAGCCGAGCGGGTACTCCGGTGACATTCGGCGCGTCTCGTTTTCGAGCACGCGTCCCGGCCAGATACCGAGCAAGGCCACCGACATGGCAAAGAACGCCACGCCGCTAACGCTAGCCACGAGGTACGACATGCGGAGAAAGCGGGCTGTCTGGCGGTTAATGCTCCCCCCGATGCGGCCTGCTCCAGGCGCGGCCCTATGTGCTCTACCGGTTCGA
>CAYTJD010000177.1:0-93971 GCA_964438005.1 uncultured Solibacteraceae bacterium | reverse complement strand
AGGTTCAGCCGGTTGGCGATCTCCTTGTTGCTGTTGCCTTCGGCGAGAAGCTGATAGATCTGCCGCTCGCGGCCGGTCAGCAGATCAAAGCGATCGCTCGTCTCACGCAGATCCTTGAGGCGCGACAGGCCGTCATGGAAGATCTCAGCCACAGCCGGGCTGAAAAACGACCGGCCTTTCTGCACTTCGTGAATGGCGTGGATCAGCTCCTCGCCGGCCGAGTTCTTGAGCAGATATCCCCGCGCGCCCGCTTTGACGGCGCGCAGCACGTACCGTTCATCACTGTACATGCTGAGGATCAGCACCGCGGTCGAAGGGCAGTGCTTCACGATCTGAGCGGTTGCGTCGATGCCGTTCATCTCTTTCATGGCGACATCAATGATGGCGACATCGGGCTGATGGAGACGCGCCGCTTCCACGGCTTCGATGCCGGAGGCGGCTTCGGCTACGATATCGAAGTCGGCGCGGCTTTCCAGGATGTGACGGAGGCCCTGGCGCATGAGCGTGTGATCGTCGGCGAGCAGAATCCGGGTCGGCATCAGGCAGTGACCTCGTGGGAAGGGGCGGGAAGCGAGGACGAGACGGAGGCGTCCGGTACCGGAATCCTGAGGGACAAGCGAGTGCCCCGTCCCGGGGCGGAGTCGATTTCCAGCGAACCTCCGACAATGGTGGCCCTTTCGCGCATTCCGAGCAATCCCAAGCCCGTTGTTATGGACGGCATGCCCTTTTCATTCACAAGAAAACCGCGGCCGTCGTCGTTGATCTCGATCCGGAGGAGGCCGGGATCCTGCAAGACCGCGACACGGACGCGCGCGGCGCCGGAGTGCTTCTCGCAATTATGGAGCGCCTCCTGGACGATGCGGTAGACACAGGTCTTGACGGAGTCCGGGAGGTGGTCAGAGACATTTTCCTCGACGTAGTCGCAGGCGATGCCGCTGCGGCGGAGAAACTGTTCGACCTGAAACTGCAAAGCGGGGGCCAGGCCGAGGTCGTCAAGCAAAGCGGGCCGGAGCAGCAGCGAAATATCGCGAATGGTTTGGACAGTCTCTTCGGCCAGGGCACGGGCCCGCTCCAGCCGTTCGGGCAGACTCGCAGGTTGACCGGAAGAAGCCGCGGCCTGAGCGCGGGAAATCTCGATCTGAAGCAATGCCAACGACTGGCCAATCTCGTCATGCAACTCGCGGGCGAGCTGGCGGCGGCCCTCTTCTTCCACCTCGAGGAGACGGGCGGAGAGACGCTGCAACTCGCCTTTGGCCTGTTCCACTTCGGCATAATGCTTCTCGGCCGTATCGGCGAGATTGTCAGAATGACGAATACTGACCACGGCGACGAGGATACCGAGGAGGACGCTCAACGCCAGCATGAGCAGGAGACGCTGAGCAGCGCCATGGCGGGCCGCGATAATCTGCTGAGAACTGTCTTGAACGCGCCGTTCGCCGGCATTGCTGAGTCCCAGCAGCGCGTTATAAAGCTCCCCTCTTCTGGGCACAATCACTCTTTGTACAAATTCGAATTGAGCCTCTCGAGTGGCGCCCAGCATGGCCGTGGGGACTGGATCCACCAGGGCCCAGAATTCCGCCAGGCTCATGCGCAGCTTAGGCAACGACTCGTTCTGCGGAAAGCTCTTCTGAAGGTGAGCCAGCGTGGCGTCGTCCTCGGCCTCCAGCGATTTCAGCTGGGAGGACAGAACAGCGGACTGCTCCGGGGTATTGCTGATGAAAAAATCGCGCACATAATTGCCGGCCAGCCACAAGTTGCGCCGCAGCAACGTAAGGCCTTCTTCTTCGTCGACATAGCGGTAGAAGATATCGATGTGCTGCTGAGAAACGTTAACCTGGATACGGTAAGCTTCCAGAGCCGAGAGGATCAGGACAGCAATCACCGCCGCATAGCCTACGCGCAGGATGGAACGTCGACCCAAACGGCGGAGCATTAGTGCCAGCCAGTTCTGTGGAGGTCCTAATCGCACCTTCCAACCATCTTACCCCTAGGGGTGCGACGGACTTCCAACAACCATTCTCCAAAAGGAGCCAGGGCAGATAAAATACGGGATTTGTTGTATTTGCAGTGGCAGGAATCGGGGATACAGTAAAGTTAGTTCGGTCCTGACTGCTTCGAATGGCGCCGGGGTAGCGGGACCGGTTTTAGCGAAGGCCGTTGCCTCCCGGGCGACGGTGAGGGCAGGTGCAAACCTGCCCTTTTCTTTTTGTCTCGAGTGGTTCCGACCCCACCAATCGTCTTACACTGAAGCCGCGGCCCCAGCATGAACCTACTCGAGTTTTCCCTTGTCGTCTATGCGGTTTCAGCGGCTGCGGGCTTTCTAGGGGCGTTGACGGGGCTGGGCGGAGGCGTAGTGGTGACACCGGTGCTGACGGTGTTGCTGGGAGTGGATTTCCATTACGCAATTGGGGCAACTTTGGTCTCGGTAATAGCCACTTCTTCCGGAGCGGCGGCGGCGTTTGTCCGTGAGGGATTCTCGAATATCCGGGTCGGGATGTTTCTGGAAATCGCGACGACCCTGGGTGCGTTGGCCGGCGCGCATCTGACTGCGGTTGTGCCGACCTCGGCGCTGGCCATTCTTTTCGGTGCCGTGCTTCTGTATTCGGGGTGGCATTCCATGCAAGGTCCGCCGCCGGACCAGGAATCGAAAGAGGACCCGCTTGCGGTCCGGCTAAAATTGGATGGCACATTTCCCGGAGCCCGCGGGCCGATCTCGTATCGGGTGAGCCATGTCAAAGGCGGCTTCAGCCTGATGTTCGGAGCGGGGATCCTGTCGGGCCTGCTGGGGATCGGTTCCGGAGCCATGAAAGTGCTGGCAATGGACCAGGTGATGCGGATTCCGTTCAAGGTATCGACTACCACGAGCAATTTCATGATTGGGGTGACAGCAGCCGCCAGCGCGGGCGTCTACCTGCGTCATGGGTACATTGATCCGGGGCTGGCCATGCCGGTAATGCTGGGGGTGTTGACCGGGTCGCTGCTCGGCGCGCCGCGGCTGATGGCGGCGCGGACGCGCGCGTTGCGTCTCGTGTTTGCGGCTGTGGTCGGTCTGTTGGCGTTGGAGATGATCTACAACGCCGCTACGGGAGGCGTGCGATGACCGACCAGCGTCTCGAAATTATGGTGGGTCGACTGCTTCGCGGAGGAGTCTTGACGTCCGCCCTGATTGTGTTGGCGGGAGGCATCTGGTTCCTGGCCGAGGCGGCCGGCTCAATGCCCTCCTACTATCATTTTCATGGAGTGCCCGACGAGCTAAGCCACGTGGGCGCGGTGCTCGCCAGCTTAGCGCGCCCCCGCGCGGAAGCTGTCATCCAGCTGGGGTTGCTCCTGCTGATTGCCACACCCGTGGCGCGGGTGGCGCTAGCGTTGGTTGGATTTGCATTGGAACGGGATTTCGTCTACGTGATCATCACGCTGGTGGTCTTGGCGGTGCTGGTCTACAGCATGGTGCTACCTTTCGGTAGCGGCGCCGGGCCTCACGCAACGGGATTCCGGAGCACGCCGATGCCTTCCACCTCGACCTCCACGACATCGCCCGGCGCCATCTTGCGGGTTGTGCCGGGGGTGCCGGTGAAGATGAGATCGCCCGGCATGAGGGTCACGTAGCGGCTGATCCAGCCGACCATGGTGGCGCAATCAAAGATGAAGTCGGCGGTACGCTCCTTCTGGACGACCTCGCCGTTGAGGCGGGTCTGCACCAGCAAGTCGTCGTAGTTGAGGCCAGTGACCACCGCGGGGCCTACGGGCGAGAACGTGTCCGAACCTTTGGCGCGCCACCACTGCACGTCCTTGCGCTCGCCGTGCTGCCAGTTGCGTTCGCTGACATCATTGCCGCAGGTGGCGCCGAAGATGGCATCCAGGGCCGCCTTGCCGGAGACATCCTTCACACGCTTGCCGATGATCAGCACCAGTTCGCCTTCATAATGGACGTCGGTTGCTTCGGGCGGGATCACAATCGGGCCATCGGGGTCCTGAAGCGAACTGGTCGGCTTGTAAAAGATCTCGGGGTTCTGCGGGTGCGGGCGGTTGGGGCCGAGGTGGCTGCGGTAATTCCGGCCGACCGCGACAATCTTACCGGGCTCGCAGGGGCACAGAAGAGTCAGCCCGGCAAGCTTGTGGGTCTTACCAGTCTCCGCGCCGCCATCCAGCGGGCCACCGCGAATCTCACGGACCGTGTCACCTTCGACGACACCCCAGGCCGGACCCATCCCGGAGCGAAAGCGGACGTAGCGGCTCATAAGCGGACCGCGGCGCGCGATCCGGCGAGGACGGCATCCACGATTTCCTTAAACTCCGCCTGCGTGAGGAGACCGCGCTTGGCGATTCCCTTATCCTTGACCCGCTTCAGCATCTCGGCGACGGCATTGTCATCCACGCCGACGACGCCCATTTGCTCGAGGTTGTACGTGATGGAGGCCTTGCCGCTCTTTTTTCCGAGGACCACTTCACCGGTTCGACCGGTAAGGGCCGGGTGTGTGCCGAACATGGCGAGCGGCTCCTTGACCACGAGGTCGACCCCGATGCCCGACTCGCGCGTGAAGTTTCTCTCTCCGAGAATGGGCTTGTTGGCCGCAGTAGGAAAGCTGCTGAGCCGGCTGACCAGCGCCCCCAACTCCGGCAGGCGGGCCAGGTCGTAGTGGGTCTCGTAGCCATAAAGCACGTGCAAAGCGACGATCAACTCTTCCAGAGCGGCGTTGCCCGTCCGTTCGCCCAGTCCGTTGGCGCAGCTATGGACGCATTCGGCGCCGGCCTCGACACCCGCCAGTTCGGTGGCCACCGCCATGCCGAAATCGTTGTGGGTGTGGACTTCGACGGGGAGTTTGGTTACAGCCTTTACTAACCGGACCATATATTTGATAGCTTGTGGCAGCGCGCAGCCCATGGTATCGACTACGCCGACGGCGTCGGGAGGGGCTTCCTGCATGATGCCGCGCAGAAGGTTGGTCAGGTCCTCCTCGCGGGCCCGCGTGGTGTCGTAAGGGAAATAGACCACGTGCAATCCCCGGGATTTAGCGTGGGCGATAACGCCGACGCTCTTCTTCAGGACGTCCTCCCAGGTCCACTTGAACTGGTATTTCAACTTGGGATAACCAATGGGAACTTCGATGATGACGCCATGGCAGCCGCACTCGACGGCCTTATCGATGTCGGCATTGATGGCGCGGGCGAAGGTGTAGATCTTGGACTTCAGGCCGAGGCGGGAAATCTGCTTGATGGCCTCGAAGTCCTGGTCGGAGACAGCGGGCATGCCGGCCTCGATGCGGTCGACTCCGATTTCCGCCAGTTTCTCGGCAATGGCGATTTTGTCAGCAACGCTGTAGACCACACCTGGGGTCTGTTCGCCGTCCCGCAGAGTCGCATCATGAATGCTGACGCGGGCCGGAAGGTCGAACTGCGCCCTCACCTCGGCCGCAAAGTTGTAGGGGCTCACCCACCATTCGTTCTCTCGATAATACTGGCCGCTCACGGCTGATCATGCCTCCAATCTGGGCCATTATAACGCGCGGACACACGAGCTCCGCGCGCCGGACAGTGGGCGTGATCGCTGAATTTCGAATCGATCTGCGGTGGGCCGCGCCGCGCAGCGCAACGAGCGTGCACAAGCGAATGTGCGCTGCCAGCTCCGCGACGCGCGGCCGACTCGTGGAGCAGTCACGATGCAACCCGATACAGATCGAAAGGAGGGTGGAATTCATTTTTCTCTTGACTTTCATCGTGAAGAACCTTATATATGAATCACATTGCGATTTTCGTGATCGCAAAATTTGATGTTAGGGAGAATCAATCGATGAAGAGCGCAGCCAAGAAGGCAGCGAAAAAGAAAGCTGCTCCGAAGAAAAAGAAGTAGTTTGACGATGCCCTGAAGAAGGGCTCGCAAAAGACAGTTTCACTAGAAAGGCCCCGGTTTTCCGGGGCCTTTTTGTTGTTTCAGGCTTTCTGCTCCGGTTTTCCTGTTTCCTCCTCGCGGCACCCTTCGAGAGGCGTAGTGCGTCTGCAGTGAGCCGAGGCGGCCGCTTCCCAGCGCGGCGAACGCGGCTCGGAAACTCCCCCTCCGTGGTAGCGTGAGAGCATGATGCAGGGCAAGACCGTAGCCGAATCGATCTCCGAGTATTCCGAGCTGGCGCTGCCCAACGACGCCAATGGGCTGGGCAATGTGCTCGGGGGCAAGGTAATGCACCTGGTCGATCTTGCGGGCGCCATGGCCGCCATCCGCCACGCCCGCCGGCCGGTGGTGACGCTCTCGGTGGACCGGCTCCAGTTTCTGCACCCCGTCCACATTGGCGAGCTGATCGTGCTGCGGTCGTCCGTGAATCGCGTATTCCGCACCTCGATGGAAGTAGGCGTCAAGGTTACGACCGAGAACCTGCTGACGGGAGAGAAACGCCATACCTGCTCGGCGTACCTTACCTTCGTGGCTCTGGACGAGAAACGAAGGCCCACGGCGATCGGGCCGGTGATTCCGGAAACCAAGGACGAAAAGAGACGCTACACAGAAGCGGGGGAGAGGCGGGAATACCGTCTGGCTACGCGTAAGGCGCAGGTCTAGGAGAAAGGAGCCGGTGCGCGGAACGGCCGGTCAATTCTCTTTGTACATGTACTTGATGCTGGGTTTGTAGAGCAGAATGTTGGGCTCGCCTGTGCGATTCACTTTGAGGCAGCACTTGTCGTACCACTCGATCACGCCGTGGATGGTCTCACCGTCGCGCAGGACGAAGACCATCGGAGTCTTGGCCTGCATCTGCTTCACGTAGTAAAAATTCTCAGCGTTTGTCTGATCCGGAGGAACCGGCTTTTTCTGTTGCTGCTGACGGCGGGGAGGCGTGATCTGCTCCTTGATTTCGTTCAAGGACGGACGGATCAGTTTACGGTTGACAGCTTCCACGGAATGCCACCTTCTTGAAAAGCCTTTTGATTGGGCCGCCGATCGCTGCGCAGCGGTTTAATCATAGGATCAAATTGGCTTACTTTCACTCATACATAACACAACGCAGGGCACGCCGCAACGAGGAGCGCGCGGCGCCAAGTTCCACACCCCAGCCGAAACCGCGTAGTGGGTATCAAATCGCCCGCACACCGCGACAGGCAGCGGCCCGGCCGCATCTCCACCAGCCGGCGGATGCGGGGAACCGGGACGAAATGAAAATTACTTTCCCATCCAGCGGTGCGCGAGGGCGCGCAAACGGTTTCGCGCGCGCTTGAAAACGCTCTCCTTCACTTGGGGCTCGGGGGCCACCTTCAGTGGAGCAGGGGCTGCGACGTTTTGCGGAACCGCGGGCGCGTCGCACGACTGCTCGCCGGCGAAGCGCACCACGTTCGTCATAAAGGCGTAGTCTCGCCGGTAGCGCTGGCCGTCCTTCTTCTCCATGCAGATCGAGAACCCGGGATATTTGTCGGCGGCGGCTTGCACGCTGCGGCCCTTGCTCGCGGAAAGCTGCACGTCTCGCAGAAGCACCGGGGCATACCCGCGCAGGTTGCGCTCGATATACGCAGTTTCATACCGATGGCGCCGCAAGCTCCAGATGAACACGCGGAAGCTATCAAAATCGTACGGGTACGTGCCGTCCCCGATCGTGGTCCAGAGCCAGTTCTGCTTCTTCTCGTCTCCGTCTTCAACAGAACCGAGAGAAAAGTACGAGACGATGCGGCGCCCTTCGGCATACTGTGCCACATCATCGGGAATGGCCATAACGAGCCGCCGGGTTAAGGCCCATCCGGATTCGCCGCTCCGGGTCCGGATAAGACTCCAATCGTCCGTGGGAATGGGTTTTTGCGCAGGAGCGGCCGATTCCTCCTTGCCTTCCCGTTCGTCATTGAGGGTATCGTCGCCGAGATCGGTTTTGGAGAGTTCAACCCAATTGGCAGGAGGCCCCGGGGGTTTGGGGAGCGGGATTGGCGGATACTTGGTTTCCTTGGGCGCCTTCTTCTCTTCCGTCTTGGGCTTCTTGGGCGGCGGCGGGATCAAGGGCTTGCGGGCCAGATCGACACGAGGCGTATTGGTGTGCACCAGGACGTCGACCTTTTCGTTTTCCTTCACCTGCAAGAAGCTCGGTGACTGCCGCGACGGCTGGGTGTGCACATTGAGTTCGCCAAAACTGGTGGCTTGGCCTTGCACCGTCATGTTCCGCGCTCGCGCGGCGAGGTCCCGCAGCTTTTGCATGTCCTCGGCGGCGAGCAGTTGCCGTTCATCAGTCCAGCCTTCCGCCCCCGACGGGGAGCGGACGCGCAGGAACCGGCGGCGCTTCTGCAGGATTTCCAGGCGGTCCCCATGTTTCACCGTAGCCACCACGGCCGCCTGCAGTGGAATATCGGTACGAATGTTGAGAGTAACAGGACCGACGAAGGCTTCGCCGATGGCTGGAGCCCGCGCAGGCCGGTCCGCGCAAGAGACGGTCAGCAAAGCGAGGCTAACTATCGGTATGAGACTTCCGCGCACACTCAATTCTCAGTGTAACAACCGGCGCCGCCGAGGAAGCCCAATTACAATGAAGCTTGTGCCGGCCGAACCCAAGCGCCCCTTTTTTCTCATCGGCGCGTTTGCGGTTCTATTCGTCGCTTTCGTGATCCTGCTGCTGCGTGTACTACCCGGAGAGCGGAGACCCTTCGATTACATGGTGGCGGGAACGTTCGCCACAGCGCTCGCGCTGATTATCATGTTCGTGCTCATCGTACGCCGTCGCTGACACCGGCTAACGCCCGCCGTTGTGTGTGAATTCTGACACGGAACCGCGACCTCCCGGGAGCGGTTTTCTGGATCTCCTCAACCGCCAGCGTCGGGGAGTGTCCCCCTCTAAACCTTTGGTGTGCCAATGCCGACTAAGCGGTTGAAGGACCAAGTGGAGGCTCTCCGGCAGGACCCCACCGAATCCCGCTTGGAGGAATATGTCCAACACATTGGCAAGACCGGCCCGGCCGTGGGCACTGCGCCTGCTTCCGCCATTCCCGGAGGTTGCGAACCGCGTGCTTTCTCTGGTTTCCGACGAAGGCATCCCCGTCGGCAAGATCGGTGCCCTCATCAAAACCGATCCGACCTTCATGGCGGAAATACTCCGTGTAGCCAATTCCGCCCTTTTTGGGCTACGGCGGGAAATCGCAACCGTCGAGCACGCGGTGACCACGCTCGGCCTCAGCCGCGTCAAGAGCATGGCCACACTGATTGCACTCAATGGCATGGTGAAGCCGGCGTTGAAGATTGAGTCGCTGCGCCGGGTGTGGACCCACAGTCTGGCGACGGCACTGCTGAGTGAGGAACTAGCCCGCGCGGCGAACTCCAGTGTGGATGTTGCCTATACCGCCGGCATGCTCCACAACCTGGGAAGCCTGGGCCTGATGTCGGCCTATCCGGAAGAGTATGACCGCATGCTGGGGGTTTCCCGGGATTGCGGCTTCGATCTGATTTCGACCGAGCGCGATCTGTTTGAGATCGACCACTGCGCGGCCGGCGCATACCTGGCGGAGGAGTGGAATTTCCCACACGCGATCATCGAAGCCATCGCAACTCATCACGAGCAGCCCCGGCAGGGCGCCACCTTGTCGAACCTGCTCCGCGTGGCCTGGCGCCTGGCGGACATCCTGGACTTTGCGGCGTTTCCGCACCAGGAATCCAAATCCTATGACGAGTTGATCGGGCTGATACCGATTGTGCGAAAGTCATGGCTCACGGCCGGCGCAGACGCCGCGAGAACCGAGGTCGTCATGCGGCTGGAAACGGCTCCGAAATAGGAGTGCGGCCCTGCCGCAGAGAGAAAAGCCCTAGGCAGATGCGCCCGCTACCAGATGCGAACAGGCGTTATATAAGATACGTTGCACCTCGGGCGGATGAAAAGGCTGGGCCAGCAGATCGTACGCGCCCAGATTGAGCGCCTCGGCCCAGAAGCGGGCGTCCGCGTGTTTGTCCGTAACAATCACGTGGGGTGCGTGCGGGCTGTCCCGTACCAGATGGAGGACGTCCAGCCACTTTCCGTCCGACAGTTCGGCCTCGGTCAAAACCACATCATAATTTTGGGTTCGAAGCCGTTCCCGCGCCTGCCGCAGCGACTCCGCATGGTCCAGAACCAGGGGGAGGGATTGCATCATTTGCGACAGGAGCAAAGCATCTTCCGAACACCGGGAAATGTACAAAATCCGGGACCGCATCGGTGTGCTCCTCAAAAGCTTAACTTTCTTTCATTTTAGACCCGGGGATCTGGGACGACAAGATAAAGTTTGATGAATCTTTCGGATTACGCGCTTCGGTCCAGCTTCATCACAGCGACGTAACCAAGATTACGGTAGAGCTGATTGTAATCAAGACCGAAACCCACCACGAAGCGGTCCGGAATCTCAAAGCACCGGAAATCGACCGGGACCTGAACAATGCGCCGCGAATTTCTGTCGAGAAACGTACAAACCGAGAGGGAGTTCGGCGCGCGGCCCGCCAGCGTTTGGAGCAGATACCGCAAGGTGAAGCCGGTGTCCACGATATCTTCCACCAGCAGTACATCCTCACCCTCGATGGTGTCATCGAGATCCTTGGCGATTCGCACGACACCGGGCGCGCCGCTTTTGTCGGAGAAGCTCGAAATGCCCAGAAAATCGATTTTGACCGGGACCTCGATGTGCCGCGCGAGAGCCGTGAGGAAAAAGATGGAACCCTTCAGGACCCCGATCAGCTTGATGGTTTTTCCCACATATCGCGAGGAAATCTCGGCGGCCACCTCGCGAATTCGGGATTCAATCTGTTCCTCCGTGAAAAGGATGCGATCCACCTCGGGGATCAATGCGGCGCTCATGCCTGAACCGTCCGCTGGGCGAGACCGTATTTGAAGATCAAATTCTCAAAGTCCTTCTGATAGAAGACCTGGATGTTCAGATCGGGATACAACTCACGCAGAAGCCGCACTTTGCGATTCTTCTTCGTTACCAGAGACTGCTTCATGGTAGTGAGTTCGACATACAGATCGAACTCGGGCATGTAGAAATCGGGAGTGAAGGATTCGCGGACGGCGCCGTCCCGGTCCCACTGAACCGGAAAGCTCCGGGGCTCGTACTCCCAGGCGATCCGGTAGAAGTCGAGCAGGTTGGCAAACATCTCCTCGCTCTGATGCGCGAACATTTTGCGCCGAATCGTGATCTTGTCAGGCGGCACGATGCCGTACCGGGCGAGACGGAGACGCATCTGGAACTGTAGCTGGGCCTCGGCGGCCGCCGACAGATAGCCGCGTTCGCCCAGGCCCAACGCGCAGACGGTGGTTCGGATGAGTTCGGCCATATGTTCTGTGGTCAGCGATTCCGCACTGAGCACCAGGTCGAAGAGTTCGGCAGTGGCGCGGGTTTTGCCGAACCTCGCTTTGCGGACAGAACGCTCGGCGGCCTCCAGTTCAAGCAAGAGCTGGCGCGCCTCCTGGCGCTCCAAACGGTGGTCGAGCATCAGATTGCCGATGCGGACATTTTCAGGCGCCACGACGTGGACGCGCAGCATACCGGGGAAGTGACGGGCTTGCAACTCGCCTCCGATGGCGCAATAGACCAGGTGATGTTGCGTAGCAAGGTGGGCGAGAATCGAGGTAACAAGGCAGGGAAACGCTTTCTCGGGGATGCGCGTTTCGGCGCCGAATTCCTCGGCCGTCAGCGACTGGATCCGCGATTGTGTGAGCAGATCAAAACCGAGCTGCTGCGCGACGAGGCGCGCGACTTCTTCAAAGCGGCAACCAGGATGACCCGAGACGGCGATTAACGCCATGACACTAGCCCATGATATCAGCGGGACACGGCGGGAGATCGAACTCGGACCTGCCAGGTGATTCCGGCTACTGGTTCGGATCCCAAAGTGTTTCGGAGGCGCTTGTCGCGTGGCTCGCCCAGCGGCTCCATACGAACAGCGCATCGCTCAACCGGTTCAGATAGCGGACGGTCTCGGGCGGAACCGGTTCGCTGCGGCCGGCAGCGATCAGGACGCGCTCGGCACGCCGGCAGACAGTCCGGCAGATATGAAGCTCGGCATTCAGGCGGCTTCCGCCCGGCAGAACAAACGAACGCAGCGCGGGCATCTCGGCATTCATGGAGTCGATCTCGGATTCAAGCCGCGCAATGTCGGCGTCGGTAATGCGCGCCTGGCGGGGATGGACGTCCCCGGGCAAGGTAGCCAGGATCGATCCGAGGTTGAATAATTCGTGCTGCACGCGCAAGAGAATCTTCACCAGGGGCGTGAGCCGGTTCTCGGCAACGGCCAGTTCCTCCGCGGTCACGCGGGCTGCCCCGAGGAAAGCGTTCAGCTCATCGACCGTTCCGTAAGCCTCGATGCGCGGGGAATCTTTCGCGACGCGCTGACCTCCCGCCAGGCTGGTCTCGCCCTGATCGCCGCGGCGGGTGTAGACGCGGTTGATGGCGACCCGGGGCGAGTCGAAAGGTTCGTGGCTCATGTTTCCGGCTTCGAGTGTACACTATGTTTGGAATTCGATGCGGATAGCGCGGCGCCCGTCGGCGCAAATCATACTATCAATCGTTATCATCGCGGGTAACGCAGCCGTGGCGAAGGGCGATTCGCGGAGATCGGTAGCCGCCGTGCGGCGGGGACAGACTCTCGACGAGGAGGGCCGCCGCGAGGAAGCCATCGCGGCGTACACGGAGGCGGTGGACGCCGACAAAACCAACTCGGCAGCCTTGCGCGCCCGCGGCCGCGACTATCTCGCCGATGGCTACGGCGACAAGGCTCTGGCCGATCTCAACCGCGCTCTGCAACTGCACCCGGCCGACGGCGCTTCGTACGTCGTCCGCGGAGACATATACCTCTTCGGACAGCAATACGACTTGGCGATCAAAGATTACAGCGCGGCCATCTTTATGAAGCAGACTGACATCGCGGTCTACAGAGGCCGGGGAAAGGCGTATTTAGGCAGCGCGAAGTACGACCAGGCGGTAGCCGATTTGACGGAGGCCCTCAAAGCGCGGCCGGACGATCCTGAGTCTCATCTGGAACTCGGGAAGGCGCTTGCGGCGCTGGGCCAGTATCCGGACGCGATCAAGGATTTCGATGCTTACCTCAAGAGCAAACCGGATTCCCCGGAAGGATTGATGGAACGAGCGCTCGCCTCGGCCGCCATGGAGGACTATCCGCAATCGCTGGAGGCGCTGAACGGGGTGCTGCGCGTCAGCCCTGGCGCCGCAAACGCGATCCGCGTCCGCGGCGCGGTGCGTGACCGGATGGGTGACAGTGACGGCGCTGTCGCCGATTTTACAGAAGCGCTGCGGCTGGCGCCTGGCGATCTACGCCTCTATCTCGCGCGTGGAGCCGCCTACGCGCACGCGAAGAAATACGCCGAAGCCCTGGCAGACCGGCAAAGGGCGGTGGAACAGAACCCGAAGAGCCCAGAAGCGTATGTCGCGCGCGGAGGCTCGTATGACCTTCTTGGCCGGCACGAACAGGGCCTCACAGACCGCAGCACCGCGATCGAGTTGGATCCGAAATATGCACCGGCCTGGCAGGCGCGGGGCAGCACTTATCTGATGATGGGGAAGTATGACCAGGCCATGGCGGATTTGACCCAGGCACAGAGCCTGGACCCAACCAACGGCGAAACCGCGCAATTGATTGCGATCACCCAGGCCAAGATCGACCAGATCGTAGCAAAAGCCGAGTCTTTGGAACACCGGTCGGAGACCGACCACATCGTGTTGCCCGATACATCCGGCGGAAATCAGGTGTCGACGGTACAGGCGGTGCAACCGTCTGCTGTGCAACCGCCCGCAGCCGAGCCGGCCTTGGCAGCGGCCTCACCGCCTGCCACGAAATCCGCGCCGCTTGCGAAAGCGGCTGCCGAGCCAGCCACCCCCGCGGGTGATCCGCAGAGCGGACCCGCTTATCATGCGCGAGGACGCCAGCTCCTGCAGGAGGGTCATTATGATGGGGCGATCCAGGCGCTCACGCAAGCGATTCAGCTCGATCCCAAAGTGCCCCAGGCGTATAACGCGCGTGGGTACGCGCACTTGATGCTCAAGCAGTACGCGGATGCCGTCACCGACTTCGATCAGGCGATCCGGCTGCAGCCGGGATATCAGAATGCATATACCAACCGGGCTGTCGCGCGCAAGATGACGGGTGACACAGCGGGCGCGGCGGCCGATCAGGCTTTAGCCCGCGGTCTGGCGCAAGCCCACTGATTTTTCGCGACTACCGGCTCTTCTGCAGTTCCCGCAAACGGGCTACGTCGGAAGGGCTGAGTGGCAGCGATCCGGAGATTAGTTCCCTGCCCGAAAGGGCGGGGCGCTGTACGCCCTCGCTCGCATGCAGGCCCGAGCGGGTCAGCATGTGGACAAGCTCGTGAGCCAGGACACGGCCCAAGGCGCGCCCGAAAAGCAAGTCCGCCTTCTGAAAATCGCCGCCCCACATCGCCGAACGCACGGAGGCGGCCACTTTCTCGCACGAGACCTGGGTAAACGGCTGGACATTGCCATCGTGGGAGTACGTAAAAGCCATCGGGCCGAGCTCGTCGTAAACATAGGGGACGGCCTCGACCTTGCAGGCTCCTTTGAACTGGACGACCACCAGATCGTCGAAGCTTTCCGCGGAGGCATCCGCGGCTAATCGCCAATCCAGGTTCACGCCCGACGTTTTGAAAATCCCTTCCGTCTCGCGCTCCATCGCGGCGATGGTGAGATCGGAACGCGCTCCTTGAAAATCGAGAACAACCGTGAGTTTCGCGGGCACACGAGTGCTGGCGGCGGCCGCCAGGACAGCGGCCGTCATAAGCAATACGCGATTGGGCCAACAGAGCATTTCTCAACCGGGGAGACGGCAAGCCACGGGGCTTGCTCACAATTATAGGGGAGAACGGCGGCGGGAAGAAACGGGGCAGGCTAGAACCGGAAGATTCCAACGTGCCCCCAGGGGCAATCAGAAGTGGAAGTAAACGCCAAGTTGAACCTGACGCGGGAGGTTGGCCTGATACGTGATTTTGCCGAACGAGCTACTGTTCGGGGCAAATTGGGTATTGGGGTTCGAGAACAGGGGCGTATTCATCGCGTTCAAGGCCTCGGCGCGGAACTGTCCCTTCAGACGCTCACGAATCGCAAAGTCCTTAAATACGGAGAGGTCCCAATTGGCCATGCCCGGACCGCGGTAAGGGAGGGATCGAGCCAGGTTGCCGAAAGTAAACGCGGGAGCCTGCGAGAACGCGACCGGGTTGATATAACCGTTCAGGCGCTGCTCGACGCTCCCTGGCATCGCGGGACTGACGCCGGTGGCGTTGGGACGCTGTTCGCCGGTGCCGATCACCGAATTCAGATTCTGCTGAAACACGAAGAGCGGGAAGCCGGTCTGGTAGATCGTGGTTCCGTTCACGGCCCAGCCGCCAACCAAGTAATCAACCAGCTTGCTTTGGTTGAGGAACTGCCTCCCCCGTCCAAACGGAAGGAAGTACGACCAGCCCCCCGTAAACCGGAGCGGCGTGTTGACCGAAGCCAACGACCATTCGTTCTGCAGGTTGTAATAGTCTTGCGGCTGCGATGCCGGCGAAGGCCCGGAGAATCCGTTAAACGCATTCGAGGTCCCGTTTCCGAACTCGTTGTCCATGTTCTTAGACCAGGTCAGCGTGGAAAGGAACGTGATTCCAGCCGAGACCCGCTTTTGGGCCGTCACAACCAGGGAATCGTATTGGGCGCTGCTGGGATTGGTGACCTCGCCGATAGTGCTGTATTCCGGAAACGGCATCAGCAACTGCGCCTGAGCGACTGTCGCACTGCCGATAACACCGGTGCCGCCGTGACCGTAGAATGGGTTGGGCGCGGCCGCATTGAGCTTGGAACCCATCGACAGGTAATTGTCGGGCACCTGGTTGATATTCATGTTGCCGTTGCCGGTGGGTGACGGCTGCAGATGGCTTGACCGGGATCCGATATAACCGACTTCCAGCGCGATCCCGCCCGGCACCTGGCGCTGGATATCGACTGAAAATTGCTGCACGCGGCCCGCCGTGCGGTTCTGGTCGAGATAGTTGAAGGTCGAGCCGATCGCGGTGAGCGCACCGAGCGAGTGTCCGGCTGGCTGCAGGATGCCGTTCGGAAACGGGTTGCTCAACGAGTTGGCGGGGGTGGCATTGCCGTCATTGCTGGCGACGTACGGCGTCGATTGCGTGTATCCGGGCGCGATGCTGGCGTCGGTAGAGAAAATGGTCGGCGCGTAGAAAATGCCCCAGCCCGCGCGCACCGTCGTCTTCCCGTTCAACTGATAGGCGGCACCGATGCGCGGGCCGAATTTCGTCGACGGCGCCGCGCAGCAAGATGTCGGATTGCCGCCGACGCCCGCGTATTGCAGCGTACCGAGTGGCGTCACTCCCGTGACATTCGCAGCCAGCGGGTTGAGGGCGGTCTGGTTAAACCCAACCACCAGATTGTTGCTGTTTTCCGCCAGGCCGGTCTCATACTCGTAGCGGATTCCCAAGTTCACGGTCAGCTTACTGGTGACGCGAATATCATCCTGGAAATAACCCGAGTAGTAACGGACATAATCGAAGAGTTTCGTCGTGGTGTTTAGCGAACCGCTCGAGGGGAAGCCGAGCAGCAGATCGGCGAAGTCGGCGCCGGTGCCGTTGGTCAGTGTGGGGAACTGGCGGGTAAATACGCCGTTAAAGGCGAAATCACCGGCCGCAAAACTCAGGCTGGTGAAATCGGTGTGGATGAGGCGGTAGTCGATTCCAGCGCTGATGTTGTGCCGTCCCACGTACTTGGAGACGCTGCCCGACAAGTTCTTCGACGAAAACACGGAAATGCTCGGCGAGGTCGAGCTGATTTTGTTGTTGAGCAGGTCGACCTCCGGGAAGTAGGAGGCTTGGATGGCGGCGGCGTAACTGGCCGGCAGGCCCAGTGTGGCGGGATTGAAACCGTAGCTGATGCCCTCCGAGAAATTTGGGAACCGGTTGAAGCCATAGCGCACGGTGAGCACGGTAGTGGGATTGAGCGTCATAATGCTGTTCACACCCGTGGCGTCGACCTTGCGATAGAGCAGGTACGGGCCGTTGCTGCTGCCTCCGGGCAGCGTGCCCAGGCTATTGCCACCGGGCTCGCGGCTCTTGTAATGCATGTAATACGCATTGACGCGCCACCAACTGGCGACCGTCTGATCGACTTTTGCGGTGTATTCGTCAGCGCGATCGGTAAGCGTATCGACACCGGTAAAATTTGGGCTGTCCGTCTTGCCGCTCCGTGTCGGCAACGGCAGATAGCCGAGAATGGAGGCGCCCACAGAGTTGATCCGCGACGCGGGGATGACGTTACCCGGAAACGCAGTCCGGGCTACAGTCACGCCCGCCGGGCAGTTGTCGGCGGCGGTGCACGCGTGGGAAGTCAGCGGATCAAAGACCGTCGCCGAACTCTGCGAATAGTCGCCCGCCTTCTCGAGTGCAGTGGGCAGCGCATACTGGTCGGACAACGGCGATTTCTGGCGGTAGCTCTCCGTCACGACGTAGAAGAACGTCTTGTCTTTACCGTTGTAGACTTTCGGGATGAAAACGGGACCTCCCAACGATGCGCCCCATTGATATTGCGGCGTGTCGGGCCGCGGCTGCCCGGTGGCATTGCGGAAGTACTGGTTAGCGAGCCAGTCGCTCTGTCGGGTATAACCGAACAACGAACCGTGCACATCGTTGCCTCCCGACTTGAGGGTCGTGTTAAAGACGCCGCCACCGGTGCGGCCCATGGTCGCGTCATACGTCTCGGTCTGGAGTTTCATTTCCTGCGTCGATTCGATCGAAGGGATGATCACCGCTCGGTTGGTCGAATCGGTGATTGGGATTCCGTCGACTAGATAGTTGTTGCCTCGCACGGGGCCGCCTGAGATCGAGATCGCCGACGAGCCGCTCTGGTCTTGGAAGCGATTGAACCGGGGGTCGCCGACGGGAGTGACGTTAGCCGAGAGCTTCGACATCAGGAACGGATTCCGGCCAAGGTTGGGCAGATCGGTGAGTTTCTGTGAGTCGAGGACTTGGCCATTGGAGGCATTCGAGCTCTCGATGAGCGGGACTTCGGCGGTCACCTGAACGCTGCTACTGACCTCGCCGACTTCCATTTTGAGATCGATGGTTAGGAATTCCTGGGTGTTCACGATGACGCCTGGGTGCTCGAGCTTCTTGAAACCCGGAGCTTCCACCGTCAACGTGTACGTTGCCGGCGCGACTTGCGAGAACACGTATTCGCCGGCTCCGTTGGTGATCGTGGAGCGGGAGACGTTGGTGGCAGCATTGGTCAGCGTAACTTTTGCGTCCGCCATGACGGCGCTACCCTGATCCTGGATCGCTCCGCGGACGCCGCCCACGTACGACTGGGCCACGAGTAATAGAGCCGCGGCTGCTCCGGCCGCAGCGACCGAGATCACACGCATAGTGAGATGGTTTTTCACAGACCCTCCGATTTGAATGGATTCTCAGCAAACGATCGGGGTTGTGGTGCTTCGGATGTTACGTCGATCCGCGAAGCGCGGCAGGGCGCGGCGAACTGCCAATGACGGGATTGCTGTCGCGATCTTACAGCAACCCGCGCTGTCGTGTCACGAAAAAATGTCATTGTCTCGGGATCGAAAAGTTTTATCGATGGCGAACCTGCGCGATCGCGTGGAACGGCACACGCAAATGAAGTGCGCTATTGACTTTCTTGCCAGGGCTGGGTTAGGGTAATTCTGTCTCGTCTTCCTTCAGCGAGTAAGTCTGGAAAGGTTCCGGACGGCCTGAAGGATCCTTCCGACGCCTTGCCGCGTACCAAGCTCTCCGTCTTGAGGTAACCGTTAACTCGACCGAACGCTGGCGGTCTGTCCCGCATGGGGCCACCGGCAAGCGCTGGGTATTCGTGTGTCCACAAGGAGAAGAATCGTGACGCTTACGACCACAACAAAAAAGGAATTCCTGGAGAGGGGATTTTCGCGGCGCAGCTTTGGCCGTCTGGCAGCCATGCTGACGGCGGGCGCCACCCTTCCCTTCTATAACGAACCGGCCCTGGCGCAGCTTTCGAAGATCGAAAACCTGCCACCCGACGCCGTCATGATCAACGCCAATGAGAATCCGCTCGGGCCCTGCGCCGAAGCATGCGAAGCCATACACGGCATCGTGTCGCGCGGCGGGCGGTACCTGTACACCGAAACCGATGTTCTGCAAAAGTTAATGGCCGAGCAGGAAGGTATTCCGCAGGATTCGGTGCAGATCTTCGCGGGATCAAGCGCTCCGCTGCACCAGGCGGTATTGGCGTTCACCTCACCGGCAAAGCCGTTCGTGACCGCCGATCCGGGTTACGAGGCCGGGGAGCGCGCCGCACGGTTCATCGGATCCAAGGTCGTGCGGGTTCCGCTGACCAAGGACTACGGGCATGACGTCAAAGCGATGGCCGCCGCGGATCCCAACGCCGGTTTGATCTACGTATGCAATCCGAACAATCCCACGGGAACAGCGACTTCGAAATCCGATATCGAGTGGCTCGTCGCGAACAAGCCAGCCGGATCGGTGGTGCTCCTCGATGAGGCCTACGCCCACATCGCAGGCGTTCCGTTCAACAGCGATCTGGTGGCCGCGGGCAAGGACATCATCATTCTGCGCACGTTCTCTAAAATTTACGGAATGGCGGGATTGCGCGCCGGCGCGGCGTTCGCGCGGCCCGATCTGCTGCAGAAATTTGTCCCGTACACCGCCGGAGCGATGCCGGTCACCTCGATGGTCGCCGCCACGGCCAGCCTCAAAGTGAAGAACCTGGTGCCGGAGCGCCGCGAAATCATCCAGAACGTCCGGGAGGATGTGCTTGGTTTTCTCGATAAACACAACTTCCACTACGTGCCTTCGGTCTCGAACAAGTTCATGGTCGACGTGAAGCGCCCGGGCGAGCAAGTGATCCTCGCGATGCGCAAGGAGAAGATTTACATCGGCCGCGTCTGGCCGAGCTGGCCGACCTATGTGCGCGTCACAGTGGGCACGCAGGAAGAAATGAACAAATTCAAAACGGCGTTTCTGAAAGTGATGGCGTAACCGGCGCTCATGATCCGCAAGACGGGGCGGTATAACTGGCAGAGGTTTCTGGGAGATTGCGGTGGCGGCCTGATCGCGGCATTGATTGCGCTTCCGTACGGGCTTTCCATGGCCGCTCTAATGGGTCTGCCGCCGGTATTTGGAGTACTTACTTCGATCCTGACGGCGCCGGTCACGGCGATCCTGGGAAGAAACCCCGTATTGATCGGCGGCACGGCGAGCGCCACAGTGCCCTTCATCGCCAGCGCGGTGCGGGCGCAAGGGATTGGCGGTGCCGCCAAGATCTCGATTGTAGCCTCCGTGCTCATGATGGCTTTTTGCGTCCTGCGCCTGGGACGTCACGTGAGCCGGGTCCCGATTCCGGTCGTCGCTGGTTTCTCGGCCGGAATCGGGGCCATTATGGTGATCTCGCAGTTGAATGTGATCCTGGACGTGCCGGCGCCAGCCGGAGACAATTCGCTGGCGCAATTCGTTTCGGTGCTGCGTGAACTACCCGGCACACAAGGTCCCACCTTAATTTTAGGAACCCTGGTGATTCTCACCGCGGCAATCTCGGCGCGCTCGGCCCCACTCTTACCCGCGCCCCTGATTGGAATCCTGGTGGCAGGCGCGGCGGCACGCTTTTTTGGTTTTCGCGTGGTGGAGGTCGGTTCGCTGCATCTGGCCTTACCGCCGCTGGCGGGTTTTTCTTGGAGTCCTCAGGACGCGCTGAAGGTGCTCCCCAGTGGCTTGGCCCTCGCGTTTGTTACTTCCATTAACCTGCTGTTGACTTCACGCGTGGTGGAGCATTTTCGCGGACGGCATCAGAATCTGAAGCGCAGCGACGCCGACGCGGAGCTGGGGGCGTACGGCATCGCAAACTTGTGCGCGGGAATTTTCGGCGCGCCGTTGAGCGTGGGAATTCCGGCGCGCAGCTTGGCCAACGTGCGCTGCGGCGGGACCAGCCGCGTTTCGAACATTCTGCACGCCGCATTCCTGTTGGCCTTGGTCCAACTCGGCTCGGGCATGCTGGCCCGTATCCCCCTGGCCGCGCTGGCCGGCGTCACAGCTTGGATGGGACTGTGTCTTCTGGATTGGGGCGCCTGGCGCCGGCTTCCCCGCATGCGGCCCGCCGACAGCGGCGCTTTTCTGGTCACCGCGGCCGGCGTTCTGGTGGTGAACGCGGTGGCCGCCGTCCTGCTCGGATGTTCGCTGTACGCGGTAAGATACCTCTATCGTCGCTTTGTGCGCCCGGCACAACCGATGTCGGTTGCAGCCAGCATCGCGGAGTAAGCCATGAGCCTGTTCGCCACCAAGCCGCTCAGCGTCATTCTGGCCGAATCTGAAAGCGGGACGCATCGCCTTAAGAGGACGTTGGGACCGGGAAACCTGATCGCCCTCGGCATCGGCGCCGTCATTGGCGCGGGCCTGTTCTCACTCACCGGCGTGGCCGCCGCGCAAAACGCCGGACCCGCTGTGACGATTTCCATGGTCGTTGCCGGAATCGGCTGCGCGTTTGCCGGCCTGTGCTACAGCGAATTCTCCTGCATGATTCCGGTCGCCGGCAGCGCCTATACCTACGCCTATACGACGCTGGGTGAATGGCTGGCCTGGATCATCGGCTGGGATCTGGTGCTGGAATACGCGATCGGTGCGTCCACCGTCTCCATCAGCTGGTCGGCCTACGTCGTCTCGCTACTTCACACCTTCGGCATCAACCTGCCCGCACAACTGGTCGCGGGACCCTTCGAACCGGTGACGCTCCCGGATGGCCGCGCCGTGCAGGGCCTCGCGAATCTTCCGGCCGTGCTGATCGTTTTTCTGATCTCGATGCTGTTGATGGTGGGGATTTCGGAGTCTGCCCGGGCCAACGCCGTGATTGTTGCCGTGAAGTTATTGGTCGTGCTGGTCTTTATCGGAGTCGGATGGGCATTTATCAACCGCGCCAACTACTCGCCGTATTTCCCGCCCAATACCGGAGAGTTCGGACATTTCGGGCTGAGCGGGATCATGGCGGGCGCCGGCACCATTTTCTTCGCCTATATTGGCTTTGACGCCGTCTCAACCGCGGCCCAGGAAGCCAAGAACCCGCAGAAAGATATGCCCATCGGCATCATCGGGTCGCTCGCCATCTGCACCATCCTCTACATCCTGTTTGCGATTGTGCTGACCGGGATCGTTCCGTTCACCAAACTCGGCGTGGCGGCGCCGGTGGCGGTGGCGGTCGACCAGACGCCGTACATCTGGATGAACAACCTGGTCAAATTCGGGATCATCATGGGATTCACTTCGGTGATCCTGGTGATGCTGCTCGGCCAGTCCCGCGTCTTCTATTCCATGTCCCGTGACCGGCTGGTGCCGGCGGTGTTTTCGGAAATCCACCCCCGATTCAAGACGCCGTGGCGCTCGAACCTGCTGTTCTTCTTTTTCGTGGCGCCATTTTCGGCGTTTTTGCCGCTGAGTGTCGTCGGCCACATGACCAGCATCGGCACACTGTTTGCGTTCGTAATCGTGTGTGCCGGCGTTTGGGTCATGCGGGTGAAGAACCCAGACGCGCCGCGGCCTTTCCGGACACCCTGGGTGCCCTGGGTGCCACTCCTCGGCATCGTCTGGAACCTGGCCATGATGTACGCGCTGGGATGGTCGAACTGGCTGCGGCTGCTGATCTGGCTGGTGATCGGCCAAGGGATTTACTTTAGCTATAGCCGCCGGCGCAGCCGGTTACGGATACAACCCGAGGCGGGGCCGTCAGCCGGTTTGGCGCCGGAACGTGCGGGAAACTAGAAGTTTTCGGCGATTCCGACGATAAGAGATATGGCCCGTAGGGCTCGTGTCTCATGGAACTGCTGGTCGCGCGCCAACCGATCTTTGACGCCCATCTTCAGGTGTGCGCCTACGAACTCTTGTTCCGCTCCAGCCTGAGGAACTCCTTCGACGGCAGCGAAGGGAATTCCGCCACATCTAAAGTGATTAACGCGGTGTTTGGCTCCGCCGACAGCGACCGCCTGCTGGGCGGCAAGCGCGCCTTTCTCAACTTTCCTCGCACGCTGTTGGTGGAAGACGCTGCCTCCGTGCTACCGCCACGATCGACCGTAATCGAGATTCTGGAAACCGTGGAGCCCGATTCGGAAGTGATGCGTGCGTGCAACCGCCTTCGCAAGCAAGGTTATCAGCTGGCGCTGGACGATTATGTTCCCCAGAAGACGCCGCATCCGCTGATTCCGCTGGCTGATTTCTTGAAGGTCGATTTTCGCGCTACAACTCCCGCCCAACAAAAGTCGGTAGCCGATCACTTTGGAAACCAGTTGCGGCTATTGGCCGAGAAGGTGGAGACCCGCGAGGAGTTCAAGCGGGCGGCCAAACAGGGGTACGAATACTTCCAGGGTTACTTTTTCGCGCGGCCCGAGATCCTCTCGACCCGCCATATCCGCGGTACGAAGCTCAATTATCTGAGGGTCCTGAACGAGCTCCAGCGTTCCGAGTTGGACTTCGACAAGTTAACCCAACTGCTCAAGCGCGAACACGCGCTGGCGTACAAATTGCTCCAGTTCGTCAATTCCGCGCTATTTGCCCGGCCGGAACCCATCGAGTCCATCCACCAGGCATTGACGTTCGTCGGCGAGGACGCGGCGCGCAAGTGGCTCATGGTGGTTGGCCTGCTGGACCTGACCGCCGACCGGCCCGCAGAATTGGCTGCCAATACCTTGATCCGCGCCCGGTTCTCCGAACTCCTGGCCCACAGCTCGGGCCTAAGCGGCCGCCAGGAGGACTGCTTTTTGATGGGAATGTTCTCGAGGCTGGACGCGATGCTCGGCAGGCCGCTCGAAGACCTGTTGAACGAGCTGAACCTCTCTGAAGAAATCAGACGTGCCCTCCTGGGAAAGCCGCAGCCACACGACCGTCTCCCCGCCTTGTGGAAGCTCGTGCTGGCGTACGAAGCCGCCGACTGGAAACAGGTCGAATCGCTGGCGCCGGCCCTGCATATCGATATGACGAATTTAGGGGCTTCCTACACCGAAGCTGTCGCTTGGTCTGACGCCATCTGCCGCCAGTAACCTCGGATCCAGCGGAACTGGAATTTCCGGCCCGGAAACAAGACCGGCCGGGGCCGGCGCTTACTTGACCAGGCTCGACGATTTGCCGGCGAAGTCCAGAACCCAGGAAGGAAAGATCCCCAGAACCAGCGTGCCGAGTGCGGGCAGGATCAGCGCGGCGCTCAAGCCGGGCGACAAGGGCTCGGCATTGGCGGTGGCTTCGCTCGGTTCGCGCATATACATGACCACCAGCAGGCGCAGGTAGTAATACGCCGCAACGACACTGTTGAGCAGCCCCAACACAGTGAGCCACACCAGGTGGGATTCGAGCGCCGCTTTGAAGATATAGAACTTGCCGAAGAAGCCGCCGGTCAGCGGGACACCGATCAGCGACAACAGGAAAATCGAAAGCATGGCGGCCGTGAGCGGCTGCTTCTGGCCGAGGCCCGCGAAATCATCCACGTTCTGATATCGCTCCCCTTTTCCCGAAAGATGGCTCACCACCGCAAATGCGCCGATGTTCATGAACGCATAGGCAGCCAGGTAGAACATGGCCGCGGCAGTGCCCACATCGGACCGTGCCGTCAGCGCCACCATCACGTAGCCGGCGTGCGCGATCGAACTATACGCCAAGAGCCGCTTGACGTTGGCCTGCATCAGCGCGGCGAAGTTACCGATGGTCATCGAAAGCAGCGCCGAAACCCAGACCAGCGGCTCCCAGCCGTTTGCGATCGGCTCGAAGGCTGTCATGAAGATGCGGAAGAAGATGGCGAATGCCGCCGCTTTCGGGCCAGCGGAGAGAAACGCGGTGACAGGAGTCGGGGCTCCCTGATAGACGTCCGGAGCCCAGATCTGGAATGGCGAAGCCGACACTTTGAAGCCCAGGCCGACGAACATCAGGGCCGCCGCGACACCGGTAAGAACGGCGGACGGCGGGTTCGGCCCGGTCAGCGCGGAATGCACGGCGCTCAGGTTCACGGTTCCGGTCGAACCGTAAATGAACGCCACGCCGTATAAGAAAAACCCCGTGGCAAATGATCCCAGCAGGAAATATTTCAAAGCCGATTCGTTGGCCCGCTTGTCATCGCGTAAATAGCCGGCCAGGATGTAGCTGGCGATTGACGAGATCTCCAATCCGAGGAAGATCATAATCAGATCGTTGGCCGCCGCCATCAGGCACTGCCCCGCAATCGAATACAGCAGCAGAGCATGGTATTCGCTGGTCTCGGCGTCTTGCCGGTGGAGAAACCGGTACGACGGCAGGATGGTCAGGATTCCCACGCCGATCACTAGCACGCGGAAAAACGTGGCGAACCCGTCGACGATGAGCATTCCGCCAAAAGCCGTCCCCGGATCCGTATAGGCATAGATCGAAGCCGCCATCGCCGCAGCCAGCGACAGAATACTGAGGTGGCCAAATGCGTTGGAAGACCGACGGTGCAGTACCGGGTCGAGCACCATCAGGACGGTGCCCATGATGGTCAGGATGATCTCCGGCAGGAACCGGATCATATCCGCCGGGCTCGCGAAACTACTAACGGGCACGCGCCACCTCCGTTTGCGGCCTGGCCTGCACCTGGAAGGGCACATTGACCTGGGTCTGGCTCAGCACGCGCGCCGTGGTTTTGCCGACGGCGGGCAAGAACGTCTGCGAATAAACGCCCATCCACACCATCATCGCGATCAGTGGCACTACCACCGCCCACTCACGCAGATTCAAATCGGGAAGGTGCGCCCGCAGATCTTCGGTCGCCTCTCCATAAAAGACGCGCTGATACAGCCACAGCATGTAGCAAGCGGAAAGGATCACACCGATAGCCGCCCAGATGGCCCATGTGTAATTGGTGATGGCGGCGCCCTGCAGGACCAGGAACTCGCCGACGAAGTTGTTCAGAGTCGGCAAGCCGATGCTGGCGAGCGTGGTGATCAGGAACGCGGTCGAAAGCCACGGAGCGGCGGTGGCCACTCCGCCGTAATCGGCGATCTCGAGCGAATGCCGTCGCTCATAAAGCAATCCGACTAATACGAACAGCGCGCCGGTCGAAATGCCGTGGTTGAGCATCTGGTACACCGCGCCGTCAAAGCCCAGTTGCGTGAACGAGAAGATGCCGAGCACGACAAATCCCAGGTGGCTGACCGAAGAGTACGCCACCAGCTTCTTCATATTGGGCTGCACCAGCGAAACCAGCGCTCCGTAGATGATCCCGATGATCGCCAGCACCGCGATCCACGGCGCGCACGTGCGGGAAGCGCTGGGAAACAGCGGCAGGCAGAAGTGCAGGATTCCGTACGTGCCCATCTTCAGCATGACCGAAGCCAGCATGACCGAGCCGGCCGTAGGCGCTTCCACGTGGGCGTCCGGCAGCCATGTGTGCAGCGGGAACAGCGGCACCTTAATCGCGAAGGCGATGAAGAACGCGAGGAACAGCAACAATTGCTCGGTGGGCGCGAACGACAGCCGGCCCGCCTGCAGCATATCGACCAAGGCCGGATAACTAAAGGTGCCGGCGCGGTTGTAGAGGTAAATGATCGCCACCAGCATCAGCACCGACCCGGCCATCGTGAACAGGAAGAACTTCACAGCCGCGTAAATGCGCCGCTCGTGTCCCCAGATTCCGACCAGGAAGTACATCGGAACCAATGAGACTTCCCAGAACACATAAAACAGGAACAGGTCCTGCGCGATAAAGACCCCGATCAAGCCGGTTTCCAGAAGCAGCAGGAAAGCGTAAAATTCCTTCGCGCGATTCTGGATGTAGCGCCACGAGATCAACACGCAAATTGGCGTGAGGAACGTCGAGAGCAGAACCAGCCACAAGCCGATGCCGTCGACCGCCACGTAATAATGAATGTCCGGTGTGGTGATCCAGGGCACATTGAGAGCAAACTGCTCGCCCGCCGTGTTGCGGTCGAACATCACGGGCAGTGCCAGCGAGACAACAAAGGTGACCAGGGATATGAGCAGCGCCCAAATCCGGCTGCCGTGCGCGGACGACCGCGGAATCAGCAGCGCAATCAGGAACCCGGCCGCGGGCAGCACCAGCACGAGGGTCAGCAAGTTCATCGCGCGCCTCCCGCCATCCCCATTGCCACAATCAGCAGCACTGAGCCGAACACCACCCACGCCGCATAACTGCGGATGTTCCCGGACTGCAGCGAACGCAGGACCGCGCCCACATCACGGGCGCGCGCTCCAATGCCGTTGACAATCCCGTCGATCATGCCGACATCAGCCACCCGCCACAACAACACGCGCGAGCCGCCTACCAACGGTTTGACCACCGTGGCATCGTACACTTCATCGACGAAGTACTTGTTGTAGACCAGTGTGTATAGGCCCTTGATGCTCAGTGAGTCGGCGAGGCGCGGCTGCGCGATATACATGAGCCAGGCGAGGAAGATTCCGGCAAAACCTGCCGCTACTGAAATCACTACCAGCGTCATGTCCTCGGCTTCTTCCATCGGTGGAAACACCGTGCTAAGGAACTGCGGCACTTTGAAGAGGTATCCGCCGGCCAGCGATAGGGCTGCCAGAACGACCAGTGGCGCCATCATGACGGGCGGTGATTCGTGCGGATGATGCTCATGGCCGCGATAATCGCCGAAGAACGCGAGGAACATGGCGCGAAAAACATAGAAGGCCGTGATGCCTGCGGTCAGCGTACCCAGCCAATACATCCAGGGTGCGTGGTGGTACGCCGCAATCAAAATCGCGTCTTTACTGAAGAATCCGGCAAACGGCGGAATGCCCGCGATCGCGACACCCGCGCACATCATCACCCAGAACGTCCACGGCGTGTGTTTGCGCAAGCCGCCCATGTTACGCAAATCCTGCTCCCCGGAGAGGGCGTGAATCACGCTGCCGGAGCCAAGGAACAACAGGGCCTTAAAGAATGCGTGGGTCACCAGGTGATAGATGCCCGCACCGAACGCGCCGCAGCCCACGCCGATGAACATGTAGCCCAGTTGAGAAACGGTCGAGTACGCGAAGACTTTCTTGATGTCGTTCTGCGCGATGCCGATGGTGGCGGCGAAAAAGGCGGTTGCGACGCCAATCACCGCGATTACCTCCATGGCAGCCGGAGCATGCGTATAAATCGGCCACGACCGCGCCGTCATGTAGACTCCGGCCGTGACCATGGTCGCGGCGTGGATCAAAGCCGACACGGGCGTCGGTCCGGCCATTGCATCCGGCAGCCACACGTAGAGCGGAATCTGCGCCGACTTGCCCGCCGCGCCCACCATCAGCAGCAGCCCGATCAGCGTCAACGTCGCTTCCGAAGCGCCCGGCGCCTTCTGAAACACGGTCGCAAAATCGAGCGAGCCAAAACTCTTCACGATATAAAACACCGCCAGAGAAAAGCCAAAATCGCCGATGCGGTTCACGATGAAGGCCTTGTTGCCGGCGTCGGTGGCGAATTTCTTGTCGAAGTAGAATCCGATCAGCAGGTAACTGCACAACCCCACGCCTTCCCAGCCGACGAACAACACCAGGAAATTGGCGCCGAGCACCAGCACCAGCATGAAGAACATGAACAGGTTCAAGTACGCGAAAAAGCGGTAATAGCCGCCGAAATTCGGCCCGTGCTCATGCGCCATGTAGCCGATGGAATAGATGTGGATGAGCGACCCGATGCCCGTCACCACCAGCAGCATGACCGCCGTGAGTCGGTCAACGGCGAAATCGGCATTCACGGTGAAATTACCGCTCTGGATCCACGTGAAATAGTGCTCGACATACGGGCTGTTCAAATCGCCGAGGTCGAAAATGGTCTTGAGCACCCACGCAAACGACAACACCACGCTGCCGATCGCGAACACGTTCACGACGCCTTTGGAAAACCGCCTGCCGAACAGGCCGTTGATCAAGAAACCCGCGAACGGGAGCAGAGGTATAAGCCAGAGTTGCATCAGTTCTTCATGGAATCGATATCGTCAATGTGCAGCGTCGACCGGTTCTTGAAAATCGTCAGGATGATCGCCAGCCCGACTGCAGCCTCGGCCGCCGCCACCACCATCACAAAAAACGCGAACAGGTGGCCGTTCACTTGTTTCAACTGATAGGAAAACGTGACGAAAGTAAGGTTCACCGCGTTCAGCATCAGCTCGATCGACATGAACACGGTGATGATGTTGCGCCGGAACAAAAAGCCGGCCACGCCCAGCGCGAAGATCACGGCGCTCAGTGTCAGAAACCAGGAAATCGGAACCTCCGCCATCTAGTCAATTTCCTTTCGAGCCAGCACTACCGCACCCAGAATGGCGATCAAAATCAGCAGCGATGTCACTTCGAAGGGCAGCACGTAGGTGGTGAACAACGCGCGGCCCACCGCTTGCGCAGTCCCCCCGGTAAAGCCTCCAAAGTGCACCGTGAGGCCGCGCGGGAACCGGCTCTGCACGAAGAAGGCCAGCAATCCGAGCAGCGCGATCAAAAGCGGCACGCCGAGCAGCTGAACCATGAACGATCGGCCGCCTTTCGTCTCCGCTCCGGCATTCAACAACAGGATCACGAAGATGAACAGCACCATCACCGCGCCGGCGTACACAATCACTTGCGCGGCGGCGATAAACTCTCCGCCGAGCAGCAGGTACAGCACGGCAAGAGAGCCCATCACGCCGATGAGCGAAATGGCGCTCGAAATCGGGTGCGTCTGCACCACCACGTTAACCGCGCTGACCACGGCGATGATCGCAAAAACCAGAAAGAGAATGACGTCCATCTTAAGAGAACCAGGCCACCAGCAAGCTGGTCACCAGCAGATTTAACATGGCTACCGGGAACATGAATTTCCAGGCGAAGCCCATCAGTTGGTCGTAGCGGAACCGCGGCAGCGTCCCGCGGACCCAGATGAAAGCGAACAGAATCGCGCCCGTCTTGGCGACGAACCAGAATAGCGGTAGGAGCCAACTCTGCACGATCGGCAGCAGGAATATGCCGGCTAGCCCAAGAAAGATAATCCCGAAAGCCGGGAATGTGTACTTATCCATCTTGCGAGCCGGATTCGCTGCGTGATACAGCGCCGTCAACCCCGCGATCACAAAAATGACACTCGGCACCAGATTCGACCCGTACTGCGTCGGCCACGGGGCGTCCCATCCGCCCAGGAACAGCAGCGTGGCCATGGCGCTCACCGTGACCATATTCAAATACTCGGCCATGAAGAACGAGGCGAACTTCATGCTGCTGTACTCGACGTGGAAGCCGGCCACCAGTTCGTTCTCCGCTTCCGGCAGATCGAACGGCACGCGATTGGTCTCGGCGAACGCGGCGATCAGGAAAATGATAAATGAAATGATCTGCGGAAACGGCCCGCGCAGCACGTTCCAGTGAATCAGGCCGCCCGTCTGGGTGCCCACCAGATCCCGCAGGCTCAGTGTATTCGAAAGCAGCAGCGGCGAGGCGATCGCCAGCGCCATCGGCAGCTCGTAGCTGATCATCTGCGCCGAACTGCGCAGGCCGCCCAGCAGCGCGTACTTGTTGTTGGACGCCCAGCCCGCCAGCGCGATTCCGTATACCCCCATCGACGAGGCCGCCAGAATGTACAACACGCCGATATTCAAGTCGGCGAGTTGCATATTGGTTTGATAGCCCGCCACCTCGATGGTCGGGCCGAACGGAATGACTGCAATCGAAAGCAGCGCCATGCAGACAGCAATAAACGGGGCGAACAGGTACAGCGGCTTGTTCACGTACGGCGGAACCAGGTCTTCCTTGGTAATCAGTTTGATCACGTCAGCCAGCGGCTGAAGCAGCCCGTGCGGCCCGACGCGATACGGCCCCATCCGCACCTGAATGTGCGCGATCACCTTGCGCTCGACCCACTGCAGGTATGCGACTGCGGTCAACAACACAAAGGCGACCACCGCTGCTTTGATGATCGTGATGACCAGGAACGCGTTCATTGGCGGCCCGACCGGCTTTCCACAACCGAGTGCAGCACCTTGGAGTAGCGTCCCAGCGTCCCCGAATCGAACAGCCCGTTGTGATCGGAGCGCACGAGGTCCGGCCGGCTCTCGACTGGAATCCGGCCGTTCAGCGGCATCGTCTGCGCCGCGCCTCCGGTCGCCACCACCGGCAGCGGCACTTGATAGCCGCGAACCGTCTTCCGAATCTGCTCGAATACGACGTCCGGCGTCCAGGGACCGAGCGCCGCCGCAACTCCCATTTCTCGCGCGATGAAACCCATAATCTCCAGGTCCGGCTTGGCGCCCATGGTATTAATGCCGCGCTTCAGCCGCTGCACTTCGCCAGTCCCGTTAGTGACCGTGCCGTTCTTTTCATACGCGCTCGCCGCCGGCAGCACCACGTCCGCCAGTTGCGCCGTCTCCGTCAGAAACATATCCTGCGCCACCAGGAACCCGCATTTCCTGGCCCCCGGCTCCTGGCCTCCGGCCCCTTTAAACGGATTCGCCCCCACCACCCACAGCACGTCCAGATTCGCGTCCACCATTTCGTGAACGTGCATTCCCGTTTGCCCGGAGGGGTGGTACCCCGGTAGCAACTCCGGCGTCACCCCCATATCGACGGCGCCGCGTGAATTGGAATAGTCCACCAGCGGCACGTATTTCACTGGGATGCCCAGCGACTCCCCGAATTCCACCAGCTTTCGGACGGCGCCGCCCTTGATGGAATCATCGAACAGGATGACCAGTTCCGGCTCGGCTTGGAGTTGATCGCGCAGCGACGAGTAGTCGCTTCCGCGCACCTTCGCCGTCGCGTACTTGTCTTCGCGCACGGCCTCCGGCGTCACCACGTAAATGTGAGCCTTGTGATGCCGGTAGTTGGCACGGATCTGGTACGACAGCAGCGGATGCTCGAGCGCCAGGTCAGCGCCCACAATCAGGATGGCTTTGCGCTCGTAGAGATCGGCCACTGTGGCTAACTTGTCCTGCTTGCCGCTCAGCGCGTCCAGCAGCGTCACCACGTCACCCGTCCGATGATGGTCGATGTGGTTGGTCTTTAGCACCTCGCGCGCGAACTTCTGGAGGTAAAAATTCTCTTCGTTGGTGGTGTGGTTCGATCCAATCACCCCGAAGCTGCCGCTGCGTCCCAGCGCCTCGTTGAACTTCGAAGCCACGGTGGTCAGCGCCTCTGACCAGGAAACTTCCTCCAGCTTGCCATTCCTCCGCACCAGCGGTGCCTGCAGCCGGTCCGGATGATCGTAGAAATCGAAGCCGTAGCGCCCCTTGACGCACAGAAATTCGCCGTTGATTCCGGAGCGGTCGCGATTATTGCCGCGGATGATGCGGTCGTTGCGCGTGCCGAGCGTCGTCTTGCAGCCGTCGGCGCAGTGGGTGCAGATCGTCCCCACGTGCGTCATTTCCCAGGGCCTCGTCTTGTACCGGTACGCCCCGCTCGTCAGCGCCCCCACCGGGCAGATATCGATGCACGCGCCGCACTCGTCGCACTCCAGGTGGTCGCCTTTGTTCGGCGCGATCTCCGACACGACACCGCGATTAATCACTCCCAGCGCCGTCACACCCAGCCCTTCGTCGCAGATACGCACGCACCGATAGCACAGGATGCAGCGCGGTGCGTCGAAGAAGACGACTGGGGAAAACTGCTTCTCCGGCGTGTGTACCTTCTCTTCCGTGTACCGGCTCTCGCCCACGCCGTAGCGGAAGGTCATGTCCTGCAATTCGCACTCGCCGCCCTTGTCGCACACCGGGCAATCCAGCGGGTGGTTGGTCAGCAGGTACTCCAGCATGTACTTGCGCGCCGTGTGCACCTGATCGGTCTCCGTGCGCACCACCATGCCTTCGGCCACCGGCACCGTGCACGCCGTCTGCAGCTTCGGCGTCTTCTCGATTTCCACCAGGCACATGCGGCAGGCGGCCTGCAGGCTGAGCCCTTCGTAATAGCAAAACGCCGGTACTTCAATGCCTGCTTGCTTGGCCGCGTCGATCACCAGCGTCCCGGGCGCGGCCTGAATTTCGCGGCCGTTAATCGTCAGCTTTACCGGATCTGCCATTTATGCCATCACCATATGGTCCACGTGCTCGTACGGACACGGCTTGCCGTCCAGATGGTCCTCGAATTCCTGCCGGAATTTCTCGACAATCGACGTAGTCGGCAGTGACGCCGCATCGCCGAGCGGGCAGAACGTGCGGCCCAGCATATTCCGCGAAACATCGCCGATCAGATCGATATCGGAGCGCGTGCCCTGTCCCTGATGAAAGCGCGTCAGCAGCTTGCGCAGCCAGGTCGTGCCCTCGCGGCAGGGAATGCACCAGCCGCAGCTCTCGTGCGCGTAGAACCGGATAATCCGGAGCGCTACCTTCACCATGCAGGTGTCTTCGTCCATCACCACGACACCGCCCGAGCCGAGCATCGACTTGCGCTGCGCCATCGAATCGTAATCCATCGTCGCGCCTTCGCACTCCGCCGCTGTCAGGATGGGGCACGACGAGCCGCCCGGTATGAATGCCTTCAGCTTCTTTCCGTTGCGCATGCCGCCGCCAACTTCCTGGATCATTTTCATGACCGGGAAACCCAGCGGCAGTTCGTACACCCCCGGCTTGTTGATATGTCCGGTGAGGCACGTCAGCTTCGTACCGCCCGCTTTCGGAACCCCCAAGTCGGCGAATGCCTTTCCGCCGTCGCGGATGATCGCGGGCACGGCGCAATACGTTTCGACGTTATTCAGAATGGTCGGGCACTGGAACGCGCCCACCACCGCCGGAAACGGCGGCCGGATCCGGGGGATGCCCCGCTTGCCTTCGAGCGACTCCAGCAGCGCCGATTCTTCCCCGCATTCGTACGCCCCCGCGCCCGTGTGCGTATATAACTCGAAATCGAAACCCGTTCCTTGAATGTTCTTTCCAAGCCAGCCCTTCCGGTACGCCTCCTCGAGCGCTTTATCGACGATATCGATCAGATACCGGTACTCGCCGCGAATATAGATGTACCCGGCGTGCGCGTCCACGGACAATCCCGCAATCAGACACCCTTCGATCAACTGGTGCGGATCGTATTCCATCAGCAGCCGGTCTTTGCACGTTCCGGGCTCGCTCTCGTCCGCGTTCACCACGATGTACTTCGGCTTCGGTGACGTGCGCGGCACGAAGCTCCATTTCATCCCGGTGGGGAACCCGGCCCCGCCGCGGCCGCGGAGATTCGAGATTTTGACTTCTTCGATGATCTCCTCCGGCTTCATCCGCGAGGCTTTCAAAAACGCCTTGTACCCGTCATCGGCAAGGTAGGTATCGATCGACGTGGAGTTCGCCTGGCCGAACCGCCGCGAAAGAATCCGCGTTTCGAGCGGGCTAGGTTCGTTATAGGGCATGATTCACCGCCGAGACGCCGAGGCGCCGAGAAACAAAACTCCCCACCGATTCACCCAACCACAGCAGCGAAGCCGCGCGATTCCCTCTGCCGCCTCGGCGCCCAAACCCGCGGCACGTGGAACCGCCCGTGCCGGCGCACAACACTCGACAAATCCCTCTTCCTTCTCCGCGTCTCCGCGTCTCTGCGGTATTCATTGGCTCTTCTTCAACCCATCCAGCAGACGGTCCAGTTGCTCCGGCGTGACCTTGTGATAGAAATCGTAATTCACCTGAATCGCCGGCGCCCACGAGCACGCCCCGATACATTCCACTTCCTCAAGCGAGATCTGCCCGTCCACGGACACTTCCTTGTGGCCGATCCCCAGCTTCTCGCACGCCCGCTCCCATAGCTTGTCACCGCCCGTCAGCAGACAGCTGATGTTGGTGCAGATCTGGACGTGATACTTCCCCATGGGCTTGCGATGCAGCATGGAGTAGTAGGAAAGCACTTCGTTGACCTGCAACGGCGTCACACCGACCCGCAGGGCCACTTCTTCGATCAATTCGTCGGTGACCGAGCCCACCTCGTCCTGCCCATAAAGCAACATCGGAATCATGGCCGACCGCTGCCGCCCCGGCGGATAGCTCCTCAGCAGCTTCTCAAACCGCGCCTCGAGTTGCGGAGAAAATGTCACCGGTCCGTGTCTCCCAGCACAAAATCCATACTCCCCAGCGAAGCGATCACGTCCGCGATCAAAATCCCCTCGACGATCTTCGGAGTCGCTTGTAAATTGCCGAAGCTCGGCGTCCGCATATGAACGCGGTACGGACGAGTTGTCCCATCGCTCACGATGTAGTATCCGATTTCTCCGCGCGGCGATTCAATCACTTGGTAGACTTCGCCTTCGGGCACGCGGAACCCTTCCGTCACGATCTTGAAATGGTAGATGAGGGCCTCCATCTGGGTCTTCATCTTTTCGCGGTCCGGCAGCACCACGTGCGGCGCGTCGGCTTTCCACGGTCCCGCCGGCATGCCTTCCAGCGCCTGCTTGATGATCCGCGTGCTCTGCCGCATCTCTTCGATGCGCACCTGGTACCGCGCGAACACATCGTTCGCCGTGCGTGTCGGCACTTCGAAATCGAACTTCTCGTAGCTCGAGTACGGCCGATCCTTACGCGCATCCACCTTCAGTCCCGCGGCGCGCAGCATCGGCCCCGTGATCCCCAGGTCCAGCATGTCCTCGAGCGAAATGCGCCCGACTCCCTGCGTGCGCCCCATCCAGATCCGGTTCGCCGTCAGCAGGTTCTCATATTCATCGACCCGGCTCGGAAAAATATCCACGAACGCCTTGACGCGCTTCTGCCATCCGCGCGGCGGCTCCAGCGCCAGCCCGCCGATGCGGAAGTAGCTCGTCATCATCCGCTGTCCGGAGAACATCTCGAAGATCCGAAGAATTTCTTCCCGCTCCCGGAAGCAGTACAGAAACACGGTCATCGCTCCGATGTCGATCGCGTGCGTGCCGAGCCAGACCAGGTGGCTGTTCAGCCGTGTCAGCTCCGTCAGCATCACGCGCATCCATTGCGCCTGTGGCGGAATCTCCAGGCCCAGCAGTTTCTCCACCGCCAGCACGTAGCACAGATTGTTCGAGAGAGGCGCCAGGTAATCCACGCGGTCGGTCAGCGTCACTGCCTGTTGGTAATTCTTGACTTCGAATTCCTTTTCGATGCCGGTGTGCAGGTAGCCGATGTCGGGCTGGCAACTCGTGATGATTTCGCCGTCGAGCTCGATGAGCAGGCGCAGCACCCCGTGCGTCGATGGATGCTGCGGTCCCATGTTGAGGACCATGCGGCGCACGCCGCTCTGCGGCTTCGGCTCTTCCACGGCCGCGGCGGACTGGCTCGGTACCCCTGACTCGCTCATATGCCTAAACCCTCGTCCCCGTGATCGGATAATCCTTTCGCAGCGGATGGCCTTCCCATCCCTCCGGCATCAAAATACGCCGCAAGTCGGGATGGTTCCGAAACTCGATACCGAACAGATCGAAGACTTCCCGCTCGTACCAGTTCGCGCCGCGCCAAACCGAGGTCACCGATTCGATCGATGGATTCGCGCCCGCCAGCCGGCATTTCAAGCGCAGCCACTCGTTTCGCTCGACCGAATACAGATGATAGACCACTTCGAACCGCGGCTCGCCCGGATACCGGTCCACTGCCGTCACCGTGCTCAGCCGCACAAACTTTTGATCGTATTTGAGAAATCCGCACACGCTGGGGATCTTCGCGGCTGCAATTTCCAGCGTCAGCTCTCCCCGATCCCATTTGCCGCCCGTGACGGCCTCCGGATCGAACGAATCGAGCGCCGCGGCGACCGCATGTTCCCGCAAATTGTCCGGTATCATTGGTTGATTCGCTACTGCTTCCCGCCGGCACGGTCCGACTGCGACCAATCCAGCGCGCCTTTTTTCCAAATGTAGAAGAACCCAGAAAGGATCAGTACCACGAAGATCAGCATTTCGATGAAGCCGAACATCTTCAGATCGCGAAATACCACCGCCCAGGGGTATAAGAAGATGGCTTCGATATCGAACAGGATGAACAGCATCCCCACCAGGTAGAACTTCACGCTGAAGCGCTGGCGTGCATCCCCGGTCGGCGTGATTCCCGATTCGTAGGGCGTGTCTTTGACGACGTTGCGGACCTTCTTCCCGAGCACGTAGGACAGCAGAATCAGCACCGCCGCCAGCCCGACTGCAATGATTCCCTGCACCAGTACAGGGAAATACACTTCGGTGTATGAGCTAGGCATCTGTTCCTGCGAATACGGGGATCAAATACGACTATAATGGTTGCAAAACAAGAGTGTCAACCAACGTATGTCCATGCAAATCACCGTGAACGGCGAAGCCCGCAGCGCCCCCGACGGCCAGACTGTTCTCGGCCTCTTACACGAACTGAAACTGGATCCGGCCCGCGTCGCCGTCGAGCTCGATCGCCGCATCATCAAGCAGCCTCTCTGGCCCGAGACAGCCCTGCACACAGGCGCGCAACTCGAAATCGTCCAGTTCGTCGGCGGCGGATAGCGCAGCCGCTACGCAAAGCTCCGGATTGCGGACGATTCGTCTTCGTGCACGTCGAAAACCGTGTACAGTTTCGTGATCTGCAGCAGATCCTTGACCCTCTTGGTCAGACCCAGCAGTTTCAATTGGCCGCCGCTGTTGGTTACCGACGTAAACCCGGAGACCAGTTCCCCGATCCCGGAACTGTCAATGTAGGAGACGTCTCCGAGATTCAGCAGGATCTTCTTGTGGTTCTTCGCCACCATGTCGCGCAGCGCGTCCCGCAGCGCGCTCGATCCCTCACCTAACGTGATCCGGCCGGCGACGTCCACCACGCTGACATCGCCCACTTGCCGACTATTTAACTTTACGCTCACTGAACTTGCCTCCTGGCTGAAAAATCGTGAATCCTATTTGGACACCATGCGCTTGACCAAAGTTACTTCCGTGCCGCCGGGCTCCAGCCGCCGGATCCGGCAATCGTCCATGAATGACCGGATCAGAAAGATACCGCGCCCCGAGTTGCGGAACAGGTTCTCCGGGGCCAGCGGATCCGGCACGCTTTCCACATCGAATCCCTCGCCCTCATCGATGATCCGCACCGTCAAGCGGTCCGTGTCCTTGTGTATCGAGAATCGAACCTTCTTATTGGCGTTGTAGCGGTTCCCATGCACAACCGCATTCACCATCGACTCGCGCACCGCCATCCCGATCTTCGTCAGATCGTCTTCGTCAAATCCCGCTCTCTTGGCCACGCCCATCGTGATTTCTTCGGCGTAATCGACGCTGTCCAAGTTGGAGTCGAGCGAACGCTCCACGGTCTCGGCTTCATGCCGCGATTGATTGGACATACGGAAAACGCCTGGGCTGCCGCGCCAAGTCGAATGGCTAGAATAAATTACCGGTACCGAGAAAGTCAAGGCGCACGGCAGCGGCCCGCCGCCGGATGTTGTACAGTATTCTCGATACCTTGAGGAGAGGCAGAATGAAACGGATCGAAACGTGTAGTGCGATAGGCCTGACGATGGCATTGGCACTGGCAGTGACGCTCGCGGCCCAAACCCCGGCCATCAAACGTACCGTGGTCAAGACGGGAGACGTCTCGGTTCCCGGACGCGAAGCAATCATTGCCAACGTCGAAATTGCTCCAGGCGGCAGCGCCGGCCGCCACACGCACCCGGGAGATGAGATCAGCTACATTCTTTCCGGCGAAGGCGAAATCCTCATGGAAGGACAACCGCCTCTTAAGGTGAAAGCCGGGGACGGATTCGTCATTCCGGGCGGCACCAAGCATGACGCCCACAACACGGGGACCCAACCCCTGCGTCTGGTCGGCGTGTACGTGGTGGAAAAGGGCAAGCCGCTGGCAACGCCGGCGCCCTAGGAGCATTGCGATGAACTGCTCCAGACGCGATCTCGGAAAATTGGCCCTGGCGGCGATCCCCGCCGTAGCCCTGGCGGCCCCGGAATCTCGCATCGCCGGCGTGCAGATCGGAGCGATCAGCTATAGCTTCCGCGATCTGCCGCCCACGCAAATCATTCCGTCGATGTTGAAAATCGGACTCAGCGAAGTCGAGCTGATGTCGAATCACGCCGAAGCTTTGGCCGGCGCCCCACCGGTTCCCCGCGGCCGGGGCCAGACGCCCGAAATCGTTGCCGCGCAAGCCGCGCTCCACGAGTGGCGCGCAGCCGCAAAACCGGGCACCTTCGGCCCTGTCCGCAAGCAGTTCTCGGACGCCGGCATCGATCTTCGCCTGCTCTGTTACAACATGGGCGTTACCATTGCCGATGACGAGATCGACTACGCTTTCCGCATGGCGCGCGATCTGGGCGTCAAGGCGCTCTCCTCCAGTTCGACCGTAACCGTGGCACGGCGCGTCGCTCCGATTGCGGAGAAGTACCGGATGCCCTGGGGCGCCCACGGACACGACGACGTCAAGGATCCGGAACAGTTCGCAACTCCGGAGACCTTCGCCAAAGTGATGGCGATGGGCAAATATATGTGGGTGAATCTCGATATCGGCCACTTCACCGCCGCCGGCTACGACGCAGTCGCCTTCATCAAGGACAATCACGCACGCATCACGAACCTGCACCTGAAAGATCGCAAGAAGAGCCCTCCCGGTAACGCCACGCCGATCCAGCAGAACAACTGGCCTTGGGGCGAGGGCGACACGCCCATCAAAGCTGTCCTGCAGCTACTCAAGAAAGACAAGTACGACATTCCGGCGAACATCGAGTACGAGTACAACGCTCATGCGTCCGCCGACACCGTCACCGAAGTCGAGCGCTGTTTCGACTACGCGAAAAAGGCGCTCCAAGCGTAGCTACTGCATCCGGGCCGCGCGGAACAGGTTGTCCGCGGAGCTCAGCACCACCCATTCGAGCCGCCGCGAAAGCTTCGTCTGCGCCAGGAAATCGCGTATGGTTTGCGCCGCTTCCGGCGCTCGCTGGCGGCCGAGTGTGGCATCCATCCAGCGCTCGGGAAAAAAGATGTCGCCCGTCCTCTGAATCTCGGGAAGTAATTCCAGGCTCGGCCGGACAAAACGCTGCGCCTCCGGCTGCCGCAGAGGATGATTCAGATAATGAAGCGATTCCAACACCCACGGTTCATGCCGCCGGTTCTCGAGTTTCCGCAGACGCTCGAACGCCTGCTCGCGTTCCGCCGGGTCGGCCGATAGCGCCGGCGTGACAAATGCCAGGCGCGCCTTGCGATCGGGATTCTGCGTGCGCGCCAGCTGCATGTCGAGAATTTGCCGCCAGCCGGAAACTCCGCGCACTGCCAGCTCCATTGCCAGGTTGATTTCGTCGGGTTCGGCCAACGGCAAGCCTTCGATTCTCTCTTCGCGCCGCCAGATGCGTTCCAGCCACGCCAGGCCGTCGGGCGTCAAAGCCGTATCCCGATAGGCCGCGAACCACGCGGATTTCGCGCTGGTGGCGTCGGCGCGCGCGATTCCGGCGCGAAGCCGCGATTCCAATTCCGCGGCGCGCCGCCCGCGCTCCTCCGGCGGAAGGAACTGCCAGAATGCGTGCCCCAGGTATTGCAGCACGCGCTCGGTGTTCTGCTCATCGGCCTCTTTGGGCAGCGCGCGCGTCACGAGATCTACAAACTCCGCCGGTGTGATCCGCGCCTCCAGCAGGTTTTCCCAGACATCCACCCACGCGCTGCCGCGCGTCAGCGCATCGGGTATGTCTTCCAGGTGCGTCAGCAGGTAGTGCTTGGTGGCGTCGTCGAGCAGGAACAACCCGTACCCGAGCCCGCCTCCGTTGGGCAAAACGTATTCCGGTTGGCGGCTTCCCGCGACTCCGGCAATTTCAACAACCCGACCGTTCATGGCGACCGGAGTCCGGTTGACCTGGTCGGGGAACCCGAGATCCACCTCCAGGCGCTGCGGCCATACCAGTTCGCCTTGCGCCAGGCGCAATTGCGAAATCGTTCCGTCTGTCCCCGTTCGAAGGATCGTCGTGATCTCGGGGCGGCCCCGGCGTTCCACCCAGGCCCGGCTCCAACCCGCCACTTCGCCCGGCTTCCGCTTTTCGAAAATCTGCACCAGGTCGAGCCAGGTCGCGTTTCCAAACGAATACCTTTTGAGATAGTCGCGCAGGCCTTCCCGAAAGGCATCCGGACCGGCGATGCCTTCGAGTTGCCGCATCACGATCGGCGCTTTGTCATAAATGATGTTGCCGTACAGGCTCCCGGCTTCGTTCAGATTGCCGAGTTCCTGCCGGATCGGGTTGGCGCCCGCTGTCCGGTCCACGTCATAAGCGAAGGGATAGTGCTCCAGCAGAAACCGCAGGTCGTGGTTGATCTCGGGAAACGAGGGATTCACGATCTTGGCCGCCATCACGTTCGCCATGACTTCTTTCATCCAGACGTCATTGAACCAGCGCATGGTCACCAGGTCGCCGAACCACATGTGGGCGGTCTCATGCGCGATGGTGCTGGCGCGATTGAGCAGCTGGTTCTGCGTGGCCGACGGATCGAGCATCAACCCCGCCGCGTTGTAGAAGATCGCGCCGGGATGCTCCATGCCGCCGAACTGGAACGACGGGATCAGCACGAAGTCGAACTTTCCCCACGGATAGGGGATCCCGGTGTAGTCTTCGAGCCACGCGAGAGCGCGCGCGTGCAGGTCGAAGATCGCGTCGCGATTGCGCGCCACCTTCGCCGCGTCATTTTCGCGATGAAACATGCGAAACGTGCGCCCGTTGCGCTCGGCGGTCTCGACCTGAAATTTTCCCGCCGCAAACGCGAACAGGTACGTGGGAATCGGCGGCGTTTCGGCAAAGCTCCCGCCCGAACCCGCCGCGTTCGCCACCACCTGCCAACCCTGGGGTGTCTGCAGCCGCAACTTGAAGCGCGCTTTCAGGCTGGGCTGGTCGAAGCAGGGGAACATCAGATGCGCGCGTGCCGGGACAAACAGTGTATAGAGGAAATCTTCATTGCGGTTGAGCGCCTCGTCTCCGGCGACAAACTCGATCGCGATCTCGTTCTCCCCAGCTTTGGTGGCCGGCGCCGCGAAAACCATGTGCCCGCCCGACATCAGAAAGTCGGTGACCCGCCCATTCACGCGCACCGCAAGCACGTGGTCGCGAGGCTGCTCGAAATCGAGAACAATCCGATGCCGCGCCCGCAGCGAGAAGCGAATCACCGCGGAGCCCCGAATCGGCTCCGTCTTGGTTTCCGGGATCTGAAACGAGAGTTCGTACCGGAGCGCGGAGAGGGAGGCGGCGCGGTCGTTCGCCAGCCTCTCGGAAATTCCAGGCCCAGGCGTTACCGGGGCGGCAGCAGCCGTCGCCGCCAGAAGCGCGGCCCACAGAAACATGGCGGATTAATTCAGACGCGCGGTATCGACCTTGGCCCCGGGCTTGGCGTTACCCCAGGCGACGTACGTGCCGGCCGCGGACCGGAACAGCCGCGGATATCCGAGCGCCATCCGCCCGCCCTCGGCTACTTGGATCACCGGGCCGGTAGCGCCGGCCGTGCTTACTGAGCGGGCCAGCACGCGCGCTCCCGCCGCGCCACCCTGCTCCAGCCAGGAAATCGTCGCGTTGCCCTGATCGTCAAGCGCCATCGATGTGTACCCGAACGCATGCCCGGTACTCACAACCGCCGGTTTACCGAACGTTGCGCCGCCATCGGTCGAAAACGCAACCTCCACCTTGGGAGCATTTTGCGCGCCGGTGTACCAGGCCACCGCCACCTTGTCGCCCTTGGCCGCGACCGCCGCCGCGTTCGTCGGGCACGCATTCAGCTTCCAGTTGTCGGCGTGCACAATTTTCGACTGCGACCACTTGCCATTTTCCAACCGGATCACCGCGATATCGCGAATGTCGTCCTTCGTGTGGCTTCGATAAGCGACGATCAACCCCTTGCTGGTCTTAGCAACCGCGGTCGGGCAGCAGTTGCACACATCGTCGTCGAGGCGCTCCTCTTTGACATCCTTTCCGGTCGCGTCCACCACCGTCCGCATCAGGTATCCCGGCCCGTCTTCGCCCTCCGGCGTGTGCAGCCAGAACAGCGAAATCTCTCCCTTGGCATCGACCGCCATCGAAGCCAGCCCGTGCAGCACCTGCTTCTTGTCCTTGTGCGCCATCAGCGGTGGCGTCCAATGCATGCCATCGGTCGAAGAGGAGACGTACACGAACTCCGCTTCGCTCGATTCATTCGGCATCTCGACCCAGTGCGCCATCCACTGCTTGTCGCTCACCTGCATCACCTCGGGCACCTCGGCCGGATGCCGGAAGAAATGCCGATTGGCCGCCACGGTCTGCGGGTCCGACCATTTGGCGCCGTGCAACACCGCGAAGCGGAGGTTGAGCGAACCGCTTTTCGACGGCTCAACCCAGCTCATCAGCGGGCTGCCATCAGGCGTGGTGGACCAGTTCGCCTGCAGGCTGCCGGGCGCCGACGGGTTCGGCGCGGTTTCGGCTTTCGTCTGCGCAAAGACCGGCGCTGCCGCCACAAGAATCAGGAGAGGGAGCGAATTTCGCATCTCCCTATTGTGTCAGGTTTGGCCGGCTGCGGGCTGTGCCGGCGCCGCTGCGAGGCCGGTTTTACCGGTTGGTCAACTCTTTCGCAGGAGCCGGGGCCGGCGTTTCCGCGTTCGTCGCCAGCTCCGACTTCTTGTACTTCGGCTCGCTGACGTAGCCGTCGACTTCGTCCTTCCCCACGTGATTCACCACGAGTTGCACCGGCTGCGGCCGGTCACTTACCGTGATCCACACCGGTTCATACAGGTTGACATGCTTCTTGGACAGCGTATTGTCGTCCACGAGCATCGAGAAATCGTAGGTCTTGTGCTTGGTGCTGGTGCTGCGCAGCGCCAGGCTCAGCGGTCCCACCCGCTGCATCTGCTTCGATTTCGTCAGCCGGAATTCGTAGATGTTTTGCTCGCCGCGCCGTTGCAAGGCCGCCACGTCTTCGTGTGTCTTGGCGATCGAACCGTTCAGATCGTCGCGCGTCGAGTTGATCTTGCCGTCCAGCGATTCCTGTGCCTTGGCGAGATCGTCCCGCGTGCTCGCCAGCTGCTTCTGGGTCTCGGTAAGCTGGCCTTGCAGGTGATCCAGGCGCGGATCGCTCTTGGCAACGCGCGGCGCCCGTTTCGCCGGCGGGGAAGGACGAACCGGCGGACGCTCCTCCGCGCGGTCTGCGCTTTGAGCCTGCCGCTGCGCCAGCGTGTTGAGGCGGTTGGTCAGATCCTGGATCTGCAGTCGCGACCGGTCCAACTCGGCCGCGTTCGCCGCGCGGTCCGCATTCAGCTTGTTGATCTGACTGTGCTGTACCATCCATAAACCGGCGGTCAACACCGCCAAACCGCCGCACAAGCCGATCACGGCAACAGTCCCGATGCCGCGCCGTCGCGAAGTGAGAAGATTTTTCCGTTCCTGCCTCATGAACGAGAGCGATAGCACGTTCGCTGCCACGCCGCGTAGTAAGATCGGCAAATGAAACTCGCGATCCCACCGCTGTTACTGGCATTGGGCGGCGTCATCGTCGCGCAGACTGCCCCGCCGCGCCCCGATCTCAACGCCGAGGCGGAAACGATGCCTCTTTGGGAAGGCCGCGCGCCCGGCGCGTTGGGCGAAACGGACGCCGACCGCCCCACGCTTACGTTTTTTCGCGCCGCCCGCCAGGCGAGCGGCACCGCGGTTCTCATCGCGCCCGGCGGCGGCTATTCCGCGCTCGCCATGAGCCACGAAGGCCGATATGTGGCCGCCTGGTTCAACAGCATGGGAATTAGCGCCTTCGTACTGAAGTACCGTCTCGGTCCGAAGTACCATCACCCCATCGAGCTCGGAGATGCTCAGCGCGCGATTCGCCTCGTGCGCGCCCAGGCCGCGCAGTTCGGCGTGCAGCCCGGCCGCGTGGGCATGATGGGCTTTTCCGCGGGAGGGCACCTGACCGCCACTGCCGGCACGCACTTCGACCTGGGCAATGCCGGCGCCGCCGATCCGGTCGATCGCGTCAGCAGTCGCCCCGATTTCCTCATCCTGGCGTATCCGGTAATCTCCTTTGACCCCGCCATCGCCCACGCCGGATCCGTGCGCAGCCTGCTGGGGGACAATCCGGAGCCTGCCCTCATTCAGAACCTTTCGGACGAACTGCAGGTGACGGCGGCCACCCCGCCCACCTTCCTGTTTCACACCACCGCCGACACCACGGTTCCGGTGGAGAACAGCGTGCGTTTCTACCTGGCGTTACGCGCCGCGAAGGTCCCGGCCGAGATGCACATTTTCGAGAACGGTCCGCACGGCGTCGGGCTGGCCTTGGCCGATCCGGCCTTAGGCATGTGGCCGACTCTGCTGACCAACTGGCTGCGCGGCCGTGGGCTGCTCGCCAAATGACCTTCGGCGGGGCGCCTGGATAACGGGCCCCGAAAAAGGGCCTTCCGTTGCACCCCCGGCGGGAGGATAATCGATTCCCAGACGAGGAGATGGCCCATGAAAACGAGGCGAGTTTTCTGTATTGTGGGCGGCGCTCTCGCTGCCATCCTTCTTCATGGAGACGTTCCGAAGCCTGTGGCGTTGAGCGGGCAGGTCGTGTCCGCGGAGGAAGGGCCGATGGAAGGCGTGGTCGTCAGCGCCAAGAAGGACGGCTCCACGATCAGCATCAGCGTCGTCACCAACGCCGCGGGGCGCTTTGCGTTCCCGGCCTCCCGGCTCGAGCCCGGGCACTACACATTGAAAGCGCGTGCGGCCGGCTATGAGCTCGACGGCACCCGGGGCGCCGACGTCGCCTCCAGCCAGGAAGCCAAGACCGATCTCCATCTCAAGAAAGCCAAAAACCGGTCGGCGCAGCTCACCAATGCCGAATGGCTGAGCAGCATGCCGGGAACGGTGGGACAGAAAAACTTCCTGCTCAATTGCACCGGCTGCCACACGCTGGAGCGCATCATGAAATCCACTCACGATGCCGACGAATTCCTGGAAGTGATCCACCGCATGAGCTTGTATTATCCCGGCAGCACGCCGCTCAAGCCGCAGCGGCTCACCGGCACGGCGACTCGCGACGTCGAACGGGGTGGCGCCGGCCGGAAGACGGCGGAATGGCTGGCCAGCGTCAACCTGAGCCAGCAGCAGACCTGGGATTTCCCGCTCAAGACCGAGCCGCGGCTCACGGGTGAGTCCACCCACGTCATCATCACCGAATACGACTTGCCTAATGCCTTGATTCAGCCGCACGATGTGGTGCTCGATCGCGCGGGCGACGTCTGGTACTCCGATTTCGGCCAGATGTTCATCGGCAAGATGGATCCGAAGACCGGCAAGGTGACCCAATATCCCATCCCCATCGTGAAGCCGGGATCGCCCGTCGGTACGCTCGATCTCGAATTCGACAAAGACGACAATCTGTGGGTCGGCGTGATGTACCAGAGCGCCATTGCGAAGTTCGACCGGACGACCGAGAAGTTTCAGTTCTGGCAGACTCCCAAAGCGTGGGACACCGACGGCGGCCAACTCGGCCACCTCGCCGTCGACGGCACACCGGCCGATCACAAGGTGTGGATCAAGAACTCGGATGTGGGCAACATCTACCGGCTCGACCTGATCTCGAACCAGTTCGAGAACCTCGGCAATTTCAAGGATCCGGCGACCGGCAAGCGGATCGGGACCTACGGCCTTCACTCGGACGCGCAGAACAACGTGTACCTGCTCGATTTTTCGGCGGGCAACATCGTCAGGATCGACGCCAGAACGAAGGAGGCGGCAGTCTACCGGACTCCGACGCCGGACTCGCGGCCGCGGCGCGGGCGCGTCGACCGGCACGGCCGCCTGTGGTTCGCCGAATACCAGGGCAACGCCATCGGCATGTTCGATCCGGAAACCCGGAAGATGACGGAGTGGCAGGTGCCGACGCCGTGGAGCGCGCCATACGACGCTGTGTACGACCGCAACGGCGACGCGTGGACGGGATCGATGCTGACCGACCGCGTGGCGCGCCTGGATGTCAAGAGCGGCCGGTACACCGAATACATGCTGCCGCGCTCGACCAACATCCGCCGCGTATACGTGGACGATTCGAAGAACCCCGGCACGCTGTGGATCGGCAGCAACCACGGCGCGTCGATTGTGAAGGTGGAACCGCTGGACTAGTGGCGTAAGGCTCTGCCCTGGCGCAAGACTTTTTCAGCAGCCGCTGAATGCCCGCTGGCGGTGCGCCACAAGCACGGCGAATGCGCGTCCACTATAATGAAGCCCCGAAGGGGGAGAGAATCCATGTTGAAATACGCTTCCGGAATAGCCGCGATCGCTTGGCTGTTGTGCTTGTCAGCTCCGGCCCAGGCGCCATCCAAGGGCGGAGATGCCGAAAAAGAAGCGGCTCGGGCCGCTCAGGGGTACGCACCAGTCCGCCTCTGGGAGCTCCCGGATGTGCGCGCCGCACGCGTCGAAATGAAACCAGGGGCGAATCGCGCGATCCATCAGCATGACGACGTGAAGTTCCACCTGTTTATTCCCCTGACGGGAAAACTACAGATTACGATCGGGTCTGAGAAGCCGGTAGACGCGCCCGTGGGCCAGGCGTTTTATATCAAAGGCGGCACTCCTCACGGCTTCCGGAACCTCGGTTCCACGCCGGGGAGCGCGATGGAGATCTTCGTGAAAAGTGGGGCCTCCACCGCCAGCCTGGACGCTGTGGGTGCGCTGGTTGCCGGGCTGCAGACCGCGCCGGTGCAGCCGTAATGCGGAACACCGGCGAAGGAGGGCGGCCATGCATCAGACACCGCCATCCCGGCCCGGCGGCACAATCAAGCGGCGCCGCGCCCAGGGCCGGGCGAGAACGGAGGATACGTTCGCGGATGCAGAACCTGGCGCTCCAGGAAGAAATCTGTGAGCGCCGCGCAGGACTCGGCGAATTCCGGATGCGAGTCAAATGCGTGTGGAACGCCGGCGAAGGTGTGCAGCTCGGAAGGAACCTTGACCGCGCGCAGCGCCTGCAGCAGGTGCTCGCTGTTCTCCGGAGGGATGGTCACATCCGACAGGCCGTGAAAGATTACGGTGGGCGGGAAACCGTTCTGGATGTGCGTGAGCGGGCTGGCGTCACGGATGGCGGCCTCATCACTTCCCGAAGGCATCAGCGCCTTGGCGACGTTCTTGACATCGGTCGCCGGATAAAACGCGACGCAAGCGGCCAGCGCCATGTCGGGCTGGGCGGCGGTAAAGAGCGCGATGTGGCCTCCCGCCGAGTAACCAGCGATCGCGATGCGCGCCGGGTCGATGCCTAGCGTACTGGCGTTGGCGCGCACCCACCGGATATGGGTGCGTGCGTCCTCGATCTGGGCCGGCCACTTCGCCTCGCCGCTCAGGCGATATTGCGCCGCGATGGATACGTAGCCGCGCGCCGTGATGGGCGTGACCCGATCGCCCATCGTGTCCTTGCTGCCGCGGGCAAACCCCCCGCCATGGAAGTGCACCAAGGCCATTCGTTTCTCGGCTCCTGCAGGCGGCCGGTAGATGTCGCAGCGCAGTTCGGTATCGCCGCCTTTGCCAACGACGATATTCTTTTCCACCTTGACGCCGGACACGCCGGAAGCTTGCGCGAACGCCACACCGGGCAGTGAGTGCCCGAGCGCGGCGGCGGCGCCCGCTCCGAAAAGAGTTCTGCGATGTATCGATCGCTCCGTAGGCATAGGCGGATTATACACCCGGCTATTTCGAAGCAGAGGCCGCATCACTTCAGTTGATCCGCTACTTTGGCAATGCCGGCTTTGGCGCAAGCTTCCTCCTGCGCCTGGCCCATCGGGGCCCCGCTCAGGCCGACACCGCCGATGGTCTCATCCCCGACCTTGATCGGCGCGCCCCCGCCCAGCGGGATGACGTCGGCAAGCATGCGTTGCCCGGTATTGGTTGTCTCGGTGAGTTTGGCCCACTCGGCGGAAGTCCGCTGGAAGGTCCGCGCCGTATATGCCTTGCGGCGGGCCAGTTCGAGATTGTGCGGCGCTGCTTTATCGCCCTGAAGGAAAACGCGAAGCCGGCCCGCTCGGTCGACGACCGCCACCGATGTGTTGACTCCGCATTCGGCCAGGGCTGCTTCCGCAATCGTCAAGGCCATGCGAAGCGAAACATCGCGCTGCATCAAGACCTGCCCGATACCAGAGGACGGAACCATCAGAAGCACGGCGAGCACGGCTGGGGCCACGAATCGTGACAGCATGAGAGTCTCCTTTCGCTGCAGCTTATCACGCGCAGCACGGCAGAAGGTCGTAGCGATCGGAGCAGCCTCGACACGGCCGGTGGAACGTGGCAGTATGGTTGCACCCGCGCCGAAGCAGGATATGGAAGTAAGGAAGCGAGGCTTTCATGACCAATCTCAAACCTGTAGACGTCGCCATCATAGGAGGCGGCTGGACCGGCCTCCTGATGGCCAAGGAGCTCACCGCCAGAACGTCGCAGACAGTCGCCGTCTTCGAGCGCGGCATTCCGCGCAAGCTGCAAGACTACGCGGTGACGATGGATGAGCTCGACTACAACATCCGCCTGCGGATGATGCAGAGCACGGCCGAGGAAACCATCACGCACCGGCATTCTCTGAAAGATTCGGCGGTTCCGGTGCGGCAGCACGGTTCGTTCCATCCCGGAACGGGTGTGGGCGGCGCGGGCGAGCACTGGGGGGGCGCGTCGTTCCGCTTCCTGCCGGACGTGTTCACGCTGCGCACTCACCTCACGCAGAAACACGGAGCGGCCAAACTTCCAGAGGACCTCTCCGTTCAGGACTGGGGAATCACTTACGACGAGTTGGAGCCCCTTTACTGGAAGGCCGAGCAGTTGATGGGAATCAGCGGCAAAGCCGGAAACCTCCGCGGCCAGAAGATCGATGGCGGCAACATCTTTGAAGGGCAGCGCCAGCACGAGTACCCGACGCCGCCGCTGAAGCACTCCTACGCCAGCAGCATGTTCGCGGAGGCCGTGCGCCGGATGGGCTACCATCCCTATCCCACGCCCGCCGCGAACTTGAGCGAATCATATAAAAATCCGGACGGCGTCACGCGCGCCGGATGCGCCTATTGCGGCCATTGCCAGCGCTACGGGTGCATGATCGGGGCGAAGGCGCAGCCCACCAACACGCTGATGCCGGTGCTGGCCGGCCGCAAGAATTTCCAATTGCGCACCCAGAGCTGGGTGCGGCGCATCGTGCACAAGGACGGCCGAGCCACCGGCATCCAGTTCACCGACGCGCGCGGCGAGGAATTCTTCCAGCCCGCCGCCACGGTAGTGCTGGCGTCGTTCACACTGAATAACACGCGGCTGCTGGCGCTTTCGAAAATCGGCACGCCCTATGATCCGGCATCGCGCAAAGGCACGCTCGGCCGCAACCTCACGCACCAAGTCGGCGGCAACACGCGCGTCTTTTTCGACAAGCCGCTCAACGCATTCATGGGGGCCGGAGAACTGGGCTCGCGCATCTCCGATTTCGACGGGGATATCGGCTTCACCGGCGCCGAGGATGGGCTTCTCCGCCTGGGCATGGTCGCCCTCGGCAGCACGGGCGACGCCCCGATAGGCTCGTTCGGCGCGATGCCGGCGGGCGAGAGCAAATCCAATTGGGGCTCGGAGTGGAAGAAAGCGGCGCTGAAATGGAAGGATCACTCGGCTTCGATCGGCCTGTCGGGCGAGCACCTGGCATATCGCCAGAATTATATGGATCTCGATCCGACTTACACCGATAAGTTCGGCGATCCGCTGCTGCGCTTCACTCTGAATTGGACCGATCATGAGTTCAAGCAGCGCGAGTTCGCGGCCCGGCTTCAGCAAAGGATCGCACGCGAGATGGGAGCCCGGTTCGAGGAAAGGCTGCCGGCACGCGACCGTTATAACGTGATCAACTACCAGTCCACGCACGTCCAGGGCGGGGCCATGATGGGGGCCTCGCCCGAGACCAGCGTCGTCAACCGGTATCTCCAGCATTGGGACATGCCGAACCTGTTCGTGACCGGCGGATCCGCGTTTCCGCAGAATGCGGCCCCCAATCCCACCCTGACCGTGCTCGCGTTGACGTATTGGGCGTCGGACGCGATGATTGACCGATACTTCAAGCATCCGGAGAAGCTGATATGAAACGCCGCGAATTTCTGACCGTGCCCGCGGCCGCCGTCGGCGGCACGCTGCTCTATACGTTGGCCGGCGAACCGGTGCGCGTGCAGGCGCAGACCGGCACCGTGAAGGTTCCTCTGCGTTTCTTCACTGCCGAGGAAGCCCGCATTGTCTCGGCGGCGTGCGCCCGCATTTTCCCGAGCGACGAAAGCGGTCCGGGCGCGAACGAGGCCAACGTCGTGATCTATATCGACCGCCAGTTGGCCGGCCCCTACGGCCGCGACAAGTACCGCTACACCAAGGGGCCGTTCGTCGAGTCCTATCCCGAGCATGGCTACCAGGGCAAGGAGAATCCGCGCGATTCCTACCGCGCGGGCATCAAAACGCTGGGCGATTTCACCAGCCTGTCAGTAGCCGATCAGGACGCCAAGCTCCGGTCGATCGAGAAGACGCATTTCTTCCAGCTTTTGCGGGCGCACACGATCGAAGGCATGTTCAGCGACCCGATGCACGGCGGCAACGCGGGCTTGATCGGCTGGCAACTGGTCGGCTATCCCGGCCCCACGATGAGCTATCGCGACGAAATCGACAAGCACTTCGGCCAGCCCTGGCGGCCGAAGCCGAGGAGCCTGGAACAGATCGCCGGGCGGCGCGGGAACCCTTGGGAGGACGAGCAGGGCTAGGACATCCGTTTTCGCCGTTTTGCGAAAGGATCCATTCGGAAATCCGGCAACCGCGGTTGCAAGGAAACCAGTTAGCGGGGCAGTCCGCTTGGTACCAAGCGAACAGTTTCGCTCCTGTTTGAACCTCACCTGGATCTTGGTTGTTCCGAATTGCCGGGACCTTCTCACACCCCGATTATCGCGCGACGGTGCCTAGAAGCACGTCTTCCGGAATGCGGGTTTCGACCGTAAGCCCAAGGTTTGATGGGAGTTAACAAAATTTTGCCGAACGGTTACTGAAAAAGGTCTCCGCAGTTTCGCGGCGCGCGACAGGCCGATTCTGGCCGTGACCGACACGGGTGAGGCCGAATCGGCGCTGGGGCGGCTGTGCGACCGGTTGTGATTTCGGGGGCGGGAGTGACAGCGGGACATACTCAGATACCGCCATACCATGAAAACCCGTGTTCGGGAGACGAGGAGCCCCAGCCTTTGCCAAAGCCTTTCGGAGTATCTGTCACGGTGATGCGGGTGAGATACTTGATGCTCTTGAACCCCAATTGGCGCGGCACGCGCACACGGGCCGGTGCGCCGTGTGGCGCGGGCAGCGGGTCCCCGTTCATCCCGTAAGCGATCAGCGTTTGCGGGTGCCACGCGTCGGGCATGTCCAGGCTGCCCCACTTTTGTTTGGGACCGAACGATAAAAAGAAGACATACCGGGCCTGCGGCCGCACGCCCACCAGATTCAGAAGGTACGACAGGGCGACGCCGGTCCACTCCGCAATGAACGACCAGCCCTCCTCGCAAGCCTGATGCGTGATCTGCGTGCTCGCGGGAAAACGCCGTAATTCGTCGAGCGAGAACCGGGCCGGGCGGGCCACCAGACCGTCGATAACAAGGCGCCAGTCCGCGAACCCGCCGGCCAACAGCCGCTCGTACGTTTCCTCTGCCGGAGGAAAGCCATTTACCGGAAAAACTTTGGAGATGTCGCTACGGTTGAATTCGCGCGCCATGGCGTGGTCGGGCGTGAGCAGCCGCTGCGCGGCATAGGTCAGGGTCTTGCCCACACCGTAGATGCCGCCATGGTCGGGTGGGACCAGGCCGTATCGATCGGCGAGAGTCGCGGCGACTGCCAAGCCCGTGGCTCCGGCCGCAGTTCCCAATCCCGTCGTGACCAGCCCGCGCCGGGTGAGGAGCACGCGGGTTGGTTCCGCAGAAGCACCGCGGGGACTCGCGATCATGGCGCCCGCGCGCTCTCGAAAACCGGCCAGCCACACCATCGCCAGGTGCACCACAAGAAAGAGAACCAGCAGACCCGCGGCGAAGAAGTGCAGCGTGCGCGCGGTTTCCTGGCCGCCCAGCACAGTCACCACGCCCGGAAACACCGAGACGATGGTGGGAGACATAGCGAAGCCGGTCCACATCATGAATGGGAGAAGCGCGAAAACCACGCCGAGGTAGGTGAGCCGCTGCAACGGGTTGTACGCCCGGGAGGTTTCTGCGTCCGGCCGGATCAGCCGCACGTGATTCCAAACCACCCGACGCATGGAAAACCACGTCAGGTCCGCTTTGGCCGGCAGAAGATTCCGGCGAAAGTGCTGTGTGAGGACGCCCGAGACTACATACAATGAACCGTTCAGCACGCAGACCCAGGCCGCGAGGAAGTGCAGGTTGCGGCCCCATCCCGACGGCCCTCCCTTCATGTACGGAAGCGGCAGGTTGAGCACCGACGGGGTTGCGAGGCTGCCGGTTTCCCCCCAATAAAGACGCGGGTGCGCGAGCAGGATGGCGAAACCGCTCACGAGCAGCCCCAGAAAGCTCGCCGTATTGATCCAGTGGGTGATGCGAACGAGGGCCGAATGCCGCGGTGAGTCCCGAATCTCCGAAATTCGGGCCGCGAGACCGGAGAGGGACGCCGACACGGCGCGGGCCACCGAGCGATCGTATCACGAAAAGCCCGCGATGGGCATCGGGCTGAAGATCTTACAAGACGACGACGGGATGGAAGACGTGCGGGAGTACCGCCTCCCCGATGGCGATTAATTCGTTCTGCCGGTTTAACGCCTTCACATGGCGCGCGGCGGGTTGCGCGCGAAACGCGGAAGCGGCAAAATTGCGGCCGTTGCGGATCTGCGCGACCGTCAGATCATCGACAAATACCGCCGGGAAACCTGGCAGGAGATCGGCCACGGGCACAAAGGCGTCGAGCAGGCGCTCGGCGGCGGCGAGTGCCTCGAGTTGCGGCAAGGTCCGCGCCTGCGATATCTCGAACTCGGCGCTGGCGGTGCGCCGCAGTTGATGCAGATGGGCGCCGCAGCCCATCGCAGCGCCCAATTCGTGCGCGATGGATCGCAGATAGGTGCCGCCCGAGCAGTGCGCGCGCAAACGCGCATCGGCGCCTTCGATGGAGAGGAGAGTCAGCTCATAAACCTCGACCGGAACGGGTTCCAATGCGACCGCGACCGCGTTCCGGGCCAACTCATAGGCTCGTCTTCCTCCGACCTTTTTGGCCGAGACCGGTGGAGGCGTCTGCAGAAACGCACCGCGGAATTTTTCCAGACACGGCTCGAGAGCGGCGGCGGTGAGCTCGACTTCCCGCTTTTCGCTGGTGGGCACTCCGGCGCGGTCGTAGGTATCGGTCGACCATCCGAAGCGCACCACGCCTTCGTAGATTTTGTCGCTGCGGGTGTAGAACTGCGCCAGCCGGGTGGCCCGGCCGATAACCAGCGGAAGGACACCGGTGGCAATCGGGTCGAGTGTGCCCAGGTGGCCGATTTTGCGCGTCCCTGCGATGCGGCGCATCTTTGCCACCACGTCGTGGGAAGTCCACTCTTCGGGCTTATCCACCACGATGACGCCATGCCAGACGGTTGCTGGGGAGAGGCACTCGGATTTGGTCATTTTTTCGGGCCGGACCAGGACACCGTTTATGCTAACAAGTTCGGCCGGGGCCTTTCAGCCGGCCTACCGCCGGTTGAACGCAAGGCCCCGTAGTATGATGAAGTTAGAGGTTGGGAACCGACCCGGAATGACTTCCGTTGGCGAGACTTTGCGCCGCGCGCGGTTGCAGCGAAATCTTGAGCTGAACCGGATCGCCGACGAATTGAAGATCTCCGCCGGCATGCTCAAGGCAATCGAGGAGGAGCGCTTCGAGAAATTGCCCGGCGGGGTGTTCGCGCGCAGTTTCGTACGCCAATACGCGCGATTGCTCGAGCTGGACGAAGAGGAGATTATCGGTGAGCTGAAGCGCGTGCTGCAACCGCCGTCCGAGATGCCGGAAGGGCCGCGCGAGGTGCACGTTCCGGAAGCGGAAATCCCGTTGCCGCGGATGTCAGGCTGGCAAGCGGTAGGTGACAAGGGCATCCGGTGGTCGTCTTCGATGGGCGCGCTGGCATTGATGGTGATCGTGATGCTGGCCTGCGCCGGCGCTTATGCATGGTGGCAGCGCGGGCGGCATGTGGCCAGCACCCGAGTGCAGAGTCCGGTCGGGGCCCAGGTCCCGCAACCGCAAGCCGCAACGACCGCGCAGCCAACACCGCCTGCTCCCGCGCCGGAACCAGCATCCACCCCGATTCCAGCGCCGGCAACCGGAGCGGCTCCCGCGCAAAACACAGAACAGCCGAGCGCAGCGGCCGCGAAACCTGTGACGCCCGCCGAACCGGCGGAACCGGTAGCAGCCGTGGCCGATCCGAATGCGGCGGTGCGGGTGGACGTGGTGGCGCAAGAGGATTCGTGGATTTGGGTGCGAACCGACGGGCAGGTTTCGTTTTTCGGAGTGCTGGCGGCCAACCAGACCCACACGATTGCAGCCAACCGGAACGTGCTGCTGAAACTCGGCAACGCCGGCGGCGTGGAAATTCGCTTCAACGGCAAGGGGATCGGCTCGCTCGGCGCCAAAGGCGCCGTGCGAACGATTCAATTCACTCCGGGCGGCTTCCAGATTGTGCCGCCGGAGGCGCCCAAACCACCGCCTCCTACCGAGTCCCCTAATCCCTTCTGACGCCGTAGCAACTCGCGCTGCCGCTTGCGCTCGAGATGCAGGAGCTCGCGCCGCCGGCGCTTCTTGACGCCCTCATCCACTTTGTGCCAGAACTTACCGAAATAGCTGGCAGCGGAAAGCACGGCAAAGGCGACGACCGTCCACATGAGGACCATGCCGGGCAGCCGCAGCACCGGGTGGCCGATGCTGAGCATCATGCAGGAGATGGCCACTACCTGCGAGAGCATCTTGGTTTTGCCGAGGTCGCTCGCCCTGATTGTGTAGCCTTCGGCGGCAGCGATGCTGCGCAGGCCCGACACGGCGAACTCGCGAGCCACAATCAGGATGGCCATCCAGCCGGGCAGCACGCGGACCTGGACAAGCGAAATGAGGGCGGCGGAAACCAATAACTTATCCGCGATCGGATCGAGCAGCGTGCCGATTGTCGTGACCTGCCTCCAGCGGCGGGCGAGGTAGCCGTCCAACAGGTCGGTAGCCGCCGCCGCCAGAAAGATCGCCAGCGCCAGCCATTCCTTGGCGATCACGTAACTGGAAATTTCGACCGACACGTTCTCCTGCACCAGCGCCGCCACCAGGAGCGGCACAAAAAAGATGCGGAGAATCGTGAGCGTGTTCGGAAGATTCATCCTCAACCCAAATATAATGCGGCGCGCGTGCCGGCAACAAGCGCAGCCGTATCAGATTTGCCCGACCCACTCCGGGGTAGCGACCGAGGCCCAGCGTTCGCGGACCGCGCGCAGTTCGGCGGCGCTAAGCGGTCCGGCATCAAGCAAGCGGCGATTGGCTGCCCATCGATCGGGGTTGGTGGTGCCCACAATGGCGGTCGCGACGCCCGGCTGCGCCAGGGTAAACCGCAGCGCGATGGAAACGGCATGATCGACACCAGCCCGCAGAAAATCGTATTGCAAGAGCTGAATGCGCCGCCAGTACTCGTGGTGATACGGGCTGGCCGGCTTCGCGCCGGTCCGCCATACGGCATTGGCGATGGGGCGCTTGGCGATGACGCCCATGTTCCGGCGCGCTGCCCGCGGCAGGGTGAGATCGATCGCCTCCAGATCGGCGATGCTGACCGAGGTCTGGAGAGTATCGAATGCGCCGGTTTCGATAGCATATACGGCATCCTGGCCGTCTCCGCTATACCCGATGAAGCGCGTCTTGCCGGCGTCGCGGGCTTTCTGCAAGACGCGGATGGCGTCTCCTTTTTCCAGAATTGCCCGGTTACAGCTGTGAAGCTGCACCAGGTCAACAGAATCGACCCGCAGGCGCTGCAGGCTGCGATCGATCTGCGCTTCGAGCATTCGTGGATCCCAGTCAGGGAGATCGAATCCGGAGGCGTGGCCGCACTTGGTAAACAAGAAAAAGTCGTGGCGGCGGCCGCTCACGGCGCGGCCGATCATCTCTTCGCTTCCGGGATAGCACTCGGCGGTATCAATGATATTCAGGCCGGCGTCGAGGGAGGCGTGGAGGAGGCGCTCCACCTTGTCGAACGCCACGTTTTCGTAGCCGATCTCGGCTCCCCCGAAGCCGAGGACCGTCACTTGCATACCCGTTTTGCCGAGAACCCGTTTTTCCATAAATTCGGTTCTTGGAGGATAGCACAGCGATTGTGAGAGGCCGCTCACCGGCGGCGAGACCGCCGGCGTTACGGGCGGAGCAGCAAACCGGGCTCCCTCAGACTGGTCTGGGCAGCCGGTTTCCAGAACAACGTGGCCAGGGTGATCGTGATTCCTTGCACGGCGACGATCAGACCGACGCAAGCCGGCCATCCGCCGGCGGTCCAGAAATAGCCGGGAATCGCCGAGCCGGCGCTGCCGCCAATGTAATAGAAGAGAACATACAGGCCGACGGCGGCCGCGCGGGCTTCCGACGCCACGGTCCCGATGTAGCTGTTGGAGGCGGCCTGCGCGACGAATACGGCCGAGCAACACAGCGCCAGACCAGTCATGATGACGGGAATCGCAGGAAGCAAGGTCAGCAGGATTCCTCCAATGGCGGCGGCGTAGGCCACAACGAGGATGATGCGATGGCCGGCGCGGTCAATCCAGCGGCCGGCAAACGGCGTGACCACGGCGCCGGCGAGATAGACGACGAACACCAGCCCCAGTTGCGCCGGGCTCAACCCGTAGGGCGGCGCAGCCAGGTAGAAATTGACGTAGGTGAACGTGGCAAGCATCGAAAACAGAACGCAGAAACCGACAGCGTAGGTGGCAATGAGGCGCGGGTTTTTCAGATGGCGGCCCATCGCCTGCACGGTCGAGGCAGTGCTGGAGGCGCGCGCGAAACGGCGGCCCGCCGGCAGCCAGGCCCAGACGGCGAGGGCGCCCGCGAGGCCGATGAATCCAAGAGCCCCAAAGGAGACGCGCCAGGAAAAGCGGGCCGCCAGGAACCCGGCCACAATGCGCCCGCTGAAACCTCCGACGACGGTACCCGAGACGTAGGCGCCCATGGCCAGGCCGACGCCCCGCTCCCATTCCTCATTGATGTACGCGGGAACCACGACCGCAATGCCGGGGGTGAAGATGCCTTGCCAGAACCGCCAGAAGATGAGCGCTTCGAGACTGGTGGCTTGCGCGAGGAACAACGACGGGACCGCCAGCAGCAGTGCTGCCGGCACGATCACCCGCCTGCGTCCGGTGTGGTCGGCCAGAATGCCGGCGAAAGCCGCCGCCAGAGCCACGCCCACGGTAGATGCCGTCAGCAGCAGGCTGATTCCGGCGACCGAGGTGTGGAACTCAGCCGCCAGAATCGGCAGCAAGGGCTGGGGCGCATACAGCGTCAGGAATCCACAGAAGCCGGCAACCGCGATGGCGGCGGTGCGGCGGGTGGTATGAATTGCCGGGGAAGCAGTCAAGGGTCAGGCCAAAGTTGCCAAGACCCTTGATTATACTTTCACGCCCGGCTGCGGGCGAAGCGCCGCCAGAAGCAGAGTTTTGCGAGAGGGTGCCAATGGTGATTGCCGGACAGCAACTCCAGGCCCGCCACGAACTCCGCCTTGCCGGCGACGGTATAGAGGATCGCGCCCACGAAGAACTCGCCGCCCCATTGCACGCACACCTGGGAGCCCTTGCTGAACTGCCGGCTGGAGGCGATGCGCAGGCCGGAGCGCGAGGCGTCGATAATGCGGCAGGGGACCTGGCCGGCCCGGTCGTGCAGGAGCGAGACCATGCCAGACCACTCCGACCGGTAGCGCGTTTCACGGCGGGGCTGCTGCTCGCCGGCCGTAAGGGCATGCGCCGATTCTTCAGACGCGTGAACTTGCTGGGAGCGACTCGGAGTTCGGAGCACCGTTAGCAAACCCACTCCCGTCGCTAAGGTTTCGCAGATCGCAGCGAGCATACTATGGCCTTTTCAAACGTGCGGATGATCGAGATCGCCCAAGCCGGCTTGAGAATGTTGCGCCGGCATGCGCATCGGCGCCCCGGCCTTCTCAGCGCGGGGGGCAATGATCTTTGTGTCGAATGCACGGTGGAGTTTATCGAGCAGAGCCTCGCGGCGCCGGACCGTCTCCGGATCCTGCTGCCCGTCCTCGCCACTGCCCATCGAGTAGACGGCCATGATGAGGTCGAAGAGTTGCTGTTCACTAACGCTTAAACGAATCATAAGGAACTCCTATCGATTGGAAATCGGACGGGCCACCGGTTGACATCCAGGCGGAATCGAACCCGCCGGCCGCGTGCTGGGAAACGGGTTGTGCGGGAGGATGGAACTCCAGGCGCTGCATGATGGCCGGGCCGGTGAGCGCCAGCTCATGCCGGCTCCTGGCGCCGGTTTTCGAGAAGATGCGGTTCAGGTAGACCTTCACGCTGCCTTCGGTGGTGTGCAGAGTCTCGGCGATCTCCCGATTGCGGCGGCCCTGCGTCACCAGGGCGACCACCTGTTGTTCGCGCGCCGTCAGACCCGGATCGTGAGAGGGGCCCGGCGGCATATCGCCGTCGAATCGAAATTGCCGCTCTCCCTGCCAAACCCGCATCAAAACCTGGGCGGCTTCGGGAATCGCGAGCTGGATGGACAACAGGCCGTGCACACCGCTCTGCATGGCTGCCTGCACCAACGGGGGCGTGACGCGGTTGCACCAGACGACAAAGCGCGAGCCCGGGCTCTGGAGGCAAGCGGCCATCAGCGTTTCCCAGCCGATACCCGCTTCCGAATCAATCACCACAACGGCGGCGGTATCCGGGCCAATGGCGGGGGTCAGCTCGTCCGGCCGGAGAACCATATGGGACGCGCTCCAACCGGCGCCCTCGAGCAGTTGCCGGAGGTTCAGCGACAACAGCGGCCGTTCGGTGATCAACAGAATCTTATCCGGCTGAGCAATCATCCGCGACCTCCCGCGAAGTGACTCAGGTGAAGGGCGCTTATCACCGGGCCGAGCGCGGCCGAGTGAAGGTGGCAGCCCGAGGCCGGAGCCGCCGGGCGCAGGATCGAGCCCGCCGCCATCAGCAACGCCAGCGTCACAATCTCGAACGTATATCGCACTCGCATGCCGCCGTTAGCAATGCACGGCAATCGCCAGGCCAACGCGGTTATAACCCGTTTGGATACAACCAGCGGTTGGCGTTGGCTAAGACAGGGTGTCATGCGGGGCGGAAACATGAGGACAAGTTGTCAGGCCGGAATCGCCAGCCGGGAAAGCACGCACGGCAGCTTCGGGATGGCTCCCAGCAGCGCCTGCGTATACGAGTGCCGGGGCCGGCTGAAGATCTCTTCCGAGGAATTGGTTTCCACGATCCGGCCCTGCTGCAAGATGGCAATCCTCTGGCAGAAGGAGGCAACGGAAAGCAGGTCGTGGGAAATATACAGCACCGCCATTCCAATCTGTCTGTTGAGCCGCGAGAGGAGGTTGAGGATTTCCGACTGGGTCACGGCATCGAGCGCGCTGGTCGGTTCGTCGGCAATTAACAATGCGGGGCGATGCAGGATGGCCATCGCGATGAGCACGCGCTGCGCCTGTCCCACGCTGAGTTCGGAAGGATACCGGTCGAGGAACGGCTTTTCGGGCGGCAGATTGACGGCATCCAGCGACTCGAGCAGGTCCGGGCTTCCGGTCTGATGCGCGCGCCAGGACTCGAGCATCTGGCGGCCGATGCGCATAGCGGGATTGAGCGCGGAGAGCGGACTCTGTAGGACCAGCGCGATTTCGCGTCCCCGCACCGCGCGCATCTGGCGTTGCGACAGTTCCAGCAGATTGCGCCCGCGGAAGGACAGGTCGCCCTCGGCGTGGCCGCCGCGGAATTCCAGCAGACGCATCAACGCGAGGGCCAGCGTGCTTTTGCCTGAGCCGCTCTCTCCGACGAGACCGACAATTTCTCCGGGCTCGAGAGCCAATTCCAGATTCGTCAAGACGCCGGGGCGGCCCGGATAGCCGGCGGAAAAGCGCGCGGAGAGGAGGGGAGCTTGCGCCATTTAACGGCTCCGCGCCACCTGCGAAGATCTGTGCAAGAACTCCACGTTCCAGTAGGCTTGCGGCGAGACCGCTGCCGGCGCGGTGTTCTGCAATTGCGGCGAGAACGCCATCAAGGAGTTCTTGTTGATCAAATAGACCAACGGCTCCTGCTCCCAGGCGATCTGCTGCACGCGATCGAACAGACGTTTGCGCGCCTCGGGCTTGGTCTCGGCGGCCTGGCGTTCCATGAGCTTATCGATCTCGGCCTCCCAGGGCGTGGCGGGAACTTTTTGGCTGGGATTCCACTGGTGACTGGCTCCGGAACTCAACCAGACGTTCATTTGCCCGCTGGGATCGAGGTCCACGTTGGTGAGACCGAGCAGGCAAGCCTCATATTGCAGGTTCTGCGTCATGCGTTCAATGAGCGATGGGAAATCGAGCGTCACGACATTGACTTTGATGCCGAGAGCCGTCAGATCCTGCTGGATCATCGTGGCCATGCGTTCGCGCGGACGATTGCCGGCGTTGGTCATGATCGAGAATTCGACGGGATGGCCTTCGCGATCGTAAAGCTGGCCGTCTCGCCGGCGGAAACCGGCCTGATCCAGGCGGCGATTCGCGGAGGCCACATCGAAGGGGTGCGGCCGCAGCGCAGAATTGAACCAGAATCGGTTGGCCGGAGAAACCGGTCCGGCAGCCGGCTGGGCATGACCCTTGAACACGACGCGCGCCAGATCCTGGCGATTGATGGCTTCGGAGACGGCCCGGCGGAATGGCTGAGACGCAAACCACGCCTTCTTGTAATCCGGCACGGGCGCCGCAGGCGCCTGGTTGAACCACAACATCTCCGATTCCAGCGAAGCTCCGGCGTCGGAAACCGCGGCCGGCAGATCGCGGCCAAGTTGATCGAAAGCATCGGGGTCGAGAGAACTGATCAAGTCAAGCTCCCCGCGCCGGAAGCGAACCAACTCCATGTCGCGGTTCTGCTGGATCTGCAGATGGATGCGATCGACGTACGGAAGGCGCTTCCCGGCGGCGTCGGTTTTCCAATAATTCGGATTGCGGGCGAGCAACACTTCGACGCCGGGTTTATATTCGGCGACTTCGAACGGCCCGAGAACCGCAGCCAGTTTTTTGGGCGAGTGCGCGGATAACATCGGGATGCCGTCGAACAGGTGCTCGAGCCCGGATACAGGGGCGCCGAACGTGATGGAAACGGTATCGGCCGCGGAGATGACGATGCGGGCCGGATCGCTGCTGGTGCGGAACGGATCGCCGCCCGAGAGGTGCGTCTTCGGATCCAGAAGCCGGTTCATCGTGTAAGCCACGTCTTCCGCCGAGAAGGGCGTGCCATCGGAGAACAAGACACCGCGCCGGACGCGAAAAGTGATACGGCGGCCCTGCTGGTCAATTCTCCAGGACGTCGCCAATTCGGGCTGAGCCTGCTGCGTGACGCGGTTGAGGCGAATCAGGACGCCGCCCGTGAGATAGCTGACGGTGGCCGAATCGGAGTCCCGAACAAGAAGCGGATCAAAGGTTTTGGGATCGGAGCGCAGACAGAAGCGGAGCTCGCTTCCGAATTGACCCCAGGTGGCGCTCGCGGTGGCGAGCAGGACCAGCGGCAGACAGCGTCGAGTAATAGACATGACTTCCTACAGCCACTATCTGGCGAATCGGGAGACGCGACAAGAGTTAGCGAATACCAGCGACGTACTGCGGGAACCGGGTACGCAAAAGCCGATGGTGAACATAACTGAGTTCACCATCGGCAGTAATCGGAAGTTAGTTGAAAGGCCGAAACAGGCTACTATTCGCCGATTCCGGTGGTGTCGCCCCAGACGGCCGAGCTACCCCAGACGGCGGAACTGCCCCACACTGCCGAATCGCCCCAGACGGCGGAACTACCCCACACGGCTGAGTCACCCCAGACAGCGGAGCTACCCCACACCGCGGAGCTGCCCCATACAGCAGAAGTGCCTCCGGGCTGCAGCACGGTGTCGCCCCACACCGCCGAAGTCGACAGCGACGGAGTTGTCCACCAGGCCGAGGACCAATTGGGAACCGTATAGGCCGTCTGCGTCAGGGTGTTGTAAGAAACCTGGGGGGACAGAGCGGGGTAAAAGACCGTATCGGTGTCCTTCAGGGCATTCGGGATATTCAGATACCCGGCTCCAACCGTGAAGATATCGTAGTAATCGGTGTAAGTCCCGCCAGTAGTCGGATCTGTCACACTGCTAGAAACGGGGAAGGTCTTGCCTGCGCTCTTCATGATCCGCGCCTTGATGGTGTCGGGAGTGAGGTTCGGATTCTGCTGCAACATGAGCGCAACCGTCCCGCTGACAACAGGAGTGGCCATGCTGGTGCCGCTCAGGGTCATGTAATAGGGACCGCCAACGACTATGGCCGTGGTGTAGGCAGACGCCGGCACCACATCAGCCGGATACTGCGATTCGAGCCTGGATCCCGGAGCGAGAAGCGAATCCACCAGGTTGCCGGGCGCGACGACGTCGGGCTTGACGAATTGATCGATGTAGGTCGGGCCGCGCGAGCTATAGCTGGCGATCCGGTCATCCGAAGTCGGATCAGTGAACATCGTCTTCATGGCGCCGACAGTAATCACATGGGGATTGTTGCCCGGCGAAAGAATGGTTGCGTAGCCGTTACGGCCGAGATTGCCGGCGGCGGTCACGACGACAATGCCGTTTTTCCACGCAGCATCGACGGCGCGGCACAGCGGGTCGAAGTTGCAGCTTTCGAAAATCGGCCGGCCGAGAGACAGGTTAATCACCCGGATATTGTATTTGCTCTTGAGCGAAATGGCCTGCTGAATGGCGGCGATGACTGCACTGTCACTGCTGGCCCCGTTGGCGTCGAGTACGCGAAGGTCGATGAGGTTCGCGTTGGGGGCGATGCCCTTGAAGGTGCGCAACGAGCCGGGCCGTGAGGACGAACTGCCGTTGCCGGCCGCGATGCCGGCGACGTGCGTGCCGTGGCCGTAATCGTCAAACAGCACGCCCTTTACGAAACTCTGCCGGTACACGACCCGCGAAGCGCTCGAGTATTTGCCATTCAAGTCCGGATGTGGATAGATGCCGCTATCGATAATGGCGATGCCGATGCCCGTCCCGTCGAATCCGGACGTCCAGGCATAACTCGCGCCCACTGCGGCTGCCGTGTAGTCCAGCATCGGGCGGACCGGCCGGTCGAGCGAGATATAGTTGACGTTCGACTGATTGGACATAGTGAGGATCTGGGTCGAAGTCAGAGTTCCCGTGACGGCGTTGATCACGCCGAGCAATAGATTCACTACGCCGCCCACCAGATTCAACACCGGGCAAAGGGGAATACCCAGCAAGCTGATGGAGCAACTCGTCGACGTTTGCGAATTGTATTGGATGATGACGTTATACTGCGCCGAGGAATTGCTCAATAACGGCAGCAGGTCGGGAGAAATCTTGGAATTGTCCGCGAAAGCCGATCCAACTGTGAACAGGAGGAGCCAGAGGATGACGCCGCGGGCGATCTTAGTCGAGCACTGAGTTATTACGCGAAGCATACGCACCTGATTAAGCAAATAAATGTCCAAAAACACAACACCGTGTAAGTAGTTACAGGCATGGGCCTTGAAGACTTTCTGTACTAACTTTTCAAGCACTCCGCGCTGCCATGTTGTCCGGTCACGGACAGCCTGTCCAAACGATAGTCTTCCAGGGCCAAAAAGCATCGCGGCGCCTGGCTTTGCGAAGCCGGGCGCCGCGAGGGCAGGGAGTAGGGTCAACTTCTTCAGGCGTGGGATTAGGATCCCCACACCGCGGAGTCGGTGCGCCAGATATGAAGCCGGTAAGAAATATGAACCAGCCCCATGACGGGCAGCACGAGAAGGGAAGGTTGCCAGCCGGCGACGCGGCAGGTTTCGATCATCAAACCCGCGGCGGCGGCGCCGACCAGATGGTAGGGGCAGGACCAGAAGTAGCAGCCCTGCAACATGCTGCGCAGGGGCTTATGCTCTACCAGGCAGAGCACAGTGGCCACCATGAAGGTATTCACCGTGTAGAGAACCAGAGTCGCGGCAACCAGCAGACCCACCAACGATTCGGAGGTCCACGCGGTCAGCGCGCCGTGGCAGATCACATACGCCGAGGCTGTGCTCAACGCCAGGCAGGCTGCGTTGAAGAGCGTACGGGTAACGGTGGGAGTCTTCTTGGTCTTCCAAACGGATTGGACGACACCGGCCACCGCACTCAGGAAGATCGCCTCGGAGAGGCTCAACTGGGCGATGGCAACCAGCATCACGACGAAGTTGACAGAGATGGTTCCGCGCAAGCCGGGCAGCCGTACTTTGAACATCGAGGCGACCACGATCAGCGCCAGAAAACCACCGAAGCGGAGCACGTCGGCCGAGAACCACTCGAATCCGGCCAAACCGAACAGGGCCAAACCGGCGGCGATCACACCGAAGACATACATCTTTGCGGCGGCCGGCAAGCTCTCGTCCCGGTTGACTTTTTCCGCCACCGGACGAGACTTGAGCAGGCCGACGAAGAAGTGCACCAGATAGAAGAGCGGCAGTAGCAGCAGCCATCCTTCGCTGGGAATCACGTGGCTGGAAACAGGCACTAAGCCGACCAGCGCCGCCCCAATCAGGTAATACGGGAATGACCAGACATACCAGTCGCTGGACACGGCGGCGAGCGGCCGGCCTTCCAATAAGGAAAGGACGCCGGACACCAGCACCGTATTGACCACAAAGTACAGGAATGCGATCAGCGCCATGGCCGCGGGCCGGAACAGATCGAATCCCGAAGACAGTGCCGCGCGGCTCACCAGGAAACAGAGGCCGGAGCTGATGGCAAGGTTCGCCATATTGAACAGAACCTGGACCAAAGTCGGACGACTCTTCGCGTTACAAACCGACTGGACCAGCGCGCCGGCGCACCCGGCGATCAGGACTTCGGCCAGGGAGTACCGGCCGATGCCGTACAAGAGGAAGAGGAAGCTCAGCGAGTAAGTGCGTGTCAAACCGGGCAGCCGCAGCTTCAGCGTAGAGGCAAGAGTCGCCAAAGCGAGGTACAGCAGCCAGCCGGAAAGATGTCGCGGCGACCATGTGGCCACGGAGACAGCAAGGAGGGCTGTTCCTACCGCAATCACGCCATGTATATAGTATTTGGCTGATTTTGGCATATAAGTATCCCTTAGAGCCGTTTTCTCCGAAGAGCTACTGATCGCTGTCGTTTGCTGATAGAGCTTGTGGCGGCGCCATCGTGACCATGGCATCACCCCAGACGGTCATATCATCCAAGCCAAAGAGAGTGTCACCCCAGGTGATGGAAAAGTTGAGCAAATCGACGCCGGCGAGGACCGCGTTTCCCCACACCAGTGAATCGCCCCACACCGTCATATCGTCGGTGCCCCAGACGCCATGACCCCCACGATGGATGGTGACGTGGCCCGTAACGGGGTTCAAATATGCCGTGGGAGACAAGGCCGAGAAAGCGACGAAGTCGTGATTGTTCAAGGCCCCGTTGATATCCAGGTAACCGGCTCCCACTGTGAAGATGTCGGACTGGTTGGAAAACGAGAACAATGTCCACATATCCAGGGCAGAACTGAAGAGAGGCAGCATCTTATTCGCCGTCTTCATGAGGCGGGCTTTCACTTGATCCGGGGTAAGCGAGGGGTTCTGCTGAATCAGAAGCGCCGCCGCGCCTGCTACCACCGGCGTGGCCATGCTGGTTCCACTCAGCTTCAAATAATTCCCCGAGTTGCCGGAAGGCTGCCCAGTCTCGTAGTAGTTGTTGGGAACCAGCGTCTGCGGGTAGGTATTGGGGATCGTGGAATTCGGCGCCATCACCGAAACGATGTTGTTGCCCGGCGCGACCAGGTCTGGCTTCACAACGTGGTCGATCAGCGTGGGGCCCTTGGAGCTGTAGCTCGCGACGACGTCATCCCAGCGCCAGGTTGTTCCTTTGGTATTCATGGCGCCGACCGTGATCACGTACGGATCGTTGCCGGGGGCGATGATGGTTCCGTACCCCTGGTTGCCGTAGGTATTGGAGCGGCCCGCGTTACCAGCGGCGGTGACGACAACAATGCCCGCCTGCCAGGCGGCCTCGACAGCCTGGCACAGAGGATCGAGCGTGTAGCTCTCGTAGATCGGGCGACCTAACGATAAGTTGATCACGCGGATGTTGTAGGCATTCTTCAACTGGATGGCGCGCTGAATGGCGGCGATGACGTCGGAGTCATAGCCCATGCCGTTGGCGTCGAGAACGCGGAGGTTGATCAAATTGACGCCGGGCGCCACGCCCTTGAACGTGCGGGAGAAGCCGTTACCCGTGGAATCATTGCCGCTGGAGCCGACAATGCCAGCCACGTGCGTGCCGTGTCCGTAATGGTCGGACGCATCGGCGCCGGCGATGAAACTCTCGCTGTACACGACGCGCGAGTGGCCGTTGGTCTGAAAATCGTCAGCCTGAGAATAGATGCCGCTATCGATGACCGCGACACCCACGCCCGCTCCGGTCCAGCCGTAGTTCCAGGCGATGTTGGCGGCCACCGTCACATCGGTGATATCCAGGGATTTCTGGACCGGCCGAACCGGAGTGATGTAGGCAACTCCCGGCAGGTTCGCAATCATCGGGATGGCCCAGGACGGCACTCTCAGGTGAAATGCGCCGATGACGTTGAAATTGTGTTTGTCCTGGCCGTGCTGGTTCTCGATCTGTTCCTGTTGCTGATCGCCCGGATCCTGAAATTGCAGGACCTGATTGAGGGCGCCGATTCCGTAACCCTTCTTCAGCTGGACGATCACTTCCACCAGACCGCCCGACGCGTGGTTGAAAACATCCCAAGATTGCTTCTGGTTGTTGTTGCCAGTCTGGTTCTGGCTTCCGCTGCCAGTCTGGTTCTGGTTGCCGGTGCCTTGATTCGGGCGCGGGCCTTGCGCAACCGCGAGGCTGGCGGCGGCCGCTGCGATCATCAGGGTTTTCAGAAAGCCTTTCATCATGGTCTCCACTCTGGACTCGGCGCATGTGCGGCGCGAGTCGGTCCGTTTAAGGCAGGCGGCCTTCCAAAGCTAACTCACTGACAACAAATCGTACTGCCCCCCGTCCAGTACCTGACAGGATGGCAGCGGCCGGAGCGCGCGGATGACAAACTGTCACGCGTTTCCGAATAGATCCGAGCGTTTGCGAGGAGTCGTGAGGAGGAACGGCTTTAGATGTGCAGCCGGCCTTTTGGGCTCATCAGGCGAAAGCAACAAACTGATAGCGTTATCGCCGCCACCGGAGCGAAGGCTTCGGGACGAACGAAGAGGGGGCTCTGGAGCTCGCGCAGGAGGCTGCCCCACGTAGGGAAGGGCTCACCTGCGCTCAGCCCCAGAAATCCGAGATTGGCTTCAGTGAGGATGAAGACGGGAATCGCGGTCCAGAACTGGGCAAGCAGGATCGGCCGCAGGTTCGGCAGGACTTGCCGCCAGAGGATGCGGGCTTCGGACAGCCCCTCGGCGCGCGCTTGCAGCACGAATTCGGAATCGCGAAAGCTGCGAACGCCAGCCCGCACCACGCGCGCCGGAGAAGCCCAGCCAAGAAGGGCCAGCAGGGCGTAGGTCACCAGCAGCGAGGTGACCGGCGATGCGTTGAGAGGCAGCATGGCCCGGGCCGCCAGCAACAAAAACAGCCACGGCAGTGACAGCATCAGATCGATGGCTCGGACCAGACATCGGTCCACCCACCCTCCCCAGTAGCCGGCAAGGCCTCCCAGCAGGGCCGCCAGCACCAGCGAGCCCAGCGAAGCAGCCGCGGCAAACAAAAGTGAAAAGCGGCTCGCATAGAGGAGGCGGGCCAGGCGGTCGCGGCCCAGCTCATCGGTTCCTAGAGGGAAGTGAGCGGAAGGAGCGGCATCGAGGAACTCGCGATTCTGAATCGAGTACGAGAGTCTGGGATACACCAGGGAGCCGAAGGAGGCAGCCAGCAACACGGCCAGGAACACGCCGGCCACGATGCGCCGTACCGTCATGCCCGCGCCCCATTCAAAACCGATCCCGCCCAATCGGAGACCGCATTGCACGCCTGGGTTAAGAGCGTGATCAGCATGGTCAGGCTGACCAGAACCGGCAGGTCCCGCGCCACAGCGGCTTTCCACGCGAGTTGCCCAATGCCCGGCAGATCGCAGAGTGTCTCCACCGGAATCGCGGCGCCAAACGCCATGCTCGCTGAAACGCCCGCCAGCGCCAGCAACTGCGGTGCACATACGGGAAGTACGTGGAAGGCGAGAATGCGCGCCGGCCCCACACCCTTGGCTCGCGCGGTCACGATGTGAAGCCGGGCGTAGGCATCCGCCAGAAGGTTGCGAAGATAGTCGAACAGGCGGGGGAACAGGATCAGGGCGATGATGGCGCGAGTGGGGCCGCGCGTGGTGAAGATCAGAACCGCCAGCGCCGCTGAAGGCACCGAAAGGAGCACTACGCTGAGCGATCCTCCGACGCGCGACCAACCTCGAAAACAGACCGCAGACAGAGCGAATGCGAACGCCAGCATCCAGCCGCCCGCAAGGCCGATCGCCATAATCTCAGCGGTGACCGGCAGACGCGAGCGGACAAGGTCGCGGATGGGCGCATTCAGGGATTGAGAGACGCCCCAATCGCCGCGTAGCATTGCTCCGACGTGGCGGATATAGAACCGAAACACGTCGCGGTCCGCGGCATGCTCGGCTTGAATCAAAGCGCGGCTTTGCGCATCGAGACGCGGATCCAGCAGCCGTTCGTCGGCCGAGAATCCGGGGCTGTTGCGGACCAGGGCGGCTGTCAGAATTCCTCCGAGAATCACCGTCACTCCCAGGGCGGCGGCGTGACGGGCGATTCGGATAAACCAGACAGGCATAGATCGGAGGTTCCAGTTACTCAGCCAAGACCAGGGAGTCCGCGTCGAATTCTTCCAGGGCTTCCTCGCGCTTCTGTTTCTCGGCTTGCTTGGTCGTGTACATCCGCCGGTCGGCTTCGGCCAGAAGCTGCTCGGCATCGTCGCCATCCTGCGGATAGAAGGCTTCGCCGACACTCATGGTGAGTCCGACCACGGCCGCCTGCGCGCCGATATTGGCCAGCTCCGCGATGCGGATGCGGAGATCTTCGCGCTTGCTGGCAGGAAGAATCAGCACGAACTCATCGCCGCCCATACGCGCGACGTAATCGTATTCGCGGCAGCTTTCGCGCAGCGCGCCGCCGACCGCGTGCAGCACCTGGTTCCCGACCAGGTGGCCATGGCGGTCGTTGATCTGCTTGAAGCCGTTGAGATCGCAGACCAGAACCGTGAGCGGCTCGCCGCTGCGCTTGGCCCGGGCCAATTCGCTGTCGAGCCGGAGGAACAAGGACCGGGCGTTGGGCAGACCGGTCAGATAATCGGTGGTTGCCGTCGTTTCCACCTGCCGGAACTTGAGGGCATTTTCAATTGCCAGCGAGGTTTTCGAGGCAATCGCCAGGAGCACGCGTAGGTTGTCGGAGGAAAACGCGTCTTTTTCCATGCGATAGAGCGTCATCACACCGATCGTGGAGTCCAAACCCTTCAACGGCACAGATACGGCGGAACGAAGGGACGTGAACTTGGAGGAGTCATCCAAGCCGCCGGATTCGACGGCGGGATTGCCATTGAGGATCGACCGGCCGTTCTGCGCGACCCAGCCGGAGAGGCCTTGGCCGACGGGAATCTGCAGCGAAGACAGATAGCGGAAGCTTTCGCCATTGACGTACTCGGGGACCAGCACACCGTCGCGCACGACATACACAGCGATGGCGTCGTAGGGAATCATGCGTTTCAGCCGTGCCGCGACGACGGAAAGCGTCTCGTCGAGAGCCAGGGAATTGCCCAGATCCTGGGTCAGTTCGAACAGGAGATGGCCTTCCTCGCGCGCCGAGGCAATCGAGCTCAAGAACGACGGCTCGTTGGCGGGCCGCCGCGCCGGATTGGACACTTCGAAACCGGCCGCGGGCGCGTCGCCGCGCGGAATCTTGACGTCGGTGGACAAGCGAGAAGCGGGCGCCGGCTGGCTGGTGGCCATCTTCTCCAACCGCACATAACTGTTCCGCAGCACTTCGACGACCCTCGGGTCGAAACTCTTTCCGGCCAGCCTGCCCACTTCTTCCATGGCCTGGTCCAGGGGTAAGGCGCGCCGGTACTGGCGGTCAGAAGCCAAGGCATCGAGACAATCGACGGCGGCCAGAATGCGCGCTCCCATGGGAATCTTCGATCCCTGCAGTCCATCCGGATAGCCGCTGCCATCCCACTTCTCGTGATGCGAGCGGACGATGGGCACTACCGGATAGGGGAACTCGACGCGCTCGAGGATCTCGGCGCCGACCACCGGATGGATCTTCATTTTTTCGAATTCTTCCGGTGTGAGCTTGCCCGGCTTGTTGATGATGTGCTCGGGGATCGCGAGCTTGCCGATATCGTGCAGCAGCGCGGCGGCGCGCAGCGCCTCGAGTTCGGGGGCCGGCAACTCGAGTTCCTTGCCGAGCTCGATGGCGTAGATACGGACGCGGCTCAGGTGCTCGTGCGTGGTGTGGTCCTTGGCTTCAATGGCCAGAGCCAGCGCTTCAATCGTGCGCAGGTGCAGCGCAGCCATCTCTTCGACGTGCTTCTTCTCGTCTTCCAGGTGCCCCAGGTAAATGCGGTACGACCGATAGATGACGTAGATCACGGGTACGAGCAGCAGGAGGCTCTGCGAGAATCCACCCTTAGTCAGAATGCTGAACACCCATGCGATCGAGGCACCCAGCAGATAGAACGGAAACGACCAAAAGTAGCAGCCGCGCCAGGTACTGACGATCGACTTGCGCTCAGTCAGAGCGACAACGCCCGCGACGCCCGTCGTGTTCAGCAGGAAATAGGTCAGCGAAGCCACAATCAACGCGATCGGACTGCCGCTCGAGACTCTCTGGGCGAAGTGCCAATGATATAGCGAGTATGAGGCATAGACTGCGATCGCCATGTTCATGACGCTGAACATGGCCTGCACGGGACGAAACCCGCTCTTGGTTTTCCAGACACACTGCACGAGCGCGCCCAGGCAGCCAACCGCCAGAGTCTGGCCGGCGCTCATATCGAGGATGCCGATCAGGATGAACAGGAAATTCACGGACAGAGTGCCCAGGATGCCGGGCAGATTTACCTTCATTCCGGACGCCAGCAGGCAAACCATCAGGTAGCAGAAGAACCGGAAGAAGTGCTGCATGTCCCAGTCCGCGCTGACCAGGCACGCCACGCCGCAGGCGGTGATGAAGCCGATGTAGAGTTTGGCCTTCCAGTTTATCGGCGGTCGAGGGCGGAGCGATTCGGGAGCCATGCTCATTGAGCCACCGCCATGCTGCCAGCCGGTTCCTGGTTATTGTAGATCTTCAATTTTCGAATCAGCGTTCTCTGCGAGATGCCTAGAATGCGAGCCGCACGGTCCTGGCGTCCGCCGGTTTCGGAGAGCGCGTCGAAGATCGCGCGTTGTTCCATCTCGTCCAAAGTGCGGCCTGCCGAGTTGCGAGAGGCCGGAATCTCACAAAGGGTTTGGGGGAGATCGCTCAAATTGATTTCGTCGCCTTCGGCGAGTAGCGCCGCTTTGACCACGGCGTTTCGCAGTTCGCGGACGTTGCCGGGCCACGCGTACTCTCGCATCACGTCCAGAGCCGCCGGCGAGATACTCAGGTGGGGCGCTTCCTTTTCGAGGAAGAACCGGGCCAGCGGTTCGACGTCATCAACCCGCGAACGCAACGCCGGCACATCGAGGCGCGCCTGATCCAGGCGGTGATATAGATCGCGGCGGAAGGTGCCTTTTTCCACTGCTTCCCGCAGATCGACGTTGGTCGCGGCCACAATCCGGACGTCCGAGGTGACTTTCCGTGTTCCCCCCAGCCGGTAATACGGCGTGCCGTCGAGCACGCGCAGGAGCTTGACCTGCATCTTCAGATCGAGCTCGCCGATTTCGTCCAGGAACAGGGTGCCGCCGTGGGCCAATTCGAAGAAACCCTGCTTCATGGAGTCGGCGCCGCTGAACGCGCCTTTTTCGTGACCGAACAGCTCGCTCTCAATCAGATGATCGGGAAGTGCCGCGCAATTGACGTCGATCCACGGCTTGCCGCAGCGCAAGGAGTGATGGTGCAACGCGCGCGCGACAACTTCCTTGCCGCTGCCGGTCTCGCCGATGATGAGAACGGCGGCATTGCTCTTCGCGATCTTCTCCACTCTGTGCATCAACTGCCGCATCGGAGCGCTCTGGATCACGGCGGTCATGCCTAGAAACGAATGCTGATTAATTTCTGTGCTCAGCGCTCTGTCGTTTGCCAGGTAACTCTGCATCCTCGGGTTCCTTGTCGTTACTCCGTCTGAGTTGCGCTCGGAGTAACTACTGCCACTATGTGGCGGAACGGCAAAACGAACAAGAATCAGGAATACCAAGGCCGTACTGAATGAAACGGGGTACGCGGAAGACGATGGACAACAGAACTAACTGGCCGGAAGCCAGCGATCGAAGGTTATGCGCCGCAGCCGGTGGCGCCAGCCAAGCGCGCGCTCCAGCCGGTACGCTACGCGGCTCGGAACCGGATATTGCACGCGCGGTACCATCGCGCGCAGGTAGATCTGGCAACGGGTTACGCCATTTGCAGCACGCTGTAGAGCGACAGGCTGTCATGTTTTGGGACAGACTGGCCGATCCCCGATGACCAACGTTAATAAGGAATCACAGGCTATCGAAAGTAATTGGTAAGCACTTCGCGGATCTGCTCGAGAACCCAAGCGGCTTCCGCGTCTGTAATCACATACGGAGGCATGAAATAGATAATGTTTCCCAGCGGGCGCAGCAGAATGCCGCGATCGAGAAACGCTCGCGCGAGCCGCGGACCCGCGTCGTCGAGGTAGTCGGCTGCTTCCGATTTCAGCTCGACCGCGCCGACACCTCCAATTACCCGCACGTCCCCGACAGCGGAATGGCGGCGTAACGGCTCGAGGCCGGCCCGCATGTGACGCTCGAGGGTTTGCACCCGCTGCAGGACGGCGTTCTCCCGGAAAAGATCGAGGCTGGCGAGTCCGACCGCGCACGCCAACGGATTCGCCGTGTAGGAGTGGCCGTGAAAAAAGGTTTTCCCGCGATCTTCGCTGAGAAACGCTTCGTAGATGGACTCCGTCGCCGCGGTTACGCCGAGCGGCAGGTATCCGGCAGTGAGCGCTTTCGAGAGGCAGATCAAGTCGGGCTTGACCGCCGCATGTTCGCAGGCGAACATGCGGCCCGTGCGGCCGAATCCGGTCAGCACTTCATCGGCGATCAGAAGGGTCCCGTACTCATCGCACAGGCGGCGGGCGCCGGCCAGGAATTCGGGCGGCCAGACGATCATTCCGCCCGCGCCCTGCAACATCGGTTCGACGAGAACGCCGGCAATCGCGTCGCCGCCCTCACGCAGACAACGCTCCAGGTCTCCGAGGCAATCGATATGGCAGGAGGCGCGGTCCAGCCCTAGCGGGCAGCGGTAGCAATAGGGGGCGTGCGCGCGCAACACCGGGAACAGCATCGGCGAGAAGGCGCGGGTAAAAAGAGAATCTTCGCTGGCGGACATCGCGCCCACGGTGTCGCCATGGTAGGCATGGTGCAAAGTGACGAAGCTCCGCCGGTGCGGCTCGCCCCGGTTGCTCCAATACTGGTAAGCCATCTTGAGCGCGACTTCCACGGCGGTCGAGCCATTATCGGAATAGAAGACGCGGCTCAGGCCGGCGGGCAGCAGTTCCAGCAGCCGCTCCGCGAGTTCCACCGCGGGCCGATGCGTGCAGCCGGCGAAGACGACGTGCTCGAGTTCGCGCGCCTGCTCAGCCAAGGCCTCGTTCAGCTTGGGATGCGAATGGCCGTGAATGTTCACCCACCAGGAAGAGATGCCATCGAGAATGCGGCGGCCCTCCTCCGTGTAGAGATAGACGCCTTCGGCGCGCGCGATGGGCAGCGGCGCGGGCGCCGTGAGCATCTGAGTATAGGGATGCCAGAGGCAGGCGCGGTCGCGATCGCTGAGCGATTTCATCGCAGCAATTCCAGCAAGCGCGTCTGCGGGTCGAATTCCCGAGTGGCCCACTCGTGCAGTGCGGCGGGCTCCAGCGGCTTCCAGGCGGGCATCTCCCCGAGCACGGGAACGCCGCCATATTGCTCGACCGACGTCCGGTTGTCCGGATTCGGCAGCCCCACCATCACCACTCCGGACACGCACAAGCTTCGGGCACGCAGCGCTTCGAGAGTGAGCAGCGTATGATTGATGGTGCCGAGCGAAGAACGCGCGACCACTAGGACCGGCAGTGCCAAGGCCCGCATGAGATCGATCATCATCTCCGTGTCGTTGAGCGGAACCAGCGCGCCGCCGGCGCCCTCCACGATGCACGGCTCACAGCCTTTGTACGACTCAACGATGTCGCTGACCGTGATGGTGCGACCGCTCCACCGCGCCGCCAGATGCGGGGAAACGGGGTGCGGCAGACGGATGCCTTCGCCCACAAATTCTTCATCGCGGCAGGACGCCAGGCGCCGCACTTCCGCGGTGTCATCGTCCTGTTCAATGCCGGTTTGTATCGGCTTCCAATAGCGCAGCGGGACGGTTTGCCGGTAACGGCACAGCAGAGCAGCGCAGGTCACGGTCTTGCCGATGCCGGTGTCGGTGCCGGTTACGAAGACGCCGCGGCGCATGCGGTGGTCTCCTCGAGGGCGCTGGCGAGGACCGCGACCAGGCGATCCAGTGCTGCTTCCTGCAATTCGGAATGCACCGAAAGCCGCAGGCGTGCGGTACCGGGCGGCACGCTCGGCGGCCGAATCGCGCGCACGTCAAGCCCCGCCCGCTGCAACGATTCCGCCACGCGCACGGCACGTTCATTTTCGCCGATCAGGACCGGGACGATGTGAGACACGCCATCCGGAACCGCAATTCCCGCGTTCCGAAGCCGGCTCCGCAGATAGGCCGCCCTTTGCAGGAGCTGATGGCGGCGCCACGGCTCGCTTTCGATCACCATCAAACTCGCCTGCAAAGCCGCCGCCACTGCCGGCGGCGGGGCAGTGGAAAAGATGAAAGAACGGGCGCGCTGGATCAGAGAATCGATCACCCAGGCGGGGCCGGACACAAATGCACCGCAAACTCCCAGAGCCTTGCCTGCCGTGTCGATAGAAACCAGTGCCTCGGCGCCCATCATTTCAAGCAAGCCCGAGCCCCGGCGTCCGTAGATTCCCACGGCGTGCGCCTCATCCACAATCAAAGCCGCACCGTGCTCGCGGCACAGCGCGGCGTAGTCGGCCAGCGGAGCGTCGTCGCCATCCATGCTGAATAGCGATTCGGTCACCACGAACTTCTGCGCGCCCGCGCCGCCCAGGAGGCGCGCTAGAGCCGTTACATCGCCGTGAGGGAAAATCACCCGGCGCGCGCGTGACAGACGGGCGCCATCAATCAGACTCGCGTGATTGCGTTCATCGGAGAAAATGATGTCGCCGGTCTCCGGCAGGGTCGTAAGAACCGCGAGATTGGCCAGATAGCCGCTCGAAAAATAGAGGGATCGCTCGGCGCCCTTGAAGGTGGCAAAGCGGCGCTCCAGTTCCGCAAAATTGTCGCGTTCCCCCGTCAACAGGCGCGAGCCTGTACTACCGCAGCCCTCGCTGGTAATTGCTTCGGACATGCGTTGCCGCACAAGAGGATGCCGCGACAGACCCAGATAGTCATTCGAGGAAAGGTCAATTCCCGTGGGAGGCCGCAGGGAGCGCGTCAGGCCTGCCGCTTCCAGTTCCGCAAGACGTGCGCGGAGGCGGCGTTCAAGACTAATCGGCGGCATCCGCCGCTCCCACTGTCAGCCGCACGCCGAGCTTCTCAAACAGTCGCGTATCGGCGTCGCCGGCCGGATTGGGCGCGGTCAGCAATTTGTCCCCGAGAAACACGGAATTGGCGCCCGCCAGAAAACAGAGCGCCTGGGCCTCGTCGGTGAGCGAAACCCGGCCCGCGCTCAACCGCACCATCGAACGCGGCATGAGCAGCCGCGCCGCGGCAATGGTGCGCACCAGCTCGAGCGGGTCGAGCGGAGGCTGATCGGCTAACGGAGTGCCTTCCATCGCCATCAGCAGGTTGATTGGAACACTCTCGGGATGCGGATCAAGGGCGGCCAGTTGCCGCAGCAAACTGTAGCGCGTGGCGCGGTCCTCGCCCATGCCGATGATGCCGCCGCAACAAACCGTGATGCCGGCGCGCCGCACCCGTGCCAGCGTATCCAGACGGTCCTGGTACGTGCGCGTGTGAATGATCTGCCCGTAGAACTCGGGCGCGGTGTCGAGGTTGTGGTTGTACGCGCTGAGGCCGGCCGCGCCAAGAGCGCCCGCCTGGGAATCAGTCAGCATGCCGAGCGTGCAGCAGGCTTCCAGGCCGAGAGCGCGCACCCCGCGCACCATTTCCAACACTCGGTCAAACGCCGCGCCGCCAGGCACGCTACGCCATGCCGCGCCCATGCAAAAGCGCGTCGCGCCATTTTCCCGCGCGAGCCGGGCCGCCGCCAGAGTCTCTTCGACACTCATCAACTCCCGGCGCGCGACTTCGGTATCGTAATGCGCCGATTGCGAACAATAGGCGCAATCCTCCGGGCAGCCGCCGGTTTTGATGCTGAGCAGCATGCATCCCTGGACCTGGTTCGCGCGGTGATGCGCGCGATGGACGCGCTGCGCCTCGAACACCAGGTCGAGAAGAGGCCGGGTGTAGATGTCTTCGATTTCCTGCAGTGTCCAATCGTGCCGGAGAATTGCTGTGGTAAGAGCCGCCATCCCGATGCCGAAGCCTCATTATAGGCACATCAAGCCGGCGGCCCGCGGTTACAGTTCGGTCATGCGGAGAACCAGCGCTCGCGCTTTTTCGCCGGGAGGATCTTCTTCGAGTGCGATGCGCAGGCGGAGATACCATTGGTTCCACGGCTCAGTCGGATTGCGCTGGCGTTCGGTTAGCCGTGCCCACGCCTCCGATGCCACATACGCTTTCCAGGACGCCGCCAACATGCGTGCGAAATAGTCGACCACCTGTTCAAGCTGGAGTTCGTCAATCTTTTCGCGTAGTGCCGGCGGCCAATGTGCCCGGTCGTTCCACGCCGCGAGCGCGCCCTCCTGGACCGCCGGGTCGCCGGTGGCATTCTGGCTCAAAAGCTCCCTCCAGCGTGCTTTCAGAGCCTGCGCTTTCGGTCCGGCGGGATCCTCGCCCAGCACAGCGGCCGCCCCCTGACAAATCTCCTGCCAGGCAGGCGAAGGCCACTGCGCGTAATATTGCTTACGCTTGGCCCAGGCTTCTTCGCTGTAATACTTTTTCATGGCCTCCACGTCGCTCTTCATGGCCAACACCTCGATGACTTTTCTCCAGAGCACGGCTCCGGGCGCGCCCGTCTTCAGCGCCTCCTCGGCATCCTCAATGACGCGGATCGCGGATTCCAACTCGCCCTTCTTCTCCTCAAGCCGCGCACGCTGGCGCCGCAAGGCTTCCGCCAGCGACGGCTCCGGACGATCCAGCAGCGCCTGGATCTCACGCAGCGAAATGCCGAGGAACTTCAGCGCAACGATCTGGTCCAGCCGCGCTCGATCACTGTCCGAATACACGCGATATCCGGCGGCAGTGCGGCGCGGCTTCAGCAGGCCCAAACGCTCGTAATGGCGCAGGGCCTTCGCCGTGACACCCACGCATTCGGCAAAATCACGGATCCGGTAAAAGTGCCTCACTGGCTCTCAGCTATCGTCGGCCTTGACCCAGGGTCAAGGTCAAGCACAAAGTTATCGAGGCTGGCCCCGCTCTTTGCGCAGTTCCATCTCGTCGAGCGTACGCGGCCAATCTTCGCGCAACAAGCGGGAGAGCCCGCGGTCGGCCAGCAGTTTGCCGCTGGTCTGGCAGCGCACGCAATAGTTGGTTTCGTTGGAAGCGTAACGAATGCGCTGTATTTTCGAGCCGCACCGCGGACACGGCTCGCCGTAACGCCCGTGCACCGCCATGCCCTCGCGAAAGGCCGTGACCTTTTCCGGAAACGCGCCTTTGGCTTGCGCGCGCAAACGCTCGACCCACGCGATCAGCGTTTCGCGCGTGGCGCGATACAGCCGTTCGATCTCCTCGGAGGTCAGCCGGAGCGTCATCGCCACTGGTGAAAGCTGGGCGCAGTGCAAAATTTCGTCCGAATACGCGTTGCCAATCCCGCTGAACAGGCGCGGGTCGGTGAGTGCGCGCTTGAGCGTGTGGTTCTCCAAACGTAGCGCGGCTGAGAAGGAAGGAAGGTCGGCCTCGAGCGGCTCGAGTCCGCCTGCATGGAGCGCGCGAAGACCGTCCGTGCCTGCCGCCACGTGCAGAGAAGCCCGGTGCTGCGACCCCGCCTCGGTCAACTGCAGCACGCCCGAATCAAATTCGAACGTGGCAAGAGTCGTGCGGCCGCCGGGCTTGGGCGGGCCGGAACGCCAGTGCAGGCGCCCTGCAATCATCAGGTGGAAAACAAGCCAGCGGTCTCCGTCAAACCGGATGGCGATGCGCTTGCCGGCCCGCTCCACCTGGCGCGCGGTTCTTCCGAACAAGGATTCGAGCGGCGGCTTGATCGAGCGCAGCAGAAAAGGCCCGCGAATGAGGGCGCGGTTCAAGCGATGCCCGATCACGCGGTCGCGCAGAGCTTCGACGTACACCACAACGTCGGGAAGCTCAGGCATGGCAGCTCCGGGAAAGTCCTACAGGAAGCCGATGGCGCGGCCGCCGAGGCCGACGCCGAACCACAACGCCAGCGCCAGAATCGCCGTCAGCCTGGCGAAGCCCGGCTTGTTGTCGACGTCCACCGAGGTGGTCGCCCGGTGATAAATCGTGACCTGGAAAATCAGCGCCAGGATGAGACACGCCATTTTGAACCGGAACGACGGGTTGTCGTAGCACTTCAAGGCTTCGGAGGCGAACAACAGGTAGCCCGTGACGAGCATGGTGGTAATGCTCCACCAGGTGAAGGGCCGCAAATCGGTGGCCAGCTCGCGCGTGGATTCGTGCTTCAGAATGAATCCGAACAGCCGGAGGCTGATCACCACCATGATGCCAAGCAACACCGTCAGCCCCAGTAGATGGATGGCCTCAATGACAGGAAACGCGTACTTGGAGCCGCGGATCGCCGCACCGATCCAGGAATTGTCGCACCATTTGAAAAAGGGAAATAAGAGACTCACACCGAACCTCGGTTCAAACCCTAGAAATTATATGCCATGTTGCGGCCGGCCACGATAATGCCGATCCAGACGACAATGGAGAACCAGCCCGCGAAACGTGCCTGCAGCGGCGGCGGCGAAGCCTTGTCCCACTCGTCCATCTTGCGGTAGATGGTGGTGTGGTACACGATTGCGTTTACCGCGGCCAGAAACAGCAGCGCGATTTTGATTTTGAAAAAAATACTGTTGTAGGCCTTGACCGCCTGGCACCAGAACAGCAGGACGCCCGTGATGGTCATAATGGTGAATCCCACCAGGGTCCAAGGCAGCACCGAGCCGGAGATCTTCGAAATGGGCTGGTTCTTCATGAATTTGCCGGTCAACCGCAAATCCATCCAGAGCAGCGTTCCGACCGACAACGAGAGACCCAATACGTGCGTGCCCTCGACAATCGGGAACATCCAGATCGATTCGCGCAGGCCGGTTCCGAACTCCGTGTTCTGGAGATATTGGCAGATTTCGAAAAGGGACATCATCGGAAACCTTTTATGATACCCGCTGGGGACATCGCCCCACCAGCGTGGTCTGCGGCCTGGGCGTGCGCCCCTTCTTTCTAGACCCCGAATGGGGAGCTGAGGTTACAGCAGGCGCGTTTCGGAAGGCATAATCGAAGCGCGCGTGATCTGTTTGATCGAGGGCGTGCCGCACTCGCGCATCGTCAATTGCAGCTCGGCGCGCAGAATATCGAGCACACGCTCCACCCCTTCCTGGCCGAACGCGCTCAGCGCCCAGACATACGGCCGGCCGATGCCCACCGCGCGCGCGCCCAGCGCCAGCGCCTTGTACACATCCGTACCACGCCGGAAGCCTCCGTCGACGAGCACCGGCACCTGGCTGCCTGCCGCGTCCACCACCTCGCCCAGCGCCTCGATGGTGCTGCGTCCCGTCTCCGTGGCGCGGCCGCCGTGGTTGGAAACAATCACGCCGTCGGCGCCGTGCTCGCGCGCCAGGCGCGCATCCTCGCGTGTGTCGAGCCCCTTGAGCAGGAGCTTCATTTTCGTCAGTTTGCGCAGGCGGTCGAAATATTCCCAGTTTGCCGTGTTCGGGTTCATCCCGCCTTCGATCCCTTTGAACATCGGCATCTCACCGACTGCGCGTCCGCCGCGTTCGCTGGAGTGGCACGCCACGCACTCGCGCGTGTCGAGGCGCCGGAATCGTTCCGCCGTTTCCAGATTTCGTCCGCCCAGCAGGTCGACGGTCCAGACCAGCGCCGGGCATCCGGCCTCTTCCACGCGGCGCACCAGCTTCTCGGTTCCTTCCCAGCGCACCGGCATGTAAAGCTGGTACCAGAGCGGGGAGCCAAGAGCGCGCGCCACGTCTTCCACGCCCATCGACGTTGCGCTCGAAAGAATCTGTGTGGTCTTCTTGGCCTTGGCCGCCCGCGCCACCGCCACTTCGCCTTCCGGGTGAAACATGCGCTGCCCGCCGACGGGACACAGAAAGATGGGCGATTCCCATGCCGTGCCGAAGATCTCGGTCTTCAGATCGACTTTGCTGACATCCACCAGCCGCCGCGGCCGGAGCTGAAAACGCTTGAACCCTTCGCGGTTCATCTTCTGGGTGTAGTCGTCATCGACGCCCGACGCCATGTACCCCCAGTGTGCCGGCGGCAGCACCTTGCGCGCGGCCTCTTCGAAATCCATAAGGCTGAGGCCATCTTTTGCGCTGGCGATGACGCCGCCGGGTTGCTGCGACCAGGCCTGGGCGAACAGCGGGCTCCCCGCGAGAAACCGCAGGAAGCGGCGGCGATTTGCGGCGGCTGACATGTCCATAGCGGCCAATTGTATCACCGGCATTATTTGCGCCGATCGCGCCCGCGCCATTACGATAGTACGCATGAAAATTCGTGTAGCTGTTCCGTTTGCGTTTGCCGCTTTACTGGCGGGCATGGCCGCCGTCGCGCAGGAACCGGTGAAGCCCGCCGACGACGTCGAAGCGCTCTTCAAAGACAAAAACAAGAAGCTGAATACCATGAAGCAGGCCGCCTATCACATCGAGAAAGACCTGCTGCAGTGCAATCACTGGGATGAGGCCGATAAGTGGCTCACCGAGCGCTACCTGCAACACAACCCCCTCGTCGGTTCGGGAAGGGCCGGCGTGGTGAAGTTTTTTGGCACGCGGCCGAAGACGGCTACCTGCGATAAGCTGACCGCCCCAGTGGTCGCGGTGCTCGCCGACGGCGACGTAGTTACGGTCGTTACCGTTTCCAACCGCAAAGACGGCAAAGGCAACCCCTACACCACCACCTGGTTCGACATGTGGCGCATCGTCGACGGCAAGGCCGACGAACACTGGGACCCACAGATGAAGCAGTAGCACTGACCGGCGACGAGATCGCCGATGCTACGGATTAGATCATCTCGTTGAGCAGTTCCGGACGCGGGCTGGCGATCACCACTTTGTTCACCAGCATTCCCTTGGCGCCGACAATCTGCGCGCCTGCGTCCACGGCGCTCTGCACCGCCGCGACACTGCCAGTCAGAGTGACGAACGCTTTCCCGCCCAGCGCCATCGCCAGGCGAATCTCGATCAGTTGAATGTTGGCGGCTTTCACGGCCGCATCCGCGCCTTCGATCAACGACGCGACCGAGAACGACTCCACAATGCCGAGCGCTTCCAACCCTTCCACTTTCGTTATGCCGCTAAGCGCCGGGAAGACGGATTCGTGCACGTTCGGAATCACAAACGTGTCGATCACCGAGAAGTGGCCGGCCCGCGTGCCGGACGCGACCGCCGCCTCCACCGCGGCCACGTCGCCGCGCACCATCACCATGTACTTGCCCGAACAGATGGAGCGTGAAAGCACCACGCTCACATCGGCCGCCTTCAGCATGGCGTCGGTCACCTGGTAACCGGCCGCGATGCTGGTGAGTTCAACCAGTCCGATCGAATTCTTTGCCATCGTCTATGCCCCGATTTCGACGAATTCCGGCGTGACCCGGCGCACCATGCCCTCGATGCTGGCGTGCACGTCCGCGCCCAGCTTCGATTCCTCCACGCGCCCCACCACCTGTCCTTTCTTCACCGTACTTCCTTCGCCAACGCAGGGCGCGGCGGCCTCTCCGGCGTGCTGCCGCATCTTAATGCGAACCTGGCCCGGGCGCGGCCGCTCTTCGGCGAACGGCGTTTCGCGCTCGTATTCTTCCACTTGCAGCCGCTTGCGCAACTGGGCCAGCGGCACCCTCCGGTACTCCTTCATCGGATGCACTTCGACTGGCCGCTGCTGCGTGAACTTCAGTCCCGCCGCGCGGCGGTCTTGTTTTCCCTGGTCGCACGCTTCCTTGGGATAGAGATCTTCGGGGCATGCGTAGAGCGTGCATAGGCCGCAAGAGCAGCACAACTCGGCCCACTGGTTCCAGATCTCCGCCCCGGTGGCGGTGAATCCGAGGCTGCGCATCACCTTGTGTGGCACTACCTCATAACCCAGCAGATAACGCGGACAGAATTCGGTACAGTAGCTGCACTGGTCGCAGGCCGACTTGCCGATGTGATTCATCTCCTGCTGCGACCGCGTACGGCGCGACATCAGGTAGTGCTCGCGCGGCAGCACGATCAAGCCGCCTGTGGTCTTGGTCACCACGTCGTCTTGATCGAAAGTCAGCGTGCCCATCATGATGCCGCTCACAAACATGCCGTAGTCGGCGACCGTCGCGCCGCCGGCAGCCTTCACCAGGTCGCGAAACGGCGTCCCGACCGGCGCCCAGAAACTCTTCGGCTTCTTCACCGCGCCACACACGGAGAGAAATTTTTCCGTGACCGGTATGCCCCTTTCGGCCAGCGAGACGTTGTACAGCGTCTCCACGTTGTTGACCACGCATCCCACCTGCAGTGGAATTCCTGCCGGCGGAATCAGCCGGCCGGTCGCCGCGTATACCAGTTCGTATTCGTCGCCGGAGGGGTAATAGTCGCCGAGAGTGACCAGATCGGCGCGAGCGGCGTCAAGGTGCGCCTTGACTGCTTCGATAGACTCGGCGTTCTTCGTCTTGATGCCGAACTTGGCCGCGCGCGCTCCGGTTGCCTCCATCATGGAATGCATCCCCGCCACAATGCCCGGCGCGTAGTGTTTCATCAGCTCCGCGTCCTTGTGGATTAGCGGCTCGCATTCGGCGCCGTTGGCAATCACAAACTCAACCTGCGACTGCGCCTTCACGTAGGTGGGGAATCCGGCGCCGCCGGCTCCCACCACCCCGCATTCGCGCAGCTTCTGGCTGAGCATATAGACCGGGCACAAACGGCGCCCCGTCAGGGATTGGCCCCGCCGCTAGAACAGAGCTGTCGGCCGCCGGCCCCAGCTCTTGCCCTTCTGCTTGGAGACCTCCTCCATGTCCTTCACATAGGCGCCTGCCTGCGTCAGGATGTGGTGCAGATCGTTGCCGATGCTGATGAACGGGAAGCCCTTATCGAGGAACTCGCCCACGCGCGCCGTCCCGAACAGGAACAGGCCGAGAATCACGTTGTTCTTCTTCGCGGCCGCTTTGAGTTTGTCGGTCGCCGCGCCTAGCTCCGGCGAGGTATACATGTCCGGGAACTTGTATTTTTCGTACAGCCCCATCGACATGCAAAGGTCGTTCTGCCCCAGGAACAGCAGATCGACGCCGGGCACGGCCGCGATGGAATCGATGTTTTCGATACAAGACGCGGTTTCCACCTGCAGCGCCAGAATCACGTTCTCATTGGCCGCCCCGGCATAGCCCAACAGCCCGGCACGGTTCATACTGCGTTGCGGAAAGTACACGGACCGGGTACCGGCGGTAGGATACCGCGCGCAGCTTACGGCCTGCCGCGCTTCTTCGGCGGTGTTGATGTAGGGTACGAGCACACCGTCGGCCCCCATATCGAGAGCTTGTTGAATGCCGCCGCGATCGTGGTATCCGGCCACGCGCACCATCGACTTGGCGCCTCCGTTGGCGATTCCCGCCAACATGGCCGACAACTCCAGATTGCCCATCGGCCCGTGCTGCGTATCCACCAACAGCCAGTCATAACCGCTATGCGACAGCTGCTCGGCTACCGTCGGACTGTGCGAATTCAGGAACAGCCCCATCTTCGGCTTCCCTTCGCGCAGTTGTTTCTTAAACTCGGCTCCTGTGAGCACTTCACTCATTCCGCATTTCTCCTCGGACTCGCCCAGTGTTCTACCAGGGAGGTGATTTTAGTACAGAACTATACACTGTAGCACCGGCGCGGCCGGTTACGGCAGACTCCAGTTCGCCCACCGCAGCATCTCGAGTTGCCGGTCGGCGTCCCCCAGCCGGACCTCGAGATTCAGATAGCGCACGCCGCCCTGCGCGCACAGATGCGACAGCGACCCGTCATCGGCCGCCGGCTTCTGGTGCTGCAGCACGACGTTATACCCGGATTGGGAGAGAGTCGCGTAATCGGCTGGATCGGTGCAGAGAAAAAAAGCGTGTGGATTGCCTGGCTCGCGCAGCGAGGTAGCGTCGCTCACCGGCGCCTCATCCGCAACGGAATAATTCTCCGAGTTGTTGTGCAGCGCGAAAATCAGCTTGGGGCCCCGGGGCAGCAGCGACCGCAACAGATGCTCGCGCCCGCGATCGAGAACCTGCAGAGCGTGTTCCAACTGTCCTTCGGTCCAACCCGGATTGAGGCTTTTCAGACTGGCTTCCGCGCCCATGCGCGAAAACATTCGGTTCGGATCGATCTCCCCCGAGTCCACCGGCACATTCCGCGTCTGGCTCTCGATGAGATACGCGGTGCCTTCTTGCGTTTCCAGGAACCGGGTCAGCACCGCGCGCGCCGTCTCTTCGTTCCCATGAATCAGCAGGAAATGGCGATGGTCACGACCATTCCGCAAAATCCGGAAACGCGCGCCAGCCAGGCTGATGTGCTTGCGACGCAAGAACGGCAGCCATCCGAATGCCAGGAATTCGCGCCGCGACCAATCTGCGGTAGCCGGGCCGCGCGCGAAGCGCGATCCGCTCACGATAATCCCTCTTCGGCGCGCTTGGGGTGTTTTGGTTTCTTGCGCGAAGCCTTGGGTTCGATTGTTTTCCCGGGAGGAATGCGGCCCACGCGCTCCCGCGCGATCGCTTTCACTTCCTGCGTCAGATCAAATTCCCTTTTCTTTTGTTTCCGCGGCAAGCATCCCCCGGATCGTCTCCGCCAGCATTACCGGCGTGAACGGTTTGTGCAGGAAGGCGACGCGCCCCGGCGCGGCAGTCTCCAACCGGCTCACGTCCACAGGATACCCGCTGGTGGCCAGCACGCGCAGCGAAGGATTCGCCTGCAGCATCTTCAGAGCCAGTTCCTCCATGCTCAATCCGTCCATGGTCGCGTCCAGAACCGCAACTGCGTACGACAACGGCTCGCCGTCGATCATCGCCGACGCCTGCCCGGTGGTGGAGGAAGTGCTCACGGGATAGCCCTGGCGCTCCAGGTACACCTTCATCATCTTGAGCAGCGCCGCTTCATCGTCCACCAGCAGAATCCGTCCGGTCTCCATAGCGAGCTTGGATGTAAGATCGCGCTATGAGATTCTATACCGAATATCTAACTTTCCACACCAAGAAACATCGCGAATATGTAAATATTACGCCTCAAGTGGGAAAAGCGCTGGACAAAAGTGGAATTCAGGACGGGATGATCCTGGTTTCGGCTATGCACATCACCGCCGGCGTCTGGGTCAACGACGCCGAAGACGGCCTGATCGCCGATATCGACGAGTGGCTCGAAGGGCTTGCCCCATTTCGACAGAACTACCGCCACCATCGCACGGGCGAAACCAACGGAGATTCCCATCTGAAAAGCCTGCTGGTGCATCACGAAGTGATCGTCCCGGTGACCAAGGGCAAACTGGATTTTGGCCCGTGGCAGCAGATCTATTACGCGGAGTTTGACGGCCAGCGCTCCAAGCGCGTCATCATAAAAGCGATGGGCGAGTAGGGCAGCCGGTAAACTGTTCCCAGGAGGCTGATTTTGCCGGCCATCGCGAAACTCCGCCGCGTTCTTCCGTTTCTTTCGCTCGCCGTTTTAGCCGTGGTCCTCTATGACGCCTGGGTGTTCTACACGCGCCGCGAGCGCGTCCGCGAGGTCGAGCGCCAGCGCGCCGAGAAGGAATCGGCTGAAGCCCGCCGCACGCTCGAGTTGATCGGCGGGTTTCGGATTCTCGATCTCTATGCCGCTCCCGCCGCCATCCAGCGCGGAAAATCCGCGCGCCTCTGTTACAGCGTGGTCGGCGCGAAGTCCGTGCGGACGGAGCCGGAGGTCGAGGGCGTATACCCGGCATTCAGCCACTGCGTCGAAATTTCGCCGAAGCAGGACACCGTATACACCCTATTCGCCGAAGACGAGGCCGGCCATTCCATTAACAAGAACGTGACGGTGCAAGTGTTGCCGCGCGCGCAGCAGGGCGCGCGCAAGTAGCCGGATATAATCAGGATGATGCCAAATAATAGTTTCGGCGCGGCGGCGAAGCTGCGCGTGGGCTCTAATGAATACGAATATTTCCGGCTGAGCGCGGTAGAACAATCAGGTGCCGGCGCCGTGTCGCGGCTGCCGTTTTCCACCAAGATCCTGCTGGAGAATCTGCTCCGCCACGAAGACGGGCGGCGCGTGACCGCCGAGGATATCAGTTTTGTCGCCAAAGGCGCCGCGGGCGCCGTCGATAAGGAAATCAATTTCATGCCCGCCCGAGTCCTGCTGCAAGACTTCACGGGCGTCCCCGCCGTGGTCGATCTCGCCGCCATGCGCGACGCGCTGCGCCAGATGGGCGCCGATCCCAAGCGCGCCAATCCCCTCCTCCCCGCCGATCTCGTGATCGATCACTCCGTGCAGGTCGACCATTTCGGCACCTCGGATTCGTTTCAGCTGAACGCGATTTTGGAATTCCAGCGCAACAAGGAGCGCTACATTTTGTTGCGCTGGGGCCAAACGGCGTTCCAGAATTTTCGCGTGGTGCCGCCCGATACCGGCATCGTGCACCAGGTGAATCTGGAGTATCTGGCTTCCGTGGTTTTCCGCGGCAACGGCCAGGCCTATCCCGATTCGGTGGTCGGCACCGATTCCCACACCACCATGGTCAACGGCTTGGGCGTGCTCGGTTGGGGCGTCGGCGGTATCGAAGCCGAGGCCTGCATGCTCGGCCAGCCGATTTCCATGCTGCTGCCGCCCGTGGTTGGTTTCAAACTGCACGGCAAGCTCAAAGAAGGCGCTACCGCAACCGACCTGGTGCTGGTCATCACGCAAATTCTGCGCAAGAAAGGCGTGGTCGGCAAGTTTGTAGAATTCTACGGAGCGGGCCTCAGCGCACTCAGCCTGGCCGACCGCGCCACCGTCGCGAACATGGCCCCCGAATACGGCGCCACCATGGGCTTCTTCCCGGTCGATCAGGAAACCCTCGCCTATCTGAAATTCAGCAACCGTCCCGCCGACTTGATCGCCCTGGTCGAGGCGTACACCAAAGAGCAGGGCCTGTTCCGCACCGACACCACCACCGATCCCTCCTACTCCGATACGCTGGAACTCGACCTGGCCGACGTCCATCCTTCTATGGCCGGACCCAAGCGGCCGCAGGACCGCGTCGAACTGCCCGATGTCAAAAAGAACTTCGCCACCGCGTTCAGCGGCCCCGCCAGGAGCGTTGCCGCCGCGATCAACGGTCAGAACGTCACGCTGAACAATGGAGCGGTGGTGATCGCCGCCATTACCAGTTGCACCAACACCTCGAACCCCTCGGTTATGCTGGCGGCCGGTCTGCTTGCGAAAAAAGCCGTGGAACGCGGTCTGCACGCCAAGCCTTGGGTCAAAACGAGCCTCGCGCCCGGTTCCAAGGTCGTGGTCGATTACTACCGGGAAGCCGGCCTGCTGCCTTACCTTGAGAAATTGAATTTCCATTTGGTTGGTTTCGGCTGCACCACTTGTATCGGCAACAGCGGGCCGCTCCTCGACCCCGTCACCCAGGCCGTGCAGAAAGAGAACCTGGTCGTGGCGGCCGTGTTGAGTGGCAACCGCAACTTTGAAGGCCGCATCAACCCGTTGGTGAAGGCGAATTACCTCGCCTCGCCGCCGCTGGTGGTCGCCTACGCCCTCGCCGGCCGCATCGATATCGACCTGACCACCGAACCTTTGGGCACCGATCCGCAAGGCAAGCCGGTTTACCTCCGCGATATCTGGCCCTCCAATGAAGAGGTGCAACAGACCGTGCGCGCCGCCGTCCACCGCGAAATGTTCCAGCAGGAATACGCGCGCGCTTTCGACGGCGACCAGAACTGGCAGGGCATGCCGGTGCCGACAGGCGAGATCTTCCGCTGGGACGATCACTCCACTTACATCAAGAGACCACCTTACTTCGATCACATGGTCGATCCGGAGAAATCCGTCTCCGATCTCGCGTCCATGCGCGTCCTCGCGATGTTAGGGGACTCCGTAACCACGGACCATATCTCGCCGGCAGGATCCATTCCCAAGGACACCCCCGCCGGACAATACCTCATCGGCCAGGGGGTCCAGCCGAAAGACTTCAATTCCTACGGCGCGCGCCGCGGAAACCATGAGGTGATGGTGCGCGGCACGCTCGCCAATATTCGCTTGCGCAACCAACTGGCCCCGGAAACCGAAGGCGGGTGGACCATCCACCTTCCCGACGGCAAGCAGATGTTCATCTACGACGCGTCCATGCAGTATCAAAAGGAAGGCGTGCCTCTGTTGATCATCGCAGGCAAGGAGTACGGTTCCGGCTCGTCGCGCGACTGGGCCGCCAAGGGAGTCGCGCTGCTCGGCGTGAAAGCGGTCATTGCCGAGAGTTTTGAACGCATTCACCGCACCAACCTCGTCGGAATGGGCGTGTTGCCGCTCCAGTTCCGCGCCGGCGACAACGCCGCCAGCCTGAAATTGACCGGCAAGGAGACCTTCCATATCACCGGCGTTCGCTCCGCGCTGTTAAACGGCGGCGGCAAACGTCATGCCCAGGTGCGCGCCGTCGCCGCCGATGGCTCGGCAACCGAGTTCACCGCCGACATTCGCGTGGACACGCCGCAAGAGGTGGAATACTACCGGTTCGGCGGCATTCTGCCTTATGTGCTGCGTCAGGTGGCTGCGCACGCGTAGCGGGAACCGCTACTTCTTCGTAGCGGGCGCTTTTTTCGCCCCTGCAGGCGCCGGTTCGGGCCCGATCCGCTTGATGGTCACGCTCACCAGCTTTACCGGCGTGCGCGGTTTGTCATTGGCGTCGCGCGGCACCCGCGCGATCTTACTCACGAAATCCTGCCCCTCCACCACCTGGCCGAAGATGGTGTATCCGCTATTTCCCGGCGCGGGATCGAGCGACGGATATGCCACCTCGGTGATGAAGAACTGGCAGCCGCCGGTGTTCGGCGCGCCAATGTTCGCCACGCCCAGGCGGCCTGGCCGGTCGAACTTGAGGCTCGGCACGATCTCATCCTTGATCTTGATGCCGCAGTCGTGCGCCCCAGTGGCTGTCGGATCTCCCGTTTGAATCATGAAATTCGGGATCACGCGATGAAACGTGATGTTGTTGTACAGGGGCTTGGCCGCCATCGCACCCGTATTCGGATCTTTCCACGCCTTGGTGCCGCGCGCCAACGCCACGAAGTTGCGCACGTTCAACGGCGCCTCCTGCTCGAACAGTTTCGCCGTAATCGTCCCCATCGACGTGTTGATCACCGCGTACAGGCCGGGCTCGAGGCCGGAGGTGGGGGCCGAGCCGGCGGGCTGAGCCCACGCGCACGCGGCCAGCAGTGAGAAAACGTAGAGCTGTTTCATACGGTCTCCGTTGAGAACCAACATTCTATACCGATTCGAGGCGGCCCTTACGGCTTCCCTTGCAATTCCGCCTGAAGCTGCCGGTACGCCGCCTCGTCGTAGTTGGTTTTCAGCCGTTCCCGCGCTTCCGATCTCGGATCACCCGGCCTCGCCCCATCGCGCTTCAGCGCGCGGCCTAGCAGTGACGTGGCTTCCGTATCGCCGGGGTTCCGCTCCACCGTAAGCCGCAGGCTGGTTACCGCATCCGCAAATCGTCCCGCCTTCCAGTAGGCGTACCCCAGGTTGAAGTGATAGTTCGGGTCGGAGCTGTCGCCTTCCAGCGCCTTCTGAAAATTCGCAATCGCTCCCTCCGGATTGTTGCGGCGGTTCTGCGCGGCCCCTAGATTGTTGAAGACCTCGTTGAGCGGCACCGCCGCCGCCACCAGTTGGAAGGCGTGCTCGGCGCCGGCGAAATCGCCGCCGTAATACCAGCACAGCCCCAGGAAGTATTGCGCTTCTAGATAGTGCGGATTCGAGTGGTCAACGCGGGCCAGCCACGTCGCGGCCACGTGGTAATCTTTGTTGGCCCAGTACGTCATTCCCAGCTGATAGCTCGGGGCGGAGTAATGCTCGTCCAGACGCGCGGCCTGCGTGAAGAAGCGCTGCCGCTGTTCGGGAGTTTGCGCCAGCAATCCGCGGATATAACTTTCCACCGCGTCCAGCCGCACCGGCGGCCGTTCCCGCATGAATTCCTGCTCGTCCGGCACGCTCTTGGGAGTCAGATACTGCAGGGCCCGCCAGCCCAGATGAGCTTCCAGCGCCGCCAGATCGTCCAGGGCGCGCACTTCGGTGAATTCCGGAAACTGCCGCAGCCGCTTCAGATCCAGTATGCGCGCGGTCACGCGCAGCGCACCGCTGCCCGTCTCGCCCGCTGCCGGAGGAACCAGTTCGTAGGAGCCGTAGATGACGCTCGACGCATCCAACGCCTGCCCGACTTTGATGATCGATGCGTGCGTCAGTTCCACTCCCGGCCGCAGCGACCGCCGCCGGTACGCCTCCAACCGGTCCTCCCGATCGAGCACCAGAAGGCCCTCGGATGCCAGCGAATCATGCAGCGATTCGGAAATGCTTTCGCCGATCCAATCCAGGTTTGATTTGGAGTGATTGAAAAACGGAAGGGCCAAAACCGTCTCGGCATGAAGGGCGCCGCAAACCAGCGCCATCGCGGCCAGGTACCGTCGCATCCAATACCAGTGTAGCCGACGGTATAAGCGGCGGCGCTCGGACCGTAACCGGCGCCGCCCTAACTTTCGTTATTCATTGAATACGAGCTTCGTCTTCGATCCGCCGATATGGATTTCCTGCACGTGCATTTTGCCGTCGCCATTACCGAAACGCACGGTCGTGCTGGAGTATTTCATATCCGCGCTCTCCACCTTCACCGGTGCCTCGCAGCGCGTCTTCCCGTTCGTCAGTACCGCCTTCTGGTCGTTCACTTCCACCTTGTAGTCACCCGCTTTGAGCGTCATGTTCCCGAGCACCGCCGGCTCATATAGAGTGACCGAATAAGATTTGGCGCTGGCGCCGGCCACCGCGAGCGCAGCCACACCAATAGCCAGTAAGATATTCTTCTTCATTTCCCGTATCCCTCTCAGATTAGGTTTTGTTTGCGAGATCCCGTTAACAACAGGTAAGACGAGAGACCCTCAAAAATGTTCCGAAGTTTCTTCGTCTCAGTTGTTAAGAAATTCGTGAATACGTACCAGCACTCGCCCGCTCACCTCGGGATCGTCGCCGAAGCCGGAAATCCATTCCACCGAAGGCTCGTGGCGGAACCAGGTTATTTGCCGTTTCGCATAGCGGCGCGTGTTGCGCTGCGCCTGCTCGACCGCCTGTTCCCGCGTTAACTCGCCGCGGACCAACTGCAGCGCTTGCTTGTAGCCATGCGACTCAAACGGTTTCACGCTCGCGGAGTACCCGAGATTCAGGATCTGTTGCACTTCTTCCAGCAACCCGCCGGCGAACATCGCGCCGCACCGCGCGTCGAGCCGATCGTACAGAGCCTCCCGATCGGGATTCAAAACCAGCTTCAGCGCGCGATATCCTTCCAGCGCCTGGCGCCCTGTGCGAAACAATTCGGTCACCGGTCGGCGCGCCACCAGGCAGACCTCCAGCGCGCGCGTCACCTTCGGCACATCGTGAGAATGAATCTTGTGCGCCGCCGCGGAATCCAGCCGTAACAGCAGCCGGTGCAAACTGCCCGGGCGCCGCTGTTCCCGCGCAGCCAGCCGCTTGCGCAGCGCCTCATCGCGGGCAGGCCCTTCGAATAGGCCCGTAATCAGGGCCCGCAGATAAAAGCCCGTGCCCCCGCAGAGCACCGGCAGATGTCCGCGAGCCGAAATCTCAACGAGCGTCGCCCGCGCCCGGCGCGCGTAGTCGCCCGCGGTGAAAACCTCATCCGGGTTCACGATGTCGATTAAGTGGTGAGGAATTCCACGCCGCTCCGACTCCGGCAGTTTGGCGGTCCCGATATCGAAGTGGCGGAAAACCTGAAGCGAGTCGCAGTTGACGATCTCGCCGCCGAGCGCCTCCGCCACCGCCACCGCGAGCGTACTCTTGCCCGTGCCCGTCGCACCCGCAATTGCAACCAACGGTCGCTCCGCCGCGTCTGGCATACGAGGCGTCAGTTTGCCTTGGGAGTACGCCTCGGTCACAAGCCTTCACCGGCGCCACGACCGTTATACAATGAATACGTTGATGTTCGACCTTTTCTGGGTCCTCCCGTTGGTCGAAAGAAAGTTAATTGCATGACTCGCTTCGGTAAAGCGCTTCTCCTGGGTGCCGGGTTGGGGTGCCTTTTGTACGCCCAGACACCGGGCGCAACCGCCAACGGGCCCGCCGATAAACGGGCCGGCGCTTATTACAACTTTGCCATGGGCCGCCTCTATACGGAACTGGCGGGCTCGTCCGGAAGTAGCCGGGAGTATATTTCTAAGGCGATTCAGTTTTACCAGGAAGCGCTCAAACTCGACCCCTCCTCCAAGGTTGTCCTCGATGATCTGACCGAACTCTATATCTCAACCAACCGCTTGCGCGATGCCGCCACGCAGGCCGAGGAGATGCTGAAGCAGAATCC
>CAYTJD010000176.1:0-88458 GCA_964438005.1 uncultured Solibacteraceae bacterium | reverse complement strand
GCATCGAAACGAGGGTTACTGTAGCGCCAAAAAGCGAGACCGCTGGCCCTGTAGATGCGACTCAAACCATTGGGCGGCCGACAACGCACGGCGATAAGTCCGCGGGATTTGAAGATCTCGTAGCCCGGCCGCCCCGCAATGTCACGTTTCAGCCTCTCCTCGCGGCCGCAGTGTGCCCGCGAGACGGCGTTCCAGATCTTCCTGTGCAATGCCTGCGACCTCTACAACTTTCATCCTTCCCGTCTGGCCCGTGACGATACGGACCTGTCCCGTTGGTACACAAGCCAGCTTCGCGAAAAATTCGATGCACTCTTCGTTTGCTTTTCCGTCTACTGGCGGCGCGGCTAAATCGAGCTTATAGGCTTCGCCCAATCGGCCGGTGATCGCCGTCCGCCTCGCGCGCGGATGGACTTTTACCGTGATACGCGCCATTGAATCTGTGCCCGCAAATTGGCAACGCCTGCCGCGATCCTCCGGTCTACGACGTCGAATGCGATCGCATCGTCCAGCCAATCGTGGCTGGTGCCGTCGGCGTTCTGCGTGGCCACCGTCAGCGTGTAGGTTTGCGGCGTCAGCCAGCATTCCATTTGGAAATCCACTTCCAGCTCGTCGCCGGGTTGAAAATCGCCCAGGGAAAGCTGCTCGATGCGCGTGTTGGTCCCGTAGACCTCCAGGCCGATGCGAGTGCGAATCAGAATTCCCACCATCGGGTCCGACTTCGCCGTGTGAAAGCGCGACCGGACCCGCACCGTGATGCACTCGCCGCTTGCGACGCCGCTCGCCGGCTCTCCGCGCGCGTTCAAGATCTCAATGGCGAGCACTTCGCTCGATCCGTCCCCGTGGCGGAAGCTGGCCGATACGCGGTCGTCCTTCTGAATCTGCGGCGCCTGCTGTTCGAGCACCAGCCCGATATATCGGTTGATCACGTCGCGCGGCGCTCCCTCGGCTTCGATGCGGCCATGCAGCAGCAGAATCGCCCGATCGGAAAGCTGCTTCACCAGTCCCAGATCGTGCGACACGAACAACACCGTGATCTTCCGTTCGCGCAATTCTTGGAACTTGCGCACGCAGCGGTTGGCAAAGACCGCGTCACCGACTGCCAGCGCTTCGTCCACGATCAGGATTTCCGGGTCGACGTGAATCGCCGTCGCAAACGCCAGCCGCACGTACATTCCGCTGGAATATTCTTTCACCGGGCGCTCGATGAATTCGCCGATTTCGGCGAAGGCCTCGATCGCCGGCAGGGCCTTGTCGATCTCCGTGCGGCTCAGGCCGAGAATCTCGCCGTTCAAATACACGTTCTCGCGGCCCGTGAATTCAGGATTAAAACCCGCCCCCAGTTCCAGCAGCGCCGCGATCCGGCCGCGCGTTACCACGCGACCCGAGGTCGGCTGCAGAATGCCGCAGACAATTTGCAGCAACGTGCTTTTCCCGCAGCCGTTGGGTCCCACCACTCCCAGCGTTTCGCCCGCTTCGACGTGAAAACTGACTTCGCGGAGCGCCCAGAAATCCGTATGGCGCGGTTGGCTGCCGGGAAACAGCTCGCGCAAACGGTCTACCGGCCGCGGATACAACCGGTACAACTTCGAGACGTTCTGAACGAGGACCAAATCTGATTCTAGTCGGTCCGTGTTAGATCTGAAGAGATGGCTCATGCGACGGACCACACCTTCTCCGCCCGGCTGGACTGCCACTATTTGCTGCAAACGCCGGAAGCCATCACCAGGGAAACTCCGCTGGTGGTGACCCTGCATGGGTTCGGGATGAATCCCGAGATTATGTTGCAGCTCACCGGGCGATTGTTCGACTCCGCGCCGGTGCTTGTTTCTCTACAAGGTCCGTACCCGTTTTTTCTCCCGCCGCCGAACCGCGACGTCGGCTACGGCTGGGTCACCAGCCGGCACTCCGCCGAATCGGTCCGCCTGCATCACGATATGGTGTCGCACGTCCTTCGCGAAGCGGGCGCGCAGTTCGGTATCCCGTCCGAGCGCCGGGTGCTGGTTGGTTTCTCGCAGCCGGTCGGACTCAACTATCGCTTCGCGGCCACCTGCCCGGAGGCAGTGCGCGGCGTCATCGCCATCTGCGGCGGTCTGCCCGGCGACTGGGACACCGGCTCCTACCAGCCCGTCCGCGCCGCGCTGCTGCACATTGCCCGAAGCGGGGACGAGTATTACAAGCCCGAAGTCACAAGCCAATACGCGGAACGCCTCCGCCGCCGCGCCTCCGATGTCGAGTTCCACTTGATCGACGGCGGGCACCAGATGCCGTCCACCGGCCGCCGCTACGTCGTCCCTTGGCTGCAGCGCATCCTGGTGCAAGGCTAACGTGCTACTCCTCGCGTAGCGCGATCGCCGGATCGATCCGCGTCGCCCGGTGCGCCGGGAGCCAGCACGCCAGGATCGCCGCCAGAATCAAGATCGAAGGCACCAGGATAAATGTCAGCGCGTCGCGTGGGCTGGTCACGAACAGCATACTCCGTACGGCGCGTGAAGCGCCCAGCGCGATCAGCAGACCCGCCACCACGCCCACCGTCACCACTGCCAGGCCCTGCCGCAGAATGAGCGCCTGGACATCCGCTCCCGTCGCCCCCATCGCGATGCGCACGCCAATCTCCCGCCTTCGCTGGTTGACCGAATAGGAAACCACGCCGTAGACGCCCACCGTGGCCAGCACCAGTCCCAGCAGTCCGAAGATGGCCAGCAAACCGGCGGAAAGCCGCGGCGCCCACAGCGACGCATCGATCACCGCGCGCACCGTGTCGGCGCGCAGCAACAGGTTGGGTTCGAGCGCCTGCACCGTGCGCCGCACCGTGCCTTCCACCGCTTCCGGGTCTCCGCTGCTTCGGAACACCAGCGTGGTGGGGCTGTCATATTCCTGCATCATCGACGTGTAGACCAGCGCGAGAGGCTTCTCGCCGAGCGCGAGATAATTCGCGTTCCGGGCGATCCCGATGATTTCCACCGGCGTATCGTTACCGGAAAACCGCAGGCGCTGTCCGACCGGATCCTGATTCGGCCAGAAACGCGCCGCCGCCGCTTCGTTGACGATCGCGACGCGCTCCGAATCGGGCGTGTCCGCCAGGCTGAAATCCCGGCCGCGGAGCAGGGCAATGCCCGTCGTCGCGAAATAGTTTGGCGAGACAGAACTGGCCAGCACCAGCCGGCCTTCACCCGGGCGTGGATCTTCGGCCATGACCACCGTCTGCGAGAACCGCACCAGGAACAGCGGATCGCGCGAGAGCGCCACCGCCGCTACGCCGGGAACGCGCGAGACTTCGTCCAGCGCCCGGCGCTGGAAAGCGTGGCCTCGGTCGCGGCTGTAACTCCGTTCCGCCATCTCGAACGAAACTGTCCCCAAATGCGCCGCATCGAAGCCCGGATCGGCCTCTTCGGCGTTGCGCAAGCTGCGAATGAACAGTCCGGCGCCGATCAGGGCTACCACCGACAGCGCCACCTGCGAGGCTACCAGGAGCGAGCGCGGCCGCCGGCTGCTGAGTCCCGACGCGGGCTGGCTGGCCCGCTCTTTCAAATCGGTGGCCAGATCCGGATTCGTGGCGCGCAGCGCGGGAAACAAGCTGAACACGATGCCGGTCAGCAACGAGACCAGCAGCGTGAAGCCCAGCACCCGCCCGTCGAGCACGATCTGAAATGTCGCCGCGCGGAATGACGGAGGGCGCAGGGTCCACAATCCGATCGCCGCCCATCGTGCCAGCAGTAGTCCGAGCGCGCCACCGCTCAGCGCGAGCACCGTACCTTCGGTGAGAAGCTGCCGGACCAGCCGCCCGCGGCTCGCGCCCAAGGCGACGCGCACTGCAATCTCTTTGTTGCGTCCTGCCGCCCGCGCCAGCAACAGGTTCGCAACATTGGCGCAAGCGATCAGCAAAATCAACCCGGAAACGATCATCAGCACGGCGCCGGACGTGGTCAGCGTGGCGCGCTCCGCGTGCGGCGTGCCGGTTTCGTTCAGCGGGACCAGCTTCAGGCGGCGGCCTTCGTTCTCGCGAGGGTACTGCTTCTCCAGGTCCTGCGCCACCGCCTGCATCTCGGCTTCGGCGCGCGCCAAGGTTGCCTCCGGCTTCAACCGGCCCGCCACTGTGAAGACAGGCCGCCGCCGCTCATCGATCCACGTCACCTTGGGGTAGACGCGGCGAAATGCCGCGACCGGGATCCAGACGTCGGCGGGACTGAGCAGGTTCAATCCTCCGAACCCTGGCGGCGCCACGCCCACCACCTGGAAAGGATTGCCGTTGATGCCCAGCGTTCGGCCTACCACCTGCACGGCGCCGCCGAACTGGCGCATCCAGAGCGCGTGGCTGATCACGGCAACCTGTTGCGTACCTCCCACGGTGTCTTCCTCGGGGCGAAATCCCCGCCCGGGCGCCGGCGCCACACCGAGCCCTTCGAAATAATTCGCGGACACGATTTGGAACGTCAGCGGCTGCGGATCTCCGAGATCGGTGAGGCTGCCGCGGATCGCGGCGTATAGGAGCAGGGAAGAGAAGGACTGGTTGTGGTCACGGTAATCCCTATAATTCGGATAGGAACAGCCTAGGTATCCTGGCAGCCGCGCATCCAGTGTGACAACGCTGGCCAGGCGGTCCAGATCCTTCACTGGGAGCGGCTGCAGAAAAATGGCATTGATGAAGGTAAAAATCGTCGTGTTCAACCCGATCCCCAGCGCGAGGGAAAGGATCGCGGCCAAGGCAAATCCCCGGTTCTTCCCTAACGCCATCACACTGTGGCGAAGATCTTCGATCACCTGATCCGCTCCAGCAAGCGACTAGTAGAATACCATCGGAACCGATTCCGGCAGCCGGTGATTCAACGTGGCCGCCGTTGGTGGTTTTCGGCCACTTACGAATTGGAACGTATACTACAAGCCATTGAAAATAAATAGTATTTCGTTTGGCATCCGCCGTGCCCGATAGGGGTGGAGTTCGGGAGCTCATTATGCGACGCAATTGCTCACGGCGGCTGTGGAGCTGGGCTGGAATGTTGATTCTAGCCGGCGCCCTGACCGCTCCTACCCGCGCGCAAGATCCCGACGATCAAAAACGCGGCGTAGCTCGGATCAGCGTGGTGCAAGGCGATGTTTCCGTGCAGCGGGGCGATTCCGGCGAGTGGGTCGCCGCTACGGTAAACACGCCGCTGTTGACCAATGACCACATCGCTACGGGCGCCAATTCGCGCGCCGAAGTCCAGTTTGACAGTGCCAATGTGTTGCGGGTCGGAGGAGAAGCGGAAGTCTCCCTTACCGAGTTGGAATATGCCCGGTATCAGATGGCGGTGGCCCACGGAACCGTAACCTACCGCGTTTTAAGGAATTCCAATATCGATGTTGAAGTCGATACTCCGAGCGTGTCCGTAAGGCCTTCGCATCAAGGCGCTTACCGGATTGTCGTGACCGACTCCGGCGAGACCGAAGTGAGCGCGCGGAGCGGGGAAGTCGAGGTCTTCTCTCCGCACGGCTCGCAGTGGGTGCGTTCGGGCCAGACGCTGATGGCGCGCGGCTCGGCGTCGGACCCCGAATTTCAGGTTGTGCGCGCTCTGCCAGCCGACGAGTGGGATCGCTGGAGCGACAATCGCGATCAAACGCTCACGCGGTCGGCGAGCGGTCAGTACGTCGGGCCCGGCATTTATGGCACAGAGGATCTCGATCCCTACGGAAATTGGGTGAACGTACCGGGCTACGGATACGCGTGGCATCCTCTGGCGGCGGACGACTGGGCACCTTACCGGCAAGGCCGCTGGGTTTGGGAAGACTGGTACGGGTGGACTTGGGTCAGCTACGAACCGTGGGGCTGGGCGCCGTATCACTATGGACGCTGGTTCTATGAGCCGGCCTACGGCTGGTGCTGGTATCCCGGCATCGTGACGGTGCGGCATTACTGGTCGCCGGCGATGGTGGCGTTTTTCGGATTCGGTGGCGGCGGAGTCAGTGTCGCGTTCGGTAACGTTGGTTGGGTGCCTCTGGCGCCGTACGAGGTCTTTCATCCGTGGTGGGGCCGCGGCTATTATGGCGGGCCCGCATACGTCAACCGTTCGGTGAATATTACGAACATAAATATCACGAATGTTTACAGAAATGCGCGCGTGCAAAACGGATTCACGGCGGTGAGCGGCACGGATTTCCGGGCCGGGCGGTTCAGCAGTTTTGTGCGGCCGTCGGCCGAGCAATTGCGGACAGCGAGTTCGGTGCGCGGTCCGATCCCGGTTGCGCCGGAGCGGGCCAACCTGCAGTTCTCGGAGCGCCAGTCGGCGTTTGCTCCGCGACCTTCGGCAAACACCCGGTTCTTTACCCGTCAGCAGCCCAACCCGGCGCCGCGCGTGCCGTTCAATGAGCAGCGCCGCAGTTTCGGCGCGCCTGGGGTAGCCGCAGAGGCATCAGTTCCGAACCGGGGCGGCTTCAGCCAGGCGGCGCCGCAGATCGCGCGGCCGCAAGTCACGCCCCAGGCTCCGGCGATCCGCAATGACGGAGGATGGCAGCGTTTTGGCGACCCGCGGAGCAGCCGGCCTGCGGCGCGTACGGAGCCGGCAGCTCCGGTGGCGACCCGGGGTTGGGGCCGATTCGGCGGCGACACGAACGTTTCGCCACGCACGGAAGCGCCGCAACCCAGACAGGAATTCGACCGGGGGCCCTCCGTGAATCGCGGAGCCCCGATGCCCGAGATTCACACCACGACGCCGCGATCGCCGTTCAGCGGGGGCAACGAGCAGCCGCGGTATAGCGCACCGGCTCGGACCCAGGCGCTGCCGATCTCGCCGCCGGTGGTGCGCGAGCGGACCGGCGGGAATGGCGGAGGCGGGGGCTTTAGCGCGCCGCGCGGCGGAAACAACGGCGGCTCTCGCAATAGCGGTGGAAGTGGAAACAGCAGCCGGGGAGGCAACCGCAGCCGGTAAGGAATTTTCATCATCCGTTTCTTCCCATAGGCCCGGTCCCATTTCAGCGTGGGGCCGGGCCCTTTTTTGGGACCGCCATAATAGTTTACATAATATCTGTTATCGGAACTTGAAAATACGCCCTGACGTCCCTATCGGCGGGCCGGAATATCTCCCAAGCCGGCGGCGCGCCACGCGATCTGTAACGCTCCTTCGGCGGGGGTGCGCTTCGCCGGACCACAGCGGTTGCCGGACTCGAGTTCGACCAGGAGACGAAACCGTTCCAGCAGCCGCGCGCTGCGGAAGACGCCGCCGGAATAGGCGATCTCGACGACGGCGCCCTCCGGCCAGAGTTGCGCGCGCACCGAGCCGGCCAACGTCGCGAGCTGATGGGCTGCCGCGTTCAGAATTTCCAGCGCGACCGGGTCCGCCGCTCCGGCAGTGATGTCGACCAAGGGCGCCAGTCCCGCGACCTTAGCCCGCGGCCACTCGGGCGTGTAAAACCGGTGCAGTAGATCGTTGCTATCCCGGGATTCGGTCGCTTCGAGCAGCGCCTGGCGCAGCGCGGTGGCGGGACCCCAACCTTCTTCCATGCGGACCGCCGCTCGTACGGCTTGGCGAACGATATCGAAGGCGCTACCTTCGTCGCCGAAGATGTACCCCCAGCCACCCGCGCGCACGAGCGGGCGATCGGCACGGCGTCCCAAGGCCATCGAGCCGGTGCCGGCGATGACGATGATCCCCTGCCCTGCCTCGACCGCTCCCGATAACGCGATTTCCGCATCTGTGGTGACGACCCACTGCTCGGCGCGCAGCAATTCTGCGAGGATCGCGCGCTTGTCGTCCGGTCCGCCGCTCATGCCGAAGCACGCGGCTTCAAAATGCACAATCGACACATCGAGACGCGCCTCGGCGCATGCGGCGCTCACGCTCTCGCGCACCGCGCGTTGCAGTTTCGCCCGGCCTTCGGCGGCGGCTGCGTGATTACAGGGCCCACCCTTGCCGGTTCCGAGAACGCGGCCGGTTTCATCGCCAATGAGCGCGGTAGTGCTCGACTGGCCGCCATCCACGCCCAGGAAGAGTCTCATGGAAAACAAATTGTAGCGCCGGGGAAAGAAAACGGGCGGCCGATTCAGAGCCCGGCCGCCCCAGGGGTGGAAAGTGAAAGGTCTACTTTAGCCTTTCTTCGTAGAGGGATTCTCGACACGCAGGTGATTGGCGATGGGTCCGAAACTCAATCCTGCGGTAGCGGCCCGAACGCCGGCCACTTGTTTTTCCAGGTCGTTATTGACTACGCCTTCGAGGGTCACGTGCCCGTTATCGACAATGACGTGAATAGGCGGCACCGCCTGCAGGGCGTAGCGCGAAAGACTGGGATCGCGGTAGATGGCCCGCGCGATCTGGAAGCGCAACTGGTTGTCCATCGGAGAGAGCGGGAGAACTTCCAGCTCATTGGTTACGCTGGTGACTCCCGGGATCTTCTGCAGGCTTTTGCCGATGTCGGATTTTTTCCAGGGCTGCGTGACGGCGCCGGTCAGATCCACGTTGCCGTTGACGACGCGGTAGCTGACGTTATCGAAAATCCCGTAATACGGGTACATCACGATCTCATGCCGCACCCGGTTGGCGAGCGCCTCATCGCTCGGAGCGGCACCAGGGGTAGTTGTGGCGCTGGCCCCTCCCGCGCCAACCAGGAGGGCGCCGGCAACCAGCAATTGGCTCAGAATTCTGAATTTCATCTCTGAAATCCTCCTGCTTATTAAACGCCGCGGGCGCGCCGGCGGGTGCAGGCGCATTGTAAATAGATCGTAAAGGGCCGTTGAAGATTTGTAGGATCAGACGGTTTTGTCGGGCGCGTAGCAGACGGGGTTCAGGCTGCATTCGGCGCACTTGGGACGGCGTGCCACGCACAAAGCCCGACCATGAAGAATGATTTGGTGGGAGAACAGAATCCACTTGTTCCGCGGAATGACCTTCATGAGGTCCTGCTCGATTTTGACGGGGTTGGTCTGGCGCGTCAGATCGAGCCGGCGCGCGATGCGCTGCACATGTGTGTCGACGACCACGCCCGAGGCGATGCCATAGGCGGTGCCGAGCACGACGTTGGCGGTCTTGCGGGCCGCGCCCGGAATGGTCAGCAATTCCTCGATGGTCTTGGGGACCTGGCCGCCGAATTCGGTGGTGACGCGCCTGGCAGCACCCACGATCGACTTCGCCTTATTGTTAAAGAAACCGGTGCTACGAATATCCTGCGCCAGGACTTCCGGGCGTACCGCAGCGAAGTCTTGGGGAGTGGGATACTTCGCAAACAATTCCGGCGTTACTTGGTTGACACGCTTGTCCGTGCATTGCGCCGAGAGAATCGTCGCCACCAGGAGCTGCCAGGGATTGCTGTGATGCAGGGCGCAGGCGGCGTCGGGATACATCTTGTCAAGACCGCGGAGAATTTCGGAAACGCGCTGCCGGCGCTGGGCGGCGTTCTTGGGCCGGATCACTTTGGCCGCAGCTTTGGCTTTGGGTTTCTTGCGCGAGGCTACCGTTTTCACTCTGTCGATTATGCCATTGTCACTGGGGGGCGGTGATCTGCAGATCGGTGGTGACGTTCTGCCAATCGGGCAGCTCGTAGACCTTGAGCCTGGTGGTGAGCGGCGCGGAGAATTCGCGCGAGGTCTGCGGGCCGACGTCGCCGGTGAACGAGAAGGTCCCGACGGCATCCTCCTCCGACTTCTGGGTGCGGCCCCAGATGGTCACGTTGCCGGCCAAGCCGCTGATGTCAGCGTCGGAGTGGTTGGTCAGGGTGAACTTGACCTCCAGTTTCTTTTTCGCGTCCTCGGCAAAACGGATGCCGGAGACTTCGATGTACTTCTGCATGGGGCTGGTCTTGGCGCCTGGCTTGGCGGCAGGGCTTTCGACGTTGCTGGCCGGTGTGGCCGCGCTGGAACTGCCGCCCCGGAGAAATCCCACGGCCCAATACACCCCGGCGACAAGTCCTACGAAGGCAAACGCGAACAGGAGAGTGAGCAACCACGTGGGCAGACCGGGGACGCCCCGAGGCCGAGGCGCTGCGTATGCCTGGTGGGCCTGCGCCGGCGCATACGCCGCCGGTTGCGGCGGGTATGCGGGCTGTTGTGCCGGATACGCGGGTGGCTGGGGTGGATACGGAGGTTGCTGGTTCTGGTATGCCGGCGGCGGCTGGTAAGCGGGCTGCTGCGGTGGCGGCGGATAGGCGGGCTGTTGGGGCGCCGTCTGATACACGGGCTGTTGAGGCGGAGGCGCCGGCTGTTGCGGCGGCGGAGGAGCCGCGGCTTCCCGGGCCTTGCAGTCGGGACACTCCGTATAGGAGGGAGGTACTTCACGCCCGCACTGCGGGCAAATCCACGAGAACATAAAGTGCGCCTACCTATACTACTGTACCGCCGGACGGATTCCGGCGAAGGAGTGCATGCGGCCGGCGGCTTCCCGGTCGCGGCGGAACGAATGAAACTCATCGGCCCGGCACATGGTGCACAGATTCGACGCGTAGACCCGGCCGGGCGTTACGCCGGCCTGAATCACTTGAGCGCAGTTGGAGGCGGCGAGATCGATATGGGCCCTGCCCTGCTCTCCGAACTGCGCCGCCACCTCGGGCCCCACTTCGTAGCAGCACTTGCCAATGCCGGGACCGATCGCGGCGTGCAGGTCGGCGGGCTTGGTGCCGAATTGGTCGCGCATCGCGGCGACTGCACGCTGGGCGATACGCGCGGCGGTGCCGCGCCAGCCCGCGTGGACCGCGGCGACGGCCCGGTTCCGCTCGTCGACCAGCAGGATCGGAATGCAATCGGCGGTGCGCACCGCCAGCACAGTACCGGGCGCCTTGTCGACCAGCGCATCGCCCTCGCCCAACAATCCCGAGCGGCCTTCGGCGCGCACACAGGTAGCGGAGTGGACCTGCTTCAGCATGGCGAGATTCCGATAAAGGGCGGGAATGTCGACGAGGCGCGTGCCGAAGCCATGCTCGAGCCACGGGAGCGCATCCAATTCCGGCACGCGATAGATCTGGCTGGGGTCCTTATAAAACACGCTTCGCGAAGAACAACTCCTCTCGTTGGCTACGCCGGAATCCCGTTATGCGCAATTCTCACCTGCCGTTTGAAGTCTTCCAGCATCGATTCTTCCAGGCGCACTTCGGTAGGCCGCTTGACCAGAGTGGTCATCTTGTCGATCTTATCCTGCAGTTTGAGCAGCCCGTAGAACAGGTTTTCCGGGCGGGGCGGGCAGCCGGTGACGTAGACATCCACGGGCACGATGCGGTCCACGCCCTGCAGCACGGCGTATGTATTGAACGGCCCGCCCACGCTGGCGCACGCGCCCATGGCGATGCACCACTTGGGTTCGGGCATCTGGTCCCAAATGCGCCGCAGCACCGGGGCCATTTTCAGACTGACGGTGCCGGCGACGATCATCAGGTCGGATTGCCGGGGACTCGGCCGGAAGACCTCGGCGCCAAATCGGGCGATATCGAAGCGCGAGGTGGAAGAAGCGATCATTTCGATGGCGCAGCACGCCAGACCGAAGGTAAGCGGCCAGAGCGCCGATTTGCGCGCCCAGTTAAAGACATAATCCACAGAGGTGGTTATGACATTCCGCTCGAATTGGTGTTCGAGTAAAGCACCCACCGCAGCTATTCCCTGTCTCTCTACACTGAATTTTAACACCCGTACCGACAAAGCGGATAGCGTTACCCGAAATCCGCGGTGGCGCCGCTGGGGCCCGGCCGATCCAGTCCGCCCAGCCCGAAGTGGTATACCAGAGAAATGATGCGAAGCGTCATTTCTCTCCTATATCTTGCGCCGGTTTTGGCCTCTGCATTCGCGGCGGACGCGCCGTCGCTCGGGCAGACTCTGGACGGGCAGTTCCGCAACGCGGAACGCGAGATTGTCGGGCTGGTGGAAGCGATGCCGGCCGACAGAATTAATTTCACACCGGCCAGCGCGGAAATCAAAGGCAGCGACTTTAAGGGGGTTCGTACATTCGGCCAGCAGGCCAAGCACCTTGCGACGTATGTCTACATGGAGTCGTCGGCGATTCTTAATGAGAAACCGCCGGTTGACACCGGCAAGGACGACAGCGGCCCGGACTCGGTCCAATCCAAGGCGCAGATCGTCGAGTACATGAAAGGCGCGTTTGCCTTCGGGCACAAAGCGCTCGAGTCGATCACCGAGAAGAACGAGATGGAACTGGTCCCGGCGAGCGGCCCCGGCCGCAAGATGCCGCGCATCGCTGCCGCGACGTTCATGATGTATCACAACTTCGACCACTACGGCCAAATGGTGGTGTATCTTCGGATGAACGGCCTCGTCCCGCCGGCAAGCCAACCGCGGTAGCCGCTCGGGCCCCTGACAGGGGTACCCCGGTCGCGGTTCTGTGAACATAGAACCGCGGAAGAGCGTGGAAAGGATGAAGTGCATGTTTCGAACAGTCGCCTTCGCACTGGCCTCGGCCTTTTGTGTCTTCGGCCAGCAACCAACGATTTCCCCCGAAAAAGAAGCTTCGCTCAAAGCCGACCTGACAGGCCAGATTGAGGGGATGAAGAAACAGACGCAGGTGATGGTGGACACCGTCTTCAGTTTCGGCGAGCTAGGATTCCAGGAAGTCGAGACCTCGAAGTACCTTACCGGAATCCTGGAGAAAGAAGGCTTCAAGATCCAGCGCGGGGTGGCCGGCATCCCCACGGCGTGGCTGGCCACGTGGGGCGAAGGCAGGCCGGTGATCTCGCTGGGCTCCGACATTGACGACATCCCGCAAGCGTCGCAGAAGCCGGCTGTGGCGTGGCACGAGCCGATGATCGAAGGCGCTCCCGGCCACGGGGAGGGCCACAACTCGGGAGTGCCGCTCAATATCCTGGCGGCCCTGGCGGTGAAGAAAGTGATGGAGCGCGAACATCTGAAGGGCACCATTCAACTTTGGCCCGGCGTTGCGGAGGAGTTGTTGGGGACGAAGGCGTATTACGTCCGCGCGGGACTCTTCAAGAATGTCGATGTGTGCCTGTTCGCGCACGTGGCGGCAAACCTGGGAGTATCGTGGGGCGGCTCGCCCGGGCAAACCGGGCTGGTGTCGGTTGAGTACAACTTCAAAGGCGAAACGGCGCATGCCGCGGGCGCTCCGTGGCGCGGCCGGAGCGCCCTGGATGCAGTCGAACTGATGGATGTGGGCTGGAACTTCCGGCGCGAGCATCTGCGCATTGGCCAGCGGTCGCATTACGTAATTACCGACGGCGGCGATCAGCCCAACGTGGTTCCGGCCACCGCTTCGGTGTGGTACTACTTTCGCGAAGCCGACTACGAGCACATTTTGGACATGTGGCGGATCGGAGACAACATGGCGCGCGGCGCGACTCAAATGACCGATACCACTTTCTCGTCGCGGCTGCTCGGCAGCGCCTGGCCTGGGCATTTCAACCGGGCCATCGCGGAGGATATGTATGCCAACATCCAGAAGGTCGGATTGCCGCAGTGGTCCGAGGACGATCAGACGCTCGCCAAGGCGCTGCAGAAAGAGCTGAAGGTCCGGGTGCGCGGCTTAGCGGCCAAGATTCAGGAGATGCGCGAGCCGCCGAAGGCCGAGGAAGACGGCGGCGATGGCGATGGCCCGGGTCCCACCGGCGGGGGCTCCGACGACATTGGCGATGTGTCGTGGAACGTGCCGACGGTGACTCTGCGCTATCCGTCGAACATTCCGGGCGGACCGGGCCACAATTGGGCGAATGCGATTTCCATGGCGACACCGATTGCGTATAAGGGCGTGATCGCGGGGGCGAAAGTCCAGGCGCTGACGATGCTCGACATTCTGATGCACCCGGAGCTGGTCCAGCGGGCCTGGGACTACTTCAACAACGTGCAAACCAAGGACGTGAAGTACCAGACCTTCCTGCGGCCTGACGACAAGCCGGCCATCTGGCTGAATCAGAGAACGATGGAGAAGTACCGGCCGCAGATGAGGAGCCTGTATTACGACGCGTCCAAGTACGACAACTATTTGGAACAGCTCGGCATTCACTATCCGACTGTGCGCTAGAGAAAGGTCGGTATCACCCCGCGCTCACGCACGGGGCTCCAGGTGGTCCAGTGGACGCGCCGGTGACGGCGCGGGCCGGCACACTTTTAGGGCGCGAGTTCGCCGACCTTACGCACTTCCAGGATTACGTCTCCCTCGTCGTCCACGAAAAAGGCTGGGGCAAAGTGTTTGTCCCAGCGCAGCTCATCATGCCGGTAGGAGTAGCGGGTTATCACCGTCTGATTGAATGTGTCGTCGTAGCCTTTCAGCAGGATCAGTAATTCCGCCTGCAAGCGGTCAAGGTCCGCGGCGGTCTTGCCCCAGAGCGGGCTTTCGCTGTCGATGGGATGGACCACCGTCCAGGTCAGCGGCAAGAATTGAACGCCCTCGCGCTCGAGCTTGAGCATGGAATACGACCGGCGGGCATCGGCACCGTTCCGCTCGACAGTCATCAGTAGCACGCGCGCTTCCAACTCCACCAGAGAATTCGACCGGCGATTCACTACGCGGAACTGCAGACTGTGCCCGTCCTGGTAGGGCGCGAACACGGCGTTGGGGCTGAATCCGATTTTCGCCGACGGGCGTGAGACGCGGCCGTAGAGCAAGCCGGTCGCTACAGCGAAGCCGAGTACGCCGACGAGCCCTTCAAAGGAGGCGAGCAGATTGGCTCCCACACCCACCGGCGAAATGTTGCCATAGCCCACTGTGGTCAACGTATGCGCGCTGAAGAAGAAATCGTTCCAATAGCGATGGAACTTTTCCGGGGCGTAAGCTCCCTGCAACTGTCCGGGCGTCAGAAAGTAGTACGCGGCGGCGAACACTGTATTGGTCAGCAGGTATCCCATAAACAGCGTGCTCAGAAAGGCCATCCAGCTCAGGTTGATCAGGTGGAGGTAGGGATGGAAGTCGCGCCAGGTAGTGCCCACGCGGTGGATGTTGAAGCTGCCGTCCTTGTTAATGATGCGGCGCAGGGGCCGGTCGAATTTCTGGGTCAGGCCGGGATCGAAGCTGGGTTTCTGCATACTCCTCGATGGTAGGAGATCGCGGACCGTTTCGGGTTACGATTGAACCGGATGGGGGATGCGATACGCGACCGGCTGACGAGTCTGCGCAACGGGTTGCTGAAACTCCACAAAACTCTTCTCGACTCGGAGCGCGGGGTCTACGAGCGGGATGTCGCGCGCATCACTTCCACGGGCCAATATCTCCAACTGGTGCTGAACGACCCGTGGTTCGCCTGGCTCCATGAGCTGTCCAAGTTCATCGTGGTGGTGGATGAGACGTTGGATTTCGACGACCCGCCGACAGCAGCGGACGCCGATCGCCTGATCGCGCAGGCGCGCGACCTGGTCGCACCTTCGGAAAACGGCGCCCTCTTCGGGCGGAGTTATTTCGAGGCCATGCAGCGCGATCCGGCCGTCGTGCTGGCCCATCGGGACATGATGCGGGTCTTCGGTTCGCTCTCGTAAGATGGCCCTGCCGATCGCTGCCTCCCTGTCGCTGGCTATTTGGCTGTATCTGGTGCTCGGCCGCGGCGGGTTCTGGCGGATGCGGGACAGCACGCTTCCCACCACACTGCCTTCTCCTTTGCCGCGCGTAGCGATCGTGATTCCCGCGCGCAATGAATCCGAAGTCATCGGCAGGGCGGTCGCATCGCTAGCGGCCCAGGACTACCCCGGAGCCTTTTCCATCATCGTGGTCGACGACCATTCAACCGACGGAACCACCGCAGCGGCGCGCGGGGTGCCGGCGCCCAACCTCACCGTGATTCCGGCGGAACCGCTGGAGCCCGGCTGGACGGGTAAACTCTGGGCGGTACACCAAGGCGTTCGGGAAGCGTTGCGAGTGTCGCCCGACTACCTGTTGCTCACCGACGCCGACATCGTGCATCCTCACGACAATCTTTCGGCGTTGGTGGCGCAGGCCGCCGCCGGCAATTATGACCTGGTTTCGCTGATGGCGACGCTCCACTGCCGGACTTTCGCCGAGCGCGCCTTGATTCCGGCCTTCGTTTTCTTCTTTTTCCTGTTATATCCTCCCGCTTGGATTCGTAGCCCGCGTCACCGCACGGCGGGCGCGGCCGGGGGGTGCATGCTGATCCGCCGCGAGAAGCTGGCGGGCTTGGGTGGCATCGAACGGATCCGGGGCGAGCTGATCGATGACTGCGCGCTTGCCCGTGAGGTCAAGCGAAGGGGAGGCGCGGTATGGCTGGGCCTGAGCGCACGCACCGAGAGCATTCGCGAGTACGGGACTTTCGCCGAAATCGGCGAAATGATTTCGCGCACAGCGTTTACCCAACTGCGGCATTCCTGGTGGTTTCTCCTGGCGACCGTCGCGGGACTTGTGCTGACTTATCTGGTGCCGGTGGCGGCGGCACTTTCCGGAAACGCGCTTGGCGGGGGCGCCTGGATCGCGATGTGCATCGCGTACGTGCCGATTCTTCGGTTTTACGGGCGATCCCCGTTTTGGGCTCCCGCTTTGCCGGCTGTGGCGCTTTTTTACCTGGCCGCCACCGTTCATTCGGCGATCGCTCACGGGCGTGGAAGCGGCGGCATGTGGAAAGGACGGGCCCAAGCCGCACGCCGTTAGCTCCGCCTTTCTCGCGTTACACTCAACTCAATGCCGCGGTGGGTTCCTAATTTTTTCACGATTTTGCGGCTCGTTCTAGTACCGGCCGTCATCCGCGCCATCCTCGCGGGAGATCATTTGCAGGCGCTGGTACTTTTCGCCGCTGCGGCCGTCACGGACGTATTGGACGGTGTGACGGCACGCACCTTTCAGATCACGAGCGACTTTGGAGCATACCTCGACCCGATTGCGGATAAGGCGTTGTTGAGCGGAGTGTTCCTGGCTTTGGCCCTGTCGGGCTCCATCCCATGGTGGCTGGTGATTCTCATTTTCGGTAGAGATATTTATTTACTTTTGGCCGCCGGCTTGATGCTGTGGCTGACCTCCCGCCGAAACTTCCCGCCGAGTTCGTGGGGAAAGGCGTCTACATTCGTTCAGATTGTGACGGCGATCGCGTGGATGACGCGCAATCTGAGCCACGTTCCGGTACTGGATCGGATTTCCACGGCTCTGCTGTGGCCGTGCGCGGCCGTTACAATCTGGAGCGGCCTGCATTACACGTGGCGCGGAGTTCAATTGGCGCGGACGCATTGACGGATCTGGGGAGCGGAGGTAGGCTAGAGGTAGACGGAAGCGCATGACCCGATACTTGCCCGCACGTCACTACCTGTGGTTTGGCATCGCCGCCGTCGTGTTCGCAGGATTGTCCGGGTGGCTGGGATTTGGAATGCCGCTGGCGTTCATCCCGGCCGTTTTGTTTTTGCTGACCGGGAGCGCGCTTTTTGCGATGGCGTTTCGACCGGGCATTGAAGTGCACGAAGGCTACGTCTCAATCGGAAGCCGGCACATTCCCTGGATGGACATTCGCCGCCTGGATCGCACTGGCTGGATCTCACCGCTGGTGGTACGCCTGACGCTCTATGACGACACGCGGCTGCTTCTGATTTATCCCGGCGATCTGGATTCGTGCAACAGCCTGCTGCGGCACTTGCGCCGCTTCTCGAGCGACGCCCTGATCGATGGCATCCCCTACCGTCAGTATTGGGGTGAATTGCTGGCGCCTGGCGTGGAACGCAAGCAGGTTGTTTCACCGCGCTACCGCATCCTTCGGCCGGAAGATGAAGCGGAAGTCGAACGCCTCTATCAGCGTTTGAAGACGGTCGGCAACCTGGATCAGAAGAACTCCGCGGACGAGAAGTAGTGGAGTCCGAAGTTCCCGTCACCGAGGCGCGTCCTTTGAGCGGGTTTCCTCCTGACTGATGTGGGAATCGCTCGCACCCGTAAAGAAATACCTGCGGCGCTATCGCCTCGGTATGTCGCTCGGCATGTTGTGCCTCGTGCTGAAGGACCTCGCGCAGGCGGCGCAACCTCTCATGATTCGCGGCGCCGTGGATGCACTGACCTCTGGCCGGGGCTCGCGGGTTTTCGTGCGCTTCGCACTGTACCTGGTCGCGCTTTCGCTGGTAAAGGGCATCTTTCAGTACTGGATGCGCGTCATCATCATCGGCATATCCCGGGACGTCGAGTTCGATCTGCGCAACGATCTGTTCGCGCACCTGGTACGCCTGTCTCCGGACTACTACCAGCGCACGCGCACCGGCGATATCATGGCGCGGGCCACCAACGATCTCAACGCCGTGCGCATGATGCTCGGCCCTGGCGTCATGTACTGGACCGAGACCAGTCTGACATTTGTCCTGGCCATCGCGATCATGATTTCATTCGATTGGCGGCTGGCGTTTTTCTCGATTTTGCCCGCGCCGGCCGTAAGCCTGGCGGTGATCTATTTCGGGCGCCTGATTCACGCTCGATTTGAGCGCATCCAGGCCATGTTTTCGGATATCTCCAGCCGCGTGCAGGAAAACCTGTCGGGGGTCCGCATGATCCGCGCGTTCGTGCAGGAGGAGGCCGAATTGCGCCGCTTCGAAGAGTTGAACCGGCAATACATCGGGCAGAATCTGAAGCTGGTGAGGATCCAGGGGTTGTTCCAGCCGCTGCTGGAGGCGTTGATCGGCGTGACGTTCCTGGTGGTGCTGTGGGTGGGCGGCTATCAGGTTTTGCTCGGAAGGATCTCGCTGGGCAGCTTCGTCATGTTCAACACGTATATGGGGATGCTGGTATGGCCGATGATCGCGCTCGGCTGGGTGATCAATCTGATGCAACGCGGCACCGCATCGCTGGAACGCATCCACCAGATCTTTCAGGAGCGACCTTCGATTGCGGCGGCCGATGGCGCGGCCACGTTACCGGACGTGCGCGGCTCGGTCGAATTTCGCGGCGTCTCGATGGATTTCGGAACAGGCGCGGCGCTCAATCGCATCGATTTGAGTATTCCGGCGGGCACAACGATCGCGGTGGTCGGGCACACCGGTTCGGGCAAGAGCACGCTGGTCAGCCTGGTGCCGCGGCTCATCGATCCCAGTGAAGGCGCGGTTCTGCTCGATGGGCACGATCTGCGGCAACTGGATCCCGAAGCGGTGCGACGCCAGATCGGATTCGTTCCGCAGGAGACTTTTTTGTTCAGCGCGACCATCGGCGAAAACATCGCGTTTGGCGTGGAAGATGCCACGCCGGAGAGGATCCGGCAGGCGGCGGAACTGGCGGGGCTCGCGCCCGATATTGAGAGCTTTCCGGAAGGCTACGAGACGGTGGTCGGGGAACGCGGGATCACGTTATCCGGCGGGCAAAAGCAGCGCACTGCGATTGCGCGGGCGATTCTCCGCGATCCGCGCATCTTGATCTTGGATGATGCGCTGTCCAGCGTCGACACGCTCACGGAAGAACGGATCCTGACGCACCTGGCGGACGTGATGCGCGGCCGCACCGTGATCCTGATCTCGCACCGGGTCTCCACGGTGCGGCAGGCGGACACGATCGTGGTTCTGGAGAAGGGGCGAATCGTCGAGCAAGGCACGCACGCCGAGCTGATCGGGCGCGGCGGGTATTACGCTTCTCTGGCGCAGAAGCAGATGCTGGAAGAGGAGCTGGAAGCGATTTAGGAGAGAGCCGCCAGTTCTTCCAGGTTCAGACGGCCGGTATAAATCGCCATACCTAACGCGGCGTGAACGTCCATGGCGAGCAGCGCACGAACCTCTTGCAGAGTCGTAATGCCGCCGGCTGCCGTCAATTCGAGAGTAGTCGCGGCGCGGAGGCGGCGGAACCAGTCCAGATCCGTACCCTGCAACATTCCTTCTTTGTCGACGTAGGTGCAGAGAAAACCCGAACAATAAGGCTCGAGCGCACGCAGCACGTCTTCGGCAGCGAGGGTTGTGGATTCCCGCCAGCCCTTCACTACGATGCGGCCCTCTTTGGAATCCACGGCAACCAGCAAACGGTGGCGGCCGATGGTGTCCCGAACGGAGGCCAGAAAGGATTCGTGGATGCCGGCCGCGGTGAATGCCGAGGTTCCGACGATGACTTTGCGCGCACCTTGTTCGACGAGAGCGCGCGCCCGGTCGACCGTGCGGACGCCACCGCCGACGCGCGTTCCTGCCCTGGACGCCAGCATCCGGACCAGCTCATCATTGGAGCCGCGACCCATGGCGGCATCCAGATCGATCACCTGAATCTCGGGAAACGCGGCAAAGCGGCGGAGCATCTCTTCTGGAGCCGCGCCTTCCAGCGCCTTTTCGCGACCCTGGACCAGCTGCACGACCTTGCCCTCCATCAGGTCAATGCAAGGGAAGATCACACGCCGGTCCTGACGGGAATGCCGCGGCGGTCCAGTTCTTCTTTCAACTGGTTCACGGTATAGGTTCCGTAGTGGAAGATGGAGGCCGCCAGCGCCGCGTCCGCGCAACCCTCGGTGAGGACCCGGACGAAGTGTTCGGGCTTCCCTGCCCCGCCGCTGGCAATGACGGGAATGTGGGTGGCCTTGGACACGGCGCGGGTCAGCGCGCAGTCGAAGCCATCCTGCACACCGTCGGTGTCCATCGAAGTCAGCAGGATCTCTCCGGCGCCGAGCTGCTCGCCGCGAGCGGCCCATTCGACGGCATCGGCGCCCTCGTCGTCGCGCCCGCCGCGCGTATAGACGTGCCATGCATCCTTCCCGTGCCGCCGCGCATCGATGGCCAGCACCACGGCCTGCGCGCCGAACTCTTCGCTCAGCTCGGTAATCAACTCCGGCCGGCGTACGGCGGCCGTGTTCACCGAGACTTTATCGGCGCCGGATAGCAAAATGCGCCGGGCATCGGCAACGGAGCGGATCCCGCCACCGACGGCCAAAGGAATGAAGACCTGCCGCGCCGTCCGCGCCACGACGTCGGCCATGATCTCCCGGGCATCGCTCGAAGCGGTGATGTCGAGAAAGACCAGTTCATCGGCGCCATCGCGGTTGTAGCGGTCGGCGAGTTCGACCGGATCGCCGGCGTCGCGCAGGTTGACGAAATTGACGCCCTTCACCACGCGGCCGCCCGTCACATCCAGGCAGGGAATGATGCGTTTGGCTAACACGGCAACTCCAGAAAATTGCGCACAATCTGCAGGCCCACCGGCCCTGACTTCTCCGGGTGAAACTGCACGCCGTACACATTGCCGCACTCCAGCACTGCCGTGTACGGCACTTCGTAGGTGCAGGTTGCGGCCGCCCGAGGGTTTTCCGGCACATAATAACTGTGCGCGAAATATACGTAGGGCCGAGCCTGGAGATTCGTCACGAGTTTCGATTCACCGCGCACCACCAGCTCGTTCCAGCCCATGTGCGGCACGCGCGCCGCGATCGGAAAGCGCCGGACCGAACCCGGATATACTCCGAGCCCGCGGACCTCGGGCGCTTCTTCGCTGACCTCGAACAGCGCCTGCAAACCCAGACAAATTCCAAGAAACGGGACGCCGGCCGCGATGCGAGCCAGCAGGGCGCCGCGTACTTCGAGGGTATCCAATGCCCGCATCATCTGACCGAAGTGCCCGACGCCGGGCAGGATGATTTTTCTTGCGGCCGCCAGACCCGCGGCGTCGCGCACCAACTGATACTCCCAGCCGAGCGCGCCGAGGGTATTTTGCACGGAGCGCAGGTTGCCGGCGCCATAGTCGAAGATTGCGATCATAGCAATCCCTTGGTCGACGGCAATTGATCTTTCAGGCGCGCGTCTTTCGAGCAGGCGTATTTCAGGGCCCGCGCGAAACACTTGAAGATGGCTTCAATCTTATGATGGCTGGAGCGTCCGTACAGCACCTTGGCGTGCAGATTGGCGCCCGCGTGATTGACGAAGCCACCGAAGAAATCCTCGACGAGTTCGGTTTGCAAATCGCCGACCAAGCGAACCTTCACCCGGTCCTTGTAGACCAACGCCGGCCGGCCGCCCAGATCGACTGCGACGACGGCGAGAGTTTCGTCCATCGGCAGCACGAAGTATCCGGCGCGGTTGATGCCTTTCCGGTTCCCGAGCGCCTTGGTGAACAACTGTCCCAGCACGATGCCCACGTCTTCCACGGTATGGTGCTGGTCCACGTCCAGATCGCCGGCGGCGCGTAATTGCAGATCAAAGCCGCCGTGCTTGGCGAACAGTTCCAGCATGTGATCGAGGAAGCGGATGCCAGTCGAGATTTCGTAACGGCCGCGGCCTTCCACCGTCAGTGCTCCGGCGATCCGGGTCTCTTTCGTGTTGCGTTCGACTCGCCCGCGCCTCATCCTTCAAACACCTCTTCCAGGAAATTGATGTCGTCCACAATCGCGTACGCGCCCTCCGCCTGGAACAGAAAAACCAGATCCAGGTAGCGGGGATTGTCCGGCGCGGCAATGCCGATGAAGGGAACGAGAGCGGCTTTCGCGGAGCGCGCGTCATCCACCGTGTCGCCGACGTAGTACATCTGGCCGCCGTTACCCCGCGCGCGAATCTGCAGCAACCCCTCGGGCTCCGGCTTATGTTTCTCGACGTCGTACATGCCGACGATCGGATCGAATACGAGGTCTGGAGCGAACCGGCGGAGGGTCAGTTGGGCTTCTGGGGCGGGCCGCCCGGTGAACAGGGCAAAATTAAAGTTCTGGTTGAGCTTCTCGAGGGTGCCCGGCCGTGCGATCCATTTCTCGCGCATCATGAGCCCGTTGTCACCCAGGAAAATAGACTGAAAGTGTTTCTTCACATCCGGGAATTCCGCGGCCACCCCGGCCTGGTTCACGATGTGATGGGAAAGCTGCCAGTCGTCATTCCAGCCGCCGCTGTTCTTGTATGCCTGGATCTCCTCGTTGGTGATGCGCGCGCCTGTGAAATGCTGCACGGTCTGCGCGATCGCCTCGCGATACGACTCGGTCACATCCACCAACACGCCGTCCATGTCGAAGACCAGGGTCGGCATCGTCATCGCTTCCAGAGTTCCTCCAAGGAGGCGAGCAACCGACGGGTCTGCTCGCGGGTGCCGACCGTCATGCGCACGCATCCGGGCGCCTCATAGCTGCGGTCGCGCACCAGGATCCCCTGGCCGCGCAGCGCGTCGCGCACTTCGATGGCCCGCGAGCCGAGATTGGCAAGCACAAAATTCGCGGAACTGGGCACGTACCCGATTCCCAGCTTTTCCAAGCCCACGCACAACAGCTCACGCGCGGCGAGTACTTCCGCGACGTAGTTCTGGACGTACGTGGCGTCGGTCACCGCCGCCTGGGCCGCCAGCACAGCGAGCATGTTGACGCTGTACGGCGATTGGGCCTTGTGCAGAAACTCGATGTTGGCCCGGTGCGAAAACAAGCAGCCAAGCCGCATGGCGGCCATCCCGAACACCTTGGAGAATGTGCGCGACACAAACAGGTTGGGCAGGCGCTCGATCTCCGCCAGCGCGGTTACTCCCGCGAACTCGTAGTACGCCTCGTCGACCAACACCACCGCTTTGCGCGCCCGATGCAAAATCCGTTCGATGCCCAGAAGGCCGACGCCCGTTCCCGTTGGATTATTCGGATTCGCCAGAATGACGGCGCGAGTGTCCGGAGTAATCGCATCGAGGACAGTTTGCAACGGGAACTCCATCCCGGGCCACGGATAGTCGACTTCGCGCAGACTGGCGCCGGCGACCTGCGCATAGAAGCGGTACATGGCATAGGACGGCTTGAGGAGGACGACCTCCTGGCCATCGTCGACATAGGTATTGACGAAGACCTGGATCGCCTCGTCCGTTCCATTGGTGAAAACGAACTGCTCCGGCGCCACGTTAAAGTAGCGAGCGATGGCTTGTTTGGCCTCGCCATATTCGGGATAGACTGCCAAGGTCCCCGGCTCCACAAGCTGCCGGAGGGCCGCAATCACGCGCGGCGAGCAGCCTACCGTGTTCTCGTTAAAATCGAGTCGTAGTTTTTCGGCGCGGCCCGCGGTCGGCGGCGCATATGGCGCCATGGACAACACGGCCGGCCGCGGCTTGATGACGCCCTTCGGAAGTTTCACAGCCTTAGCGGTTGCCAGTTCTCACCTCCACCGAGCGTGCGTGCGCCTCGAGGCCTTCGGCGCGCGCCAATGTGGTGATGGCGGGCGCCAGACGCCGCAGCGCCGATTCCGACAACTCCTGCACGGAGATCACTTTCAGATAATCGGTCACCGCCAGGCCACCGCGCTGCCGTGCGGCGCCGCTGGTGGGTAGCACGTGATTCGGCCCCGACGCGTAGTCTCCCGCGGCTTCCGGGCTGAACGGTCCGACGAACACGCTGCCGGCGTGGCGCACCTGGGGCAGCAGGCGAATGTCCGGAATGCTCAAATGCTCGGGCGCCACGCGATTGGAAATTGCGACTGCCTCGTCGAGCGACTGCACGAGCACGATCGCCGAATTCCCCGCAAGGGCCTTGGCTGCCACCGGGCGAGTCGGGAGCGTCGCCAACTGCCGTTCGATTTCGGCCGCCACCGCGCCTGCCAGGCGCTTCGAGGTAGTGAGGAGAACCGCCGAAGCATCCGCATCGTGCTCGGCCTGCGCCAACATATCGGCAGCGAGGTGGCGCGGATCGCCATCGGAAGCGATGATCAGGATTTCCGTGGGGCCCGCGACAAAATCGATCCCTACCTCGCCCGCGAGCAGCTTCTTGGCCGCCGCGACATAAATGTTTCCGGGGCCGACAATGCGGTCCGCGCGCGGCACGGTGCGGGTGCCAAATGCAAAGGCCGCGATCGCCTGCGCGCCACCCATCTGGAAGACGCTCCGGACACCCAACAACGAAGCCACTCCAAAAACCTCAAGTACTGCTTTAGGCGAAGCAAGGCAGATGTTGGGCACACCCGCGGCCTGCGCCGGCGCCACCGTCATGAGGACCGTCGAGGGTAGCGGATACCGGCCGGCCGGGATGTAGGCAGCGACGGTGTCGAGGGGGCGGACCACCTGTCCCAGGCGCAATCCAGCCGCCGAATTCGTCATCCACTCGCGGGGCATCTGGCGCTCGGCGTAGGCGCGAATGTTGGCTACTGCCGTTTCCACTGCCTTCCGGAACTCCGGTTTCAGCCGATTTGCCGCCGCGGCCAACTCGCGCTCGGGCACTCTGACACTTCGGCGCTCCAGGCCATCGAACCGGCGCGCGTATTCGAGCAGAGCGCGGTCCCCGCGCCTGCGCACTGCTTCCAGGATCGGCCTAACCACTCGCTCGGCAGCCGCCAGGCGCGCCGTCTTGCGGGCCAACAGCCGTCCGACTTGTTTGCTATTGAGAATGCGGATCACAGCACGATTTTGTTGAGCGGGTACTCGACGATTCCCTGCCCGCCCGCTTGTTTCAGCCGCGGGATGATGTCCCGCACCGTGGATTCATCGAGAATCGTATTGACCGCCAGCCATTGGTCGTCGCTCAGATGAGAAATCGTGGGCCGCTTCAAGGCCGGCAGCACTTTCAGCACGGCATCGAGATCGTTCTTGCTCACGTTGAGCATGAGGCCGACTTTCCCCAGCGCGTTGATAGCTCCTTCGAGGAGCATCTTCATGTCCTCGAGCTTGCGCCGCTTCCAGGCGTCTTTCCAAGAGTCATTGTTGGCAATCAGCTGGGTGTTCGATTCCAGCACGGTGTCGATGATCTTGAGTTTGTTGGCGCGCAGCGAAGAGCCAGTCTCGGTAACTTCGACGATGGCGTCGGCCAGCACCGGCGGTTTGACCTCGGTGGCACCCCAGCTGAATTCGACTTTCGCCGTCACGCCGTGGGAGGCCAGATAGCGTTTCGTGGTGGCGACAAGTTCTGTAGCGATGATCTTCCCCTGAAGGTCCTTCGCCGATTGAAACGAGGAGGATTCCGGTACCGCCAGCACCCAGCGCACCTTGCCGAAACTTTGCTTGGCGTAAATCAGATCGGCCACGGCGGTGACGTCGGCGTCATTCTCTTCGACCCAGTCGCGCCCCGTCAAGCCGGCGTCCAGGATGCCGTCTTCGACGTAGCGCGCCATTTCCTGGGCGCGGATGAGCATGCATTCGATCTCGGGATCGTCGATGCCGGGAAAATAAGAGCGGCTGCTGGTCGTGATGGTGAAGCCGGCCCGGCGGAACAGGTCGATGGTGGCTGTTTCCAGGCTCCCCTTGGGAATCCCCAGCTTCAGTTTCATTCCTTGCCTCCGTACACCTGGTTGGGATCGTACGTCTGCTTGTCGACCACCTGCCAAGCTCCGCCTTCCAGCCGGCGGAAGAAACAGCTCGCATAGCCCTCGTGACAAACACCCGGGCCGAGCGCTTCCACCTTGATCAGGACCGCGTCGCGGTCGCAATCGGTCGAGACCTCCTTCACCACCAACCGGTGCCCGGAGCTTTCTCCTTTGAGCCATAACTTGCGCCGCGAACGGCTGTAAAACGTGGCGAAACCCGTCTCGACGGTCCTGCGGAATGCCTCTTCATTCATATAACCGACCATCAGCACCCGCCCGCTGGTGTGATCCTGAATCACCGCCGTGACCAACCCGTCCGCCTTTTCAAAATCCAGGTTCATGGAAAATGCAATAAAAAAGCCCGCCTGGCCCCAGAGGGCACCTTGCGGCGGGCGTCCTTTCTGATTTGTTTAGAGTGAACTCAGGACACCACTCGCCGCTGCCAGGCGTGGTGGTGATGATGGAGCCGAGCGGCGATGGCTGCTGTCATAAATGTCGAGTATAGCAAATCTGGGCGAAGGCCGGGCAGGCCGCCCATAACAAAAAGAAGCATTGCGGACACGGCCGGCTACGCCAGAATGAAAGATGAGAACGGGCACGCCCGTCGCATACTACCAACTTGAGCGCCCAATGAGCACCGAAACGCGAACACTAACGCAATGTCTGGCGGAGGGCAAATTAGCCGTCCCGGATGCCTTACGCCTGGCCATGAGCCTCGCTGAGGCGCTACGCAAGTTACACGACCAGGGCAGCGTCCATGGCGGTCTCACACCATCGCAAATCGCGCTCACCGCGTCCGGCGTGGATCTGATCCGGTTAGACGCCCCACAACGAGAAGTGAATCCCTATACGGCTCCGGAAGTCCTCCGCGGGAAAATGGCAGATGCGCGATCCGATATTTTCTCGTTCGGCGCCATCTTCCACGAAATGATCACGGGGCGACCTCCCTTCGAGGCCGCTACGCCCGAAGCGTTGACCTCCGTCATTCTCAATGAGCCTGCACCGCCCACCGGCAGTCCCCGGTTCGACGCCCTGATTCTCAATTGCCTGGCCAAAGACCCGGCTCTGCGTTGGCAGCGAATTCAAAAGGCGCAGATGGAGCTGAAGCTGCTCAGCGTATCCACTCGCCGCGCCGAGACATCCGCGCAACGGGAGAGCCTTGCCGCGCTGGTTCGCACAGAGGTCGAGCAGGCCCTGGGATCGAGTTTCGGAACACGCCTCGAGGCGCAGGAGAAAGGCTTGTCGGAGTTCCGGCAAGCCGTCACCACTTCCATCCAAGCGCTGCAGGCGCACTTATGCACAGTTGTGGCCAATGTGACTACGGCACAGGAGAGCGCCAAACGTCTCGAGGACGTGCTGCCGAAAATTGACGTTCGGCTGTCCACCCTGGAGGAGCGCGAGGTCACGCCCGCCGGACGCGTCGCCAACACGGAGCTGCTCGTGCAGGCAGCGACAGAACGCCTGGTCCGTATCGAAGGCGCCACGGAATCGGTTCGCAAACAGGCTGCCGATTTCGCCGAGAGTGCCGCTGTGCAATTGCATGCTCTCGAGCAAACCGTAAGCTCGCAGGCGGACGCCCTGGACTCAGCGCGCACCGCGCTGGCCCAAACCGACGATTTAGTGGAACGCGTGGTGGAGGCTTTGGACTCCCTGCAGACCATCGTGCTGGAGCGCGCGGAAGACCGGCCCGCCGGCGTTAATTCATAGACTTGATGTTTGATGCCCGCGAATCCGGCTACTCGCCGGGCTCGTTACTAACGAAGGCTAGTGACCGGATACCGCTAAGAGTGAAACCCGGTTCATATCGGCTCTAACTTACACCGGGGAAATCCTTGTAGTTCGCCCAAGGAAAAACATGCTAACTTTTAGGCCGTATGGCGTTCCTTGGCACGATCCTCTTTGCCCTTTTCTTCCTGTTCCTGTCCTCCAAGACACGGACGTTCATTGGGAGCATATTTGGCGGGGCCGGCGAATTTCTAGATAAGTGGGCGCCGTATTCCTACTTCGGATTGGGTATCGTGGTGCTGATTCCGATCCTGGTCGCCCTGGTCCTGATCAAGTGGCCCGAACCGCCGGAGCCCGAAAATCCGATGGCTCGCTACAAGGCCGCCCAAGACGTCATCGAAGACTGACCGGGTCGCGGCTCACGCCGAGACCCGCATTTCCTTCTCAAAGATCATCGGTTGCATCCGGTCGACGCGGCCGGAACGATACCCGGCACGGACGGTCTTGGCCTGATGGGAAGCGGCCAGTAGGCCTTCCTGTTCCAATTCCGACAGGGCGGCATAATACTGAAGAAGCAGTTGCGCTCGTGAGATTGTTTCGTCGTTCATTACTCTGGCAGTGTCATCGATTTCCGAAACGCTTCAAAGTACTGGCCGTACACTCGAAGTACCGAGCAGTCCAGGTACCAGAGTTGCGAGGTACCTTAGCAGTACGCGCGGCACTGGCGGCCTCGCCTGGTTTGGTTGATAGTGCTGAGTAGGGAAAGAACGAAATGCTGATCAAATACGCCAGCGGCTTGGTCCAGGAAGGACTGCTGATTTCTCTGCGGGGCAGTTGCCTCCGAGTCGCACCAAAAGACAGTGACGACCTGCTGGAGTTCAATCTTGTAGAAGGCATCTGGCTCTCCGAGCATTGCGAGCCAGTGACCTTCGATTTGACCCCAGGACTTCTGGAATCGATCGGCTTCATGCGCGGCACGCACGAAGTGATGCCTGCTTCGCGCGGCGGCGAGTATGTGAATTAACGGAAGCGCTAACCCTTACTCAGTAGCGCAGCAAGCCTTGAATCAGCTCCAGATCGAGCAGGAACAGGTCCTTTTCAGGCGGGGTCGCCGTAGGCGGCAGGCAACTCTTTCCCATTTTGCGAAAATCGAACCACTCCGCCTTAATTCCTAAAGCACCCAAATAAATCATCACGTCCGCCTGCTGCTGGCGCAGCGGAAGACTGAGCCAGGTAACGAACACTTCCTGGTGCAGCCGCCGCAGGATGCGGTCCATCTCCTCGGTGCCGTAATTTGCAGCTAGTTTATGACGATAGGCGCCGCTCTGTTCGTCCCGCGTGGAGGCAATCGTCACCAACCGGCCTAATACGGAGAGATTCCGCGAGAGCTCATCAATAACGGCTTCTCGGGCCTCCCCGTGGCCGGCGCGGGATTCACTGTGGTAGAAACGCGTCTCGGCCTTGGATACGGAAGCTCCGCGTTCGATCGAGCCGCGCTCACTCCAGGCCACAGACATGGCAATACTCCCGAGTGCCGGGATTTGACTTCGACTCTATTGCCAACCGGAATGACATACAAGATTACTAGTGGTTGTACGCCTCATGACAACATCGATCGTACTGTCCAAACTCAGCGTTTCCAGCCTTACTGGAGTTCACTTGGGAAGCATGCACCAGAGTCAGCATTGACGATCCCGGCAGCAACACACAAAATCAAGATCAGATTCTCCGGCATTCAGGAGGCCGAGCTTTTGCAAGTTTCCGAGTCAACCAACCCGGCAGTGGCCGACACTCCGAATCAGGAACATTCCGCGGTTTCCGACCGCCTGACCAAACTACCTCCGTTCCACCCGGCGGCGATGAAGCTCCTGACGATCTCCGGAGAAAGTGAAACGGCGATTACAGAATTCGAAAGGGCCTTCAAATCCGATCCGGCGCTGACGGCGGATCTGTTAATGGTGGCGAACTCTGCTGCCTTCGGCTTCCGGGCTCGCGTGGATAACATCCGGCACGCCCTGTCTCTGCTCGGCCTGGAGCGCGTCCGTTCCCTCGGTTTCACGATCGCCATGAGCATGTACGTGCGCAACGTCCCGAACAAAGAGGACGTGCGCGCCGTGTGGGCGCACAGTACGGCAGCCGCGGTCATCGCCGATGTTCTGGGCCGCATCTATAGTTCCCAAGCCCTGTATACGGCGGGACTGGTCCACGACCTCGGCCGCCTGGGGCTGCTTCTGAGCGTGGGCAAGAAATACGGCGAAGTCCTGCATAAGGAATTTGCCGATATGCCGGAGTCGATGAAACTGGAAAAAGTCCTGTTCGGCGTCACACACTGTGAAGCCGGCGCGCTCGTGTCCCGCACGTGGGGCTTTCCGGACACACTACAGTATTCGATGGCGAATCACCACGAATCGTACACGCCGGAAAATGGTACAGCACCCGACTTGATCCGGACCGCGTGCCAAATGGCCGACTGGCTGGGTTTTCCCGAAGTGAAACGCCAGGACGCCGATGCGGCTCCCGCACTTCCCCCCAAACTCCGCAACCACCCGGACCTGGATCCGGACCGCCTTCGTGGCCTCATCAGCAAGCAAATCGAAACGATGGGCACGTAAGGGGAGCGGATCCTCCACGCTTCGGAGACCCGCCCCCGCCCCAACCGCTTAGAAATCGAAGCGCGCGTAGAAGGTGATCATGCGGTTTCCACTCGCATCCGTAATGCGGCCGAACAAGGGGGAATCGATGTTCGTCTGAATGCCGAGAGTGCCGCTGCTGGGATTTGAACTATAACCCCACTGCGGTTTGTTCAGCAGGTTGACGGCATCGGCGCGGAGCGTGATGCTCTTGGATTCGGTGACGCGAAAGATCTTGCTCGCGGATGCGTTGAAGCCCATAAAACCGGGCCCACGCAATCCCGGCAGGTTGAATGCTGTGTTCCCGGTGGTTCCCGGGTCGGGGTTCACCAGGATGGGCTGTCCGGAGGAGTTGATCACCTGGAAATTGGTGTATCGGCCGGCCAAGCTCGAGTCCACGCCAGCGGGCAGCGGCACATTCTGCGTCTGCACCGTCAACCCATTGAAATATTGAACTGGGCCGCCCGGCGTTTTCTGCACCTGCATGAGATTGTCGGGGAGCTTGCCGACCAGGTTCGCGGTATTGGTCGTGTAGTAGCTCAACGTGCTGATGGTCGAACCCGCAGTCACGCCGCCGGCGCTGAAGGTGAGCGGGACACCGGACTGCCATTGGAAAGCGGATGCGACTTGCCATCCGCCGACAATGGTGTTGAGCCAGTGGGGCGCGTTGCCGAGCAACGCCCGCTTACTGCCGATCGGCAGGTCCCACGTCACATTCCACTGGAAGAGCTGCGGACGATCGATATTGAGCAGACTCTTGCTCAGGCTCAAATCCCGCTGATTCCGGATGTTCAATGGGCTGTCGCCGAGCGTCTTCGAGAATGTGTAGGCGAATTGGCCCGTAACTCCGTGAGTCAACCGCTTCGCGATATGAGCCTGGAAGGCATTGTAGGTGGAGTTGCCGTTGTTATCGACCATAATCACCTGGCCAAACTGCGGATTTACCACGATGAAGTTCTCCGGGAAACCATTCTTCCGGAGGATTCCGCCGGGCGGCAACCCGCCCAGCGCCGCTGTGTTCAAGAAGTTGGCCAGGGCGCCTACGGATCCATTTGCAAGGAGCGAGTTCGTTTGCGCGTATTGCCGAAGGGCCTGTGATCCCGTCAAGGATGTGCCATTCACTGTGCCGACACCCGGAATCGTGAACCCGTTCAACATTTGGTCGAACAGCGGGGCGTTGCCCCCGGCGCGGGTAATATTAAACGCATTCAAGACCCCGTTTTCGAAGATGTTGGTGTCGTTTAACTGCTGGTTCGTGTAGAGCTCCGTGCCCTTGTTGCCGATGTAGTTGAAATCGACCGTCAAGGTGTTGGTCAACTCTCGCTGAATCGAGAAGTTGAAGCTCTGGATATACGGCGTCCTCAGGTTGTCCGCAAACCCGTATATGTTCTGAGTCCGGTTCGTGAACGGCACCGCCGTGAACGGCTGCGCGCCGCCGGTCGTAACCGGTACCACTCCCGCCGCGGCCAGGTTGGAGAGGCTGACAAAGCTGGATATCGGTGCCGTTGTGTTCAGCGTTTGACCCGGGAAGCCGCCGATATCGGTATTGACCGTTAGAAAATCGAAATTTCCGATGTAGTTGATTCCATAACCCGCGCGGATTACAGTGGCCCGTTTAGACCACGGCAGCTGGTAGGCGATACCCACCGTGGGCCCGAGCGCTTTCCAATAGTTGTTATACACGCCGAGGCCCGGGTTAGGAGAATTCGGACCGACGAACTGGGCGGTGGTCGGGGCGCCACCGGTGGCGTACGGGTTCCACATGGCTGCGAAGCTCGTACCGGAGATACCGAACAGGCCGGATTGCCCTCCGTTCGGCCGCCCCGCCAATCCCTGGTCCATATACGGCGCGCCGAAAAAGTCGTAGCGCAAGCCGAGATTGACGGTCAGATTCGGATTGACCTTCCAGGTGTCTTTCACGTATCCGGACCAGGCATTTCCATGATTGGTCCGGTGGATGAGGAAGTCATTGGTGTAGGAGTTCCAGTTTGTCGCCGTCGGGCTGTCAACCCAATACTGCTGTGTAATGCTTCCGACCTCGCCCACAAGGTTGGCTAGCATGTACTGCGCCGCAGCGAGGTTGGTGGCGCCGATACCGGGAAAAGTCGCGGTGGTGAATGGGGGCGCGACGCCGCCGGCGGGGATGCCCAGGTTCACGGTCGGCCGCGTGGTTTGCGCGTTACCGCTATTCAGGGCTTGCGAACTCGTGCGATCGATTTCGAAGCCGAACTGAACGGAATGGGAGCCGTGAATCCAACTGAGGGAGTCCCCGAATTGCCAGAACGGGCTGATCGTGAGCCGCGGAGAGGCAACGTTCATGCCGGCATAGAGTCCCAGGCAATAGGTAGGGTTGGCCGGACTGGGGCAAGTGCCGACGCCATTCAACGGTCCCGGCTGAGTATACAGGAATGAGCCATTCAACTGCGGATACGACGCGCGAGCCGTGGTGGCGTTAGCGGACAGACCGCTATTCTCCGACGCACCGTTCCAGCAGCAGCCCAAATCCAACGCCGACGTGCCCTGCCAGGTGTCCACCTTGTGACCGAAGCGGAATTCGTTCAACAAGGTCGGTTTGATGGTCCAGGTCCAGGCTGCGCTGTAAAAGGACGGCCGGCGTTGCACGTCACCGAAGAATCCCGCCGGATAGTCGGGGATTCCGGTCTGCGAATTGACGCCCCAGTCCCGTTCCTTGCTCATGACGAAGTTCACGCTCTGGGCGGCGCTGATCTGATAGTCGAAGCGCAGCGTGTAGTTGTTACGGTTGGTGCTGGGGCTCTGGCCGGTGGAGCCGTCCACGCCGTTTTCGGGCTGCTGCCACTTAAAACCCGCCGTGTTCAGGCCGTCACCCACCGTCCAATTGTTGGGCGACGGCATATACTTGCCGAGATACTGCGGTCCAAACCAGACCGGATCGATGGTGTTAAAATTCGGTCCGCCGGCTCCCAGCAAGTTCACCGAGTTGAGATAGAGCGGTGTTCCACCCGCCGAGGTCAGCACGTTGCCGTTCAGATCGACTGAGGGCGTGGCGGAAAAGGCGTTACCGTTGGTCCGCGCCGCGCCACCGGGCGAGCCGGAAGTCAGGAAGCGGAAGATGCCCGCCCGCGCCGGAGCCGTGAGAACCGTCGCGATATTGTTCACCTTCGTCATGTAGCGCTGGTCATCGGTCAAGAAAAAGAAGAATGCCTTGTTCTTCTTGATGGGGCCGCCGACCCGCCCGCCGAACTGATTGCGATTGGCGTAACTGATCGGCTGTCCCGAAAGATTCTGAAAATATGTGTTCGCGTTGAACGCGGAGTTGTTGTTGGTCCAGAAGCCCGCGCCGTGAAATTCGTTACTGCCCGAGCGCGTGCGCATCTGCACCTGGGCGGCCCCGCGTCCTAGCGAGGGATCGATCTGGTTGGTGCTGACCCGGACTTCTTCCACCATGTCCGGACTCGCGAAGATTCCCGAATAGGCACCGTTCGCGTACCGGCCGTCGTTGGTGATCAATCCGTCGCGCGTGGTGTTCACCTGGTTTTGCTGCACGCCCGCAAAATTCAGCGAACTGGACACAAATACGCCGGGAACCGAAATCACGCCGGGAGTGAGCGCCACGAGATCGAGTACGTTGCGGCTCGCCAGCGGCTGCGAGAGCACATCTTTCTCACCGAGCACGCCGCCAACCGAGGAGGAGGTCGTGGCGATCGCGGTATCGGCCTGCACCTCGACTTCAACTGACTGCGCGCCCGCCGCCAGTTGCATGCTGAAGTTCAAGCGCACTTGCTGGTTCTGTCCGAGTTGCACATCGTTGTACGTGGCGGTCTGGAATCCCGCCGCCGCGGCCGACATAGTGTAGGTGCCCGGCTGGAGGTTGGGGAATTGATAAGCGCCGGTCTCATTGGTCACGGCGTTCGACACAATTCCTGTGTTCACATTTCGAGCCGTAACGTTGACTTTGGGTACGACGGCTCCGGATGGATCCGACACGGTTCCGCCCACCGACGCGGCAATCTGGCCGAAAGCCGCGCTGCCTATGCACAGAGCCAAAGTTGCGGTTGCCCAGCGCAGAGCGTTGTTTTTCACGGATGGTCCTCCTCTGGAACACACTTCGGACCCGCCCTAGCACTCGGCCAGAAAGCCGGAAAGGGACCCCGAGTCAAAATGCGTGCATTCCACCAGTTTCGCTGGATTATATGCCGACCGGGAAAGACCTGTCAACCTGATTACTTCGAGTCTCTTCAAGATTTCACAAGGATTGCAGGGGAATTGGGAATTGCATGCAGAACCGTTATCAAACGGATTGATGGCCCGTATCAGCGAATTACGGCCAGAGCGTCTTTGAAGCCATCTCGGCGCCCTGGACGAGGGCTTCGAATTTCGCCCACATCACGGTCGGGTGGACGCGCTGGATCATGTCGGCCTGCGCGAAACCGCAGTCGGAGCCCGCGATCACGTTCTCACGGCCGACGATTCTCGCAAATCGAACGATGCGGTCGGCCACGCCTTGCGGATGCTCGACTGTGACGGTATGGTGCGTGATGACGCCGGGGATCAGGACCTTGCCGCGCGGCAGCTTACCGTTTTCCCAGACGCGCCACTCGTGCTCGTGGCGCACGTTGGCGGCCTCGATGGAATAGGCGCCGGCCCGGACCTTGACGATGAGATCGACAATCTCGGAGAGCGGCGCATCGGCCACGTGCGGGACATGCCAGCTGCCGAAGCAAACGTGGTAGCGAATCCGATCCTCGGGAATGCCGGTCAACGCGTGGTTGAGGGCCTCGATGCGCAGATTCGCCCACTCGCGGTAGCGTTGCGGGCTGGTTTGCACCAGCTCGTCGTACATATTCGCGAGCACGGCATCGTCTACCTGAAGAAGAACGCCGGCTTTGTGAATCGCCTGATACTCCTCGCGGAGGGCTTCGGCGATCGCGTAGATGTACTCTTTTTCGTTCGAGTAATACTCGTTGCCTCCGTCGTACGCGGTGCTGGCCGGGGCAACGGCCGTAAGAAACGCTTCTTCCACCGATACCGGGGCGAGAGCGGCTTGGAAGTTTTCGATGTTGCGCAGGATGGGTTCGCGGTCGCGGTAGGCAATCGGTCCGGTGCAAACTTCGGTCGGTACGCCGGTCAGCAGGCGGGGTAAATCCTGCGCAATCGCGTCACGGAATCGCTCGCGGTCGCGGCCGAGCCAGGTCAGCGTTCTCTTCTGCTCGGGCCGGATCTCAAAGCCAGTGATTCGTTTCAGAATGTAATTCGACCAGCTCTGCTTGCCGTATTCGCCGTCGCTGACGATGTCGATGCCGGCCTGGGCCTGCTGCTGGACGACCTCAGCCACGGCGATCCGGAGGGCCGCCTGGTACCGGGCCATTTCCACAGGGCCTTTTTCCGAAGCCGCGGCCAAATCGCGCAAGGGCTGAGGACGGATCAGGCTACCGACGTGCGTGGTGAGGATCCGGTGCTCACTTCGTTTCATGCCGAGGACCGCGCTCCCCAGAGACGTTGGGACGCCAGGGCGGCGCCTTCCGCGAGCGAGCGCATTTTCAACCAGCAGATGGAGGGATGCACCGGTCCGAAGCCGGCAAACGTTCCGAAGCCGCAGTCGGTGCCGGCAATAACGCGCTCGCGGCCTACCCCCTCCGCGTAACGAACCAGCCGCTGGGCAACCAGCTCCGGGTGTTCGACGAAATTGCAACTGGAATCCAGCACGCCGGGAACCAGGATCTTATCCGCGGGAAGTTTATGTGTTTTCCAGGTTTCCCATTCGTGCTCATGACGAGGATTGGCGCCTTCGATCAGCAGCGCCATGGGCTTTGCTTTGAACAACAGCGGCAGCACTTTCGCCAGCGGTATGTCGTGAGTGTGAGGACCCTCATAGTTGCCCCAGCAGATATGGAGGCGCGTTCGGTCGGCCGGAACATGGGCCAAAGCATGGTTCAGTGCTTCGACCTGAATTTCGGCGGCCCGCAGGAACTCTTCGTCACTGAGGTTGCGGAAGCGGCTGTGACGGCCCATCGCCAAATCGGGACAGTCGACCTGCAACAAGAGGCCCGATTGCACGATGGTCTCGTACTCCTCGCGCATCGCGCCGGAGAGCGCTTCCATATACGCGGCGTGAGACGGGTAGTATTCGTTCGGCTGAAATACGGCGATAGTTCCCGGCGAGACGGCGTTCATGAAGCCCTCGGTCACGTTGGCCGTCGCGAGGGCGTCTTTCATGCGCGCAATGTCCTGTAGGAGGGGCTCGCGGTTCTTGACTCGGATCGGTCCCTTGCAGACCGGCCGCAGGTACTTCGCCGAAGCGCCTTCCTTGACCAGTTTGTCGCGGTACTCGGGAAGCTCATCGATATCCTGGGGCGTCGGGCGGGGCGAATCGCCTTCAAATCCGGTCAAGCGGTGCCGGATATAAGTCGCGTAACTGATTTTGCTGGTCTCGCCGTCGCTGACGATATCGATACCGGCTTCACGCTGCTGCCGAATCGCTTCGGCGACGCCGCGGCGCATGACCGTGTCGAAATGAGCGGAGTCATACTGTTCGCCGCGGTCTTGCGCGAACAAGAGATCGGCGACTTCCTGGGGGCGCGGCAGACTGCCGACGTGCGTGGTGAGAATTCGTTCCGTGCTGGTTTTCATGTGACAGGCGGGAGCCTCTACTTTTTCTTGGCTCCCTCGCTTTCCGTGTAGTGTTGCAGATCTTTTTCGCCTTCGACGCAAGCGTATTCCATCTGCTCGTAATTCGGCTCGGGATTGCGGCCGATCTCGAAGGCTATTTTCCAGGGCTGCGTAAAGACCTTGGAGTCTTCCAAGGTTGCTTCATATTTAATGGTGTTCGCGTCGGCCATAGTGTAGCGCTCCACAACGTGGAGCGCGTCGCTGTGAAAATTGCCGGACATGTCGAACCAGGTCTTCTCGTTCTGATTGGTGACATCCACCACAAGCGTATCCCCCTCCCAATGGCCGCGTGAATCACCTTCGAACATGCGGATGGCGTCGGAGGCGTGCGGCCCACCGTTCAGTGGGATGATCCGGTAGGAATGAAAGGCTTCGTAGAGCAGGACGACAGAACCGGGCGCCTGCAGAATCTGAAAACCGAATGGCGTGTACATCTGCCGCGGCACGCCGGAGAGCCAGCAGTGCGCCTGTGGGTCATCGAACATGTGGTGTTCGAGAACGTCCTTTCTTCGTGCGAGCGCCCACGGCTGGTAGGGGATTTTGCCGTTTGGAGGATCCACCACCACGCCCTTGCCCGCGGGGACGCCGAACTCGGCTTTCTCGTGGGTCTCGAGATCGAAGGCCGTGAAGAAGTTTCGTGTCTGCCAGTAGCCTTGCATGTTCGGCTTGCCGTCGGGCAGGCGAGTGAACGGGCCGGTTTTCTCGGCCGCGCGTCTTGGACCACGGCCCTGCGCGGCGGCTCCGGGGAGAAGCGCGACACAAGCCAGCAACACAGTGAAAAGCCCCCTCACTTCTTACTTTCCTCCTGGTAGACCTGGCATTCGTACTCGTAGAGTTGGGCGTTCTTCTCCGTATGGCGATACAAGGGAATGCTGATCCTGAAGGAGCGCGTCAGCACATTCGAGTCTTCGATGATGGCCTCGTACAGCAGAGTGTCCGGCCCGGTCCTGGTGTACCGCTCCACGACGTGCATCGCCGCACTGTGGAAATTGCCGGAGGAATCCAGCCAGGTGTCGCCATTGTTGTCGGCCACGTCCACCACCAACGTCTCGCCTTCCCAATGACCGCGCGAATCGCCCATCCAGAATTCGATGTTATCCAGATGCTCGGACTTGTTCATATGGATGGTGCGCGACGCGTGCACAAATTCGTAGGTCAGCGCGACGAACTCCGGTGTTTCGAAAATCTGGAACGGATACGGCATGTAGTTGGCGCGCGGCACGCCCGGGAGGTAGCAGCGGCTCACCGGATCGGTCATGGCCCGTTTGGAAAAATTCTCCTTCTGTATGGCGCGAGCGGCGGGCTGGTACGGAATTCTTCCATCAGGCGGATCGACAATCACGCTCTCCCCGGCTCGAATTCCCAGGGCCGCCGAGTGCGCTTCAAGGTTCGCGTCCGCAGTCGAATGCGCTTCCCAAATACCCTGCAGATCGGGTTTTCCGTCCGGCGTGCGGGGCGCCCGATAGGATTTCTGTTGGGCCGAGCCCGAAAAGATGAGAAAAGAGAAGGCGATCAGCGTTCGAGCCGAACTCATTTCTTCGACTCGGGCGGCGGCGCGCCATCGGTGTTGGAGCCGGCCAACATGCGCCGGCCGTTCGCCAACGTCACCGAACTCGCGGTCATTGTGGCAGTCGCGTCCTTGGCGGCAAACCCTTCGATGGTGACCTCGTCGCCTTCCTTGAGGCTGTCTCTCCTCCATCCCTGGCGGTACAGAATATTCGGAGGCGCGGTTTCACAGCTCCAGTTCATTACCTTGCCGTCGGGCTCAGTGACATCGATATGGACCCACGAGTGCGGGTTGACCCAATCCACCCTGGTCACTTTGCCTTTCAGCGTCACCTTCTTATTGGCGTCGTACTCGGCGGCGAACGAGTGGTGGGCCGAGAGCGTGGAAGGACCCACCATCAATCCGCAGCCGAAAGCCCAAGCGATCCATCTACTTCTCATAGAGTTCCCGAATCAGTTGCGCGCGGTTGCCGTCTCGGGCACTCGGATCGGCTCCAGGACCTTCATCATCTCGTCCTTCCGGCCTGCCCACCATGGCGGCAGGTGCAGCGTGGTACCGAGTTTTTCCTTGGCTTCGTCTTTCTCGAAGCCGCCGGGAACGTTGCAGCAGCTCTCGACGAGAATGCCTCCCGGGCACCGGCAATACATCGAGTGGAAGTAGAACCGGTCTTTGATCTCAGAAGCGTCGGTGTATCCGAGTTCCTCGTAGATGGCCTTCTGACGAGTAAGAGCATCGTCATCGGCGCCCCACAGGGCGATGTGATGATGAGTGCCGGCGCCGAAGGTCCAGCTTCCGGCCGGACGGTCAGGCTGCTGGAGAAGCGTAACCGTTTTGTTGGCCCCGCCGGTTCCCGTTTCAAAGCGGTGATAGTTCCCGTCGACGCCAGTTTTGCGGAAACCCAGGGCGTCGATAAAGAAACGCTCGGTCTCGGGGATTTCGCGCACGGAAAGCACGCTGCCATGGAATCCGTGCACGGATTCGCCGGCGGTGATCTGAGGAGTGGTCCAGCCTTCGCGCCTGTCTTCCTTGTCCTCGATGACTTCGAACTGCAGCCCGGAAGGATGCGTGAAGCGGATGAAGGATTGGCCGAAGCGCTCGGCGACCGGTTCCTGCTCGACGTTATGGCGTTTCAGATGATCCTTCCAGAACGGCAGAGTGCCCTTGGCGACGGTGAACGCCGTGGCATACACCTGGCCGGATCCTTTCCGGCCCTGCAGGCGGTTATACGGGAAGGTGGTCATGACCGACCCGGGCTCGATCTTCGCGTTCGAATAGTACAGGTGATAAATCGGAATCTTTCCATCCATCAAGACGGTCTGCTTGGCCATGCGCAGGCCAAGCGCTTGCGTAAAGAAGTTGACGTCGTCCTGGGCGCCGCCGGCGCAAGCGGTGATGTGATGGTATCCGGTGAGTGGGTAGTCCATTAGGTTCCTCTCGTCAGTTGCTTACACTATTTTGCTCTGAAAATCCCGGTCCGCGCCAGCCGCCGGCCTGCGGCCGGGCAACGGAGGAGGCGTAAAATTGCATGCAATTAGTGCGTTCGAATTATATCGCACCTCGGACAGGTGTCAACTCGCCGAAACGCCTCCGGACTCGCAACGGGCGCGGCTGCGTACCTGTCTGAAACGACGTTCGCAGCCGCTTCAGCCCGGCCGCGTCAGCGCAGGGGCTTCGTACGGGAATCGCGAGATCAAAGGTGGATCAACTTGGCTCCGGCCAGGCCGTGCAACTGCTCTCGGTGCCGGAGCGCGTCTTCCAGATTCCGCCGGGCCACGCGTGCATGCTCGCGCGTCAGCACTTCGGCCCTCATCCCTTCCCGGTTGGCGATGGCTTCCACAATGACACAGTGCTGGTCGGCGCAGATCAGAAATAGTTCTTGTAACTCCGGCGAGATATACTGCCGGTTCAAAAACGCGCTCGGGGACGCAAACGGAAGATTGCATGTCTGGTCGATGGCGCGGCGCAGCATGCGGCTGTGCGCGAGATCGACCAGCGCCCGATGGAATTTCGCGTTGAGCTCGATATAACGATTGAATGACTCCATGGTCAGCTTGCGCTTGCGCACCAGCGCGAGGATGTCCCGGCTGGCCTCCTGCATTGGTTCCAACTCGCTGTTGTCGCGCAAGCGCTCGGTGGCGAGACGCGCGGCCGCCCCTTCGAGCAGACCGCGCAGCTCGATGGCATCATAGATGTCTTCGGTAGAGAAACCCTGCACCACAAATCCGCGGGTTGGCCGGATCTGCAGAAAGCCCTCGTGGGCGAGGCGTTCCAAGGCCAGGTGCAGCGGAATCCGCGAGACATTCAATTCGGCGGCCAGCGGAACCTCGCGGATTCGTTCTCCGGGTCGAAAGCGGCCCTGCACCAGCATTTCGCGCAAGGCCAGGGTGGCTCGGGCGGTCTGCGAGGACGACCGGGAGTCCCTGTTTACCGGCATCCTCTCGATCTTCGGTTCGTCGCTCAACGGCGCAAATATCCCTGAGAACATACTCTACAGGAAAAGTGGTGATTCTGCTGGAATTCCGCCTGCGCGACCGCTCCGGTGTAACGTTGACAGGGCGTTTCTACGACTTTTATACTGAAGCTCGATCTGAAGTGCATGCATTTCGGAGTCCAGCAAGTTTTCCCGGGAGGATTGATGAAGGCCTTACTGTCCGTGTTCACTGGCACTGTGTTGGCGCTATTCGCCGTGGCTCCATTGCGAGCGCAGGCTCCCGCCGCGCCGGGTACTACGGCGCCGCCGTCGGGCGCTCCGGGGCGCCGCGGCGGAAACGCGAGGTCTAACTGGCCGCCGGCTGGTCCTACGCCGAAGACAGCGGATGGCAAGCCGGACCTTTCCGGCAACTGGGAGCCGAACGCCATCCGGCAGAACGTGGACATGGTCGGCAGCGGAGTTCAGGTCCCCTTCCAACCTTGGGCGGAGGCGCTCTACAAAGAGCGCAAAACGAACATTTCGAAAGACGATCCGGAAGCCCGGTGTCTGCCTCCCGGCGTACCCCGCATGAGCACGACTCCCTATCCGTTCCGCATCGTGCAGACGCCGACACTCACGGTAATCGTCTACGAAGGCGGGGCGCACATCTGGCGCCAGATCTTCGCCGATGGCCGCGCTCACAGCGCGGATCCGAACCCCTCCTGGCTGGGTGAGTCCATTGGCCATTGGGAAGACGATGTGTTCGTCGTCGACACGGTTGGCCTGAACGGCAAAACCTGGATCGACGAGTCCGGTCTTCCGACGACTGACCAACTCCACGTCATCGAGAAGTTCCACCGGCTTGATCTCGGCCATATGGACATCGAACATACCGTCGACGATCCGAAGGCTTACACCAAGCCGTGGACGTTCACGACGCATCCCACGATGCTGAAGGGCGAGCTGATCGAGTACATCTGCCAGGAGAACAACCGGGACGTCGAACACCTGGTCGGAAAGTAATTCCCGGGCTACTGGCAGCCGCTCACGCCTTTGGTCAGGCAGATCGAAGACGCCGGCGGAGGCGGAATCGTAAGCCCACGCTCGGTCATCAGCTTGACCATCAGCTTTTCGGCTTCCGGATGCGGGATCGCGGACTGCACACCGACGCGAACCAGGCCGCGGGCCCAATCGAGCGGAATCCAGGTCATCCCCTTCATCGCACCGGCGAAGGTATCGCGGCTTCCAAGATCGTGAGCTTCGAGATTGGCTCCACGGTCCACCAGCAGTTGGATGACGTCGGTCCTTCCTTTGTGCGCCGCGCCGTGCAGCGCGGTACGACCCTGATCGTCAGCAACGTTGGGATCAATACCGAAATCGAGGCACATTTTCACCGCCTCCAGACTCTGCTCCGGAGACCATTCGACGGTGACGCCTTCGACCCAGCCGATTCCGGCTGCCACGGCCAGAGCCGTGTCGTTATGGGCTGTGGCGATCTTCGGATCGGCGCCGTGCGCTAACAACAGCTTCATGAGCGTCACATCGCCGGACTGGGCGGCGCGTAAGAAGGGCGTCGCGCCGTCTTCATAGAGCCACTGCATGGTGAAATTGGTGCGAGTCTCGGTAGTGTCTCCTTTGCATTCCTTCTCCGAGGACGCAGTTCCACAGATGCGAGCGTTGACGTTGGCGCCCTTGTCGATGAGCAGCTTGATGAACTCGAGATGGTCCATATCCGGCTTGCGCACCGGATAATCGCCGCTTTCGATGTTGCGGTTGTCGATGGCGAGATAGAGAGGCGCCCAGCCGCCTTTATTGGCCAAGTTCGGATTGGCGCCCTTTTCCAGCAAGTAAGACGCGAGCTTGTAGTGGCGGTTTTGCGTGGCGGTCAGAAGCGGAGTCCAACCGTAGTTAGTCACCTGGTTGACGTTGGCGCCGGCTTCGATGAGGCTCTGGACGCACTCGAGGCAGCCTTCGCGGGCGGCATAGATCAAAGGCGTCAGGCCGCCGCCATCCTTCACTTGCGAGCCGCGAAAGTACGCCTCGAAATCATCGGCGGTAAAGGCATCGGCTGCGGCTCCGGCAGCGCCGGCCCGGGCACGCCCCGGCCGCCGGGCTCCGAAGGTGACGTCCTGCTCAATTCTCTGCTGGACGGTCGGCGCGATATTCAGCCGCGAATTCCGGGTGTCCGGCTCGGTCGCAGCGTTGAAATCTGCGCCGTGCGCAAGCAGAACCTTAACCGCTTCCGGGTGAACTTGCTCGGCTGCCCACATCAGGGCAGTGGTGCCTCGCAGGTTTTCTTTCAGATTGGGATTGGCTTTGTGATCGAGCAGCACGTTGAGCGCCGAGATGTTGCCATTGCGGGCTGCCATCATCATCGGAGTGTCGCCTGTCCCGGCACGGCGTTCGTTCGGGTCGGCACCGGCTTCGATCAGCTTCTCAATCATGGCCGCGCTGCCGTTTTCGGAGGCGAGCCACAGCGGCGTGGCGCCATCGCGATTCGCCAGTTTGACGTCTGCGCCGGCGTGGACCAGCAAATCGGCGAGTTCCAGGTCATTGCGGTAAGCGGCCCACTGAATCGCCGTGGCACCATCCGGCTGGGCGGCATTGACGTCCGCCTTCCGCTCCAGCAAGGCCTGGACGGCCGTTTTGTCGCCTTTCATGGCCGCATCGGCAACCGGACTGTTTGTCGCGGCAAACGCGGCAGCGTGTAATGCGATACATCCAACGGCGATCAGATAGGTGGGACGCATTCCGTGTCGCTCCAACTTCGATTATAAGCTTGGCCGCGCCGCGGCCTTAGCAGGGAGATCGATGACGGCAATCAGTGAAGTTGATAACTAACAAACGATAACCAGCGCGCCCCTGCCGGCGCTACTGGGCCGCTGGCGCAGTTGCCGCCACAATCCGCTTGCCTTCGATGCCGCCGAGCTTCCGGATCAGGGCCACGGTACTGTCATGGGGGACGGGAAGTTGCGCCACCACGTTCTTTCCCATCGCAAAATCGAGCGGGGTCAGGCCTTGCCTGGTCTTCGCGTTCAGCCGGGCTCCCTGCTCCACCAGGTATTGCACCAGAGTGTCGGCGCCACGCGAGGCCGCGCCGTGAAGAGCCGTTTCGCCCCGGTTGTTTTCGCGATTGAGATCGAGTTTCAGGCTGACGGCCACCTTTACGGCCTCGAGCGCTTCGCTCTCGGCGCCTTTGGTGTTCTTGTCGCGGTATCCGACGCCGGCCGCAAACTGCAGAGCATCGTTGCCTTCTTTCGTTGTCAGCGTCGGATCGGCGCCCTTAGCCAGCAACGCGCGCATGACCGCAGCGTCCCCGGCGCGCGCCGCCCGCATCAGGGGAGTGGTGCCGGCCCCCAGCGTGGTGTCGCCTGCATCCATTCCGCTCCGGCCCGGCAGCGCCTTGATAAGCTGCGCGTTCGGATTCGCGCCCTTCTCCAGCAGAGCCTGGATGAGTTCGAGACTCGGCAGTGGATCGTCCTCCTTGTGCGCCGGCATCGCCGAATAATCCTGGTTGCGCATATCGATGGCCGCGTACAAGGCGGCGCGTCCCCGCGCATCGGCGACGTTGGGATCGGCTCCCCGCTCCAGCAGAAACTTCGCATACGTGTAGCGCTTGTTCAAGATGGCGACGACCAGGCCGCTGGTATTATCGGCATCCACCTGGTTGATATCGACTCCGGCTTCGAGCATCACGCGGCCGGTCGCGATGTCGCCCTCGCGCGCCGCGAAATGAAACGCGGCGAGACCACCCCGTGCCATCGGGGTCACGGAGGAGGCCGCGCTCAGTTTCGGAATATTGGTGTCGCGGGCTTGCGACAGAGCCTTCCAATCGGCGCCGTGCTCAAACAGGAGCTTCGCCACGTCAGCATGGCGCTCGGCAGCGGCCCACATCAGGGCCGTCTGGCCGCGATAATTCTCTTTGGCATTGACGTCGGCCCCGCCGGCCAGCAGCAGTTTCACGGTCTCCACATTACCGGTGCGAGCGGCCGTCATCAGGACGGTTTCGCCATCGGCGGTGGCCAGCGTCTTCGCGTCGGCTCCGGCGTCCAACAGCAGTTTCACGATAGCGGCGTTTCCGGCGCCGGCTGCTTCGGATAAAGGTGTCACGCCATACCGGTTGGCGAGGCTGGCATTGGCGCCCGATGTAAGCAGAAGCTTAACGGCGTCGGCCTCGCTCCAGTGGGCGGCCCACTGTAAGGCGGTAGTCCCATCCGCTTGCGCCGCATTCATGTCGGCATGACGCTCCACGAGCGCGCGAAGAGCTTGCCAGTCGCGATGTTCGGCGGCGTCGGCCGCTTCGCTTGGGGCGCCGAGCGCGGACGAAACGATGCCCAGACCCGCCAACAAAAGAATGCTCTTCATGCGCTAGACCTCCGTCAGCAGCCCGGTGCTGTCGCCGATGCTTTCCTGCCCGACCCCGGCCTTATGCAGGATGGTGAGCAGCAGGTTGGCCATCGGTGTTTCCTCGGGATACTTGAGGTGGCGGCCGCCTTGCATCGTTCCCGCAGCCCCGCCCGCCAGCAGGATCGGCAGCGGCGAATGATTGTGGATGTTGCTGTTGCTCATCCCGCTCCCATATAGCATGAGCGTGTGATCGAGAAGCGTGCCATCGCCATCTTTAATCGATTGGAGCCGCTCCAGCATATAGGCCCACAGGCCCACGTGATAGGTATTGATGGTGGTCAACTGCTCCAGCCGGGCCGGGTTGTTCTGGTGGTGGGACGCCGGGTGGAATGCCTCGGAGATGTTGAGCATCGGGAACGTGCGGTAGCTGACCTCGCGCGCCATCATGAAGGTGGACACGCGCGTGATATCGGCCTGAAACGCCACGGCCATGAGATCGAACATCAGCCTGGTGTGTGCCTGGTGATCGTCGGGGATGCCTGCCGGAGTGGCGGGCACATTGATGCCCGAGGTCGAATTTTGCTTCTCGGCCAGGACGATGCGGCGCTCGATTTCGCGAACGGTGTCGAGGTACTCGGCCACTCGGTTGCGGTCGTTCGCTCCCAGGCCGCCTTGCAGACGCCTCACCTGCCCGGTGACGGCGTCCAGAATGCTGCGCTCCTGCTCGATGCGCTCCAGGCGTTCCTCGGCAGTGGAGCCGTCGCCGAAAAGCCGATCGAACACTACGCGCGGGTTGATTTCCATGGGCATCGGCACCGTAGGCGTACGCCAGGAAATTGTATTCATGTAGGCGCAGCTAAAGCCCACGTCGCAGGAGCCCACCAGACCGCTGTAATCCTCGATTGCCAGTTCCAAGGAAGGCAGCCGGGTTTCTTGACCGATCTGCTGGGCGGCAATCTGATCGAGGGTGACGCCGGCGCGAATGTCGGCGCCATCCGTGCGTTTCGGATGCACGCCATTCAGAAACACGGCCGGAGAGCGGGTGTGATCGCCGCCATTGTCTCCGGGGCCTGCCGGCGCCGCGTTCTTGTGCGCCAGGTTGCTGACTACCACGACGCTTTTCTTAAACGGCTCAAGCGGCTTCAAGGTGCGCGAAAGTTCGAGGTTGGCGCCGTCGCCCGGCGGAGTCCAGTTGCTCATCACCGCGCCGTGCGGCATGAAGCACAAGCCCATGCGGAACTGGGGCTTAGCCGCTGTTTGCGCCAGCCGCGTTTGCGCCGGAACCATGGAATCCAGAAGCGGAAGCGCCAGCGTCACGCCGGCGCCGCGCAGGAACGCCCGGCGCGGAATGTGCTTCTTGGTGATCAGCCTCATCTGTACCCCCTCAATGGAGCAACTCGGCGGCGCCTGTGGCGCTTGCGCTCGCCTTCTTGACTTTCATCTGAAACGGAGGGCTTTTTACGACGCCCAGAATCAACGAAGAAAACCGGAAATTGTCCGCCGCGCCATCCTGCACGATCTCGCGGACTGCCGGCATGTCGTAATACTCCAAACCGCGGCCCAGCGCGTACGTCAGCAGCTTTTCCACCATCACGCCCACAAAAACATCGGGCCGCGAGGCCAGCATCTTTCGCAGAGCCACCGGCCCATCCACGCGCGACCCTTCGAACAGCACGCCCGAAGCATCGATCTTCGCGCCGTCGTCGTCTTTCCGCCACTGGCCGATGCCATCAAAATTTTCTAGCGCGAATCCGATCGGATCCATCACCTTGTGACAGCCCGCGCACACAGCATTGGCGCGATGGAGTTCCATGCGCTCGCGCAGCGAAAGCGGTTTACTGTTCTCGCCGTTTTCCTTCAGCTCCGGCACATTCGGAGGCGGCGGCTGTGGCGGAACGCCCAGCAGATTGGTCAGAATCCACTTGCCGCGCTGCACCGGGGAGGTGCGGGCGGGATAAGAGGTAACGGTCAGGATACTCGCTTGTCCCAGCAGCCCCCGGCGCGCTTCATCGGTAACATGCACGCGGCGGAACTGACTGCCGTAAATGCCCGGGATGCCGTAATGCCGCGCTAGCCGTTCATTGACAAACGTGTAGTCGGCGTTTAACAGGTCAAGGACGCTGCGATCTTCGCGCAGAATGCTGCGGAAGAAAAGCTCCGTCTCTTCTTTCATCGCCCGGCGGAGATTGTCGTCAAAATCCGGGAACGTGTCGAGGTTCGGCGCGACGCTCGTCAAGTTGCGCAAGAAGAGCCACTGTTCGGCGAAGTTTTCGGTGAGCGCATCGGACTTCGAATCGGCCAGCATCCGCTTCACCTGGTGCTCGAGGACAGAGGGTTCATGCAGCTTCTTCTGCGAAGCCAGGTTCAGCAGTTCTCCGTCGGGAATGGTGCTCCACAAAAAGAAGGAAAGCCGGGATGCCAGCGCCAGATCGTTGATGCGATATCGCGTGCCGGCTGGGATGTCCGCCGGATCCTCCTCAAAGCGGAATAGAAACTCGGGGCTGGCCAGAATGAACTGCAGGGCAGACTCGATTCCGGCATCGAAACTGCTGTTATCGTTGCGCCGGCGCTGATAAAAGCTGAGCAGGGGCTCCAGATCGTTGTCGGCGACCGGCCGGCGATAGGCATTGTGCGCGAGTGTACCCAGAATCGTCTTCGCGCACGGCAATTCCTCGCTTTGCGTGGACGGCCGGCAAACAAAAATGCGACGCCGCGACGGCGTATCACTGACACCGGTTGAATTGAACGGGCCTTCTACTGTAAGCCGGTCCACCGAGGGATCGCCGGTAATGTCCAGACCATCGACCGTCGTGCGGAGGAATGGCTTCACCAGCTCGTCTTTGAACGCGTGGCTGCGCAGCACTGTATCGGCGGAAATGGTATGCGGCCCCGCCTGCGCATGAACGCGGACGGTGAGTTTCTGGTCGAGTTCGGCGCCGAATGCACCCGGGTTGGCAGCCATCTTCAGAAAGTCAGGCCGGCCTCCAATGGTCACCGAGTCGATGCGCGCGCCATCGAAATTGATTTCGATTTCGTGCGCGTCTTCCATGCCTCGCATCAGGTCGAAGGTGTTGCGCCACAGCCGGACCTTGATCACATACTCGCCATCCAGCGGAAACGTATGCTCCACCACGATGCCGCCGCGGGTCCCTAGCGGCAGGCCGTCAATGTGTTGGTCCTGCGACAGGTCGGGGCGTACCCGATAGGTGGCAGTGGAGGGCGCGATGCGCTTGTCGCCCACCGCCTCGCGGCTGATATTCCACGACGCGGACAGGTAACGCTCCATCAGCGACGGTGAAACCTTCAGTACTTCCGCGATGTTGTCGAAACCGCTGCTCTCGTCGTCGGGAGGCAGCAGTGCTGTGGCATCGATGTCGAGGGCAAGCAGGTCGCGGATCGCATTCGCGTACTCGGCGCGGTTCAGCCGGTGCATGGTTGCCTGCCCTGGATTCGGATTCGCTGCGTAGGCTTTGCCCAGAGACCCTTCGATGTATGCAGCCAACCCGCTGAGCGCCGCTTTGTCCGGCCGCGGCATTCCTTGCGGGGGCATCGCGCCGACGCGCAATTTGCGAATCACCTTTTCCCAGGTTTCGGCGCCTTCCGGAATGTGCCCCAGATCCAATCCCTGGAGCGAGAGTCCACCGGTCTGCAATTTGTCGCTGTGGCAGGTGACGCAATACTTGTCCAGAAGCGCCCTTTGCGAACTGGAATCCTGGGCGGACAGCAGACCCGCGGAGAGAATTGTTACGGCCACAATCCCCAAGAGCCGGCAAGGGTTAGCGTTCAGACGGACAGCCATGCGCTGTGTTGATTTTACATCAACCCGCCCACACTTTCGCCGATAGGCAGTATCAGCGGCGTTGATAGTGGTACTCTCCAGGGATGATAAGACTCCTGCCAGTACTCGCCTTCACGGCGGGCTTTTCGCTCCTTTCGTACGGCCAGGGGGAATGGGCCGGCTATGCGGGCGATTCCGGCGCGCAGCGCTATTCGCGGCTCAAGCAGATCACTACCAGTAACGTTTCCAAGCTCAAGCCGGCCTGGCAGTATGGTGTGAACGCGGCCGGCATCGACACCAGTGCCGCGAACCGCGTTCTGACCTCCACGGAGGCGGTGCCGATCATGGCGGGCGGGTTGTTGTTCACGCCCACGGTCCACCACAGCATTGTCGCGCTGGAGCCGGAGACCGGCAAAGAAGTCTGGAAATATGAACTGCCGAACAACGTAGCGGCCCCGCTACGCGGCGTTACTTACTGGCAAGGCAATAAAGACAGGCCGGCGCGCATCTTTGCAGGGCTAAGCAACGGCCGGCTGATCGCCCTCGATGCGAAGACAGGCAAACTCGTGCCTGGTTTTGGCAATGAAGGAGTTGTCGATCTGCGGCCCGGAGTCGCCGATAAATTCCCCGATGCTCCGTATCACATCAGTTCACCGCCCGCGATCTTCCGGAACCTGCTCATTACCGGAGCGCAAGGAAAGGAAGATGATCCCGACGGCCCGGCGATGGACGTGCGTGCGTGGGATCTTGCGACTGGTAAGGTCACCTGGACCTTTCACACCATTCCCCACCCGGGTGAAGCCGGCTACGAGACGTGGCCAAAAGAGAATTGGATCACCGCCGGCTCGCCCGCCAACTGGGGAGAAGCCACTGTGGATGCGCAGCGCGGCTTGATCTTCCTGCCCATCGGTCAACCCGCCGCCCAATATTACGGCGGCGCACGCCATGGCCAGAATCTGTATTCCTCGTCGATCGTCGCGCTCGAAGCAGCAACCGGCAAGGTGCGCTGGCATTTTCAACTCACGCATCACGACGTTTGGGACTACGACGCTGAAGCCGCTCCGACGCTCATGGAAGTCACGCGCGAAGGAAAGAAGATCCCGGTAGTCGTGGCGGTGTCCAAGCCGGGGCTGATGTTTTTCCTCGATCGCGAAACGGGCAAGTCTGTCTACCCGGTGGAAGAGCGGCCCGTACCGCAGACCGATGTTCCGGGCGAGCAGACCTGGCCGACTCAGCCTTTTCCTTTGAAGCCGCCGCCGCTTACTCGCATGAGCGTGACGCCCGATGAACTTTTCAGCGGCGAAACGGAGCACGAGAAATTCTGCCGCGATCTCGTCGAGAAGATTGGCGGCATGCACAACCTCGGCCCCTATACACCATATAGCAGCAAGGAATTCCGGCTCATCTTTCCGGGTCAGCAGGGCGGCCCCAATTATGGCGGCGTCTCGGTCGACCCCACGCTCGGCTACGTCTTCGTCAATACGCGGAACGTCGCCGGCATGGGCCGCCTCGATAAGACCAAGGAAGGCGATCCGGTGGCTTACCGCCGGTTCAGCCCGCTCGGTGCCGGTTCGGCGAATGCACGCTTCTGGGATCCGGCCAAGCAACTGCCGTGCCAGCAGCCGCCGTGGGCGGAGTTGATGGCGGTCAACGCCGGCACCGGCGATATCGCGTGGCGTATTCCGCTCGGCGTCAATGACGCACTCGAGGCCAAGGGCCTTCACAACACCGGAGCCTTCGGCCAGGGCGGGCCGATCTCGACTGCCGGTGGGATTGTCTTCATCGCGGGCACGAACGACAAGCGCTTCCGTGCCTTCGATTCACGCACGGGGAAACAGCTTTGGGAGACGATTCTCGATGCCGAAGGGCACACCAGTCCAATGACTTATCTCGGCCGCAACGGCAAACAGTACGTCGTTGTGGTCAGTTCCGGCGTCAACGCCTTCACCCTGGAGTAACGGCCGCGGCCGCCTTGATTGGGCATGAACCATGGTTAACACCTGCCGCCATCGGCCGTAAACTACTCCATCGCTCCGGATGGCCATGGCTCCACTGTGCTCCGATGGCAGCGTTTCAGGGCAACGGGAAGACGTCTTACAATCTAAGCCGGTCCGAAGAAAAAGAGCTGGAACCCCGCAGGGTTCGGCGAATCGAGGTTACGCGTTGGCGAAGTTCGAATTGAAAACTGCAATTCCGGCTGTAATGCACAATAAGGGCGGCGGAACGGAACCCGCAACTCTCCCATTAGGCGCTGTGATTGACGAAGCAAACCGGCATTCGTCCACGATTGCCGGAAAAATCGGTGTCTATTGGGAAGGGCGGCATTACTCGATCTCGATGCGAGACCTGATGACAAAAACGGTCGTCGTGCGTTAGAGTCAGCGCCGTTTTACACCCCGTGTCGGTTCGCAGCGTGGAATCCACCGGTCATAGAACCGCCCGCCTCCGCAGTACGCGGCTGATCGCGTCGGCGAGCGTCGTCCGCGAGAACGGTTTCCCCAAAAACTCGGTAGCGCCCTCCCCGAGCGAATCTTCACCATCGATAACCGCGTCATTGAATCCCGACATCAGGACCACGGGAAGATGGGGCCGAGTCTCTCTCAACCTCCGGATCAATTGTCTTCCCGTCATTCCCGGCATGGTCAGATCCGTGACCAAAAGGTCGAAGGACTCAGGATGTTCCCGGAAGAGATCCAAGGCCTCGAGGCTGCTTGTAACGATGGTGACGGTATGGCCCAAGCGCTGAAGCATGGTCGCTCCCAATCGTGCAATTGCCTCTTCATCATCGACCAGGAGAATTCGCTGGCGCCGCGGGGGCTCTGGCTTTTCCGCTTCCGGGCGAACCGGCTCCGGCGCGGCCATCCGCGGAAGAAACACGACGAATCGCGTGCCTTCCACAGGCCGGCTCTCAAACGTGATGAGCCCGCCATAGGTGCTGACGATTCCGTGAACGACGGAGAGCCCAAGCCCGGTCGCGGTACCGGCGGGCTTGGTAGTGAAGAATGGGTCAAAAACCCTCTCGGCAATATCCGTCGGGATTCCCGGACCGGTATCCCGAACCGTGAGTTTGATATAGGCGCCGTCGGACAACCCCGGTTGCGACGGCGCGGCGCCGCCCAGTTCCACTGGCTCCAGATTCACTTCCAGCACTCCGATCTGACCGGACATCGCATCGTGGGCATTGGTGCAAAGGTTGACTACGACCAGCCGGATCAGGTTGGGATCGGCGAAGATATAACCGCACTCGGGCGCCACACCGGTCCGGAGCGTGATGGTGGATGGCAATGACGAGCGCACCAGTTCCAGCGCGTCCAAGACTGCGCCAGTTGCGGGGATGAGCGTCGGCTTGTGGTCCGTTTTGCGGCTAAACACCAAGAGCCGGCGCACCAGACTCGCGGCGCGGTCGCTGGCCCTTAAGACTTCATCCAGGTTCTTCGATACTTCGACATCGTCCGCGAGCGAATCGCGGACCAGCGTTGTGTAGCCGCTGATCGACGTCAGAAGGTTGTTGAACTGGTGCGCGATGCCGCCCGACAAAACTCCGATTGCTTCCATCTTCTGGGTTTGGCGCAGAGCCGCTTCCAGCGCAGCGCGCTCTTCTTCCGCCCGCCGCCGCTCAACAATCTCGGCCTGCAAGCGTGAGACTGTCTGGTCCAGTTCGGCGGTACGTTGTTGCACCCGGGACTCCAATTCCTGATTCAGCGCTTCGAGCCGCTGGGTAGCGCTCTGGAGTCCTGTGATCAGTCCGCTGTTCTCAAACCGAAGGGCCAGCGAAGCGGTGATCGCGTCGTGAACATGTAAGGTCGTAACCAGGGTGGCCGCGGTGGCCAGGATCATCAACAAACCCATCACCAGATGAGCGGTGTCCCCGCCGGCAATCAACCGGACGGAAACCGGCAAACCCGTCGGAATCAGGAAGGCAAGAAACGCCGGGCGGCGCGCCGCCAGGATCGCGCCACCGCCCAACATCATGCCGCCGAGCACGAACACGAGGTAGACCTGGTTGGTGAGATAGCCTTCGGGATACAGAAAAACGCCGGCGGAGCCCCAGCCCAGCGCGGCGAGACCGGCACCGGTGGTAAACGCGGCCTCCCACCAACCCGGCCCGCGGCCCGACGGACTCCTCCTGAAATAGGCGCGCGTCAGAGCAAACCGCGATAGCGAAACCGCGGCCATGTAGGCGAGCCATTTGAGCAGGGTCGTTGAGGGAATTACCTCCCATTGCAAGAACGTCAACGCGAATGACACCAGCAGCGTCACCGCGACCGCCGAATCCGCGTTCCGATACAACAAGCGAGCCTGTTCGGCGCGGATATGGGGAACGGCCGGCTCGCGCCGCCCGTCTGCGAATCCCTGTACTGAAGGACCCGAAGACAATCTGTGCCTCGTAATCCAGGATCGGAATCAGTTCGGTATCGGATTGCCGCAGATCGCTCGCCGGGAAAGCCTCGAAGACCGCTCGGCCAGAATCAGATCTGCACCTCTCAATTAAAGCACCGTGCCCGGATGAAGTCAAAGGTTTTGCATCGCGAACCTGCGGCGCTCGAAGCGCGCCCGCCGGCCCCTCAGGGGCTTCCCTCGGGGCCACCGATTCGTGGCGCGGTTTCAATTCTGATGACGCGGGGAGACCGCGATCCGCTCACCGAACGATGTCGTTCACGATGGCACTCGTCCTGCGCGTCAAGGGTTGGGTTCCGGGCTTTGCTCCGTTCCTCTGCAGCACGTATGCCGTAATGTTCACCACCGTCTCGTCATTCATGTCTTCAAACTGGAAGAACGGGTCGCCCGCGGTGTCTTGAAACCGCGCGATGAGTCCGGCCGCAGTTCTTTGTCCCCAGCGGCTTAGGAAAACGTTGCCGACCAGCGGAGGGACATAAACCGGATTTCCCACGAATTTCTGGTAGGACGCGGGCAGGCTGGAGACAGGTGGCAGCTCACCGTCCTGGCCGGTCCGTCCCAGCAGTCGATAGGTGTGACATTTCCCGCAAGTCCGTTCGTATGCGGTCTTCCCTGCCTCGGCCTGCGCCGCAGTGAAGACGCCGTTCGAAGGCGGCTGTTGACCTGTGATCACGAAGCAACCGGATCCCAGCGTGGCAAGCACGAGCAGCGTACGAGTGGGTTTCCAGCTTGTCATACGGGTCGATTATACAGCCGCTTCAACGCGACGGCTAAGCGGCATAAACAGCCGGCGCCGGGCGGCGGAGGCTTTCTGGGGACCAGTCCAGGAGGCGACGTCGAGCGGTTTTTCCGCGATCCATGCGCCTTTTTTGGAACGATCGCTCCGAGAATCGGAGAAGGGCGTTCAATTCCTCGAAATCATGGTTTCCATAGCGATGCGTGCCGCCCACCGGCAAGAGGCTGTTACCTGTGAACTTGGCGATCTGGTAGGCAGCGGCACCCCGCCCGCCTCGGCATTCCGATATCATCTTGGGATGTCGAGGAGCACATCCATGCGAAAATTTTGGGGCATGACGGCGATGCTCGCACTGGGCATTGCGATCGGACTGGCAATTTCCGGGCGCTTGGCGCGCGTCGAAGCGGCGAAGACAAAACCAGGAGCCGGGTTCGCGGCGACGCCGGGAACTTTGGGGTCGGAGGATCTTACCGGCCCTTACGAGGTTGTCAAGAACTGGCCGCAAGATCTCAGCAGTCTGCCCGGCAATGAGAAGTGGACTTACGGAGCGGGCGAGAGCGTCTTCGCGGAGAGCCCGAATCGCATCTACATGCTCTTTCGCGGCGAGTTGCCCAAGATGGCGCCGCCGAAAGCGGCTCTGCTCCCGCAGTTAGGGGCGAGCCTGAGCTTTCCGGTCGCCGGCTTCTGGCGCGACGCCACCACCGCTTCCCTGCCCGGCACGGGCGGCACCGACAACGACATGAGCGAATGGCTCACCGCCTGGGAAGGAAAGTCCGCGAAACTCGGGATCAAGGGGCCACCCTACCGGCAGCTCGGCGTCGACGCCAAGTGGGAAAACTGTGTCGTCGTGGTCGATGGCAACGGCAAGATCATCGAAACCTGGAAGCAGTGGGATAAGTTGTTCCGCCGTCCTCACTCCATCTACATCAGCCCGTACGATCCCGAGAAGAACGTGTGGATTGTCGACGACAACATGCAGGTCATTTACAAGTTCACGCACGACGGAAGCAAGCTGCTGCAGACGATCGGCACGCCCGAGGTCGCCGGTGCCGACGCCACGCACTTCAACCGTCCCACATACATCGACTGGCTGCCCGACGGCACGTTCTTTGTAGCCGACGGCTATACCGGAACCCGTGTCGCCAAGTTCGACAAGAACGGCAAATTCCTCATGGATTGGGGCAAGCTCGGCGGTCCGCCGCGCGGCCCGGTCGACACGCGGCCCGGCTATTTCAGTAACGTGCACGGTGTCGCGGTCGATCCGGCTACCCGTCACGTTTTTGTGAACGATCGCAACAACCACCGCATCCAGGTGTTCGATGAGAACGGCAAGTATCTTTACGAGTGGAAGATTGACGCCGATCCTTCGAGCCTCCACCTGCTGTACATCGGATCCGGCAAAGGCGTCTGGACCTACGACCGCACCACCAACAAGATGGTCGAGTGGGATTTGCAGGGGCACTTGCTCTATTCGTGGGGCAGCATGGGCGACTTCCCGGGCGGCCTCTGGGGCGTGCATGGTATGAGCGTGGACCAGGAAGGCAATCTCTACGTTGCCGAAGTGGACGCCGGCCGTGTGCAGAAGTTCCGCCCGAAGCAGAGCGCGAATCCCGAGTTTCTGGTTGCGAAGCCGGTCTATTCCGCTTGGAAATGACCCTGCACACGGTGCAGCGCCCAGCCTTCAAACCGGGTGGCGGGCATAGCTGAGTCGCACCGCTATCCGATCCAGGGGAAGTGCGGGCTTTTGAAAGGAACACGACGCATGCCGACCGAGCCGCCATTGCTGGACGTGCACGCCCATTATCCGATGCATACGGCGTTCCCTCCGCGCATCACTCAAGGTCCGCCGCCAATCGGAAAGGAAATTGAGTTCTGGGCCGCAAACACGCTGCTCAATTTCCAGGGAGGGCAGCCTCGGGTCAGTCTCGACGAATTGGTCGCCGGGGCCGCCGGAGGTATCGGCTCCGTGCTCTACGATCCCGACGACGAGTTTTTCCACGACGACAAGCCGGTCTCGGATGCCTTCGAGAACCTCAAAGCGCAGCTTGCCAACGTGGAGGCTGAAATCGCCGGGCGTGTGAAAGTAGCCCGCAATCCTGCCGGCGTGGAGCAGTACCTCAAAAGCGGCGAGAAATTTCTCTTCCACTGCGTGGAAGGAGCCTTTGCCCTGGGGGGTAACGCGGCGAATGTCGATTGGCTCGCCAGCCATGGCATCGCGTACGTGATTATTGCGCACCTGTTCTTTCGGGGAGTGGCGACCTGCGAGAACGCCTTTCCGTTCGTCCCCGACAATATCTTCCAGACGCTTCTGAACCCGTACCAGGACCCGTCGGTCGGTCTCACGCCCCTAGGGTTTGACATTGTGAACCGCCTGCTGGCTGCCGGTGTGTTGGTGGATATCACGCATGCCTCCACGCGGGCCCAGTCGCAGATATTCCAAGTGGCGCGCGATCACGGGAATGCGCCTGTCATCTCGTCGCACAATGGCGTGCGGGGCACTTCGGATTATCCGCTCAATCTGAGCCAGGACGCGGTACGCCAGATTGCCGCTTCCAAAGGCCTCATCGGAATCATCCTGTTCCCATACTGGCTCCGTCAAGCAGATCAGCAGATTCTAGGGCCGGACGGGTTCAGACTCCTGTTCCGGGCTATTGATTGCATCCACGAATGGACCGGGTCGTACGACAACATTGCAATCGGGTCAGACCTGGACGGCTTCATCCAGCCGGTCCAGGGTTGTGAAAACTGGGCGCAGACGCCCGCCCTGGTCGAGGCGATTCACGCGAAGTATCCGAAAGTAGCAGAGAAGATTCTCTACGCGAACGCGCTGGACGTATTGGGCCGGGGCTGGAAAGGGGTTTAACCGATGGCATCGCCGGGAAGGCCGCCGCGACTGCGGCAGGCACACAATCTGCAGAAGCTCAATGCCTCACCCACTTTGCACCGATTTTCGATAGTGAATCACTTTAACCGGAGGGTGGACAAACTGGCGGCCACCACTCGTTTCCCGCGTCTCCAGGCGTTTCTCCCGCAAAACCTGGGGCCCTGGTTTTGGAGTTACCTGAAGAACGCGTTCACTCCGCGTTATGCGTTCCAAACATACAAGAACGCCGGGAAGAACGGGGTCTACGACGTTTCTCGAGGGGCCGGATACGACCGCCTCACGATCGGCATCGCAGGAGATTGGGGCACCGGCACCGCGGAAGCCTCGACGATCGCCAAGCTGATGGACCAGAGATTCGATTTCACGATTCATCTGGGCGATGTTTACTACGTAGGCGATGCCGACGAAATCCGGGAGAACTGCCTGGGCGAAAAGACCGCCCTCTTTGACGGCGTGACTTGGCCGTACGGCACCAGGGGCAGTTTCGCTATGAACGGAAACCACGAGATGCTTGCCAACGGAAAACCTTATTTCCAAATCTTCCTTCCCCGGCTCGGCATGAAAGGCGATACGGAAGGACAGGTCGCCAGTTTCTTTTGTCTGGAGGCGGACCAGTGGCGCATCATTGCGCTAGACACGGGCTACAACTCAGTCGGAGTTCCGCTCTTGAGCATGATCCCGGGCGTCAACAGCATCCCGTTTGTCGGCGGAGACTGCCATCTGGAGGGCGACCTGCGGACGTGGCTGCGGGATGTGGTTCAGGTAAAGTCGAAACCAAAAGCGACCCTGATTCTGTCGCACCATCAGTATTACACGGCGTTCTCCGATAAAGCCTATACGAAACCCGCGAAGCAATTGGCTGAGTTCTTCGGGACACAGGAAGTAGTTTGGATCTGGGGACACGAGCACCGCCTGTCCATCTATGACAAATTCCGCACAGACGGTGGGATCACGGCGTACGGCCGGTGCGCCGGACACAGCGGCATGCCCGTAGAAACAGGCGATCCCGCGACGAAGGATGTTCCGCTGAAATTTTACGATCCGCGGACCCGCGAGCTACCGAATGGCGCGACGGCCGGCTATAACGGCTATCTCATCTTGAGCATTCAGGGCGACGCACTATCGATCGAGTACTGGGATATCGATCAAAACAAGCTGCTGGTGGAACAGTTTCGGGCGGGCGCGAAAGGCACGCTTACTTACCAGTTGATAGATTCATCAGGGCTGAAACCGCCACCGTCCGTGTAGCCGAGCTACGGTACGGGACGGGCCACCGCTCGGTGTAGTTCCACCGCGCCGGTGGCCGTCATCTTTGTCATGTCGGCCGCCGATATCGTCCACGCACGGTCAAACCGTCCCTCCGCAACGACGTTCGCGAGGGAGCCTTTGAACAGGATATAGTCGCCGAATGTCCCCAGTTCCGCCAAAGGCTGCGGCTGATAGCGGTTGGCACTGCGGCCGGCTTCGGCGGCGCCCGTCCACCAGGGAAGTCCGGAACTCACGAGCACGTAATGCTTGCCCGCCGGCGCGATGAACAGCAGGCCATAGTCGGCCGCGCCCGCGTCAAGCGCCACCGGCAGCCGGTCCGCGTAACGCGCGATCACTGCATTCGTTTCGCGCGTACCGAACAGCACCAGATCCTGATCCAGATCTTGCGCCGTCACCGCCGTGTCGGCCTTAACCGGCAACTTCAGCTGCAAGCGCACGCGCTCGCTCGACCAAGCCGCGGCGCGCTCCGCGACGGCGCGGCGGTTATTCAGCTCTTCGTCTGAACGGGCGCCCAAGGTGCCAAAGACGTAAAGATGCCGGCCCGCTACGGCCGCAGCAATCGGACCTTCCTGCCCGGGACCTTTGCCCCCTGGAGGGACGGCCCCCCGAACCCACTTCCCCGCCTGTTTCCGGAATGAGAGGGTGGCGGCTACCGGCACACGCAGCGCAGCGCCATCGACGGTGACCCGAGAGAGGGGATGGTCCAACGCCAGGGTGAAGCCGTCGAGATTCTGCGTCTCGACTCTGGCTTCCTCTTTCCCAGCCTGCCGCGCGTCGATCGAGGCCGCAAGGCCAGGTGTCAGCCCGTCGATGCGCGCCCAGTAGGCCGAACCATACTGATACGAGGTCGCGACGAGCCTCACGTGTTCGGGAAACCGGTCCCGTTTGAAGTGCGCGAACCAGTCGAAGATGGCCCCTTCGCGATACGCGTAGTCCCAGGCGTTGTGGCGACCGGTAGGATATTCGATATACTCGGCAGCCACTCCCAGGTCCAGCAAACGCCGCTGCCAGAGCCGCACGGAGTCCACGGGCACCAGCGGATCCAGTTCTCCTTGAAACAACCGCATGGGCAAATTGGCGGCGTTCGGAATTAGGGCTTCGAGTCCCGCAGGAATCACGGGGCAGACCAAGGCAACGGCCGCCCAAACATCCGGCCGCGTTAATGCTAACCGCAACGCCCCGCCGCCACCCATGGAAGTACCCGTGAGGTAAACCCTATCTTCGTCTACGGGGAGCCGGTGCTCTACGTCGGCCAGCACATCGAAAACGTCGCGCTCGGCGAGCCCCTCATACCCCATAGTGCCCCGCCCCAGCGGGCACGCCACGATAACATCTACGTCCCGAGCCCGGAAGAAGCGCAAGGGCGCCAAGCTGCCGTCGGCCAGCCGGTTGGTCTGCCCGAATACCCGCATCAGGCAGATTTGCGGGCTGGAATCCTCCGCGTGCAGACTAATTACCAGCGGGTATTTGCGGGATGCATCCAGGTTGGGCGGCACATACAACGCATAGGACTGGTTCGAATTATCGACCTGGGAGAAATAAGTGACCACCTGCGGCCCGGACGGCAAGGATTGCGCCAGCGACCAAACCGCCGTGATTGCCATGCTGGCCAAGACTTTCAGCATTCCGGCGTCTTCCACCCTCGACCGCAATCTACCATAACCGCCGGTTCGGGAGTTTTCCGGGTGTGAGTTCCAACCCCTGGTTCTCAGTACTTTTCTCTATGCCGTTGGTACACTCAGCACTCGTTCGGGCGCCGTATGTGCGGTGAAATGAGGGCAGGCAAGGAGAGACCGATGATGACGATTCAGCCAATCATTTACGCCTTATCGTTGTTCCTGGCCCTTGCGTCGCTGCTGCGCTGGACGTATCTGCGGGAGGATAAGACGCCCCACCGCGTGCGCCGCAGTATGCGCACGTATTTCAACCTATCTGGCACGCCCCACCTGGAGATTGCCTAAATGGATTTGATAGCCGCTTTGAATGGTCTGATCCCGATGGCGTTCCTGCTAACGCTGTCTACCGTGTTGGTCTGGCTCCACGAACAGGAGGATTAGGCGGCACCGCCGTCAAATCTCTTTGCGGCGCAGTAGTTCCTGTTCGGCGCGAAACCAATCATCCCAGGGCGACCCGCCTTTTCCGCCGCGCGCTTCCCAATAGCTGTACGCCAGTCTCGCGATCGCCTCTTGCGTCGCGGCGCTCATGTCGTCATCCGGTTCGATGACGCTCGCCCGCAGGCGGCTGCTCTTGTCGTCCATTGCTTTAGCCGGCTTCATCACGTCACCTCCATCCACATTGTAGATCCGCGCGCCGCCGGAGTCTCCCCGTTGCGGTTTAGACTGTTCTGTAATGCATATCGCGTTTATCGGACTGGGAAAGATGGGCGCCGGCATGGCGCGAAACCTGTTGCGCGGCGGCCACCGGGTGGCCGTCTATAACCGGTCTCCCGGCAAAGCAGAGAATCTGGCCGCGGAAGGGGCGCGGGTGTGCCCCTCCCCTGCGCAAACCGTTCTGGGCTGCGAGGCCGCCTTTACCATGCTGGCCGACGACCACTCCGTGGAAGACGTGGTGTTCGGAGAGAACGGGATCATTACAGCGCTCGGACGCGGCTCCGTGCATATCTCCTCCACCACCATAAGCACTGCGTTAGCGCGGCGGCTGGCGGCGGAGCACGCCCGGCTTGGCCAGCAGTTTGTCAGCGCACCGGTTTTTGGACGCCCCGACGCCGCCGAGGCGAAGAAGTTGCTGGTGGTGGCGGCAGGGCCGGATGACACGGTCGCGCGATGCCGGCCGCTGTTCGACGATATCGGCCGGCAAACCTTTGTCGCGGGCAAAGAACCGTGGCAGGCCAACGCAGCCAAGCTGTGCGGCAATTTCATGATCGCCAGCCTGATCGAAGCGTTCGGCGAAGCCAATGCCACGCTGCGCAAAGCAGGCGTGGATCCGAAGGTATTTCTGGAAGTAATCAACGCTCTGATGAACTCTCCGATTTACGCCAGCTACGGGCGGATGATCGCGGAAGAGGAATTTGCGCCGGCGGGGTTTGCGCTGGCGCTGGGACTCAAGGACGTACGCCTGGTGCTCGCGGCGGCCGACGAATTGGCAGCACCCATGCCACTCGCCAGCCTGCTGAAAGACCACTTTCTCTCGGCGCTGGCGGCGGGTCAAGCCGAACTGGACTGGTCGAGCATGGCTCGCGTGGCGGCGCGTAGCGCGGGGTTATAGCGGATTCTCCGGCCAGGCGTGCTTGGGATAGCGCCGCGCCAGTTCGCGGCGCACCTGCGGATAGAGCCGCTGCCAGAACCCGGCCAGATCGGAGGTCATTTGGACGGGCCGCTGATTCGGGGCCAGCAAACGCACGACCAGAGGCACGGCGCCCCGCGCCACGGTGGGAGTCTCACGCATGCCAAAAAAATCCTGGAGTCGCGATGCAATCCACGGCGGCTGGTCGGTTTCGTAATGGACGGGGACCTGGCGGCCGCCCGGCAAACGGATTCGCTCCGGCGCAATTTCGTCGAGGGCCCGGCGGGCAGGCGGCGCCAGCCTCTGCTCGAGAGCCCGCGACAGGCCACCGCCGCGCGCGGCAGCTTCCAGCTCACTAAAGCTGCGAAGACCGAAACCGAGAGCGCCCAGCGCCGCCTCGACGTCGGCCTCCGTCAGACGCGGGACCGAACCGTGTGCCGACGCGAATGCGACACGCGCTAAGAGCGCTTCAATCTCCTCTTTGTCCGCGAAGCGCCCGATGCCGGCTTCGAGAGCTTTCTGCGCCAACAGAGCGGCGGCCGCTTCCGGATCGGCCACGAGGGGGCGCTCTTCGATGGCGATTTCGTCGAACATCAGCAGGGCGGCAGCCTCCACGCGTTCGGCCGTGCGATTCCACTCGACTCGCTGCGTTTCGCGCACACGATCCGGAAACAAGTCCACGAGCCACTCCGGCTCAATGGCGCTCGCCAAACGCACTAACGGCGCCTTCTGATCCCGGCGGTCTGCCGCCTCCACGGCAACCAGGAATTCCGCTTTCGTGACGGTGCTGGAGGGAGCCAGCTGGGCCGGGCCTCCCCCTGCTAACTGCAACTCAGTCCCCTGGCGCCGGCGCGCGACCCGATCCGGAAAGGCCGCAAGCACGGCGATCCGCAACGCCTCTTCGTCCCGTCCATTTTGGCGTGGTGGATTGACAATCCGGCGGATCTGCCGTACCAATTGTGCCGTACGCGGCGCCCACTGCGACTCGATCAGAACCAGCAGGTCCGACGCCGTCGCGTGATCGGTGTGCCCGCTGAGACGCTCGCCGGCACTGAGAAGCGCGGCCACCGTGCAGCCGTCCTCGGCCACCCCGCGATGCCGAGCCTCCACGATCAAACGCGCCAGACGTGGGTGTAGCGGATACCGCGCCATCTGCTTCGTGGCTCCGAGGCGCCGTAACAGCTCGGCGGCCTGTTCGATATGCGCCGACGGAGGCGCGTCGAGCCAAGCAAGGGCGTCCAACCCGCCGATGCCGAGCGATTCCACCAGCAGCGCCGCCGGCGCCAGGTCGGCGCGGACGATCTCCGGTGTATCGTGCGCCGGCCGCCGGACGAAATCTTCGTGCGGATACAGCCGAATGACGCGCCCGGGCCCGGTACGGCCGGCGCGGCCCGCCCTTTGATTGGCCGAAGCCTGGCTGATCCGCCCGACCTGCAGCGTCGGCAGGCCGGACCAAGGCGAGTGGCCGGCACTGCGCGCCAGCCCGCTGTCGACCACGGCGCCGACGCCATCGATGGTAATCGAACTCTCGGCCACGTTCGTCGACAGAATGACTTTCCGGCGGTCCGAGGGCAAGACCGCTCGGTCCTGTTCTTCCGGCGACTGATCGCCGTGCAACGGCAGAACCAGCAGCCCCATCCGCTGCGCCAGAGCGGCGCAGGCCGTCTGGGTGCGCCGGATCTCAGCCGCACCCGGCAGAAACACCAGGATGTGGCCACCGGCGCCCGCGAGCCTTTCCAAAGCACTTGCGACCTGCTGCTCGAGTGGCGCGGCAGAGTGGGGCGTGTACTCGATGTCGAGCGGGTACTGGCGCCCTTCCGAGCGGAGGATGCGGGCGTGTCCCAGATACGCCGCGATCGGCCCGCCATCCAATGTGGCCGACATCACGACGACCTTCAAGCCGGGACGGCGCGTACACTGCAGACGCCGCACCAGCGCCAGCGCCAGATCGCCTTCCAGATGGCGCTCGTGAAATTCGTCGAGCACCACGCAATCGACCGATTCCAGAAGCGGATCGGACAAAAGCCGACGCGTGAGCACGCCTTCGGTGAGGAAGCGCAGGCGTGTCCGGGGCCCGGCGACCTCTTCGAAACGGACTTGATATCCGACGGTCTCCCCCAGGCGTTCCCCCATTTCGGCCGCCACGAAGCGCGCGGCCAGGCGCGCCGCCAGCCGCCGCGGTTCGAGCACCAACACATCACCGGATCCCAGACCGAGCAGCGCGCGCGGCACGCGGGTCGTCTTGCCAGACCCTGGCGGCGCTTCCACTAACAGGTTCGCAGCGGTTTGCAGATGCCCGGAAATCTCGGGAAGAAGCGCGTCGATGGGGAGATTCATTCGTGAGATCGCGCCTGAACAATCATCTTTCTCACGGCGGCGGCTTGGGGCCAGTCGGGATGATGCGAGAGAAAATCCTCGAGTGCGTCGGCTGCCGCGTGCGGATCGCCCTGCCGGAAATGAATTTGAGCCAGGATCAATTGGGGAAAAGAGAAATGAGTGGGATCGATTTCCCGCGCTTGTTCCAGGTGTTTGGTAGCCAAGTCGAACTGGCCGAGCAGGTAATACGTCATACCCAGCTGCGATTGCGCCAACGCGTCATTCGGACGGAGCGCCACGGCTTGCGAATTCCGGTCCAGCGCCTCGGCTAGTTTGTGCAGGGTCACGAGCACGCCTCCGAGGTTTACCAGAGCCTCGTAAGAAGCGGGGTCCTGTTCCAGCGATTCGCGAAAACATTCCTCCGCGCGCGCGTAGTTGCCGCTCTGATAAGCGATCGTGCCGAGATTATTCCAGGCGGCCGAAAACTGCGGCGCGCGTTCCACAACGTCTTCGAGTTTTTTCACGGCTGCCTCGACATTGTGTTTGGACAGGTCCCGCTGCGCGTCGCGAAACTGGCGCAGGGCAGGTGCCGGAACGCTGAGTTGCCTGGTGGAAACAACGTGGCGGTTGAGAGCGCTGGCCAGGACAAAGTCGGTGTCCTTCAGGTCGAGCCGCAGTGTCACCCGCCGATGGTGGTCCGCGGTCCCTGGCCCCACTTCCACGGTACGCCGGGCCTCGCCCCTACTCCGCATGAAGACAACCAGGCTGTACGCGCCGGCCGGAAGCTTCTTGAAATGGAAACTCAGGCCCGGAAACAGGAACGTGCTTTCCGAATACGGCGACGTCGTGCCAAACAACGAGACGGTGGCGCGCGACTTCGGCAGGATCCGGCCCGAGAGCTCGTATACCGGCGCCGCCGCGAATGCCGTAGATACCGTCAGCGCGAGCAACAGGAATCGACGCATAAGCCGTTTTGATTTTAACGCGGGCGTTATCCCGAGGAAGCGTGCCTGACACCGAGTGACAACCCCGCGCTCACGCGCCGGGGCTGCGCATCTCTCAACGTGGTTTCGAAAGCTGCGAGCCCGCCTGAGGGGGTTGGAGCGGCCGCGGATGCCCGGGAGTAAGCTAAATCTGATGAAACCCTTCGCCGTTCTTCTGTTACTTTGCACGATCACATTTTTGAAAGCGCAAGACCGGCCTCTCGCCTCGCTGCCGTACACGCCGAGCCTAGAGCCGGGATTCATGGACCGCGGGATGAACCCCTGCGTCGACTTTTACAAGTACGCGTGCGGGAATTGGATCAAACAGAACCCGATTCCAGCCGACCAGCCGCGATGGGACGTCTACGCCAAGCTCACGATGGAAAATCAGCGGTATCTGTGGGGCATCCTGGAAGAAGCCGCCAAACCCACGGCCGGGCGCTCGCCGAATCAACAGAAGATCGGAGATTATTTCAGCGCCTGCATGGATGAGCCGGCAGTCGAGAAAGCGAACGCGACCCCCTTACGAGCGGACCTCAATGCCATTCAGAAGCTGCAACGGATCTCCGACCTGCCGCCGGTGCTGGGCAAACTGCATCTGGCGTCGGGATTCACGAGCCCCCTGTTCGGCTTCAGCTCAAACCAGGATTTCGCGGACTCGAGCCGCGTCATCGCGTTCGCCGGGGCCAGCGGATTGGGGCTGCCGGATCGCGACTATTACACCAAAAGCGACGCGAAATCTCAGGAAACGCGCGCGAAATATCTCGAGCATCTGGCCCGTGTCTTCGGGTTGTTAGGCGAGAACCCCGCGGCCTCCAAGGCTGATGCCCAGACCGTCATGGCTATTGAAACGGCGTTGGCCCAGGCGTCGCTCACGCGCGTAGAGAAGCGCGAACCGCATAACCTATTTCACAAAGTGACTGGGGCACAACTGGCGCAGCTCACACCCTCGTTCGACTGGCCGAGTTATTGGACCGCCTTGGGAGTGCCGCAGCAGTCGGAAATCAATGTCACCGAGCCGAAGTTCTTTCAGCAGGTGGAAACCTTGCTGAAAACTCGAGGCATCGCGGACTGGAAGACGTATCTGCGGTGGCATCTGGCCCGCGAAAAATCGCCGTATCTTTCGTCGGCTTTTGTCAAAGCCGATTTCGATTTTTACCGCAAATACCTCCGCGGCGTCACCGAGATGCAACCGCGCTGGAAACGCTGCGTGCAATATGTCGATCGGGAGTTGGGCGAAGCCCTCGGCCAGGTGTTTGCACAAAAGACGTTTACCCCCGAGACGAAGGCGCGCGCCCTCGCCATGACTAAGGAAATCGATCAGGCGATGGAAGCAGATCTGCAGCAACTCACTTGGATGGGGCCGGGGACCCGGCAACAGGCGCTGGCCAAATTGCATGGCATGGTGAATAAGATCGGGTATCCCGACAAGTGGCGAGACTACAGTTCACTGGGTATTGTTCGCGGTGATTTCCTCGGCAATCGCGACCGCGCCACCATTTTCGAATCCAAGCGGGAGTTGGCCAAGATCGGCAAGCCGGTGGACCGCACAGAGTGGCTAATGACGCCACCCACCGTGAATGCGTACTACGATTCCCAGATGAACGACATCAATTTCCCGGCAGGAGTGCTGCAACCTCCCCTATTCGATCCCAAGCTGGACGATGCGCCCAACTACGGAAACACCGGGGCCACCATCGGTCACGAGCTGACGCATGGCTTCGACGATGAAGGGCGTCAGTTCGACGCCAAGGGAAACCTGCGCGACTGGTGGACCAAACAGGACGCCGCACAGTTCGAAAAACGCGCCGCTTGTGTGGTCAGCGAATACGCGCAATTTACCGTGGTGGACGACATCAAGCTCAATAGCAAACTGACCGAGGGAGAGGACGTAGCCGACCTGGGCGGAACGCTGCTGGCCTATATTGCCTGGAAAAACGCCACGCGCGGGCAAACTCTGAAGCCCATTGGCGGCCTCAGCCCCGAGCAGCGCTTCTTCATCGGCATGGCGCAATGGGCCTGTGGCGACGAACGCCCCGAGAGCAAGCGGCTCAATGCCATCACCAATCCCCATTCCCCGTTGGAAGACCGTATCAACGGTGTCGTTTCCAATATGCCCGAGTTCCAGAAGGCCTTCGCCTGCAAGCCGGGCCAGCCAATGGTCCGTGCGCAGGCGTGCCGCGTGTGGTAAGGATTTGATATGGACTTCGACGGCCGCTACCTCGTCAAAGATGTCACGGAACTGGCGGCTTTGTACAACCCGGCGCGCGAGCGCTCGATCCGCAAGCAGATCGATCATCTCGACGAACACTGCCGCAGTTTCATCGCCGCCTCACCCCTGGTGATCATCGGAACCCAAGGCAAAGGGCCGGGCGGCACGGCCGACACGTCGCCGCGCGGCGACGTTCCCGGTTTTGTCAAGGTAGCGGATGACCACACGCTATTGATTCCTGACCGGCCTGGAAATAATCGGCTCGACAGTCTGCGGAACCTCATTGATAATCCCGCCGTGGGACTGCTTTTCCTTGTGCCGGGCGTCTCCGAAACATTTCGCGTCAACGGCGAAGCAGTCATCACGCGCGATCCAGCGCTACTTGAATTACTCGCGACGCAAGGCAAGCTTCCCAGCACCGTCCTGGTGGTGAAAGTGAAAGAAGCTTACATGCACTGCAGCAAGGCCCTGCTTCGCGCCGATCTGTGGAACCCCGCGAAATTCCTGCCGCCCGGCGTTCTGCCCAGTTTCGGGACCATTCTAGCCGCGCATACCGGCGGATTCGTCGATGCCAAAACAGTCGACGAGGAAAACCGGACCCGCACTCCTCAAATGCTCTATTGAGCCGCGATTATTCTGCTCCGCCGGGTTTCGCCAGGGAAACATCAGTGTCCCGGCCGCGACACACGAAGGCGGCCTTCGCCGGTGTCGGCAAGGAGCTAACTGCTTGTCGTGTTTGGCGGAGAGTCGTGGCTAATGAATTAACCGAGAGATGATTCACCACCGGCGCCACCAGCCAACGTAACGAAGCGGGGATGTCGCGTGTCAGAGCGATCGCCTCCAACTCCAGATAAACTCCCCCATCGCGCTCTTCGTACCGGGCAATACTGTGCAATCGCCAGATGAACCCGTTGCCGGTATCGGGAGCCAGCACGCGTTCACCTCGATGCCCATAATTCCCAATTTCCTGCACCCGCTTCGTCCCGCTGACGTCATAGCCTCGGTGATCATCGAGCATGACATCGTGAGACCAGAATTGTCCCTCGATGGCGGCATTTACGAGTAACACGTGCCGATGCCAGATCATCGAAAACTCGCGCTCGCGCGACGTACAGCCCAGGGTCTTCGATTCGACGACCGCCGGCTTGTAGATCTTCTGGTAGCCGTCGTAGTTCTGAATGACGGATTTCACACCCTCGATCCTTCCGCCTGGCACGAACACCGTGCCGATCCAATGGTGGATCATTCCGTTCGGCACTTCCAGTGTTCCCCGCCCCGCCGCGGGTTCAACCACTACTTCACCACGCCGGACGCGGTCTGTGCGATTCGGCGACTCATCCATCCAGAGAAACGACTCGGTGCCATCCGTGCGGCGTTGCATGTGAAGGCGAGCTGCCTGAATATAGTCGGTCCAGGCATTGAGAGTCCCGGACTCCAGCTCCATAGCCCGGACCAAACCTGGAGCACTCATCGCGGTCAGAACGGCCCCAACCCAGAATTTCGAAAACATGGCAAACCTGCTTCCTGACCCCGAGGCCGCGCCCCTGAATCCGAGGCACGGCCTCTGTCCACCGATCAGAACCGATATCCGAAACCGACGGAAGGCTCGGCGCGGTGCGTCACACGATCGTTACCGATCGCTGCCGGCAGATCAAATGTCGGGCTGTTGTAAACCAGCCCGCGATATTCCGCGCGCAGGAACAACCTGTGAGTCAGACTGAAGTCGGCGCCGCCGCCGTACAGAAACGCCGCTCGGGTCTGTGTCGCGGCACCGGCGAAATCGCTCGGATCAAAGATCAAACCGCCAACGCCAGCCTCCACAAACGGCGTAACGCGCCGCAAGGGCCGCCGGTACACATACGCCGCCGTCACTTCGTGTTGATTGGATTTGACTCCGAGCGGACCCGTGGCCAGGCCGTATCCCTGCGTGTTGAGTGAATACCCGTAATTGACCTCAACACCATGATTCGGCGTAAAGAAAAAGCGGTAGCTGGACAGCACGCCACCGCTGTTGGTGGCATTCTGCTGAACTCCGTTGTTCGTCGTACCTTTCACGAAACTACCAAAGGCCTGAACGCTGACCTCCGATCGGGTGGTTTCCCCCTCCTGTGCAAACACCGGTATTGTCACGAGCCCCGCGCCCATGACAACGACCGCGAGACCTTTTGTCATCGACATCGTTTCCTCTCCTTTATGCTGACTTGGATGCGTATTGCCCGGGCTTCGATGCGAGATTCCGGCAAAGAGTCCACGCACTCATCGCAACGTTACCCTTGTAATTTGTTTGCACTTTGCAACGGAGATCGCGACGAACCGTCACGCGGCGATCAAGATATAATGCGGAAGAATTCGGTGGGGATTGCGTAGCCCGTCCCCGAATGAAGGAAATACCCATGTCTCGAAAAGTGACGGCTTGGATCGCTGCTCTGACGCTTGCGTGTTCGGCTGCGGGCCAAACGCTGCAAAAGATCACCATCAATTACCCCACGCGCAGCGGCGCTTCCTGGCCGATGTATCTCGCGAAGGAAGGCGGCTATTACCAGAAATACGGGCTGGACGTAGATTTGAAATTCGGTGTTCACCCGACCGGTATCGCCATGCTGGTGAGCGGTGAAGCGGCCATGGCGAACTACTCGCTCGAGCAAGGCATGGAGGCAAGCACCAAAGACGGATCCTTCGTGATGGTCGGCAGCTCCCTCAATAAGGCGCTCTTCGCGTTAATGGCGAACAAGACTTTTTCCGATGTCAAGCAGCTCAAGGGGAAGCGCCTGGCGGTCGGACAATTGGGCGATGCGCCGTATAACTATACCCTGGCGCTGCTGAAGAGTTACGGATTAGGGCTGCGCGACGTGCAGTGGATTCCGGTCGGCACCGATGTGAGCGGCCGCGCGGCAGCACTCGTCGGCGGCCGCGCCGATGCCACGCTCCTGACCGCACCGAATTACTTCCGATTGGAAGAGCAGGGTTATAAGAATCTCGCTAACCTCGCCGATCACAATGAAATCTACGCGGCCACTGTCTACATGCTTCGCAAGAGCAAGGTGGCCTCCGATCCCAACTTGCCCGAGCAGTTGATCAAGGCGCACGCCGAAGCCATCAAGCGCTTCTACGACGATGAAGCGTTCGCCGTCAAAGCATATGAAGCTTTTGACAAACAACCGGAAGACGACGTGAAGCGGATCTATGACCGCTATAAGCAGAGCAATCTGTTCGAGCGCGTTCCTTACGTTCTCGCCAACGCGGTCAAGTCTGTCATCGCGCAGCAATCGGATGAGCGCATGGCGGCCCAGATGAAATCGTTCGACTTCCGTACGGTCGTCGACAACACCTATGTCGACCACCTGATTCGCGACGGCTTCTTTGAAAAGCTCTTCGGGCCCGAAGTGAAATCGGAAGAGAACCGCAAGCAGAAGCTGGCGCTGAGGAAATAGTTTAGGAGAATCCGAATAATGGCCGAGATTGTCTTGGGAATGGGATCGTCGCATGGACCGCTGCTGTCGACGCCTCCGGAGCAATGGGATTTGCGAGCGGGAGCCGACCGCGCCAACAAGAATCATTGGTACCGCGGCAAGACCTACGACTACGAATCTCTGCTGAAAGAGCGTGCTCCGGGATTCGCGAAGGAAGTGACGGTAGAAGTGCGGCGCGAACGCCACACGCAGTGCCGTCGCGCCATGGAAGCGCTCGGTCGCAAGTTTCAGGAAATCAAGCCGGACGCCGTGATCATCGTGGGCAACGATCAGCGCGAGTTTTTCGGCGAGGACCTCACTCCATCGATTACCGTGTACCGCGGCAAAGAAATCGTCAACCTTCAGGATCCGCATGAGCCGGCGCCGGGTTTGGCCATCGCCGAGGGCGGAAACGCGCCCAAGGAAGGCGCCACGTATCCCGGGTCTCCGGATCTAGCCGATCACATTCTGCGAAATCTGGCCGACGAGGATTTTGACCTGGCGCAGTCGTCCGTCCGGCCGCAGGGCGCCACCCGCCCGGGCATTCCTCACGCTTACGGCTTCATCTATCACTCGATTCTCGGAGACAATCCGCCGCCCAGCGTCCCCATTATTCTGAACGTACATTTTCCGCATAACCAGCCGAAGCTTGGCCGGTGCTTGAAACTCGGGCACGCGCTGCGCCGGGCAATCCGCAATTACCAGGGCTGCGGGCGGGTGGCGCTCATTGCTTCGGGCGGCCTGACGCACTTTGTGATCGACGAAGAGCTGGATCGCACGGTGCTCACCGCGATGGAAAAAGCCGACGAAGACACCTTAGCAAAGCTGCCGGAGAATGTCTTCAAGGTGGGAACCGCCGAGATCAAAAACTGGTATCCGGTAATCGCGGCCATGAATGCCGAGGGGCGCCACTTTCACAAGGTCGATTACGTGCCCTGCTACCGGTCTGAGGCCGGTACCGGCAACGCCATGGCATTCGTCTATTGGGAGTAAAGGACTAGTGATGCGTTGGCTACCCGCTCTGATTTTGACTTGCGCCGCGTGCGCAGAGACGCCCCTCGAATCCAGCCTCGAAACACGCTTTCAGCTCGACCTGAAGGTGCCCGACATGGCTGTGGCTGCGTTCTTGCCGTCCGGCTTCACCTTGAACGTCGCCGCGCAAGGACCGGCCAAAGATTGTAATCTCCGCGCCGTATTCATCGACCGCATTACGATTAACGGGCCCGATGGGAAGCCGGTTGGGAAAGGCTCGAACCGGTTGGTCTACCTGGCCGCTCCGGTAAGAGATCCGAGTGGCGCCGCCGCGCAGGTGGTCATTGGCGGCCTGACCGAAGATCCCGAGGATGCGCCCGGACCGTTCGGCGCATATTTGCGAGCCACGACGCATACGATGCAACGCTCCACCGCCGCAGCTGCGAACGGCCCTATCCTCGATTCGCAGGATTGGAATTTCGCTGCGGCCACCGGCGAACACCTGGAGTTGCATCTCAAATACGAACGTGGCGTGGCCAACAAGGCCAGTCCCGCCGACGTTCGATTCTATTCGGCCAAGAATCCGAGCGTCTTTCAAATCTCGCGCCAGGAGCAAGTGCTCGACATTCTACGCAACGTGACGACGAATCCGGCCGACCGCGTCAGGGAGTTCTCGTTCAAGGCCGGCGGCGGCAGCTACACCAAGCTTTTCGACAACACCGAAAAACCCCTGAGCTGGGATAACATCCTCTGGATCCACCGCACGGTGCTGGCGCCGTAATTAAGGTGAGACCAGCGGCACGGGAGGCTCGGTCACTTCTTAGTACAATAGTATTCACTAGGAGGGGGCCCATGAACCCCAAACTCGTCCTGTTGTGTGCCGGCGCCGCTACTCTTTTGCCGGCAGCCGAGAAGGTCACGTTCACCGAAAATATCGCGCCGATCCTTTACCAGAATTGCGTGACGTGTCACCGGCCCGGTGAAGCCGCGCCGTTTTCGCTGATCTCGTATGAAGACGCCAGAAAGCGAGGCGCTCTCCTCACGACCGTGACGAAGTCGCGGTACATGCCGCCGTGGCATGCCGCCCATGGATACGGTGAATTCGCGGACGAGCGCCGGCTGACGGACGCGCAGATCGCCACGATTGGCGATTGGGTCAGCCAGGGCATGCCGCAGGGCGATGTCGCAAAGCTGCCGAAGGTGCCCCAGTTCCCGGAGGGCTGGCACTTGGGCAAGCCCGACCTGGTCCTCGAAATGCCGGTTGGGTTCGATCTGCCTGCTAGCGGGCCCGACATCTACCGCAACTTCGTGATCCCTAGCAAGCTCACCGAAGACAAATGGGTCCGCGCAGTCGAATTTCATCCTAGCGCGCGCAAGGTGGTCCACCACGTTCTCTATGCCTATGTGAGCGGTGGCTCGCTGGCCAAGATCGACGGCGCCGATGGGCGGCCCGGCTTCGGTGGGATGGGCAGCATTGGCGTCACCCCCGGCGGTGGCGGTGGCAGTCTCGGCGGCTGGGCCGTTGGCGCCACTCCCGTTTTTCTGCCGGAAGGCTTGGCTCTGCCGATGCTCAAAGGCTCCGACTTCGTTCTCCAGATGCACTTTCACTTGACGGGCAAGCCCGAGACCGAGAAATCCACGGTCGGAATTTATTTCGCCGATAAGGCACCCGAACGCAAGCTTATGTCGGTGCAGGTGCCGGCGATCTTCGGGTTCGGCGCCGGCATCGACATCCCTGCCGGGGAAAAGAACTATACCGTCGACGATTCGTTCACCTTGCCGGTGGATGTGATGGCCTATGCCACCGGCGCCCACGCCCACTACGTCGGCAAGGAAATGAAAGCCACGGCTACCTTGCCGGATGGTTCCACCAAGCCGCTGCTGTGGATCCCGGATTGGGATTTCGCCTGGCAGGATCGCTACAATTACAAGGCTCCGGTATCGCTGCCCAAAGGCACGCGGATCGACGTCCACCTTCGCTACGATAATTCCGCGGACAACCCGCGCAATCCCAGCAACCCGCCCAAGCGGGTGCAGTGGGGCGAGCAGTCGTTCGATGAAATGGGAAGCGTGAGCCTTCAAGTGCTCGCGGTTCACAAAGAAGACGAAGCTACGCTGCAGCAGGCGCTGACCGAGCGCGCGCGCGCCGCACTGCGGAAAGGCGTCCAGGACGGTACGGCCGCCCGTTTCCAGCAGGAGCAGGCGTCGCACGCCGGAAGCCGCTAGGCGCCGCCGGGCAGCTACTTCACGGCGAGCCACGCGATGAAGAGGCCGTCTGGCTTGACGTCTTCCCAATAGGAGACGTACCGGCTGGAAACTTGCCGGCAATGGCGCGCCAGCAGCCGCTCCAGTTCCTTGCGGGTAAACCAACGCTCCCACTCGGGCGTCTTGAGGCGCCCCCACGAATCCGCGTTCTTGTCGATCACGGCGATGCGGCCGCCGGGCTTTACCACGCGGCAGATTTCCGACACCGCTTTGTCGATCTCCACGGCGTGCTCCAGTGACTCGGTCGCGTAAGCGCCATCGAAGAACTCGTCGGCAAACGGCAGCTCGGTCATGGAGCCCGCGCGCGTGCGCATACCCTCCGGAGCAAAACGAAGCATCTCCTCGGAAATGTCCAGTCCCCACAACTCTGCTTCTGGCTCCTGCGCCAGGAACACCCGGGCGAACCGCCCTTTGCCACATCCTACGTCGAGCACCCGTTTGCCGCGCAGAGCACCCAAGTGCTCGCGGATCAGCTTCACGTGGTAGATCCGCGGATCGATGGTCGCGGGAAAGTGCTCGTCATCGCCGGCCGACTGATCGAATGACGATTGGATCCGCGCCCGCAGTTCGGGGGTGAGCCGGGCCTGCGAAGGCCGCGCGAAGAGGTGCTTCCAGTTCAAGGTTCTACCCGGCTCGCGTCAAGAAAATCGGGAGTCCGAGCTTGTGGTCATAGAAGGGCCGGTAGCGCTCGGTATTGTACATGGTATTGACGTCCACGCGCCGCGGGCCGAGCGCCGGATCGGGAATCGGCGCCAATGTAAAACAGCCGTTGCAGATCGAGGTCATCACCCCGCCCATGCCGTCCTCGATGGCGTCCATGGCCATGCCCGCGAAGGTCGCAGCCACCATGCGATCCACGAAGTCCGGGCTTCCCGAGCGCAAGTCATAGGTCAAATCGCTGACAATGGTTTCTTCGCCCGTGCTCTTCTTGATCTCGGTGCTCAGATCCTCCGCCACGCTCACCTTCTTGCGGTGTCCGAAGGCATCCGCCTCGCCGTACTCTTTGATCTCGTAACCTTCCCACTCCGCGCCCTCGGAGAGGATGACTAGGGAATAATTGCTGGGGTTGTTTCGCTTGTCCGTCATTAGCAGATCGATCATCTTACGCAGATGGACGCGATATTCCGGAATGGCGCAGCGCGTAGAGGTGACATACGCCGTATACAGAGCGGTATATCCGGCATCGCGGCCAAAAACGCGAAAAATTCCAATGCGCTCGTGCGAGCCCACCGTGGTGCGCTGCCGCTCCACCGCGTCCATGGCCCGCGTGATGGCGGTCGAAAAGCCAATGCAGTACTCGGTATTCCGCACATCGTTGTCCATGGTCTTGGGAACGCCGATCACTTTCATCCCCTGCCGCCCTAGCTCAGCCGCGTAACTGAGCGTGTCGTCGCCTCCGATGGCGATCAGGTAATCCAACCCCAGAACCTCAATGTTCCGCAGGACCGCGCCAGTGACATCGTAGGTCGTGCTGGTCGCACCCTTCTTGGTGGTTTCCTTAGTGGGAAACGTCTGCGACGCCAAATGCGGCGGCAGCTTCTTCATCTTCGATGGATTGGTTCGCGAGGTGTGCAGATACGTGCCGCCGGTGCGGTCGATCGTGCGCGTATTGTTCCGGTCGAGCGGCAGAACGTAGCGGCTCCGGCTGCCCGGATCCTGCAGGTCGACGTGCGTTAACCCCTCCCAGCCGCGCCGGATGCCGATAAATTCACAGCCGATCTCCGCGCCGCGATACACCACGGTCTTGATGACCGAATTCAGACCCGGCACGTCGCCGCCGCCCGTCAGAATACCGATCCGTTTTCCAGCCATTCGCCCTCCACCAGATTTCAGATCAGGAAACCTCATTGTAAAGGATGGCGTTGGATACGTTCGGCGAGGGTTCGTTAGCTGCGCCTAGTCGCTGTCACCCAGTCATGTTAACGACACTGTCGCTTGCACCGCTCCTGCAGTTCGCATATACTCCGCAAAGTGACGCTGCTCGATACCGGGCTGCGAAGCGACATCCAGACAGGAGGCACGCCGTGCACAAGTGGCTCAGAACATTGATCGGGATTGCCTCTCTCCTCATCTTCAGCGTGGTGGTCACTTTGGAAACAGCGCCCGCGGCCCACGCTCAGGCCGCGCCCGCGGCTCAGAAGAAACCGAAGGACAACGCCGAGTACGATATCTTCAACGAGGTGATCAAAGATATCCAGGGCAACAATTCGGCCAAGGCCGTGACCGACCTCGATACCTGGTCCCAGAAATATCCCGAGTCCGATTACAAAGACGACCGCCTCTATTACTACATGCAGGCCTACAGCAAAGCCAATCCACCGCAGCCCGCCAAGGTGGTTGACTATGGCACGCAACTCGTAAACAAGGGCTTGAAGAACACCTTCTCGGACCCCCAAGGCCCCACCGTCATTCTGAACGTGCTGTACCTCCTGACGGCGACGGTGCCCACCCTGCCCAACCCGACACCCGACCAGATCGCGCTGGGAGAAAAGGCGGCCCACGATCTGCTGGACTATGTCCCCGGGTTCTTTGCCGCCGACAAGAAGCCGGCGAATACGCCCGACGCCGCTTGGGCCCAGGCGCGCAATCAACTGGAAACCACCGCCAAGAAGTCGTTGATCGCCTTGTCCCTGATCCCCGGCAATCAGGCAATGGCCAAGAAGCCGCAGGATTGCCCCGCGGCCGAAGACGCGTATAAGAAAGGACTCCTGGTCTACCCCGACAGCGCCATGCACGCCTATCAGCTGGCGCTCGCGCTCCGCTGCCAGCAAAAGGACAACCCCGAAAAAATCCCGCAGGCCGTGTACGAATTTGAGCGCGCGGCAGTGATCGATCCGAGTCTCGGCGGTGGCGCCGATCCCAAGAAGATCCAGGAATTCGCCGACACCGCCTACGCTACGGTGCACGGCAGCACCGAAGGCCTCGACCAGCTCAAGGGCCAGGCGAAGAGCGCCCCGTTGCCGCCGGCGGGCTTTACCATCAAAACCGCCACGCAAATCGCGCAGGAAAAGCAGCAGCAATTCGAGCAGAGCAATCCGCAGCTGGCGCTATGGATGAAGATCAAGGGCCAACTCGCCGACACGGCCGGCGAACAATACTTCGACGATCAGTTGAAGAATTCGGCGGTGCCCACGCTCAAGGGCACGCTCGTCGAAGCGAAGCCTGAGTGCCGCCCGAAAGAGCTGTTGGTGGCGCTTCCCCTCCCGGACGCGCAGCAGCAGCCGTTGCGCCCGGAGATCACCTTGAAACTCGACTCCGCCTTGACCGGCAAGCCCGATCTCAACAAGGAATTCACATGGGAGGGCGTGCCCTCGGCCTTCAGCAAAGATCCCTTCATGCTGACCATGGACACCGAAAAAGCCAAGGTCGAAGGGTTGGCCATGACCGCCTGCGCTGCCGCGCCTGCTCGCAGAGCTCCCGCTCGCCGGGCTGCATCCAAGAAACAGTAACGCCGATGGTCTTGCCACCGGCCTGAAAGGAGGCGAATCGTGACTCCTTCACCCGATCCGCACGACCTTGCGGACCTGAACGACCTGTTGGCAGCCCTGAACGACGATCCGGACACTCGCGAAGGCCTGATGCGGGAGCACATCGAAGCCGCCCGGACTTACCTGACGCATGCTATGCCGGAAGAGTATCGGCTGGCGTTGCGGCTGGCGGCGGACGCCTTAGGCGACGTCTCCGACACCGCACTGCGAGACCGCATCACCCAATTCTTGCAGAAGCAGCCGAAGCATCCTTGAACCAGCTCAGTGCCCGAACAGGCTCTTGGCGATCATGGCATGCACTCCTTTCGTGCCATCGACCAGTTGTGTGACCGCCAGGTCGACGGCCACGCTGGTCAACGCATAGGCATCTTCGCGGCTCAGCTTCTTCTCACTCACCAGAAAGTCGATGGTCTCCAGCGCGCATAGGCGCGCTGCCTGCGTCAAGTCGGGATTGAGCCCCATCGTGATGTAATGCGTCGGTGTTTCGGCGCGAGGCCACTGCAAATGCAGATCGTGGCGTACGATGAATTGGAAAACGCCCGTCATCGAGGTTTCCAGCGCCGTGATATCCACCTCGCCGTTCCCCATGCCGGCGTGCCCATCGCCCACTTCGAAGAGCGCTCCCCGAGCGTGCACGGGAATGAATAGCGTGGTGCCCGCCACCAGTTCCTTGTTATCGAGGTTCCCCGCGTGAATTCCGGGCGGCGCGCTGTTGATGCGGCCCGCGCTCTCCGGTGGCGCCACTCCCATGCTGCCGAAAAATGGTTTCAAAGGTAACTCGATTCCCCCGCCAAAATGCCCCACCATGCGCTGGCGGTCCAGCGGAATGATCTTCGTCCGTGTTTGTGGGAACACGTCCGCTAGAAACCCGTTGCGGCCCGAACTGTTGTATGCATAGGGCACATCGAGCCGGATGCTGCGGATGCGCACTTCCAGCACGTCGCCGGGCTCCGCGCCTTCGATCGCCACCGGCCCCGTCAACAGGTGTCCCCCAGGTCCGCGGCTCTCCTGCGGGATTTGCGCGTAGATCTGGCGCAGTTCAAGTTGAATCTGATCGGCCGGCAAGCCCGCCCGCTCTAAATTTTGCGGATTGCCTGAAACGGTCTGGATCTCGACCGTGTCGCCCGATTTGACAGTCAATACCGGCTTCGCACCGGCCCAGTAGTAGCCCCAAGCCAGAGTCTGTGGCCCAGCCTTCAGGTGATAGTCAGCGGCAGGCAAGGTAGACGCCGCCAGAAGCAAGAAACAAAACGTGCTCCTCATAGCTGCCTATCCTGCCACACCGGCGAGGAGCGCCGCTACGAGGTCCGTATTAGTCCACGTATTCTTCCATGCCCGTCGTCAGCGTGATCTCGCCGGACTCCGCCATCTGCCGGGCCGTTTCCACCAGGACCTGCCGCGCGCTCTGCACATCCTTCAGGCGCACTTGCCCGAGCGCTTCCATGTCCTCGGCCAACATCGCCGCGGAGCGCTGCGACATCGCCGAACCGAAGTGCTTCCGGATCTGCGGACTGGCGCCTTTCAGAGCCAGCGTCAGCACCTTCCGGTCCGCCTTGCCCAGGAGTTTGCGCAGCGAGTCCTCGGGGATATTCAGCAGATCTTCGAACACGAACATGATCCGGCGAATCTCCTGCCCCAGTTCGGGATCATCATTGGTGATGTCCTTGAGGATTCCGTCGCTGGTCTCCTGGTCGATGCGGTTTAGCATTTCCGCGACCGTCCGCACGCCCCCGAACGACTCCGATGCCGATTCGCCAACATTCCGCAATTTCGCTGCGATGATTTTTCCCAGCCGGCTAGTCACTTCCGGCGACACCTGGTCGAGGGCCGCCACACGGCGTACCACCTGTGCCCGCAGCTTGTCGGGCAATTCATTCAAGAGCCGCGCCGCGCGCGCCGTATCCATGTTGCATACGATCAACGCCAGCGTCTGCGGGTGCTCTCGCTGCACCACCTTCGCCAGTTGTTGCGGATCCACCTTGCGGAGAAGATCCATGCCCGACGCGTCCCCTCCCACCGATCGCAACAGTCGCTCCGCCATCCGCTTGCCGGTTTCCGGTCCAAACGCGGCCAGAAGCACGGAAGTCGCGTACTCGACTCCGCCGCCTACGTTTCCTCCCTCTCCGGCGGTCTCCATGAACTCATTCATGACCGACTGCCGGTCATTCGGATCCAACCGCCCTAAAGTACTGATTTCCCGCGTGAGGTCATGGACCTGTTCCTCCGTAAGCTGCCGGATGATCGCCGCGCTGGCTTCATCGCCCAGACTGGTCAAAAGAATTGCGGCTTTGCGCGCTCCTGAAAGGGTCCGGTCCCCGGGCTCGAATGAGCCATCCCCGCCAGGCGTGGACGGGCCCCGAGACGACCCTCCCGCTGCATGGTTCCCGTGACGAGCGTCAGCAGCGCCGTCGGTTCTTTCCGGCATTCCGGTCCTCCTGCCCTTCTCCTCTTGCCAGCAACTGCCAGTGCGCTTATCCAAATAGAGCATGGAGGGCATCGACGATCAATTTCTTATTTCCCTTAGCCCAAACGGTATTAATTTCGTTCGGGAGGTTAACTGGCAATCGGGAACAAGGAAATGGCCTGACCGATGCTATCGGCCCCTGATGGTCAAAAGTCCGGAAGACCGCGAGTTCCTCGGTGGCCGGGGAGTCCGGCCCGATCATCCGGAAACCGGCTCAGCCTGAGATCGGACGAACCGTGCCTCCTGCCTGCGCGCTCGCCGCTCCCTGCAAAAACTCGGATCGTTCCATAATCGTGCTCTGCAGGAAATCGAGAGCTTCGACTACGCGCTCCACCAAATCATCGGTTTGGGCCAAAGCGGTACGGATCGCTTCCAGGGCCGCCAACTGGGCGCGGACCGTCTGCTCCAGGGCGTGCCGCTGCGTGGCAGTGCTGGCGGCATGCTCGTCGAAACGCCGCCCGGTGGTTTCGAGAGCGTGTTCCATGCGACTGATGCGCTCTGTCGATATCGCCAGAGCCTGGTGAAGCTGAGCGACCGCTGCTTGCTGCGACTGCAGGCGACCCTCCACTTGCGATTCCAGCGCCAATTGAATCTCAGATCGCACCACGGCTTCGAACTGCGCCCGTGGGTCCGGCCCTTCGGTGCGTCGCGACGCTACCGACGCCAGCCGCAATTCTACTTGGATCTTCTGGATACGCTGGCACCGGGTGGCCGGGTCCTTCGCCAGGCAGTGGCGGAGCAGCGAATCCACCGCCGGATCCCCGGTCTGCGGAGTCGCGGCATTTTGCAGAGCGACGGCCAACATCTCCGGAGTATCTCCTTCGAACGGCCACCGCCCCGTGATCATTTCATGGACAATTGCCCCGAACGAAAAAATATCCGAGCGCCAATCCGCCAGTTGGCCTTTCAGGACCTCCGGCGCCGTATACGGCGTGGGGACGCCGCGCGCGGTCCGGCCGGGAACTAATTCAATGCCGGACGGCGTCAGCTCGATCGCAAACGGACTCAGCGCGCCGTGCGCCCGGCCGTCGTCGTGGATTTGCCGCAGTGCGTGGGCGACTTCCATCGCTATGCGCAGGGCTTCCCTCCTGGTGAGTCTCCCGGCTTCCAGCCGCTGCGCGAGTGTGCGCCGCTCGGGTGTGATTAGCGGCGCCAACGATTGTTCTCGTGTGTCTGCGCGTTCCGGCCGTGGTTTCAGCCAACCCATCACCTCAATTCCATCACAGACCCGGTGTATGACCCCAGTGCTGTTCGTACCGTTTTTCCGGTACCACGGCTACTACCGGCCGGGGCTCCTCTCGATCGCTCGTAACCTGCTGATTTGAAGGGCGGCGGCTCGTTAGCAGATCGTCTCCGGCCGGTCTATACTAGGCCCTATGAACTTCGCGCGATTCGCCTGCGTGTACGCCGTCGCGGCGTTTCTTCTGTGCCCGGCAGGGAGAGCGCAGTCGACCTCTTCCGCCGTGGTAGACGCCGCGTTTGCCGGCTTCTGGGCGGCTGCGACCCCGCGCGAAGCGGCGCCGCGCGCCGAGGAAATCGTCAAGACTGGCGTCTCTTTCGATGAGGCCTGGGACCGCCTGCGCCATGGTCGCCCGTATGCCGTAGAAAAGGCCGGGGTCGTGTTTCTGAGCAACCATACCGGCGACGGCGTCGAGCATCATTTCGCCGTCAATATCCCGGCGAATTACGATCCCGCGCACCGCTACCAGGTTCGATTTCAGTTGCACGGCGGCATCGGCGCGCGCACCGACAACAAGCCCCGCGGCAACGGCGAGATTGGCGCGCTGGCCGGCGCCGAACAGATCTACGTTCTGCCCTATGCTTGGGAAGACGCTCCGTGGTGGGGCGAAGACCAGGTCGAAAATCTGAGCGCCATCGTCGATACCCTGAAGCGCACCTATGACATCGATGAGAATCGCGTCGTCGTATCCGGCGTTTCCGATGGCGCCACCGGCGCGTATTACATCGCCATGCGCGACACCACGCCCTATGCGGGCTTTCTGCCGCTCAACGGATTCCTCGCGGTGCTCACCAACGGCGATATCAACGACGGCCACATCTTCGCCGGCAATCTGCGCAACAAACCGCTGTTTGTCGTCAACGGCGGCAAGGACCGCCTCTACCCCACCTCGATCGTCGAGCCCTACACCAGGCATCTGATCCGCGGCGGTATCGAAATCGAGTATCACCCGCAGCCCGAAGGCGAGCACAATACCCGTTGGTGGCCGGAGGTCAAGGACTCGTTCGAAACCTTCGTTGCTCAGCATCCGCGCGCGCCCTATCCCGATCATCTGAGCTGGCAGGCTGCCGACGCCGCACATGGCCGGGCGCACTGGCTCGTGATTGACCAATTTGGCGCTGCTCCCGGGGAGGCCGCCAGCCTGCCCGATGTCAACCTGGTGGAACTATCGGAGGTGGACCTGCTCGAAGAAACCGGGCGCCGGCTATTTGCCACCAGCGGCGGCGGCCGCGTGGACTTGGTGCGCACCGGCAACACGGTGGAGGCCACCACGCGCGGAGTAACCGCATTTACACTGCTGCTCTCTCCCGACCAATTCGACTTCTCCCAGCCCGTCCGCGTTGTCGCCAATGGTCGGCAAGTCTTCCAGGGCCGTGTCGAGCGCAGTCCCGCAACCCTCTTGAAATGGGCCGCGCGTGACAACGACCGCACCATGCTCTTCGCCGCAGAGTTAAAGATCAACTTGAAGAATTAGCCTGTCACTCTGGCATGACCGAACCGCCAGTCCTGGTGTGGCTGCGCCGCGATTTGCGCGTTGCCGACAACCCCGCTTTACTTGCCGCCATCCGAACGCGCTCCCCCGTTGTGCCGGTTTTCATCTGGGCGCCGGAAGAAGAGGCTCCCTGGTCCCCCGGTTCCGCCTCGCGCTGGTGGCTGCACCAATCTTTGAACGCCCTTGGCGAATCGTTCCGTCAGTGCGGATCCAAGCTGATCGTGCGCCGGGGCCCCAGCCGGAAAACTTTGGTGAGCCTGGCAGCCGAGACCGGCGCCACAACCGTCTATTGGAACCGTCTCTACGAGCCGGCGGCCCTCGCCCGCGATCGGAAGGTGCAGGAGGCGTTACGCCAATCGGGATTCACCGCCGAGACCTTTCCGGGGAATGTGCTCTTTGAGCCGGGGACCATTCTCAACCGCAGCAACTTGCCTTTTGTCGTTTTCACCGCATTTTGGAAAGCCTGCCTGCGAGCGCCCGCCCCGGCTCGGCCGGACAAGGCACCTGACTCGATTCCGGCCCCACGCCGATGGCCTCGTTCCTTGTCCGTAACAGACCTTGAATTGGAACCTGTCACCGATTGGGCCGCCGGCCTTCGCCAGACGTGGGAGCCTGGCGAGCGTGGCGCAGCCAAACAGATCAAAGCTTTTCTTAAAGGCGCCATCCAACTCTATTTCGAAGCACGCGACCAGCCCGCCGCCCGCGGTACGTCCCGCCTGTCGCCGCATCTGCACTTCGGTGAGATCAGCCCCTGGCACACCTGGCATACCGCTTGGCGCTGCCGTGACAGCTCCGCAAGAGACGCCTATTTGCGCCAACTCGTCTGGCGCGAATTCGCCCATCATCTCTTATTCCATTACCCACGAACGCCCGCCGAGCCGCTGCGCTCCGAATTTCGTGCCTTTCCCTGGCGCAAGAATGCGAAGATGCTGAAAGCCTGGACCCGCGGCCAGACCGGTTATCCGCTGGTCGACGCCGGCATGCGGGAACTCTGGCACACCGGCTGGATGCACAACCGCGTGCGGATGGTGGCGGCCTCGTTCCTGGTGAAACATCTCCTCATTCCCTGGCAGGAAGGAGCGGCGTGGTTCTGGGACACCCTCGTCGACGCCGACTTGGCGAATAACACGCTCGGTTGGCAATGGGTGGCGGGCTGTGGTGCGGATGCCGCGCCCTATTTCCGCATCTTCAATCCAGCCCGGCAGGAGGCGCAGTTTGATCCCGGCGGCGCTTACGTCCGCCATTGGGTGCCGGAGTTGCAACGGGCGCCGGCAACCTATCCCCGGCCGATTGTCGGGCACCCGGCCGCCAGAGCAAGGGCGCTGGCCGCTCTGGCCGGCATGCGGCGCAGCCGGCGTTCTTGACTTTGGAAACAGCGAAAAGGTAGTGTGACAATCACGGAGGGTTTTATGCAACGGCGTATTCTCGCGGTACTCGGAGGCGTCGCAATTTCCCTGTCGGGCTTCGCGCAAGCACCGGCTACGGCGGCAAAGACCAAATCGTGGACCGCGCCGCGCACACCCGACGGGCATCCCGACCTGCAGGGCATCTGGTCGAACGCCACGGTCACCCCGCTCGAGCGTCCTTCCGAACTGGCCGGCAAGACCGTGCTTACCGACGAAGAAGCCGCCGAGTTCGCCAAGGAAACGGTCCAGCGCAATAACGTCGACTTGCAGCGCCAGAAGGGAACCGAAGCCGATGTGGGCCGGGCCTACAACGATTTCTGGTACGACCGGGGCACCAAAACGATTAAGACTCACCGCACGTCGCTGATCGTGGATCCGCCCGACGGCCGCATCCCGGCCCTCACTCCGGACGCGCAGAAGCGCGTGGCCGCGCGCGCCGAGCAGCGACGCCAGCATCCCGCCGACGGCCCGGAAGACCGCAGCCTTTCCGAGCGCTGCCTCAACTGGCGGACCGCCGGCCCGCCGATGGTGCCCAGCGCGTACAACAACAATTACGAGATCGTGCAAACGCCGGACACGGTCGTCATCTTCAATGAGATGATTCACGACGCGCGCATCATTCCGATGGACGGCCGCCCGCATGTTACCGCGGGTATCCGACAGTGGCTGGGCGATTCCCGCGGCCACTGGGAGGGCGACACGCTGGTGGTCGAGACCACCAATTTCAGCAACAAAACTGCGTTCCAGGGATCGAGCGAGCACATGCGTCTGACAGAACGCTTCAAGCGCGTCGACGCCGACACCTTACTCTACGAATTCACCGTAAACGACCCCGAAGCCTTCAGCAAGCCCTGGACGGCGCAGATTCCGAGTACCCGCAGCGACGGAGCAATTTACGAATATGCCTGCCACGAAGGCAACTACGGCATGTTCGGAATTCTCTCGTCCACCCGGGCGGAAGAGAAGGCGGGCAAATGACGCGAGGCGTGCTTGCGATCGCGCTGAGCTTGTCGTGCTGGGCGCAGACACCCGCAACGTCAAAGTCCTGGACCGCGCCGCGCACGCCTGACGGCCATCCCGATCTGCAAGGCATCTGGTCCAACGCTACCGTCACTCCGCTCGAGCGCCCGACCGAACTCGCCGGCAAAGCGGTGCTCACCGACCAGGAGGCGGCTGAATTCGCCGCCAACGCCGTCAATCGCAATAACGTCGACAAGCGGCCCCCCGCCGGCAGCGAGGCGGACGTCGCCCTCGCGTATAACGACTTCTGGTATGACCGCGGCACCAAGGCCATCAAGACTCGCCGCACCTCTCTGATCATTGACCCGCCGGATGGCCGCGTGCCCGCCATGACGCCTGTGGCTCAGAAGCGCATGGCCGCGCGCGCCGAAAGGCGCCGCCTGCATCCGGCTGATGGTCCCGAGGACCGCGGTTTATCCGAGCGCTGTTTGAACTGGCCGACAGCCGGCCCGCCCATGCTCCCCAGCTTCTATAACAACAACTATCAAATTATCCAGACACCGGATGCCGTGGTGATCTTCAATGAGATGGTTCACGACGTGCGAATCGTTCCGATGGACGGCCGCCCCCACATTTCATCCGGCATTCGCCAGTGGCTGGGCGATTCCCGCGGTCACTGGGAAGGCGACACGCTGGTCATCGACACCACCAACTTCACGGACAAGACCGCCTTTCGCGGATCCAGTGAGCACATGCACTTGACCGAGCGCTTCACCCGCGTCGATGCCGATACCCTGCTCTACGAGTTCACGGTAAACGACCCCGAAACGTTCACCAGGCCCTGGACCGCGCAGATTCCCAGCGTCCGCAGCGACGGCGCCATCTACGAATACGCCTGCCACGAAGGCAACTACGCCATGACGGGAATGTTGTCCTCAGCCCGCGCCGAAGAAAAGTAACGCCGGCGATCTTGTCGCCGGCATGTTTCACTTCTTCTGCCGCTCTTCCAGCATCGCTTTCAAGCTGCTGATCTCGCGCTTGAGCCGCCGCTCCCGGCCGACCATCATCAGCACATACACTGTCAGGATGATCCAGGCCACCGCAAAGCCGTAGCTGAGAAACTGAAAATTGCGCTGCAGCCGGACAAATTCCCGCTGGATGTCTTCCGGCGAGACTTGCGCGAACAGGAGCGGCAATCGTGAGAGCAGGTGCATAGTCTATCCGATCAGAGAGCGTGCGCCATCCGGCGCACGTAGTCGATTTCCCGCTGCGTCTCTTCATGCCCCAGGCGCACGAGAGTGATCACGATCCCCAGCATCAGCAGCGCCACCCAGTTCCACAGCAGCACCATCCCCCAATCCGGAGGAAAGCTCCCGTTCGAGGAAAGGAATACCGGCCCGGGATGCTGCGTGCGGAACAAACGGATCGAAAAATAAACGATCGGCACGTCGAGAAACGCGAAAATCGAAAACACCGCCGCGAACGTGGCCCGCTGTGTCGGCTCTTCGATCGCGTGCCGCAGCATCAGGTAGCCCGCGTAGAGAAGCCAGCACACCAGCGCCGAAGTCAGCCGGACATCCCACGTCCACCAGATCCCCCAGATTACGTGGCCCCAGATCGACCCGGTCACCAGGTTGACGGCCAGGAATGCTAGCCCAACCTCGGTCGAAGCCACCGCGATGGCATCATATTTGAAGTCCTTCTTCACTAAGAACAGGATGCTGCAGACCAGTGCCGACCCCGCCGCCACCATCGCCGTCCATGCGGCCGGCACGTGAAAGAAGATGATCTTGAAGATCGCTCCCTGCGCCGCTTCCGGTGGAAAGTTGGCAATCATGTAGATGTCGCGCGCCAGCAGCAGAATCGCTACCACGCCCATGCCGTAAAGGATCTTGTCACGCATGCGTCACCTCATCCCACCAGAATCGTTTCCACCAGTGCGATTGCCGCTGTCGTATATAAGACGTCGAAGCCCACCAAAACCTTCAGCCATGTGCTCGACTCGCCCCAGATCGATGTCCCTGCCGCCAGCTGCGCCGTCAAAACCATGGCCCCCATCAGCGCCGGCACCAGCATCGGGTAAGTCAACATCGGCAGCATCACTTCCCGTAGCCGGATATTCACAGTTAGCGCGCTAAACACCGTGCCGATCACCGTCAGGCCCCACGTCCCCAGCGCCAGCACCACCACCATCTGCGCGAACGGAAACCACACATTATAGAGAATCCCGAAGACCGGTAGCGACACCAGTTCCACCGCTAGCACTAGCAGATAGCTGGCCAGCGCCTTCCCCAGGAACAGGGTGGCGCCCGAAACAGGCGCGGCGACCAGCGCATCCAGGCAGTCGTTCGGCAATTCGCGCGCGAAGCTGCGGTTCAGCACCAGCGTACCTGCGAACGCAAACACCAGCCAGAGCAGGCCGCCGACGATCATGCGCGTCGAGGGATCGTCCAGGTCGAAGGCGAAGTTGAACAGCACCAGGATCACCACCGCAAACGCCAGCGAGGCATTGACCGCCTCCTTCGTGCGCAATTCGGCGCGCAGATCCTTGGCCATGATCACGAAGACCAGCCGGACAAACGAAGACCCGCGGCGTTCCGTAGCCACGCCTTTCCTGGTGACCGTCGATAGATCGTTGGCGACCGCCATCAACCCTCACCGTACCGCGCGTAAACCCATCCGGGATCAGCCACCATCTCCGGCGTGCACGCCCCGTGAAACGCCAGCTCGCCGCGGTTCAGCATCGCGACATGCGACGAAAGCTCCAGAGCTTCCCGCAACTGGTGCGTCGACATGATGACGGTCTTGCCGTTCGCGAGAGCCTCCCGCAGCAGGCGCTGCAAGACGGCGATGGCGCGATCGTCCAGCGCCGTGAATGGCTCATCCAACAGCAGAACAGAAGGCTCGTGCAGGAACGCCCGGGCCACTGCCAGCCGTTGGCGCATCCCGCGAGAGAATTCGCGCACCAGGCCGTCCCGCACCCGTTCCAGCCCGGTTTGCTCCAGCCAGGCCAGCGCCGTCTGCCGCGGATCCGCTAAGCCATAAAGCCGCGCATACAACATCAGGTTTTCCAGCGCGGAAAGTTCGTCGTAGACCGCGATCCCGTGCCCGATCACGCCGATATGTCGACGCGCCTCAGTCTCGCGCGGTTCTTTGCCGAAGATGCGAATCGCGCCCTTTCCGGGCTTGGAGAATCCCGCGATCGTCCGTAGTAGAGTAGTCTTCCCCGCCCCGTTCCGGCCAATCAGCGCCAGGCACGTCCCGCCATCAACGTCCAGCCGAACGTCACGCAGGGCCGGATAGTCGCCGTAGAATTTCCATACTCCGTCAACGCTGACTGCTGTCATGCGACTCCTTGGCCGCGGGAGTTCGATACAGCAGGATGAAGCCGAGCGCCAGAATCCCGAACGCCAGTCCCAGAATCGGACCTACCTTCGTATAGAGCCGCGGCATCATTTCCTGAATCTGCGGGGATCCATCCTGGCTGCCGCCGCCGGAGTCGCCTCCGGCATCGGCCGGCGTCGCTTCGGCCGTCCCTGCCAGCGTGATCTTGTAGGAAGTTTCCTTCAGCCCGTAAATGTGGGCTTGCGTGCGCGGCTCCGCCCCCATATCGTTCAGGTTGTCGCCGGTGAGCGTC
>CAYTJD010000175.1:0-48921 GCA_964438005.1 uncultured Solibacteraceae bacterium | reverse complement strand
GCCGGTTTCCTTGGCGGCAGTATATGCCACTTTCAATTGACCCAGGATCTGCGGCTCGCCGACCACCATGGAATCCAGGCTGGCGGCCACGCGAAAGAGGTGGTGGATCGCCTCCCGGCCTTCATGACGGTAGACGTGCGCCGCCAGGCTGTCGGGACTGATCGCCTTGTGGTCGGCCAGAAAGGTATCGATTGTCGCTTGCGGATCGACACCATCCTCCGTCGTGATGGTGATCTCCACCCGGTTACAGGTGGAGAGAATTACGGCTTCGGTCACTCCCGGGCACGCCTGCAAATCCTTCAACGCTTTCGGCAGAGATTCTTCGGGAAACGCCAGGCACTCGCGCACCTCCACTGGCGCGGTCTTGTGACTGACTCCTGTCAGAAACAGTTTCATTGCCGAAGCAGCATCGCTCCCAGTCGCGAATGCGCTACCCAGGTGATTGCGGAGAATCCCAATACGGTTACGGTCATGATGGCAGCTTTGCGGCCGCGCCATCCCGCCGTGGTTCTTAGAAACACCAGAACCAGGTATGTCCCCCAAGTGAAAAACGAAATCGCAATGTCCGGCTGGCTGATCCAGGCGGTCTTATGCTCGATGAACGCCCAGGTGCTAGCGGCGATGACCGCAAGAGTCATTAGAACGAAGCCGACGCCCATCGATTTCGAGATCAGGTCATCGAGAGCGCCGAGCGCAGGCAGCCGGTAGTAGAATTTGCGCGGTTTTTTGTTCTTTAACTCGCGCTCCTGGAACAGATATAGCAGGGAGGCGACCGCGGTCACGACTAACGCGGCAAAACCCAGCAGCACCAGAACAATGTGGACCGTAAGCCAGGCATTCCGAACGACGGGATTGGTCCAGGCCCCCACGGGATTGCCGAGCGTCGCCATCAGCGCCATGACGAAGACCAAAGGGAAGATGAAAGCGCTGAGGCTCGCCATTTTGTAGCGCCACTGGACAAACAAGTACAGAATCGCCACCAGAAACGCGCACATGGAGAGGGTTTCATAGGTATTGGCGATGGGACAACGGTTGGAGAGGATCCCCTCGTCCACGATGGAAACGAAGTGAAAGACCGCCCCCAGCCCGAATGCTCCCAGAGCAACCCGGAACAAGTGCTCCCGGCGCCGGACCAGCATAAGGATGGAATGCAGCAGGCCGAGCGAATACAGCGCCGCGGCCACGCGCAACCAGATGACGCTCATTTCAGCCATGGTCGGTGCGCAACTCTCTGAGTACAGGCATATTATATCGCGATGCCGGTTTTTCGGAGGATGCTCTCCGGAAATCCGCTGCCAATTTACCGTGACGCCGCATCCGCCTGCCCGGCCGGCGCGAATTCGGCGTAAACGTTCAAACCGTCGGGCACGAATTTGCGAATCCGAAGGTGCTGCGCCTCAGCGAGCGCGAACGTCTTTTGCTGGAAGGCATCCTGCTGATCGGGGGTCACGGCGGCCGGCCCCTGGTGGACACAAAAAACGGCCAGCGAGCCTAGCCTGGCCGCTCTCAGGCTCTCGGCGATGTCGCGGAAGAACGTAGGATCGGAGAAATCGATATTCCAGCGAAGCTTGTCGCGGAGCAGTTCCATGCGCCGGTTGCCGCGCGTCAGAGAGTATTCCTCCACTTCGGTAGTCATGGGCAGCCGCCCCACGAAGTGCCAAGTCCACTCGTGGCGGTGAGTGAAAAACCCGATCAGGTTGAATTGGTCAACGTAGACAGCCGAAGGGGAAGGCAGGGCGGCGTCAAAGAGCCGCATTTCGCGGGTGAACAGCTCTTCCTGACGTTTGGGGAACGCGTTGAAGCGTGATATCGAGGTTGCGATTACGGCCAGGCAGAGGAGTCCGGCCATCGTCCAAACCAGGCGCGGAGCGCGAAGCGCGCCGAAAAGCTGGTCCAGGCAAACTCCAGCAGTCAGCATCACAAACGGAAACAGAATGAACTGCTGCCGCATCATGCCCCCGAACGGATACCGATCCAGGCACCCGGCGACCGCCAGTTCACTCAGCAGGATCAGCAGCATGAAGGCAGGCGCCAAGGCGCGCGAACGGGCGAACGCGGTGGCTCCGATGACTACGGCGGCGAGCGCGACCGCCACCTTTTCAAAGACGCCGCGGCTAGCGATGTGCCACGGCGATAAGAAATTGAAGAGGCTGTGCAGGCTGCGGAGTAGAAATTTAATCTTTGGCTCCGGCGCGACCCACAAATAATCGGGGACGTGGTTCAGATTGTCCGCGTTATACCGGATGTGAAAGTGGTACAGGCACCACATGACGAATACGACCGGCAGGAAAGTCAGGCCATGAGCGATCCAGGTCTTCCGAGGCAGAGGGGAGCGTGCCAGGCAGAAGCCGAGCAGCAGCAAGGCAGATGCGGCGACGTAAAAGAACGAGAAATAGTGTGAGCACAAGGCGAGGATGGTGCTCAGGGCAAACAGAACCCGGGTCCGGCGCGTAACGGCCTGGCCCGGGCGAGGCAGCAGGTCGAGGAAATAGTAGAACGACAGCAGCACGAAAAAGATGCTGAACATGTAGGAGCGTACCGAGATCGCTATCTCGATCGCCGGCATCGACAAGCCAAACGCCAAGGCCGTAAGCGGCGGAGTGAACGGGGACGACGAAAGCTTCCGTGCAATCTTGCCCAAAACAAAGACCGCACCGAGCCCGCTGGCCACGGGAATCGCGCGATACAGCAGGACCGAATGTCCGAAGCTCACTACAACTTTGAGCGCCAGGTAAAACAGCAGAGGATGATCGTTGTGCATGTACTCCCACCAGAAGGCCCGGAAATTATCCTGCTGGGCGATGAAGACATGCCAGAAGCCATCGTACTCGACAAACTGGTTTGCAGCGAGGTAGAGCATCGGGACGGCGGCCACGAGACAGACGATGAACAAAAGCAGATCGTCGCGATGAAGCCGGATCGCAGCTGCACGGGCCCGGACCGAGGTGATCGATCCTGGTGCTAGAGGATCGGAGGTTGCCACGGGCCGACTACTGTCAGGCATCGGGTAATTTGAAGAACCAGAGCCAGTAATACTGTGTTCCGATTCCGTTGCTGTACCGATGCTCGAAGCCGCTCGCGCGGGCCAGTTCGGCGGCATCCGATTCCGAGACACCGACGCCGATCCAGGTGTCGGTCTGGAGGCCGGGTTCCTTACAGCCCTGTACTTGAAACTTGAACAGCCCCCCGGGGCGCAGCCGGCGCGCCACTTCCCGGCAGTAACTCAAAAGCACTTCGAAACTCGGGATGTGTTGGAAGACGATGTAGGAGAACGCAAAATCGAACGTCACATCCGGCAGGGCCGTCAAGTCTACGCCATTATTGTTGTATAGGTGAACGTTCGGCTGGGCAGCCAGTTTGTCCTTCGCGATCTGAATCATTTCAGGACTCACATCCACCGCGTAGACCTGTCCAAAAACCCGAGCCAAGGCGCGAGTCAGACGTCCCGCACCACAACCGATCTCGAGTACGCTCATCTGCTCGGGAGGCTTGCCCTGGCAGATGTTGCCCATGTCCGTCAGGATGTACTGCTCGATATTGCGCTCTCCGGTTTCGAAGAACTCGTCGTCACTCCATTCCGTCGAGGCGGTGTTGACATAGAAACGGGCGTTCTCCCGCGCGCGCTCATCCCATTCAGTCCGCATTTTGGACGCAATCTGAGCCAGATCTTCGGCGGCCATTGATTCGCATTGTATCAGGGGTGTCGCAGTCAGACGGAGACGCGCTCGGTAGTCCGCCGGCCGCCCCAGATCATCGCAGCCAGAGCGAAAATCACTGAGATCATGCTGACGATGGCGGCGACGTCGAAGCGCTCCGGCCAATAGGTCATGACCACATGATTCACTCCCGGTTCCAGAAACAGCCCGCGGAATGCGCCATTGGTCATATAGAGGCGTGCCTCTTTTCCGTTAACTGTGGCCGTCCATCCGGGATAGAGCACTTCGGAACTGGCCAGGAAGGCCCGTTCGCCGGCGGTAACTGCCAGATCGACGCGGTTTGCGGAGTACTCGTTCACGCGGACCGTGCCGCCGCCGTACCGCTCATCGGTACTCACATCGGTGGCCTCCACAACCGCTTCTTCCGCGGGTGCGAAATCGGGCCGCGCCAGGTAAGCCAGCGTGTCTTGTTCTCCGCGCGAGATGTGCACACGCGAAACGAGGAAGAAGCGAGGCACGGGGGAGGGATTGCGGTAGAGCCGGATTCCGGCGAACTCGGCAGCCACGGAAAGGCGCGGGTCCGGGTTCCCAGGAGGTGCATAGGCAACCAGGTACCCGACATTCAGCATGGAAAGCAAAGGCGAGAACGGACGATTGACGGGCAGTTGCCGGTCCCACGGATCTCCGCCGCAAAACAGCCGACGCAGGGCAATGACTCGTTTCAGAGCAAATGGATTGTCGCCATCCGGGCTAGGCAATTGCAGCGGCGCGGCCGCGGTGACGGCGGCGAGCACGTCCCGTTGCAGGTAGTCGACGCGTAACGGGGGAGACGCGGCGCCCGTTAGTTCGTGCAGCCTCTGCAGCGCTTCGGACGAGCCTAGGACTTCATAGTCGTTCGAAGTCTGTGTGTAGCTTCCAGGAGTCGAGTTCATCGGACGGTTCGCGCCGAAGTAGGTCAGATCAACCGCGGTCAGCAGGGCGGCGCACCACAGAATCCAATGGGGCGGGCGGCCGCCGAGACGCTCCAGCGCGACCGCCGCGGTCAGTGCGGCGAACATGCAGAAGGCTAGGAGCGCGAACTCCGCGTACAGCGACCCTCGCACCAGGCGAGGCAGATGCTGGAATACGAGCCGGTATACCGGTGTGGAGTCGCCCACCATCCAAATGGCGCACAGGATCGTCAACACGAACAACCAGCGGGCGTACGGCGCGCGGCGCAAGAAAGGCGCGATCAGCAGCAGCACCAGCGCGAGTATTCCGCAGTATGCGTAAAGAAACGTGAAATTGAACGGCAGAGTGAACCGCGCCGGATCGAAGGGAGTGAAGATGTGGTAGTAGTTCGGGAAGGCAAGCGAGACGAGGCTCTGCAAGGGCAGGCCCCCGCCGGTGCCATCCGCCTGGGCTCTTTCGGAAGCGACGCTCAGACCCGTGAGCTGATATGTGGGAATCAGCTGGATGGCGGCGATGCCGTGGCCGAGAGCAAATCCCGCGGCCAGAGCACCCCAAAAACGCCAGGAAGGGCGGCGCGAGATCGCCAGAACGCTTGCGAACAGTCCGCCGGCCACGAATACCGCCGCCATCGTGGCGGCGAACCCGGAGAGAATAGTCAAGGCGATCGCGATGCCCAGGGCCGCAATCCAGCGGACTGAAGTTTTCTGGCTCAGCTGCCAGATGCAGACGAGCACTAGCGGCAGCCACGCTCCCGCGCAAATGGCACCCAGATGCTGAGCCTGGGAAGCAAAAAATCCACCCAACTGGTAGACGGTGCCTCCGAAAAGAGCCGCGGGGATACTCAGACCGATCCGGCGCAGCAGCCAGAAGGCAAACAGGCCGCCAAGAATCATATGGATCGGGACCAGCCACTCGACCCAATAGAAGAGATTCCGGCCGGCGGACAGATTCCCGAGCAGGATCGACATCCAAGTCACCGGATAGAACAACTGCGCTTGCAGATCGGCATGAATCGGGACGCCGCAATAGGAATAAGGATCCCAGAACGGAAAGACCCCTTGACGGACGCACCGCGCGATGTAGGCGGTAAGGGGCATGTGAAAACCAGCAATGTCATAGGGAATCCGCATCCGGGGATGGAACAAGACACGGCGGTAGAACAGAAGCGGCTGCACCACTAAGAGTAAGTGGGCTGCATACCCGGCCCACCGCTGACCCCTGTGAGGCATCGGCTCCATTATCTTTAAGACGCCGCCTTTCGGTAGAGCACATGGCGGCGGAACTTGTGGCCTTCCGGCAGACGCGGGTGATCGAACTCGCCATCGTAGGCGAGGCCGAGCTTTTCCATGACCCGGCGGGAGCGGAGATTCGCAGGCACTGTAAACGACACAATCTCTCGCAGTCCCAATGGACCAAATGCCAGATGGAGCGCCTCGGTGGCGCCTTCGGTCGCCAGGCCCTGGTTCCAGAATTCGGCGGCCAGGCGCCACCCGATCTCAACGCAGGGTGTGAAATAGGCCTCAAATTGAGGGATAAAGAGACCGATGAAACCGGCGAACTCGCCGGTGGCGCGCAACTCCGCGGCGAACGGACCGAACCCATGAGTTTCGAAGTGCGCCTCGGCGCGCTCGATCAGGGCGTCGCTCTCTTCCCGACTCAGGCACGCGGGAAAGAACTCCATCACACGAGGATCGGAATTCATGCGGTAAAACGGTTCGCGATCGGACTCGCGCCAGCGGCGCAGGCGAAGGCGCGCCGTCTCCAGACCGGACATTCTCTCATAGTAAATAACAAGGAGGCGTGGCCGCTGCGCCGCGCCGGCTCGGGGCCGGGCCATATGCAACACTGGTAGTAGTGCTCGCCGGATTTGACCCCCTCATCTCCGAATGGTTCACCAACCGGTTTGGACAGCCTACCGAGCCGCAGGTACGCGGCTGGCCGGCCATCCGCGATGGATCCGACGTCCTGATCTCAGCGCCGACCGGGTCCGGTAAAACGCTGGCGGCATTCCTGCTGTGTTTGGACGAGCTAATCCGTCAGGCCCGGCTGGGGCCGCTGCCGGAGCAGACCCAGGTCGTCTATGTCTCGCCCCTCAAGGCGCTCAGCAACGACATCCACAAGAACCTGGAGATTCCCCTCGCGGAGATCCGGGAACTCGCCGAGCGGCGCGGCATTGCCCTCGCCCCCATCCGCAGCGCGCTCCGCACGGGCGATACCCCGCAATGGGACCGCCAGCAGATGACGCGCGAGCGGCCGCACATCCTGGTGACGACGCCGGAGTCGCTCTTCATTCTGCTCACCTCCGCCAAGCCCCGGGAAATGCTGGTCCAGGTCAAAACTCTGATCGTGGACGAAATCCATGCCGTGGCGGACGACAAGCGCGGCTCTCACCTGGCGCTCACTCTGGCCCGCCTCGATCATCTGGTCGAGCAGCACGGATTGCCGAAACCGCAACGGATCGGTCTCTCCGCTACCGTAAAGCCGCTCGAAGACGTCGCCGCTTTTCTCAGCGACACGGCACAGGTGATTCATATCGGGCATCGGCGCGCGATGGAACTGGGTGTGGAGGTGCCGCGCGATGAGCTCGGTCCCGTCGCCAGCAACGAGACGTGGGGCGAGATCTACGACCGTGTTGCCCATCTCATCCGCGAAAACCGCACTACGCTGGTGTTCGTCAACACGCGCCGATTGTCTGAGCGCGTGGCGCACAATCTGGCCGAAAGGCTCGGGGACAAGGCTGTGCTGCCCCATCACGGGAGTCTTTCGCGCGCGCTTCGCCTGGAAGCCGAGCGGCGGTTGAAGAACGGGGAATTGCGCGCTGTCGTGGCGACCGCCTCGCTGGAACTCGGAATCGATATCGGAACCGTCGACCTGGTCTGCCAGATTGGGTCGCCTCGTTCGATTGCGGCGGCTCTGCAGCGGATCGGCCGGGCTGGACACTGGGTCGGTGCGTTGCCCAAGGGGCGGCTGTTTGCCACGACGCGCGACGAACTGATCGAGTGCGCGGCGCTGGTGCGGGCGATTCACGCGGGCGAACTGGACCGGCTAGAGGTTCCCCGCAATCCACTCGATATCCTGGCGCAGCAAATGGTGGCGTGCTGCGCCGCCGAGGATTGGGCGGAGGATGAGCTGTTCGCGCTCATTCGCCGTGCCTGGCCGTATCGCGACCTGTCGCGCGCCGATTTTGAGGCTGTGCTGGAAACGCTCACGGAAGGAATCGCGACCGCGCGCGGCCGCGCGGCGGCTTATCTGCATCGGGATGCAGTGAACCGGCGGCTGCACGGGCGCCGCAACGCGCGCCTGACGGCAGTTACATCGGGCGGCGCAATTCCTGATACCGCGCAATACATGGTGGTCGCGGAGCCGGAAGGAACTACGGTTGGTTCGGTGGACGAAGATTTCGCCGTCGAAAGCATGATGGGCGATGTGTTTCTGCTCGGCACCACTTCGTGGCGGATTCGTCGCGTTGAATCCGGACGCCTGCGGGTGGAAAACGCGCATGGCGCCGCCCCCACAATTCCCTTTTGGAGAGGCGAGGCGCCGGGCCGCACGCTCGAGCTGTCGCAGGCCGTGGCCCAGCTTCGCGAGAAAATTGCCCACTGTGCCGAACCCGGCTGGCTCCAGCAGGAATGCGGTCTCGATCGCGCCGGAGCGGAGCAAGCGATTCAGTACGTGCGGGCGGGAACGGACGCGCTCGGCGGCACGCCGACCGCCGAAAACATCGTGGCCGAGCGTTTCTTTGACGAAGGCGGCGGCATGCAGCTCGTATTGCACGCTCCGTTTGGCTCGCGCATCAACCGGGCCTGGGGTCTGGCGTTGCGCAAGCGCTTCTGCCGGTCGTTCAACTTCGAATTGCAGGCCGCCGCGACCGATAATGGCATCGTCATTTCGCTCGGTGAGCAGCACTCGTTTCCGCTCGAGATTGTCTTCGAGTTCTTGCACCCCGATACGGTTGAGGAGGTTCTGGTGCAGGCGCTGCTGGCATCGCCCATGTTCACGGCGCGGTGGCGCTGGAACGCGAGCCGCGCGCTCACGATCCCGCGGTATTCCGGCGGGCGCAAAGTGCCGCCGCCGATCCAACGTATGCGGGCCGATGATCTCATGGCGGCGGTCTTCCCCGATCAGGCCGCCTGCGCGGAGAACCTGGAGGGCGAGATCCGCATTCCCGACCATCCGCTGGTGAAAGAGACTATCGATAATTGTCTCTACGAGGCAATGGATCTGCATGGCCTGCGCGCCGTGCTGGTGTCGCTGCGCGAGGGCCGCATTCGCACGGCCGCCATCGATACGGCGGAGCCGTCGCCGTTCTCGCATGAGATCCTCAACGCCAATCCGTACGCCTTTCTGGATGATGCCCCGCTGGAAGAACGCCGGGCCCGCGCGGTCCAAATGCGCAGCAGCCTTCGCAATGATTTTGCCGAAGGCGCTGGCGCGCTCGATCCCGAAGCAATTGCGCAAGTGGCCGCCGAAGCCTGGCCTCCCATGCGTGACCCGGACGAACTCCACGAAGCTTTATGCTGTCTCAGCCTTCTCGCCAGTATCCGAACCGAAAACGAGTTGCATTTAACAGCCCTGGTTCAAGCCGGCCGCGCCACCACGTTGACGATCGATAGCCGCGAGTTCCGGGTTGCGGCCGAGCGTCTGAACCTGGTTCTGCGAGCCTATCCCGGCGCGAGGATGGACCCGCCGATTTCCGCTCCCGCGATGTCTCGACCGATTCCCGAGACGGCCGAAGGCTGTGCCGCCGAAATCCTCCGCGGCTGGTTCGAGTGCTCCGGCCCTTTGCGCGCGTCCGAGCTCTCCCGAGACCTCGCGATGCCGCGCGAACTGGTCGATCAGGCGCTGGCCCAGCTCGAGGCCGAAGGCCAGATCCTGCGCGGCCGCTTCGCGGGCGGCGAGGAAATCGAGTGGTGTCACCGCCGTCTGCTGGCCCGCATCCATCGCCTCACCATCGGCCGGCTGCGTCGGGAGATCGAACCGGTCACCACGGCTGAATTCTATGCGTTTCTGAACCGTTGGCAGCATCTGGCGCCCGGACACCAGTTGCACGGGCTCGATGGAACGCTGCAGATAGTCAAACAGCTCCAGGGCAGCGAATTCGCGGCCGCGGCCTGGGAGACCGAGGTCTTGCCGGGTCGTGTGGCGCAGTATAAGCCCGAATACCTGGATCAACTGTGCCTGGCGGGCGAAGTGAGTTGGGGGCGCCTTTCGCCGCACCCGGCGTTCGAACGGGACAGCGAAGAATCGCGCCGCGTGCGCCCGACGCGCGTCGCTCCGCTCACTATTTTTCTGCGTCAGGAGGCGCATTGGCTGCTGGCCACACCCCAGCCCGCGCCGAAAGATTCTCTCTCGCACCCTGCTCGCGAAACCCTGGCGGTACTCGAGTCGCGGGGAGCGTCTTTCTTCGCGGACCTGACACGGGCGACCGGCCGGCTCGCCAGTGAGGTGGAAGACGCATTGTGGGAGTTGGTTGCGGCCGGACTGGTGACCGCCGACGGGTTCGAAAACCTGCGGGCGCTGCTCGATCCCAAACGCCGGCGCGGGGAAGGCCGCGGCCGTACCGCGCGTCCGAGGCACGCTCCGGGCCGTTGGGACCTGCTGCGCCACACCGCCGTCGCCTCCGATAATTATGCCGAGTCTTTCGCCCGGCAGCTCTTGCTGCGGTGGGGAGTGGTCTTTCGCGATATCGCCTACCGCGAGCCCCTGGCGCCCTCGTGGCGTGACCTGCTGGGCGTGCTGCGCCGTCTGGAGTCGCGCGGTGAGATTCGCGGAGGTCGCTTCGTAGCCGCTTACATTGGCGAGCAGTTCGCCTTACCGGAGGCGCTTGACTTGCTGCGCGCCGTCCGCCGGACGGGTGAAACGGCACCCGCACCCCTAGGGCCGGGCCCTTGGGCCGCGCTTCAAGTGGGGCAGATCTCCGGCCTGCCCAGCGATCTGTCTATGCAAACAGCTCGTTAACGGGCGCGAACGCGATCGGTCCTGTCTGGGGCACGTACTCAAAGCCGCGGCCCAGCGGATCGTCGTGGCGGACGGAAGTCGGGTCGATTCCCATCGCCGAATAGACCGTAGCCTCGATGTCCTCCGCATAGACGTAACGGCCTTGCGACCAACCAAAGTCGACCGTGTCGGAACCGGAATCGTTGGTGGTGCCGATCACTCTCCCACCCTTGACGCCACCGCCCGCGAAGAACGCGAATTGCTGCACGAAGTGGTCGCGCCCCTGGGCCCCGGTCAGCGCGCCTACGGTGCGTCCAAACTCCCCGGCCATGACGATGAGCGTGCTGTCGAGCAGGCCGTTGGCCTTTAGATCGCCGATCAAAGCCGAGAGACCGGTGTCCAGAAGCTTGCCCTTGGCCGGGAGGTTATTGGCCGCATAGATGTTCGTATGCATATCCCAGCCGTCACTTGATGTGATCTGAATGAATCGCGTGCCCTGCTGGGCCTTAAGCACTTGCAGCGCAACCAGGCACGCATTACCGAAGCCGGTATTCCCATAGCGGGTGCTGTCGGCCGCCGTGAACCCGAATGCCTGGTTCACGACGGGGTTGTACATCAAGCCCTGGGCCGACTTATAGAAGTCGTTGTAGTCGTCCATCGCCTTGCCGTCCGGCGAGTTGATGCGCAGGCTGTCATCGAGCGAGTGCATCAGGTTCCAGCGGCCCGTAAAGCGCGTCTGGCCGTCCGGATTCGTGGTGTAGGAGATGCCGTTATTGCTGGGATTGACCTTGAACGGCGCATAGCTGGCGGGCAGGTAGCCTCCGCCGACGCCACCTGCCGAGTTCAACTGGAGGAACGTGGGGAACACCTGGCCCGGCAGACGCTCATTCTCTTTTTCGATCGCGACAATGCTGCCGATGTTGGGGGCCACATTGCCCAGCACCGCCGCCGGATTGCGTCCGATCTGCGTCCAGGTCTGCGCCAGCGAATGTACCAGCGCATGCGCGTGCATCGAGCGCACGATGGCAAAGTCCGGGATGTTATTAGCCAGATTGGGCAGCAGACCCGTCGGCCAGTTCACGCCATTGATCGTAGTGGGCGCGAATGTCGTCGGTGTTACCCCGGGAACCACTTTAAGATCGAATGTGTCGGTGTGGCTGGGCGCGCCCGCCAGCAAGATAAAGATCGCGTTCTTCGCGGTGTTTAATGTCGGCGCCCCTGAGTTGGTCACCAGCGTCGCGGCCTTGGCGTATCGCTGCGCCAGAAATGCTCCGGTGACGCCGGTGCCCGCCAATTCGAAGAACCGGCGGCGCGTCCAATGCGGCCGATTGTAAAACGCTTGGCCATGCCACGGGTGTTTCTTTAGCGCTTCGTTGATTTTTTCCTGTTCGCTCATGACACCCTCCGCGCTCAATAATTGAAGATAAAGTCAACTTTGTTGTAAAGAGCCCACGCCAGATCCTGCACAGCCTGCGCCCGCGTACCCGTCGCCAGGGAGGCTTGCGCTTTGGCCAATTCATCAGCGGTCGGGAACCGCGAAAGGATCGTCATATACAACGTGTTGATCGCGTCTGTGTTGCTGGTAAAGGCCAACGCGTGTGCCACCAGGGGCGCGGCATTGGTGCCGGTTGGCAGGATGCGCGCCTCCACAAACGGATTGTTCATCAGGCTCAAAGCCTGGAGAATGGAACCATCCTGCTTACGCGGCTGGTCGTCGCGATTACCGCGCAGGAAATTGTTCATCAGGGTATCCGCGTTGCCGTCATTCGTATTGATGGCTACGTCCGGCAATTGCATTGCATACGTGGGATTGGCGAAGCCTTGGTCGGTAAAACCCGCCGCGGTGAGGTTGGGCATGACTCCGCTGGTCTGCGCCACAGCGTCACGGACTTCCTCCGCCCACAACCGGCGCACGTACTTGCGCCCAAAATACGGCTGCCAAGAGGGGTCCCAGGTCCCCGGATACCGGCTCGAAAGCTGGTACGTATCCGAGTTGACGATCTCGCTCATCAGCGCTTTCACGTTGTATCCGCTATCGATAAAATGCTGCGCCAGCGCGTTCAGCAGCGCCGGATTCGTTGGCTGCAGGGTCCAGGGAGCTGGCGGCGGATTCTTGGGATCCAGACGCATTGGGTCGAAGGTGTCCGGTGGATCAACCATTCCTTGCCCGAAGAAATACGCCCATAAATAATTGACCGAGGCCCGCGCGAACTGAAAGTCTCCTGTGACGTTGCGTGCCAGCGCCGCGCGATAATTTTCTCCGGTTGTCGGCGCGTTGCCGTTAAAAATGTACTGCGGGGGCACATAGTAGCAGGGCTGTCCCGCCTTGCAGCCGGTAGGCGCCACTCGCGCCGGCCGGTTCCCCGTGGTCGTGTTCAGCGTGTAATCGACCTTATTGGTATCAGCGAGAGTCCAGAACTGCTGCGTGCCCGTGCCGACCATAATGTTGTTGTTGTTGCTCGCCACCGTCCGCGAGAGGAATGACGCCAGCTGCCACGCCTGATAACGCGTGGTCTGGCTACCCCACAGGCTCAGCTGGTCCAGGTGCCCGCGGCCGTTGTGGCACAGCAGGCAGTTCACGTGGGTGATGCCGAGAAAGGTGTCGAACGTGTTGGCCGTCATCTGGTCCATGATGTCCTGATTGGGACCGCCGGACACTCTGCCGGCCACCAGGTAGTTCACCGTGCCGTCGGTATAACTGCTCGTAGCCTGTGGCGCGGCAATCAACTCCGAGGCCATCTGGTTGTACGGCACGTTGTTCGTGAGAGAAGTCTTGATCCACTGATAAAACGCGTTCCGCCCCTGCGGGAATCGATTCACAGCGATGCTCGCCTTGTTCGCGGTGTTCTGAAACAAATCACCGTAGAACATGGTCCATTTGTCGACCCACTGCGGAGAAGCCAGCAACTCGTTGATCAGGTTGGCGCGCTTGTTCGGCGTAGTGTCGCCCACGAACGAAAACACGCGATCCGGCGTAGGAACCCGTCCTGTCAGATCCAGCGTGACACGCCGGATGAACTCCCAATCCGTCGTCTTCGGAGCGGGCGTGATGTTGGCTGATTTCAGTGCGCCAAAAATGTAGTAGTCGATCGATCCAGTCGGATTGTTTTGATCGAAGGTATACGTCCGGCTGTCCGGCGGGACGTAGTTCATCAACCCTGTGACTTCCGCCGTCAGGGCGCTCAGTCGATAGCTGCGTCCCGGCCGTAGCGTTTGCAACACGCGTTGATCCATGAACCGCTCCGGCTCACCCATGAAGTAGACACACTCCGCGTGTTCCACCGGGAGTTGTTCGATTTGGTTGGGAACGCTGCCGTCGTCAGCGTGAATCACCAGCAAACCTGAGGCGCCAAGAAAAGCAACGACACTCCAGGCTAATAGCCACCCTGGCTTGAACATATATCCTCCGAGTGCGTACTTGCTGCAAGCAATCTTATGACACTCAAACCCCAAATTGCACGCACTAGTTTCTGCGTATTTTGGTTATTTGATTGATGTTGCCAACCTATCGCCTAGATTTACCCGGCATGTTGGGTTTATGATCGCGGCATGTCTGTACACTGGGTAGGCCGGGGATTCCTGGTGCCGTGCATCTTCTGGGGAGTTGTTGCTGGCGCTCAAACGCTGAACAATCAATCGCTTAGCGGAAAGTACTTCTTTCGCCACGTTTCGCTGGGTACAGACCCTACCGGGAATTTGACCGATGCCAGAAGTCTGCTTGGCGCTATTACTTTCGATGGAGCCGGTCACTACACCTTCGCGGGACAACAGGTACTAGGCACGGGAGCGGCCACATCTCAGACCGGGAGCGGCGCCTACTCGGTCGATCCGGCGGGCTTGGTCTCGCTCGCGAGTCCGATCCGCAGCGGCGATACGATTAACGCGCGGTTCGGCCCGGAGGCGGTCATCGGCTCGACCACGGAATCGGCGGCCGCGGCATTCGATTTGTTCGTGGCAATCCCAGCTCCGACAGCGGCGGCTTCGTTGAGCTCGCTCACCGGTTCGTATTGGGCCGCCACGCTTGAGTTTCCCGGCGCGTCTTTCGCCAATGCGCGCAATACCATCTTCAATTTCGTATCGTCGGGCGCCGGTGCGCTGGCGGGCGTCGGAACCGGCAGCCCTCCCATTAGTGTGAGCGGCCATGCCGCCAATCTCGCGGCAGGCCAGCCCACAAATCAGCAGGTGACGGGAGCGACCTACACCATGGCTACTGACGGCACGGCCACGGCCGCGTTTGGCACTGTCTCCCTCTCTTCGCTGCTGAGCGGGACCAGAACCGTGTACATCTCCAAGGATGGCAATGTCCTGGTGGGGGGCTCGACCGCCAACGGATCCCACGACATATTCATCGCGGTGAAAGGAACTTCGGCCGCCAGCAACAGTCTTTGGACCGCCAGCCCAGGCTACTGGGGCGCCGGCTTGCGGCGTGATGCCACCGGTGTCACTGGCTATGCGGGCTCCGAGATCAACGGAGGAACCGGGACCAGCGGCGGTCCCGGCAAACTGATCTGGAGCCGCCGGCTCAAGGTGCTCGGTGTGGGTAATGTGGATTTCACAGGAGTCAATTCCTACGCCCTGAACCCAAATGGGTCCGGCACGGCGGAATTGGCGCAGGTTGCCGTGGGTGGCGGAAGCAGCACAGCGTGCCCGCTTGGCGTGACGTCCTGTGGCACGGCCTTCATCGGCTCTATCATCAGTCCAAACGATGCCGCAGCCTATGAAATTTATTTTGGAATTCAGATGCCTGCCGTCAGCGGGACGGGACTGTGGATCAACCCGCAGGGCATCATCAACCCCACGAGTTTCTCTCCCACTGGCAGCCCGGTTGCTCCGGGAGACTTCATCCGTGTCTATGGTTCGGGGTTGCCCGCGACGCTGAAACAAGCGCTTCCTCCTTATCCGCCTACGCTAAACGGGGCCACGGTCCTGATCAATGGTCAGGCGGTACCGATCTATGAGACGATCCCGGGCGCAATTGATTTCCTGGTGCCTTATGCCACCTCTGGCCCAACCGCGACAATCGCGGTTCAGGTGGGAGCGGCTACTTCCAATACCGTGACCGTGCCCGTGGCCGCCACCGCTCCGGGCATCCTGACGATCTGCACGTGCGGTAGTGGCCCGGGCGCGATTCTTCACAACGACGGCAAGGGCACGGTCGTGAGCACGGCGGCGCCCGCTGTCGGCGGCGAAATCGTGAGCGTGTACCTGACTGGACTGGGAACTATTTCGCCACCGGTTTCTGATGGCGCCGGCGGAGGGACCAATCCGCCCAGCACCACGGTTGTGCAACCCACCGTTCTGATCGGCGGGAAGCCGGCGACGATCCAGTTCAGCGGAATGACGATTTATCCCGGGCTTTACCAGATCAATGTGACCGTGCCTCCGGTCCCGCCGGGTGTCACATCACTGCCGCTCGCCATCTCCACGCCGAACGCCTACCACGACCAGGTGGATCTGCTCGTGCAGCCCTAAAGTGCAATCCCTAAAGCGCGCCGCGCTATTTTTGCACTGCGTTAGAATCACAAGTGTCGAATGCCCACAGCCACAAGCAGCCGTAGCCTGGAATTCCGGGAGCAACTGTCGCGCCGGGTCTTAGTCGCGGACGGCGCCTTGGGCACCATGCTTTATGCGCGCGGCGCCTTCATCAACCGCTGCTTCGACGAGATGAATCTGTCCGCGCCCGACATCGTCCGGCAAATCCATCAGGATTATGTGAAAGCCGGCGCCGAAATCATCGAAGCTAATACGTTTGGCGCCAACCGGACTCGTCTGAGCGCCTTTGGACTCGCCGAAAAACTGCAGAGCATCAATCAGGCCGGTGTGCGCCTGGCGCGTGAGGCAGCCCAGGACAAGGCCTTCGTGGCAGCCGCCGTAGGACCGCTGGGCGTGCGTATCGAGCCGCTCGGCCCGACGTCGTTTGCAGAAGCCCGCGCCGTCTTTCGCGAGCAGATTGCGGCTCTTCTGGAGGCCGGCGTCGATCTCCTCATCTTCGAAACTTTCTTGAATCTGAATGAGCTGCGCGAAGCCGTTCACGCGGCCCGCGAAGCCGGCGGGAACGATCCGGTCATTGTCGCGGAAGTCACGATCGACGACGACGCGCATTTGCCCGGCGGCGCCACCATTGAATCGTTCACGCGCGAGATGGACCAGTGGCCTGTCGACGTACTCGGCCTCAACTGCTCCGTCGGACCGCGCGGCATGCTCGAAGCCATCGAACAGATGGTGCAGTATACCGCCAAGCCGCTGTGCGCCATGCCCAACGCCGGCCTCCCGGCAGTCGTCGAAGGCCGCAACATTTACCTCTGTTCGCCCGAATACATGGCCCAATACGCGCGCCGCATGTTATGGGCCGGCGTCAAAATCGTCGGCGGCTGCTGCGGCACGACGCCGGAGCACATTAAGCTCATTCGTTCCGAGACCCGTTCTCTCCAGCCGCAGCAGACCAAGTTGAGTGCCACCGTCGAAGAGCCGCAAGTCCAGGCGAAAGCCATGACGGCGGTGCCCATGGCCAGGAAATCGCAACTGGGCGCGAAATTGGCGCGTGGCCGGTTCGTGGCCTTTGTCGAAATCCTCCCGCCCCGTGGCGTGGATGCGTCGCGCGAAATTGCCGGTGCTCGCCTCTGCGCCCTGGCGGGTATCGATTGCATCAATGTGCCCGATGGGCCGCGCGCCAGCGCCCGCCTGAGCGCCCAGGTCACCTGCCAGCTCATCCAGCAGCGCGCCGGCATCGAGGCGGTCAACCACTTCTGCTGCCGCGACCGCAACATCCTCGGTATCCAGTCCGAACTCCTGGGCGCCCACGCCGCCGGCATCCGCAACCTTATCTGTATCACCGGCGATCCGCCCCGCATGGGCACCTACCCGGATGCCACCGCCGTGTTCGACGTGGACTCCATCGGCCTGGTCAATATCGTGAACAGCCTGAACCGTGGCCTGGATATTGGCGCCAATCCCATGGGCTCGCAGACCGAGTTCGTCATCGGCGTCGGCGCCAATCCGGGTGCGGTGAATCTGGACGAAGAGATGCGCCGCTTCCAATGGAAGGTCGAAGCCGGAGCCGAGTATGTTGTGACGCAGCCGGTTTTCGATCTGGATCTGCTGGAACAATTCCTGAAGCGCATCGAGCCCTTGAAGATTCCGGTGATCTGCGGTATCTGGCCGCTCACCAGTTATCGCAACGCGGAGTTCATGGTGAACGAACTCCGTGTGCCGGTGCCGGAATCTTACATGGAGCGGATGCGGCGCGCCGACAGCGGCGACAAGGCGCGGCAGGAGGGCGTTGCAATCGCTCGCGAGATGGTGGAGCGGGTGCGGCCTTTGGTGCAGGGGGTGCAACTGAGCGCGCCCTTCGGCCGCTACGAACTGGCGGTGGAAGTTGCCGAAGCCATCGGTCCGCGCTGACAATAGAAAAATTCATGGCTACCGACCTGGTAGAGATCAATCCCGACCAACCGCAAACGGAAGTGCTGGAACGGGCGGCGGCTGCCGTCCGCAGAGGTAAGGTGGTTGCCATTCCCACCGACGCCTTATATACGCTCGTGGCGGACCCGTTCAACCTGGGCGCCGTGGCGGGTGTCTTCCGCGCCAAGGGCAGGGAAGCGCATCGCTCGCTGCCCTTGCTGGTGAACGACATCATGATGGCGGAAGAACTGGCCGGTGAGCTCAACAACCGGTTCTTTATTCTGGCGCGCCGTTTCTGGCCGGGGCCGCTGACGATCATCGTCCCTGCTTCGGCCAAGGTGCCGCTCAAAGTGACCGGCAACACGGGGCGCCTCGCCTTGCGCCAGGCGCGCTGTAAAGTCGCCGATGAATTGATCGGGCTCCTCAATCAGCCCCTGATTTCCAGCAGCGCCAATATCTCCGGCCACCCCACCTGCCGCAGCGGAATCGAAGTTTTCGGCACGATGGATGGCCGCGTGGACCTGGTGGTGGACGGCGGCATGTGCGGGGGCGCCGGCGCCACCACCGTCGATATCACCGAGCCCTATTGGAAACTCATCAAAGCCGGCGCGGTGGACGAGAAAGAGATCGCGGAATGCCTGCGCCCCTCCTAGCGGCCTTCTCAGCCCTGTGAGTTACGTCTTGATTTTTGCGGGCGGCGGAGTGGGCTCGCTGGCGCGCTACCTGGTTGGCAGCGCCGTCATGACGCGTTTCGTCACGCGCTTCCCGCTCGGCACGCTCGTAGTCAATGTCACCGGGTCTTTTCTGATCGGCCTACTGATGACCCTGCTGACCGAGCGTTTCCAGCCGCACCCGAACTGGCGCCTGGTGCTGGTAGTCGGTTTTCTGGGCGGCTACACCACGTTTTCGAGTTTCGAGTGGGAGACGTATGCGGCCATTCGCGAAGGCGGCTTCTGGATCGGGCTGGCGAACGTGGTGGGGAGTGTCGGGCTCGGATATGCGGCGGTCTGGCTAGGGGCTGTGCTGGCGCGGCGCTAGCAAGGCGGCCTGGAAACCGAAACAGTTTGGCCGATAAGAAGACTGGGGGTCCTTGGATGGGCAAACACTCGTCGCGTGGCCTGGCCAAGCTGGCACAGGCACTCGTTCCAGATCACGGCGGTCCGGTCAAGCCGCAGCGTCTCGGCGCGAATTGCAGCTATCGCGACGAGCTCCAGCGCCTGCAAGTCGAACTGGTCAAGTTACAGGAATGGGTCCGTCACGAAAGTTTGCGAGTCGTGGCGGTTTTCGAAGGCCGCGATGCTGCCGGCAAAGGCGGAGCCATTAAGAGAATCGCCGAATGCCTCAACCCGCGAGTCTGCCGCATCGCGGCCCTGGCCGCTCCCACCGAGCGCGAGAGAACGGAGTGGTATTTTCAGCGCTATGTCGCCCACCTTCCGGCCGGCGGCGAAATCGTTCTGTTCGACCGCAGCTGGTACAACCGGGCCGGCGTCGAACATGTGATGGGCTTTTGCACCGACGCCGAATATCGCGAGTTTCTGCACAGCTGCCCGGAATTCGAACGCATGCTCGTCCGCTCGGGTCTGATTCTCATCAAGTATTGGTTCTCGGTCAGCGATGACGAACAGGAGCGGCGCTTTCAGGAGCGCCTGAAGGATCCCGCCAAACGCTGGAAACTGAGCCCGATGGACCTGGAGTCGCGGCGCCGGTGGGTCGATTACTCCCGCGCCAAGGATGAGATGTTTGCCCACACCGACATCCAGCAGGTGCCCTGGTACGTGGTCAGCGGCGACGACAAGAAGTGTGCCCGGCTGAACGTCATTCGGCACCTGCTCTCCATGATCCCCTACCGCGACCTGACTCCCAAGCCCATGCCGTTGCCGCCTCTGGATCGCGCGAAATACGTCCGGCCTCCGATTACGGACCAGAAATTCGTCACAGAATATTACCGGTAACGCCGGCGGCCTTGGCCGTTCCGGGTCTCGCCGCCGGCAAGAGATCAGCTCAACCGCGGCGGCGCGTGGCGGAAACTGGCATCCAGCTCCGTGATCGCGGCCACTACTTTGCGGCTGATGGTTTCCAGATTCGACAGCAATTCGATACGCTCCCTGCGCGCTTCCAATTCCTGCTCGGTCAGCACGCACCGCAGCAGCCCGCACGGCTCCGCGAGGCTCACCAGCATGATGTCGCGTGTATCCGGAATCCCGTCTCCGAGAATCGCCTGCGCCAGCCGCTCTTTCACGCCTTTCTGCGCCCGGCCGTCTACGAGGGGGAAGCGCTCGACGTCGATGATCCAAAGCCGCTTCGTTCTTTCGTGCTGCAGGATGCCCTGCTCGACAAGGGAGGCTAGAGCCTCGCCCTCCAGATCGTCGTTGCGCCGGAACATCGCCTCGATCCAATCCCGCACCGTCTTCACGTCCGGCCGTTCGCGCATCTCGGCAATCACCCGATCCCAGATCAGATTGCCGCTGGCGTTGCTGTCGAGAATCTGAATCTCCTCCGTATCGGTATCGATCTTGCGCGTCAGCGCCAGGTCAAAGAACACCGCGCCGATCAACGCATACCCCGTTCCCAGCTCGTGCCGCGATTCCAGCTGCCCCGTCCTCTCGTCCACGGCGAGCAGCACGAACTCTTCGAGCATGCTCAACACGGCAATTCCTCTTCGATCCGAAGGACGTGTTGCATGCCGCTGATCTCGAAAACCTTCTTCACAGGTCCGCGCAGCTGGCAGACCGTGAACTCGGTGTTCCGTTCCTGCGCCGCGCGCGCCGCCTGCAACACGGCGCGCAATCCCGCGCTGGAGATGTAGTCCACGGTGGCGAAATCGGCAGCCACTCGGTCATGCTGATCCACGGCGGCCCGCAAAGCGCGCTCCATCTCATCGGCGGCCTGGGCGTCAGCTCGCCCGCGGATCGTCACCACGCACCAACCGCCTTGAGTTTGTTGCGACAGCTCGATCATAGGGACCTCCGCATGGTGATGTGATTCCACCCGCCTGACCGCCGGTATTGCAGGTCGGACATCGTCCGGCGCACCAGGTGAAGCCCTAACCCGCCGGCCTGCCGCTCGGCCAGAGACACGGTCAGATCGAGTGGGGGAGATGAGGCCGGATCAAACTCCCGCCCGTTATCGGCGAACTCGACATTCACCGCATCGTCCCTCCGCTCGAGCCGGATCTGCACGGCATCCTTCATCCCTTCGCACGCTCCGTGCCGCACGGCATTGGTGAACAGCTCTTCCATCGCCAGGTTCAGGTCGAACTCGACCTCGCTGCTCAATGCGTTCTCCTCGCAAAACCACGTGATCTCTTCCGCCAATCGGGCGAGTTCGTGGAGGTTGCCGTCGAGTGTGAATTCTACGTCGCTCAGAACCGCCGATTGTGGCACAGCCGCCAGTCCTCTTTCAACGTGCCTGTCCTGCGCCAGGTCTGAGCGATATGCCACCATGGGATCGATGCGGAGTCTCATTCTGCTGGCCGTCGCAGCACAGGCCATGCCCGCGCAATCCGTGCCGGAGGTCCGCCAGTCCATCACCCGCGCGCTCCCCATCCTGCAGCGCTCCGCCCAGGACTTTGTCGCCAAGCGCGCCTGCGTTTCCTGCCATCACAATATTCTGCCGATTTTGATGCTGCACTCGGCGCAAGAGCGGGGCATGCCAATTGACGGCGGCGTCCTCGCCGCCGTCGAAGAGAAAACATTTCGCGGGTTCGATAGCCCAATGGCCTTCGATGATGCGGTACAGGCTGCGACCCTCAACGATCCCACTCCGAACGATAGTTTCCTTCTCATGGCCGCACACAGCGCCGGCCGCGCCGCCGGATTGGTTCCGGCGGTCTACGCGCGCCGTCTGCTTGGCTGGCAGCGGGACGGCCACTGGGTGACCTCAGATTTCCGGCCGCCGCATTCGAGCAGCGTCTTCACCGCCACCGCCACCGCCATCCGCGCTATCAGCTTGTACGCGCCCGCGGAGTTACGCGTGGACCGCGACGCCGGCCTCAAGCGCGCGCGCCAGTGGCTGCTGGCCGCGCATCCTGTCTCCACGGAAGACGCCTCCTTCCGCCTGCTCGGCTTGGTTTGGGCTGGAGCTTCTCCAGACGAGCTCAAAATCGCGCGCAAGGATTTGCAGGCGCTCCAAATGCCGATTGGAGCCTGGTCTGAACTGCCGCGCTATCCCGCCGACGCCTACTCTACCGGCGAAGCCGTGTTCGCCTTGGAGGAATCCGGCCTGCCCGCCACCGCCGCTGCGGTGCGCCGGGGCTTCCGGTTTTTGATTTCCACTCAGGCTTCCGACGGAACCTGGCGCGTCCACACTCGCATGATTTCACCCGCCCAGATCAGCCCCGAGTATTTTTCAACGGGCTTTCCGTACGAAAAGGACGAGTACCTCTCATACGCGGGAAGCTGCTGGGCCGTGATGGCGTTGCTGGCCGCTCTGCCCCAGACTGCTGCCGGCGCCCGGGAAGCCGCGGCCGGCGCGATCCGCACGCCGCCCTGGATTCGCGTTGCCTTGTTCGGAACGCCGAGGCAGCTATCCGCCTTGCTCGATTCGGGGCTCGATCCGAATAGCCAGACCGAGAATGGCACGACGGTGCTGATGATGGCCGCGCCCGATGCCGAAAAAGTCCGGCTCCTTTTGCAGCGCGGCGCGAACCCCAAGACGCGCGCGCCCTCGGGCGGCGATGCCGTGACTATCGCCGCCGCCTATCGGGGCACCGCGGCAGCCATTCAGGAATTGCTCGAAGCTGGCGCGGAAGTGCAGGCGCCCGCGGGCGTGCGGGCGCGCCATTCCCCCTTGCTGTTTGCCTCCATGACGGGCGATCTCGACAACGTCCGCCTCTTACTCCGGCGCGGCGCCACCGACTCGGCCGCGCTCTCCTCCGCCGTCACATTCGGTTACGCCGATGTCGTCAACGCTTTGATGGCCGCAGGCGCTTCGGTCCGCGGCACGGAATCCACCGGCATCAACCTGTTGCACTGGGCTGTGATTGCCGATCGCCCGAACATGATTCCGATTCTCGTGAAGGCCGGCGTCCCCCTCAACGCCACCGACGAGAACGGCTATACCCCTCTCATGTACGCCGCCACCATCGATTTCGGTCATACCGAATCACTCAAGGCGTTGCTGGAAGCGGGAGCGGACCCGAGCATTCGCAACGACGAAGGCCGCACGCCGCGCGAACAAGCAAGGTATTTCGGCCACGTCCGTCTCGCTACGGCCTTTCGCTAAAGTCCGCGAGTCGGAAGTCTGTTACATTGAGAACTTCCCTCATGCGTAATGTCGTCATCATTGGTTCCGGCTGCGCCGGCAACACTGCTGCCATCTATGCCGCGCGCGCCAATCTCAAGCCGCTCGTGATCGCCGGCCACGAAGCCGGTGGTCAACTCTCTCTCACCACGCTGGTGGAAAACTTCCCAGGCTTTCCCGAAGGGATCAACGGTCCCGATCTGGTGGAGAACATTAAGAAGCAGGCGCAGAATTTCGGCGCCGAGTACGTGCATGGCGCGGTGCTCGATGCCGATTTTTCCCAGCGGCCGTTCCGCTTGAACGTGGACGGCGAGTGGATGGAAGCGCGCACGGTAATTGTGGCCTCCGGCGCATCGGCACGCTGGCTCGGTCTCGAATCCGAGCAGAAACTGATCGGTCACGGCGTCAGTTCGTGCGCCACGTGCGATGGCTTCTTTTACAAAGGGCGGAAGATTCTGGTGGTCGGCGGCGGCGACTCAGCCATGGAAGAAGCCAACTTCCTGACTCGTTTCGGCGATTCTGTCACGCTGGTGCATCGCCGCGAGGAATTTCGCGCTTCCAAGATCATGCTCGACCGCGCGCGCGCCAATCCCAAAATCAAATTCGTCCCCAACACCGTGGTGGAAGAGCTCTTCGATGTCGGCAAGAACCTGGTCACGGCCGCGCGCCTCCGCAACGTGAAGACCGGCCAGGTGTGGGACGAGCCGGTGGACGGCTTCTTCGTAGCGATCGGGCACATCCCCAACACCGCCGTCTTTCGGGGCCAGCTCACTACCGATGCCGATGGCTACATCGTGTCGCAGGGCGGCGCGCGCACCAATATTGCCGGCGTCTTTCACGCCGGGGACGTGCAGGATCGCATCTACCGGCAGGCTGTCACGGCGGCTGGCGCCGGCTGCATGGCGGCCATCGAAGCGGAGCGCTTTTTGGAGGCCGAAGGACATTAACCATGATTGAACGAATCAATCCGCCCGGAGCCCCCGCGCCGCGAGGCCCCTATTCACCGGCTGTGCGCGCCGGCGATTTTATTTTCGTTTCCGGTCAGGTTCCGGCCGAGCCGGGCGATGTGGCCCACGAAACCCGTCAGGTCCTGAACGGCCTCAAACGAATTCTGGAAGGATGCGGTGCCAGCCTCGCTGACGTGGTCAAGTGCGGTGTTTTCCTCGCTGACGGCAAGGACTTCGCCGCCATGAACGCCGTCTACGCCGAGTTCTTCGGCGAGGCCAAGCCCGCGCGCAGCACGGTGGTGACCGGCTTTGCCCTTCCCAATCTCAAGGTCGAAATCGACGCCATCGCCTACAAGCCTCGCTAACCGCCCGGCCAGAGCGCGCGTATAATCGTGCCAGATGCGCTGGGTGCTGTTTACCTGGATGGTCGCTTTGTCCGCGGTTCAAGCCGCGGATCTGAACGACCCGCAGCGGCTTACCCGCATCCGCACTCAGATGGCCCGGACGCTCGCCCACTTGCCTGACTACACGTGCCGCGAAACCATCGAGCGCGCACTTCGGAGACCGCCCTCTAACCGCTACGAGAATCGCGACACCCTGCGTGTGGATGTCGCTTACCTGAACGGTCGCGAGCTCTACGCCTGGCCGGGAGACCGGTTGGGCGAGCGGACGCTGTTCGACATGGTGCCGGACGGTTCCATCGCAACGGGGAACTTTGGCATGCTCGGCCGTGCGGTTTTCGCCGACAACGGGCCCATCTTTCATTTCGAAGGCACGAGCGCCGCCAACGGCAAAAACCAGGTGAAATATTCGTTTCAGGTGCCGCTCGCCAATAGCACGTATACCGTTCGGTACGGAGTTCTCGCGGCCACCGTTGCTTACCACGGCTGGTTCACCGCGGACGCGGACACCTACGACGTGATCGCGTTCGAAATCGAGGCGAATGAAATCCCCCGCAATCTGGACACGCTGCAGGCCACCGAATACACGGAATACGCTCGTGTACAAATTGGCAACAGCGACTACCTGATCCCCACGGCTTCCGAGACCATGCTCATGGATCTGAAAGGCGAGATCGCTCGCAATCAGATCATTTTCGCGCGCTGCCGCGAATATGCCGGCGAGTCGACCGTGACGTTCACGGAACCCGGCGCAGATCTTCCGACGGCATCGTCACCGGCTGCTCCTCAACCTCTTCCGGCCCGTATTGAATTACATGTGCGCCTCACGACCCCGATCGCGCGGGGCGTTACCGCAATTGGGGATCGGGTGTCGGCTGAGGTCACCCGGGCCGTGCGCGGCCCGGTGTCAATTCCTACCGGCTCGGCCGTAACGCTTCGGGTGATCGGCATGGAAACCGGAGCGCTCCGCGCCGGCTCCGTTTCCGTGATCAAGCTCCGGCTTTTGCGCGTTGATGCCGCCGGCCAACCCTATGACGCCCGTTCCGCAACACTGCGAGGCGTAGCCGGCCTCGGCCGCTACTACGGGACGCCGGAAGGATGGGTTTCCGTAAGCGGCTCCTTGCGGATCCCCGCCGGGCTTCAAATGACCTGGGTGACCGAACCTTAACGAGCCAGCGCCGCCGGCAGGAACGTCAGCTCGAGCTTTTGGCCCGCCGCCGTCGCAAGCCACCGCTGGAAGAGTTCCCCGCGTAACGCGCGCACCCGTTGAATCTCCTCCTGGCTAAGTAGGCGCGGCGCATGTTCGTTGAACTCCTCGCAGGTCCACAGCGCGCCGGAGCCTCGTTCCGAGTCGAACAATCCAACGATGCGCTCCACCTCGAGCGCCTCCGCCGGAATCGCGCCGCGTTTGCCCTTGCCGGTGGTGTCCTCGATATTCCAGCCTTCCGCAACCAAGCCGAAAAACCCCTGCCGGCACCCCAGCGCCGTTTCTACTGCGTAGTGTGTCAAATCGTGCAGTGCGAAATGAGCGGCGTGCTTGGTTTGCTTCTGCCAGGTGATGGAGCCGTCCTTGCGGGTACAGCGCAGTACGCCGGCGCCATCGGGCTGTTTGACGATCTCGATTTTCAGCATGGCTCTTAACCGAGCCCCGGCACGCCGCCTAATGTTTTGGCCAACCGCACTGCGCGCAGAATCGCCTGGACCATCGCTTCGGCAGCCGCCACTCCCAGCGAGTTGATATCGGCGCGGCGGTCGCCGAGCGACAACGCGAAGGTCGTATCGCCATCGTTGGTGGTGTTCACCGGGTAGATCGCGCGGGCCATGCCGAGACTCGCGAACTGCGCCAGTTTGGTGGCTTCCACTTTGCTGAGCCGTGCGTTGGTGGCCACTACGGCGAGCGTCGTATTGGTGCGCACCAGGGGCGGCGGAGGCGCCTGCTTCACGATTTCATTGCCATCGGCGAATTCGCGGCTGTCGGGAGATTTTCGGGCGCCAGCGACAATCTTGCCGGTGGCCGGATCGCGCACGTCGCCGAATGCATTCACCACCACCAGGCTCGTCATCACCACGCCGCCGGGCATAGGGACGGTGAAACTGCCGACGCCGCTCTTCATGGCGTTCTTCATGCCGAGCGTCTTGCCCACCGTCGCGCCCGTTCCGGCTCCGACGCAGCCTTCCGCCACGGCATCGGTCGTCGCCGCGGCCGCCGCGGCTTCGCCCATCGCCACCGTCGGACGGATCTTCGGATTGCCCATGCCGAGATCGTAGATGACGGCCGCCGGGACTATGGGCACTTTGCCGGCGGGAGTCGTGACACCGGACCCGCGGCTTTCGAGGTACCGGCGAACGCCCGACGCGGCTTCGAGGCCGAACACGCTGCGACCTGTCAGCAGAATCCCGTGCAGGGTGGGGTCGACATGAAGCGGATCGAGCGTCGGCGTCTCTTGCGTGCCGCTGGCCGCGCCCCGGATGTCTACCCCCCCCACGGCCCCGGCCTCACACAAAATGGCCGTGCACCCCGTGAGTGCCTGGTAGTCGGAGATATGCCCGACGCGGATCCCCGGAATGTCGGTAAGTCCTTTCATCGCCCCATTTATAGTTGTATGGTAGCATCGGATCGAGGACCCAACCGGATTGCTCGATCTGCTGAAAGGGCCTGTCATCGCGGTCCAGGAATTCTTCTTGCTCACGGGCCGCGCCGTCGCCAACATTTTCCGCACACCGCACTACGGCGACGATATTGCTCTGCAAATGGACAATATCGGTGTCGGCAGCCTCTTCATCGTGGTCCTCACGGGCTTGTTTAGCGGCGCAGTCATGGCGCTGCAGATGTCGCGCGTGCTCTCGCAATATGGGCAGCTCAGTAAGACCGGAACGGCGGTGGCGATCACGCTCGTGCGTGAACTCGGTCCCGATCTGACCGCCTTGATGGTGGCCGGCCGCAACGCGTCCGGCATGGCCAGCGAATTGGGCTCTATGAAAGTGACCGAGCAGATCGACGCGATGCGCGCTCTCGGAACCGATCCGGTTCAGAAGTTGGTGACTCCGCGTTTGATCGCCACCTGCGTCATGCTGCCCATTCTCACCGTGATAGCCGATTTCGTCGGCATCTTCGCGGGGTGGGTCATTTCCTTCGTCTTTCTGGGCCTCTCGCCGCGATTGTATTGGAGCTCGGCCTGGCGCTCGCTGGAGTGGAACGATCTCACGCAGGGCCTCCTTAAGCCATTCGTGTTCGCCTTCGTGGTATCTCTCATCGGCTGCTACTACGGTTTGAAGACCACCGGAGGCACCCAGGGCGTCGGCCGCGCCACCACCCAGGCCATGGTGACCGCATCTGTTTTGATCTTCGCCCTCACCTACCTGATTGCCCAGGTTTTCGTCAGCCAGACCAAACTCTGATGCCGGAGGCGCTGCCATCCATCCTGCGGTTCGAGAATGTGTCGGTGTCCTTCGATGATGTCCGGGCTCTCGACGGCGTCTCGTTTGAAGCGCGCCAGGGGGAATCGCGAGTGATTCTCGGCTCGGCCGGCAGCGGCAAGACTGTCCTTCTGAAAACGGCTCTCGGCCTGATTAAGCCTGATTCCGGCAACGTCTTCGTCTTCGGCAAAGACCTCACCAGGCTCGGCGAGCGCGAATTGTTCGAAATCCGCAGCCGCATCGGCATGCTGTTCCAGGAAAGCGCGCTGTTCGATTCCCTCAACATCGAAGAGAACGTGGCGTACCCGCTGGTGAATCAGAAGTCCATTCACTGCTCACCGGCCGAGGTGCACCCTCGCGTGGCGCAGGCCTTGGAATTCGTCGAACTCGGCGGCACGCTCGAAAAATTTCCGAGCGAGTTGTCGGGCGGCATGCGCCGCCGGGCGGCCATCGCCCGCGCCGTCGTCACCAACCCTCCGCTGATCCTCTACGACTCCCCGACCGCCGGCCTCGATCCCATCACCGCGCACACGATCATGGCTCTGCTGGTGAAGGCGCGCGACGTCGCCAAGACCACTACGTTGCTGGTTACCTATCGCTACCAGGACGGGAATGTCATGGCCAATTTCCGCTACAATTCGGAGCAAGGGCAGATCGAGCTGGCTCGGAACGGGGCGAGAGGGGACGTGCGAACCACGTTCATGGTGCTTCAGGAAGGACGGCTGATCTTCGAGGGGGATCAGGATCAGCTCGAAGCTCAGAAAAATCCCTACATATCCAAGTTCGTCAAGCAACGAGAATAGCGGATGCCGGAACGCAGCAAAATACGCTGGTCGCAACTGAGGGTCGGGCTGGTGGCCTTGGTTGCAATCGCTATTACCGTCACGCTCATCTTTCTGCTGACTACCAGCAAGGGGCTGTTGCACCACAACGTGCCCCTGCTCACATATATGGACGATGCCTCCGCCATGCAGGAAGGCACGCCGGTACGGCTGAACGGCATCACCATCGGCTACGTGGACAGTTTGAGCCTCACGAACGATCCGAAACGTCCCGTGCGCTTCGTCATGATGGTGGATGAGCGCAACCTTGTCGATGTGCCAATCGATTCCACCACCGGCATTGCCGCCGCCAATCTCCTGGGCGATAAGTTCATCAACATCACCAAAGGCATATCGAAGACACACGTCAAGGCCGGTGATGTGTTGATGAGCCAGATGGCGCAGGACATTCCCCAGTTGATGAACCAGATGGCCGGCCTGCTGCAATCGTTTCAAGGCATCGTCGGCCGCGTCGACGGCCTGCTCGCCGGCGTGGAGCAGGGCAAGGGCAACCTCGGCCTGCTTCTTAAAGATCGCGAACTGTACGACCGGTTGAATGGCATCGTCGGAGAGGGTCAAAAGCTTCTGGCGGACATCCGCACAGGCAACGGGACTCTCAGCAAGCTGCTCTACGACGATTCGCTCTACCAGGAGTTTCGCGCGCCCATCAAGCGCCTCGATGCCCTCCTTGCCGACTTGCAGAGCGGCCAAGGCACCGCGGGCAAGATGCTCAAGGACCCGGCTCTGTTCAATGAAGCGACTCAGGTATTGAATGAGATGAAGGGCCTCGTTGCCGACCTCAACGCCGGCAAAGGCACGGCCGGCAAACTTCTCAAGGACGATCAGCTCAATCAACGGCTGAATGAATTGATCACGCGCCTCAATACGACCGTCGACAAGATCGACTCCGGCCAGGGCACCATCGGACAGCTCGTCGTGAACCCCCAACTTTATCAGGAGCTGAACAGCACCACGCGCGAGTTTCAAAGCCTCGCCAAAGATATCCGCGCGAATCCCAAGAAGTTTCTGCGGATCAAGCTGGGCTTGTTTTGATTTCGCGAAAACGGCTCGTCGTCAACGCGGATGATTTCGGCTTTACGCCCGATGTCAACGAGGGCATTGTCGAGGCGCACCGCCGCGGCATTCTGACGGCCACCACGCTGATGGCCAATGGCAGCGCGTTCGAGGATGCCGTTCACGGCGCTCGAGAGGTTCCTTCTCTGGATATCGGCTGTCACCTGGTGCTGGTCGGCGGCCACTCACTCCTCAGCGGCAAACCGTTTCCTGTGACCGTGAGCCGGCTTCTGCTCGCCATCGCCGGCAAACACCTCCGCCCCTACGACGAACTGCATGCCCAAGTGCGGCGCATCCTCGAGGTCGGAATTCGGCCGAGTCACCTCGACACGCACAAACACACGCATCTCGCGCCGCCGGTTCTGGATGCCGTGGCCCGATTGAGCGAGGAGTTCGGAATTCCGTGGGTCCGCCGACCCTTCGATTTCCCGCTGCGGACAGCGGTTCCGCTGGTCGTGCGGCTCACCAGCAACTCGCTCGGCCTGCTCCGCCGTCGGTTCCACCGCGTTCTGGAGAGACACCACTGCCGGACTACCGATCATTTCGCCGGCTTCCAGATCACGGGACGGTTTCATACGGCCGAGTTGGTCGAGTTGATTCGAGTGCTGCCCGACGGGAGCACCGAACTGATGTGCCATCCCGGCAAATGCGGCGCGGCCCTGCGCCAGGCGCGAACTCGTCTGAAAGAAAGCCGGGAGAACGAACTGGCAGCCTTGACTGCCCCTGAAGTAAAGGCCGCGCTCGAGCGCGCGGGCGTCGAACTAATCAATTACCATCAGTTGTAGGTCGAACTGTTTTTCGCTATCCATGAGCGTTTTTCGCATCGATCGATGCGAAACCTTGCTTTTCGCCAAGTGGCCCTGATCGCTTACCCGACTTTATTTCGGCACACGAGGGGCGGCGGGACGGGTGGGAGGGGGCGGGAAACACTCGTTGCCGGGAACTACAGCCAGACAAGCGCGTGATCGGGACTTTCCGGATATAATTAGAAAGTCTGGCCCCCGGCACCCTGCCCGAACCCGATAAACCCTTTCAGGAAAGAGTTCTAATTTGTTATCCATCAACAACGTTTCTATGCGCTTCGGTGACCGCGTCCTGTTCGAAGACGTGACGACGACGTTTCTTGCCGGGCGCCGCTACGCGATTTCCGGGCCCAACGGCGCAGGCAAATCGACCTTGATGCGCATCCTCACGGGCGAGACGGAACCGTCTAAGGGGTCGGTGACCCGGCCGGAGAAAATCGGCGTTCTGCGCCAGGACCAGTTTGCGTTCGACTCGTACCGCGTGCTCGATACGGTGATCATGGGGAACGCGCCGCTGTGGGCTGCGCTCGAGGAGCGCGAGGCCCTCTATGCCAAGCCCCACGACGAACTCACCCAGGAAGACGGGATACGGCTCGGCGAGTTGGAAGGGACGGTGGGCCATGAAGGCGGGTACACGGCCGAGAGCGACGCGGCGGTTCTGCTGGACGGCCTCGACATCGGGGAAGCGTGGCACGATCGGCGGATGAGCGAACTGCAGGGCGGCCAGAAGGTCCGGGTGCTGCTGGCGCAGGCGCTGTTTGGGAATCCGAGCGTGCTGCTGCTCGACGAGCCGACGAACCATCTCGATCTGGAATCGGTGCACTGGCTGCAGGATTACTTATTGAAGTACGAGGGCTGCCTGATCGTGATCTCGCACGATCGCCATTTCCTGAACGAGGTCTCGACGCATGTGGCGGACATCGATTACGAAACCGTGATCACTTACACGGGCGGCTATGACGATATGGTGCTGGCGAAGACCCAGATTCGCGCGCGGGTGGAGGCGCAAAACGCTCAGCGGGAAAAGAAGATCGCGCAATTGAACGAGTTCATCGCGCGGTTTTCGGCCGGCACGCGGTCCTCTCAGGTGATGTCGCGAAAGAAAGAAGTGGAACGGCTGCAGACTTCGGAGCTGGCGAAATCGAACATCCAGCGGCCGTACATCAAGTTTGCGATCGACCGCCCTTCGGGCCGCCATCCACTGGAGGTGAAGGGGCTCGCGAAATCGTACGAAGGCACGGGCGTCATCGACAACTTCACCGTGAGTGTCAGCCGGGGCGAGAAGGTGGCGCTCATCGGCCGCAATGGCGCCGGCAAAACCACGCTGTTGCGGTCGCTGGTGCGGAACGCGCCGGGACCGATCGATGCGGCGGAGCAGACATTCGCAATCGATGCCGGGACGGTGACGTGGGGACACGAGGTTTCGGTGGGGTACTTTTCGCAGGATCACCGGCAAACGATTCGCGCCGGGGTGACGCTGATCGACTGGCTGCATGAGTTCGACCCGATGGCGTCGCAGGCGGAACTGCGGGGCGTGCTCGGGCAGATGCTGTTCAGCGGCGACGATGCGGTGAAGCGGACCGAAGCGCTGTCGGGCGGGGAAGCGGCGCGCCTGACGTTTTGCCGGCTCATGCTGGAGAAACCCAACGTGCTGCTACTGGACGAGCCGACCAATCACCTGGACCTGGAATCGATCAACGCGCTGAATATCGCGCTGCAGCGGTACGACGGGACGTTGCTGCTGGTGACGCACGATCACGATGTGATCGACGAAGTGGCGTCTCGGATCTGGAGCTTTGCGGACGGAGCGATTGAAGATTTCAAGGGGCCATACGAAGAGTTCCGGGCGGCGGGGGAGAAGGTGGCGTAGGGGGTGGCAGAAGTCCCGCGGGCGGCGTGTCGCTCAAATAACGATCTGAACGGTGGTGACGTGGCCTGTCACCGAATGACCGTCTGATCTCGTACCAGTGTGCGGGTCTTGTCCAACTTCGTGCATGGCGCTATGGTCACCTACGTGCCGCTTCTTTACCAAAACTGCTGGAGTAACGTTTTGCAATGAGGATGGGACCGACCGACAAGCGCTCATCACACGATGCCACGTCGGGGAAGAACTGCTCTTGGCACTAGAGCCTGACAATCCAGTCGATAAGAATGCAATTAAAGTCCTACGATGGAACGGCGGGCAGTGGGGATACATCCCGGCTCATGTGTGCATGACTGGCCTATCAGCGGACCTTGATATGGGGAGCAAAATCCGTTGTAGGATCTCCGATTTAACAGGCAGCGATGAAGTTACTAAGCTGTTGGATGTGCAGCGAACCATGGCGGAGCTCCAGGATCAAAACTTCAACTTAAGGGAGGAACTCCGGCCGTCATCCGCTGGAGGTGAAGGGACTGTCGAAATCGTACGATGGCACGGAGGCGTAGGGAGTGGCAGAAGTCCCGGGGCGCCAGATCGCTCAACTCTCCCGGCCGGGTTTCGCGCTAATGCCCAAGCACGGCAAAGTGGCCCACGCCGTATCCCAGCGCCGCGCCGAAGAAGACATCCGACGGGAAGTGCGCCTGGTCCGGCAGCCGGGTCAGTGAAAGAAACGCCGCTGTTCCGTAGGCCACCCAGGGAACCCAGCGGTGTGCCCGATAGCGGCCCGCAATCACCGACGCCACGGCGAATGCCGATGCCGCGTGGCCTGATGGAAAACTTCCGCCGTTCGTGAACGAGCCTCTATACTGGAACCAAGTGTCCGTGAGATCGCCGTGCGGCGGAATCTGGCTCGGTGTCAATCGCCCGAAGGCGTGCTTCATCGCGAAGCTCACAATCTGTGTATCGGCGACTGCCTCCGCTGCCAGCAGGCCGGTGTTCTGCGAATGCCGCCTATGTTTCGCCAAGCCGGTCAGGTAAAAGGCCGCGGGTGTCAGCGTGATCGCCAAGGTCGAATTGCGTCCACGCAACGGTCCGGTTTTATACGTGCTGAAGCCGACTTGGTCGTGAAAATAGGACTCGGTATGGGGATCGAGTGCGACCAGCCCGGCCGTAATCAAACCCACCGCGAGCACGGGTTTCCAGTGCTGTCCCCGAACCGTCTTTGCGGGGAACGTCCAGACCGTTTTTTGCTCGTGCAGAATGTCCCAGGGCAGACGCTTCAGGGGAATCGCCGTTTCCGGCGCCGGTTCGAGCAAACGGTCTGCCCCCGTTTGCTGAGTCTCGGGCGGCTGGGCCACAGCAAAAGCGGCCGCCGCCGTTGCGAGAAACCAGACAAATGCATGCCGTATCGCGATGCGCCTCATGGCAAGAACCGCGGCACGCCTCGGTCCGCGGTGTCAAAACGCACGAACCGATGAGGGATCAACGTGCCCCTTCCGTGTTCGATACAAGGCGAACAACGGCAGGTGGCGTGCTGTCAATGGACCCCAGGAGATAGCCTGGGATGAGGGCTCTGCTATGTAGCTGCCTGCTGGGTGCGGCCTGTTTCGCGCAAACGGACGCCCCGGCCAGTGCAGGAACGGACGATACCCGGCAGCAAATCGCAAAAGATCAGAATCAGCAACCCGATCCGCAGCAGCCGCCGCCGAACGGTGCGGGGCGATCCGTGCTTCAGCCGAAGCCGGCCCCTTCGCTGATCAAGCCCAACGACCTGTACGACCAGACCGGCTACTGGGGGCCCTTCGCGCGCATGCCGAAGTACGTGCTGATGGACCAGAAGGCAATCTGGACGGGCCCGTTTCATACGTCGAAGAAAAATGTCAAATACTGGGTGATCTGGGGAAGCGTCATCGGCGGCCTGATTGCCGCGGATAAACACATCGAAAGCGCCGCACCCAACAACTCGACGCTGCGGAACATCGGGACAGATGCGTCCTATTTCGGGCAGGCGTACTCGCTGCTGCCGATCGCGGCGGGATTGTACTTCGCCGGGACCGCCAAAAGAGACGACCACTTTCGCGAGGTGGGGCTGATGTCGTTCGAGGCGGTTGCGGACACGGGCCTGTTGCAGCTGGTGCTGAAGCCGCTGTTCAGCCGGGCGCGCCCGACCGAAGGCGACGGCAACGGCCACTTCTGGGACTCGTCCTCACGGATCAACGCCGGCTTTCCTTCCGGCCACTCGATCAACACCTTCGCCATGGCGTCGGTAATCGCGCACGAGTATCATCAGCATCTTTGGGTGAAGTTGTTGTGCTACGGATACGGCGCTGGAGTGGCGGCGGCGCGTCTCAGTGCGCGGCGACACTTTCCGAGCGACGTGGTGGCCGGCGGAGTCATGGGTTGGTTTGCAGGCGATTACGTATACGGCAAGCGGCACAATCCGGATCTGGACGAGAGGCCGGGGATCGCGCAATGGATGCTGGAGCATGTGCACGTGGGAATGGCGGTGCAGTGACCGGCAGGCGCCGAATACCGAGGCCCGCGCCCTTACGGGACGCGGCTAAAAGACAAGAACCCGGCGAGGCGATAACGGTGCCGCCAACTGGAGGAGGACTCTACTGCGCCGGCTGAGCGGCGCTGGCCAGCGCTTTCTCGAACGATTCCAATTGCGATCGAACCGCCGCCGCATCCTTTGCTTGCGGTGCGAACTTCAGATAGTCGCGCATCTGTTCCGCCGCGCCGGCGTAGTCGTGACGATCGGCCAGGATGACACCGAGCAGGTGGGACACCTGCGGGATGCGATGCTGCGTGTCTAGCTTTTGCGCCCGGCGCGCGCTCTGCTCGGCCGCGTCCGCGTGGTTCAGATTGTAATTGGCAACGGCATTGAAGAAGAACGCCTGCGGAAAACTGAACGGGTCCAGCCGGACCGCCTTGTCCGATACATCCGCCAGTTCCTGCCAGCGCTGCGCTTGCAGTTCGAGCACCGAGATTTCGACATACGGAGAAACGAATTTCGAGTCCGCCTGAATGGCTGAGTCGAATGACCGGCGCGCCGCTTCCCCTTGCCCTTGCGCAGCCTGCAGCCGGCCTAGTTCGAACCATGCCTGGGCATACTTCGGATAGTCATTCACCGCTTGCTCGAAGCTTACCTGCGCCTCGTCCAGCTTTTTCTTCTTCTCGAGTTCGAGTCCCTTTTGCAGCGCCTTCTTTGCGTTTTTCGGCGCCTCCAGGGTGGTTGCGCTCACCGTCCGGCCCTCCGTTGGGGCCATTCTGTGGAGCAAAATCGTCCCGACTTCCGGGTTGTCGAAGGCCATCCGCCCCGCCAGTTGCACCAACTGCGATTGATAGCCCGCGCTGCTGGCCCGCAGCTCACAATTGGACAAATCGCGCGAGTTAATCCCACCTGAGTTCCCGATACCTCCTGCATTGGGGCCGCCGCCCCCGTTCAACCCGCCTCCCGACCGTCCGAAATCGTCGAATGTACTGGTGCTGGCGTCTTGCAGTGCATCCACATTCGGTCCCCCGAGCTGGATGCTGAAATAGCCCTTGGAATCGGTGTGCCCTTCGATGTGCGGCATTCCCCCACAAACGCGCTCGATGGCGATGTTGTGCGGCAATTCCGAACCGTCGTCCATCATGATCCGGCCGGTCAAATAGATCGGCCGCCCCAGGTTGGGATTGGTGGTTGGCTGATTGCCGGTATTCTGCGTCGGGTTCCCCGTGGTCGTGCCACGGCCGCCTGTATTGCCGCCAGGCGTCGTGTTGCCGCCCGCTGAAGGTGGCGCCGTTGCGCCCGAACCGCTGCGCTGCCCCGCCGCTGGTTTCAACAGCAGCAGACCAGCTGCTGCCAAAGCAAGGATTCCCAAGTTCCGCTTGACGGCCATACTCCCTCCCGCCGGCCTCAATTATCCCATGCAGTCCCGCGGAATGTTTGTTAACTAAGATTCGACGGGCCAAAAGACACCAGACTGCTAAAATGAAGCTGTCGCGATGCGATCCTCATCACCAGCATTACTTCTCGCCGGCTGCGCTCTGTTGGTAGTTTTCGCAGGGTGTTCCGACCAGCCCAAGGTCTCCGAAAAACAGGTCGAAAAGGCAGCCGAGCCGATCACCGGCCAAAGTGCGCTGTATCGTATGTACCAGGTGGCGCGCTCTTGGGCATCGGATGCCGAAGTACTCAAAATGAATAGCTTGCACGTGACCGATGTACCGGACGTCCACGGCAAAGCCGGCGCATGGCAGGCGATCTTCGTGTCGGAATCCAAGAATGCCGCACGGACCTATACGTACTCGGTGGTTGAAGCCGAACCCAGCCTCCATCAGGGCGTGTTTGCCACTCCGCCGGAGAGTTGGAGCGGGCCTGGGACCGGCAATAAGCCGTTTCTGATCGCTGCTGTAAAAACCGACACTGACGCTGCGTATAAGAGCGCCACGAAGAACGCGGCAGATGCCGCTAAGCAGAATCCCAAGCAGACCATCTCGTTCCTGCTCCAGAAAGAGGAAAAATTCACCAATCCGACTTGGCGCGTCATTTGGGGCGAATCAGCCGGCACCTCCGGGCTCTCGGCATTCCTCGATGCCAGCACCGGCGAATATCTCGAAACCATGCACTGAGCGCCTAGTCCGGCTGGTACTTCCCTCCCCAAACTTGTTCGTAAACCTTTGGACTCGACAGACGATTCGAATGGGGATATCCTGAGTCGTATCCGACAGTTGCCAGTTGGGTGAGCCTCGAGGGCGATGTGTATTTGGGGAGCCGCCCGGAATTTGGACGATTGGGATGGCGTTCGGGGTGTTAAGACCTCTGCCAACGTGGGTCGTTGAACTCCAGTTGGTCTTTGGGGCCATTGTCGCGCTGGCCGCGACTCCGGCCCTTCGTGCGCAGACCTGTACTGCCTCTAAACTCCAAGTTCGGGTTCAGGATTCTTCGGGCAACCCGGTATCGGGCGCGAAGGTTTCGGTCGGGACTGATCATGCGCCGGCCGCGTCGGACATCTCCGGCCTTGTCCAATTCGAAAAACTCGCTTGCGGCGCGCGTGTCCTGCGTGTGGCGAAAGAAGGATTCCATGATCTGACCAGCGGCGCATTTGAACTCAAGGCCGCTGCGTCCACCGAAGTCGATCTCACCCTCGAGCCGCTGATCGTCCGCAACAGCGTGGAAGTCCACGATACCGTCGCTGCTGTCGAGCAGAGTGTTTCCTCTGAAACGCAGCAACTCCACCCCGATGACGTGAAGAATCTTCCGTACCGTCCCGCGACAGTCAGCGAGACCCTGCCGCTGGTGCCGGGCATCGTGAAATCGCCGGACGGAGAGATGAAGATCGCCGGCTCCGGCGAGCACCGCAGCGCCATGGTGGTCAATTCGGCCGATGTGACAGACCCCGCGACCGGGCGCTTCGGACCGACCGTGCCAATCGACAGCGTCGACACACTGGAAGTTCTGAGCACGCCGTTTCTCGCCCAGTACGGCCATTTCACTTCTGACGTAGTCGCGGTCGAGACGCGGCGCGGCGGAGACAAATGGCACGGCGAGATCAACGATCCGCTTCCGGGCTTCCGCTGGCGCAGTTGGCACATGCGCGGCATTCTCGACGACACTCCGCGGGGTCTGCTGAGCGGCCCACTGATCAAAGACCGCTTGTATTTTCTGAATGCCACGCAATACGCCCTGGTGAAGCACCAGGAACGCACGCTCCCGTTTCCATTCAATACTTCGAAGCAGGAGGCGGTCAACTCGCTCACGCAACTCGACTACATCGTGTCGCCCTCGCAGATCCTGACCGGCTCGTTTCACTTCAGTCCGCAGCACACCAACTTCATCAACCCGGAATACTTCAACCCGGAATCGGTCACTCCCAATGACGCGCTGCACCGGTACGTGGGGACGGTCGGCGATCGCCTCAGCGTGGGGCGGGGAACGCTCAGCAGCACAGTGTCGATTCAGCGCTATGACGCCACGATTGGAGCGCAAGGGAACGCGGAGATGGTGCTGACTCCGGTGGGAAATCGCGGCAACTACTTCAGCACGCAGAATCGCGAGGCCGGCCGCACGCAGTGGGTCGAGATCTGGTCGCCGGGGATGCTGGCCGCCGCCGGAACCCACGAACTCAAGATCGGCGGCACGGCCACATTCCTCAACGATAGCGGCGAGGTGTTCGACCGGCCAATCAATATTCTCGACACGACGGGCCTCCTGCTGCGCCGCATCACTTTCACGGACGGCAGCCCGTACCGCGTCAAGGACTCCGAAGTTGCCGGCTTCGTGCAGGATCACTGGTCGCTGACCTCACGCTTCATCCTCGATTTTGGCGGGCGCATCGAACGCCAGAATATTGCCGACAGCGTACGTGTGGCGCCGCGCGCCGGCCTGGTGTGGACTCCGTTCTCCAACGGCCGCACTGCCATTCGCGGCGGATATGGGATCTTCTATGACCGCGTCCCGCTCAGCGTCTACACCTTCGGCCACATTCCGCAACGGGTCGTCACCGATTATGCGCCCGACGGCTCCATCGTTGGAATCCCCACCAACAGCGTCAATGTGATCACCGCGGTTCCCAGCGCCGCCTCGGCCTTGATCTTCGGAAGGCCCGTACCTGGAAATTTCGCGCCGCGCAGCGGTACTTGGAATTTCCAGATCGAACAGCGCGTCAATCACCTATTTCGCCTGCAGGCCGGATACACGCATAGCCGCTCGGCCGGACTGGTGGTGCTCGAGCCGCAGGATGTCGAGACGTCTCTGTTGATGATGCGTGGCACGGGCCGGTCGCTGTACCGGATGGCGCAAGTCACCGGCCGCTTTGACTGGAAGCGCGGCCAGCAACTCTCCCTGACCTACGCGCGCGGAAGGGCCCAGGGCACGCTGAACGACTTCAGCGGCTTCGTCGGAAATTTCCCCGCGCCGTTAGTGCGTCACACAGTCTACTCGAATCTGCCGGGTGACGTCCCGAACCGCTTTCTGGCCTGGGGGCGGGTGAATCTGCCGCAAGGACTCCAGCTTCTGCCCATGGTCGAGTACCGGAGCGGCTTCCCCTACGCGCGGTTGAACGCTCTCGGAGATTATGTTGGCATGCCGTTCGGCGACCGTTCCCGCTTCCCCAACTACCTGTCGGCCGACACGCGGCTCCTCAAAGACGTTCCCGTCAAGGGCGGCAAATATACGCTGCGCTTCTCCTGGAGCGGTTTCAATCTCACCAACCACTTCAACGCCCTTGCCGTCCACTCGAATATCGCTGATCCACAATACGGCGTCTTTTTTGGAAACTATCAGCTGCGGCATCGCGCCGACTTCGACGTGATTTTTTAGACGGTTGTGGCCGGGGCCCCCCGCTTACGCGCGAGGCGGTACAGCCGTGCCGGGGAGTGGCCTAGGGCGCGCGCATTCCAACGTGTTCGGCGACGAACGCCCACTCATCGGCCCGTTCGGCAATCTGTTTATCGGTAGGACGGTAGCCGTGCGAACCTTGCGTCTCCACGCGAATCAGGACCGGGCGGTCGCAGCCCTGTGCGGCTTGCATCGCGGCCGCGAATTTAAAGGAATGGCTGGGAACCACGCGGTCATCATGATCCGCCGTCGTGATGAGGGTCGCCGGATAACAGGTCCCCGCTTTGACGTTCTGCAGCGGCGAATACCGGATCAGGTTCGCGAAGTCTTTGGCATTCGACGATGATCCGTATTCGGTGGCCCAGGCCCGGCCGCCGGTGAATTTGTCGTAGCGCAGCATGTCCATGACGCCAACGCCGGGAAGCGCTACGGCGAACAGGTCGGGACGCTGCTCTTCCACCGCGCCCACCAGCAAGCCGCCATTTGAGCGGCCTTTGATCCCCAACCGCGATGGCGTGGTGTATTTCTCCTTCACCAGGTATTCCGCCACGGCAATGAAGTCGTCGAAGACGTTCTGCTTCTTTTCCAGCATCCCCGCGCGATGCCACGCTTCGCCGTATTCCGCGCCACCCCGCATGTTGGCGGTCACCCAGATGCCGCCCAGTTCCAGCCACGCGGGCACGTCCTGGACATATTGCGGCAGTTGGCTGACCGAGAAGCCTCCGTACCCGTAGAGCATCGTGGGATGGCTGCCGTCCTGCGCCAGACCCTTCTTCCATGTGAGAAAAAACGGCACGCGGGTACCGTCTTTAGAAGTGGCGAACAGCGCTTTGGTCTCGTAATCCGCCGTGTCGATTGGAGGCTTGGCGGCTTCGAACGGAGTCTGCCGCCGCGCCTCAGCGTCATAAACGAATACAGTCGCGGGATACAGCGGCGATGTGAACGAGTAAAAGATTTCGGGCGAATCTTGCCGGCCGCTCAAACCGATCACGGTTCCCGATGCCGGTAAAGGCACTTCCCCCTGCGAGGCTCCATCCAGGCCAAACACCGCGAGCCGGCTTTGCACATCGGCCAGATACTGCGCCACAAGGCGGCCGCCAATCAGAGCGACGGATTCAATCGCCTGCGCCCGTTCCGGCACGATGGTCTTCCAGTTCGCCGGAGCGGGATGCGTGACATCCACCGCAATCACCCGGCGATTGGGTGAATCCTGATCGGTTCGCAGAAACAGCACCGAGCCTTCGTTGCCGAACGCGGAAAATTCGGCTCCATCGGTTTCGATCAGCGGGCGGACAGGTACGCCGGTCGATGGATGTTTCGCGTCGCCCAGATCGGCATAATACAGCCGGTTGTTATTGGTCGAACCTTCCGCCATGAAGACGAGCAGGTAGCGGCCATCCTCCGTCACCTTGCTGTCCAGGAACCAGGTCGGCAGATCCGGGCGCTCGTAAATCAGCCGGTCCTGGGCCTGCGGTGTGCCGATCCGGTGATAGTAGATCGCCTGATGCGCCAGCGCCGCTTCGAGCACCTTCCCCTTCGGCGGCTCCGGATAGCGGGAATAGTAGAAGCCTTGGGAGTCGTTGGTCCAGGAGATCTCGGAGAAGCGCATCCAGCGAATTTCATCGGTGAGATCTTTGCCGGAGTCTACTTCGCGGATGTGCAGCGTGCGCCAGTCGGCGCCGCCATCGGAAAGGCCGTAGACCAGGAACCGGCCATCCGGCGAAGGCTGCCACTGCGCCAGCGACAGAGAGCCGTCCGGTGACAACGTGTTCGGATCCAGAATCAGGCGCCCTGGTTGGTTGAGGCCGGTGCGCATGTACAGCGGCCCCTGGCGCTGTAAGCCGGTATTCTTCGTGTAGAAATACCGTCCGCCTTCCTGAACAGGGATGTCGGTCTTAGGAAAGTTCCAGAGTTCGGTGATGCGTCGCTGAAAATGCTCGCGCATCGGAAGCTGAGCCAGATATCCGAAGGTCACCTGGTTCTGGGCCGCGACCCAATCCGCCACGGCTTTCGAATCGAGGTCTTCCATCCAGCGATACGGATCGGGAACACTCCGCCCGAAATAGGTATCGACCACATTCCCCCGGGCGGTCTCCGGATATTTGACTTTTGGCATGGACGATTGGCGGCACGCGCCAGCCGCGATCAGGCAGGTAATGACCGCGACAACTCGAATTCTCCCCACTCCGTGCCATCATACACCGGCATGGAACCGGGCCCAGAGCGCGCCCCGTCAGGGGGTAGCCTCACCGCAAACCGGGCTGCGCGCGAACGCGAATTCTTCCACGACACGCCCGCCGATCAGATGTTCTTGGACGATCCGCTCCAGCACCTCTGGGGTCGCCGAGTGATACCAGACGCCCTCCGGATACACGACGGCGATCGGCCCCTGCTCGCAGACCCGCAGGCAATTGGCTTTGGTGCGATACACGCGATCGAGCAGCCCCAGCTCCGCCAGCCGCTTCTTCAGGTAGTCCCAGGCTGCGAGACCCGCTTCTTTCTCGCAGCACTTGGGTTTCGTCTGGTCGGAACACAGAAAAATGTGGCGCTGCACGCGGGGAATCTGCAGCCCCGAGGCGATCTGCTGCAACCGCTCCAGATCGGCCATGCTCTAGAATTTCACCTTAGGCGCCGTGCGCGCTCCCGGCTCGGTGGTGAAGTACGCGTTGTTGGGCTCGAACCCGGAAATCCCGGCCACGATGTTATTCGGAAACACCTGGATCGACGTGTTGTACCGCTGCAGCGTCTCGTTATATTTCCGCCGCTCGACGGCAATACGGTTTTCCGTTCCCGCCAGCTCGTCCTGCAGCCGCAGAAAATTCTCGTTCGAACGCAGCTGCGGATAATTCTCGGCCACCACCAGCAGGCGGCTGAGGGCGCCCGACAGCTGATCATTCGCCTGGATCTTTTCTTGCGGCGTGCGGCCGCTGATCAACGCGGCGCGGGCGTCGGCGATGTTCTTGAAGACTTCCGTCTCGTGGCTGGCGAATCCTTTCACCGTCTCCACCAGGTTGGGGATCAGGTCGGCGCGCCGCTGCAGCGCCACATCCACCGCCGACCAGGCCGCGGTGACGGCCTCCCGCTGCGTGACCAAATCGTTGCGCACACTGACAAACTGGCTGCCCGCGGCCAGCGCCGCAACCACTAAAACCACAAGGATAATCAAAGCGATTTTCACGGAAACTCTCCTATTTGTCCAAACGATCCACCGCGTGAATCACGGCGCCGATGCCTTCCAGGTATCCGGCGAGCAGCCCTGCCGGCTCCACATCGCGGGGTTTCACGCGTTCTTCGCGAAGATCCAGTAATCTCTCGAACGGCGCTGCGTCGAAACCAAAATGCCGGTGCGCCGCCTCGATTACATCGCGTTTCCGGTGCGGCGCCTCGAGCCCGTGCAGCGCCAGCGCGTGCCGGAACAATACGGCAAATGTCGAAACGGAATCCGCGAGCAGGCGCCGCAGCAGGTCCGCATCCGATAGCATCCCTGATGCCTTCTGGCGCAGCCGCAGCAGCTTGGCGCGCAGATCGTGCTCCACCTGGGCCCGATAAAACGACCGGTCCACAGCCAGCGCCGAAACCACGTCCTTGCCATGCAGCAACTGATGTTGTTGCTTGATATCGAGAAATTCGATGGCAAAGCAATCGGTCGAGTTGGTGACCTCCCCCTCGGTCAGCAACAGCGGCGAGGGGCTGCCTTGTTCCCGCCACCAGCGGAAAATCTCTTCGCCGTCGGCCAACTCACGCGGCGTGATGGTGCTCAGCACGCAGAGAATATTGAAATCGGAAAACTTCGGATGATGGTCGCCGCTCGCCGCCGAACCGTACAGTACCACCGAGACTAGCCGGTCGCCGAACGCCTTTTTCAGCTTCTCCACGAGTTGCGTCAGCACTTTATCCATGAAGAGATCACCAGTCGCTCGAGGCGCCGCCGCCACCGGAATCGCCGCCGCCGAAGCCGCCGAAGCCATCTCCCGAGTCGAACCCGCCGAACCCGCCGCTGCCGCGACTACCCCAGGAACCCCGGTTCATCATACTGCCGAGAATCAATCCCGGCAGAAATCCGCCGCCCCCGCCCCCGCCATACCCGCGCGGCCCGCCCGAGCGGATCAACCAGAATAGGAGGAACAGCCCACCCAGGATCATCGGCCACGGAATCGAGTCCATCGGCGTCCGCCGGATCTGCCGGCGTAGCGGTGCGTTCAGCGCCACATGCTTGCCCGCCGCGATACCGCTGCCGATCGTATCCGCTGCCGCCAGGAAGGCTTCCCCGTATCGCTGTTGCCGTAGCGCCGGCCGCATTTCGCGCAGAATGCTGCCGGACAGCCCATCGGGCAGAATCGGCTCCAGCCCGTAACCCACCTCCAGCCGGCTGCGCCGGTCGCGAATGGAGAGTAGCAGCAGAATGCCTTCGTTCTGCCCCTTTTGCCCCACGCCCCACGCGCGGAAAATCGTATTGGCCACGTCTTCGATCGGCTCCCCTTCCAGAGAGGGGATCGTCACCAACGCGATCTGCGCCCCCGTCGAGCGCTCCACCACTCCGCAATATGCCTCCAGGCGTTCCCGGCTACCGGCGTCGATGACGCGCGCGAAGTCACTGACGTACCCTTGGGGCTTCAGCGTTTTCCACTCGACCGCCCCGCCCGCGGCGGCGCCCAGGGCCGCGAGGACGCAGAGCCGCAAACACTTAGTCATTTAGAAGTCTCAGTGTACTACGCAGCGCGGAATGGATCTGTTCGCGGTGGGTCTGTTAGAATGAGGACACCCGTTGGGAGGTCGTCTAACGGTAAGACTGCAGACTCTGGATCTGCGTATCGGGGTTCGAATCCCTGCCTCCCAGCCAACCTCTGATTCCGCCCATCTGGCCGACGGTGACGCCGCGGTTCCAGGTGAGGCCGGTGCGGCGTGCGTACAAGCGCGTGATACAACAAGCGCGTGATACCTTGACACCCCCGAAAAGAGTGACATATACTGCGCCCAATATCTGCTTGTCGTGGGTCTGCGGCGCCGCCTCGCGGCCGCTTGAAGTGTGACAGCTGAAAGTCACGGAGAGGATCATATGCACGCTTTGCGGGTTTTTGCGGGATTATTGTTTTCAGTTGCGTTCGCTTACGCGCAGGGCGATCGCGGAACCATCACCGGGACAGTCAACGACCCGGCCGGTGCGGTCGTAGCCGACGCTCCCATCCAGGCGCGCGAGGTGGAGACCGGCGTCGTTTATCAGGCGGTCAGCACCAACACCGGAAACTACACAGTCAGCCAACTGCCGGCCGGCTCCTACGAGCTTTCGGTCACCGTTCCGGGGTTCAAACGATTCATCCGCCAGAATCTCGTATTGCAGGTGGCGCAGGTGCTGCGCATCGATGTCACGCTGGAGGTCGGCGCGGCGACCGAATCGGTGACGGTGTCTGAAGCGGCGCCGCTGCTCAAGACCGAAAGCGGAGAGTTGAGCCACAACGTTTCCACCGACACCGTAGACAACCTGCCGATTCTCGGCATCGGTTCCTCAATGGCGGGCAGTTCCGCGATCCGCAACCCGCAGGCGGTAGCGTACCTGCTGCCGGGAGCATATGTTGCTCCGAACGCGCAGATGCGCGTCAACGGCGCGCCGGGCAACACGGCGTCGTACCGGCTGGAAGGACAGGACGCGAGCAACGGGCAGGTGCCGGCGACGCAGGCGCAGGTGCAGCCCAGTGTGGACGCCATCCAGGAAGTCACCGTGCAGACCAGCAATTTCGCCGCAGAGTACGGCCTGGTGGGCGGCGGCTTCTTCAACTACACGATGAAGTCGGGCACCAACCAGCTTCACGGAAGCGCCTACGACTACTTCGTAAACGAAGCGTTTAACGCCAACACGCCGTGGGTGAATGCCAAGCCGACGGCGCGCCGCAACGACTACGGCTTCACCGTAGGCGGGCCGGTGGTGTTTCCCAAACTCTATAACGGGCACGACAAAACGTTCTTCTTCTTCAACTGGGAGCAGTTCCGGGAAACCGAAATCATCAACAATATTTTGGATACGGTGCCGACGGCCGGTTACCGCACCGGCGACTTTTCGCAGGCTCTGACTGCGCGCATTCTGGGCACCGATCCGCTGGGGCGGTCGATTCCCGAGGGAGGCATCTACGATCCAACCACGCAGCGCCCCGCTCCCAACGGGCAAATCGTCCGCGACCAGTTTACGAACAATCAGATCCCGCGCAATATGCTGGACCCGGTTGCGTTGAGAATCCAAGCGCTGATCCCGAACCCGAACCAGGGAAATGGGGTGATCAACAACGCGATCTTCCCGTTTCCCAGCACGCGCATCACCTCGATCCCGGCCTTCAAGATCGACCACTCGGCGAGCTCCAAGATGAAGTTCTCCTACTACTGGTCGGAGACCAAGACCGCCAGCCAATACTCGCCCACCTTAGGCGGCGCCGACGGCTTGCCCGAGCCGATCTCCGGCGAGATCGGTACCTTCATCACGGGCCGCGTGCAGCGCGGCAATTTCGACTACACGATCACGCCCACCGTCTTATTTCATTTCGGCATCGGTTACCAGACGGACTATTTCACGGACGATCCGGTGACCACCAACTACAATCCGGCGCAGGTGCTCGGCTTGAATGGAATCCCGGTCAACCGCCTGTTCCCGTTCATGACCGGCTTGTGTCCGGCCGGCACCAGCAACGGCACCGTCACCGCCACCTGCGGTGGGCAGGGCGGCATGAAAGTGATGGGGCCGACCACGAACCGGCATCCGCTGCTGTACGAGAAGCCGACCGCCAACACGAGCGTGACCTGGGTGCACGGCAACCATACCTACAAGGCCGGAGGCGAACTGCGCGTCGAGAGCAACTCATCGACGCTGTATGCCTCGACCGACGGCCAGTTCACCTTCAGCCCGAACGAGACGGGGCTACCTTACTTGCAGTCCTCGACGCTGGGTGGAGGCACCGTGGGCTTCGCCTACGCCAGTTTCCTGCTGGGACTGGTGGACCAGGTCAAGATCGCACCGATCGACAATATGCGAATCGGCAAGCATGCTGTGGGATTGTTCTTGCAGGACACCTGGAAGGTCACGCGCAAGCTCACGCTCGATTACGGAATCCGCTACGACTACCAGACCTACCTGAAGGAACACCAGGGACGCTTTGCGCAGTTCGCGCCCAACATTCCGAATCCGTCGGCGGGCGGGCACCTGGGCGCGGTGGAGTTTGAAGGCTCCGGGCCAGGGCACTGCAATTGCAGCTTTGCCAACAACTATCCCTATGCCATCGGGCCGCGCCTGGGTATCGCTTACCAGATCACCCCGAAAACCGTGATTCGCGGGGGATGGGGTATCGTTTACGGCGGCACCGGAGACGCCAATGGCGCGACTCAGGGCGGACTGTCGATACCGAACGCGGTTTCCTCGCCCTCCTTCGGCCAGGCAGTGATGACGCTGGCGGGCGGGGTGCCATTCGCGCCGCTGCCGTTCCCGAACTACGATCCAGGGCAATTTCCGCAGCCCGGCACCCTGCAGGCGCCAAACGTATGGTACGACCAGAACGCGGGGCGGCCGGCGCGGCAGATGCAGTGGAGTTTCGGCCTGCAGCGGGAACTGGCCGCGAATCTCGCGGTGGAAGCCAACTACGTAGGCAATCGCGGCGTGTGGTGGAACGCACCCGGCCTGGTGGATGTGAACGCGCTGACGCCGCAGGCGATTGGCGCCGCCGGCTTGAACATCAACAATCCCGCGGACGTGCAGTTGCTGGCTTCGCCGGTCAACTCCGCGCTGGCAATTTCGCGTGGGTACAACAAGGCGCCATATACCGGCTTTCCGACGACTGCGACGGTGGCGCAATCGTTGCGCCCCTTCCCGCAGTTCGGCAGCATCACCGCGCTGTGGGCGCCGGACGGCAACACCTGGTACGACTCGCTGCAAGCGAAAGCGACCAAGCGGTTTTCACATGGCCTGCAGTTTACAGGACTTTTTACCTGGTCGAAGAACCTCTCCACGGCTGCACCCAGCAATGTGACCATCCCGGGCACCGGCCTGCAAGCGGTGAGCGACGTGTTCAATCGCTCGCTCAACAAGTACATTTCTCCGTTCGATCAGCCGTTCCTACTCACCATCGCGGCCAGCTATACGACGCCCTCCCTGCGGACGAACAAGCTGGTGTCGTGGGTGGCGCGCGACTGGCAGATCAACACGCTGCTCGGTTACGGCAGCGGCTTGCCTATCCTCGCTCCGGTGGCGCAGAACAACCTGAACACGGTGCTGTTACGGAACATCACCGGAACTCAGGTCGGGTACGCCAGCCGGGTGCCGGGAGTGAATCCGTTCCTGGAAGACCTGAACTGCCACTGTTTCGATCCAAACAAGGTGTTCGTGCTGAATCCGGCCGCGTGGACGAGTCCGGGGCCGGGACAATGGGGCACGGGTGCGGCCTATTACAGCGACTACCGCAACGAGCGACGCCCCAACGAGAACATGGGGCTGGGCCGGCTGTTCCGGATCAAGGAGCGCTACGAGCTGAACCTGCGCATCGAGTTCAACAACATTTTCAACCGGGCGGAAATGCCGCTGCCGACGTCGACCAACGCCGGGCAGACCCAGGTGACGAAGGGGGGCGTGCCGACCGCGGGCTTCGGATTCATCGCGACGGCGAACACCGGTATCGTGTCGAACACGCAAACGCCGACTTCACGGCAAGGCACGGTGGTGGCGCGGTTCCGGTTCTGATAGGAAACGACCTGTCAATAGCTAACACGACAGGTCGTGTTTTTGTTTTCGCGAGGGCCGCCCGAAAGGGTGGCCCTCGGCGTGTTTGTCCCGTCAAGGAAAACTACGCCGCTGCCTGCAAGGTGTGCCGCTGCTCGACCCTCGTGGCAAGGGACCACATGAAGCCACCGCCACCACCGTCTGTGGCTTGTTCTTGCCCTTCATGGTCATGCGCACGTATCGCTTGTGGAGCCGGTGCGGCGCCTTCCACGCAATCTCGACCAGCTCTGGATCGAGTGGCAGACGCTTCTGCCGCTGACCCAGATATCCACCCAGCCAGGGCCGGTGTTGATAACACCAACTGGCTTCCACGATCACCCGCCGCACATGCGCGTTACCGG
>CAYTJD010000174.1:0-9185 GCA_964438005.1 uncultured Solibacteraceae bacterium | reverse complement strand
ACGGTCCGGAGCGGCGGGCTGGACTCTACAGCCCCGCCTTCTTCCACAACTCGTCCACCCGCTGCTTCACCTCCGCCGACATCTCGATCACTCCCGGCCACGGCCGTGTGAATCCTTCCCCCGGCCACTTCTTCGTCGCGTCGATTCCCATCTTCGAACCGTAGTTCGGCAGGCGGCTAGAATGGTCGAGCGAGTCCACCGGCCCCAGCACGAACTGGATGTCGCGCTCCGGGTCGATGTGGTTCAGCGCCTTCCACGCCACCTCGCGGTAATTCTGCACGTCGACGTCCTCGTCCACCACCACGATCACCTTCGAAAACATCGCTTGGCCCGTGCCCCAGATCGAGTGCATCACCTTGCGCGCGTGGCCGGGATACGACTTCCGGATCGACACCAGAATCAAATTGTGAAAAATCCCTTCCGGCGGCATCGCGATATCGCGCACTTCCGGCAGTTGCAACCGCATCAGCGGCAGAAAAATGCGCTCGATCGCCTTGCCCATGTAATAGTCTTCCATCGGCGGCGGTCCTACGATGGTGGTGGCGTAGATCGGCTTCTCGCGTCGCGTCATGGCTGTCAGATGAAATACCGGGTAATCATCCGCCAGCGAATAGAAGCCGGTGTGATCGCCGAAAGGGCCTTCGGTCCGCAATTCGCCCGGTTCCACGTAACCTTCCAGAACAATCTCCGTGTTCGCCGGCACTTCCAGGTCACACGTCTGGCACTTCACCATCTCCACCGGGCTGCCGCGCAGGAAACCGGCGATCATCATCTCGTCCAGATCCGGCGGCAACGGGAGAATCGCCGAATACATGGTGGCCGGGTCCGAACCGATCGCCACCGCCACATCCATCCGCTTCTGTCCGTAATGCTGCATCCGCCGGTAGTGCTCCGCGCCCTGCTTGTGCGTCTGCCAGTGCATGCCGGCGGTGACATCGTCGTAGATCTGCATGCGGTACATGCCGCAGTTGCGCTTGCCGGTATCGGGATTCCGCGAAAACACCAGCGGCAGCGTGATGAAGCGCCCCGCATCCTCCGGCCAGCACTGCAGAACCGGCAGTTCGCGCAGCGACATTCCGCTGGTCTTGACGACTTCCTGGCACGGGCCTTTGGACACCGTCTTCGGAAAGATCGCGCCCAGGTCCGCCAGCTTTGGCAGCATCTTGAACTTGCCGATCAGCCCCTCGGGCATCCGCATTTCGAGCAACTCGACGATGCGCGCCGCCACTTCTTCCACCGACTCCACCTCGAGCGCGATCTCCATTTTCCGCGTTGACGCAAACGAGTTGATCAAAACCGGAATGTTCGACCCTCTGGGTTTCTCGAACAGCAGCGCCGGCCCACCCCGCTTCACCGCGCGATCGGCGAATTCCGTGATCTCGAGCACCGGATCGACTTCGAACGGGATCCTCCGCAGCTCTGTGTTCTTTTCCAGCGCGCTGATGAACTCTCGCAGATCGCGGTAAGCCATAGTAACCTTTGAGTGTAACCGGGCTGGCGCACCCCCCGGTTACCCGCCTCTACCCCCATGTAGGGGGACTCCACAGGTGCCCACATAAGACCATTTGAATCAACGACTAGAATCGGATACTTTCAGTCCATGAAGCGCCTCTGTCTGACCTGCAAAAACAAACGGTGCGTGCATCTCTGCCGCTTTCAGGAACCACCCACGCCGAAAGCGCCATTGGTGCAAGTGAAAGGATAATGCCATGGCGAACTGTGGAAGCTGCCGGCCCAAATCGGTTCCGTCCGCGACGGCGCCCGAACTCTTTCAAATCCGCCACGGATACCGCACCCGCTGGAACGACCTGGCCTTTTCAGTGGAAAACAACTCCGGCGATTGGACCCTGCGTGTGCAGGATCCCGCCTGCAGCGCCACCCTCTATACGGCGCATCGCGGTGGCGCACGCGCCGCGCAGGTAGCGGCTCTCGAGTTTGCGATCTTCTTCGTATTGGGAGCGGCCAGCCGCGTCAGTGCCGACCGGCTCAATCAAGAACTCACTTGGCAGGAATATTGGTAACCGAAGGAGGCTCCGATGATCCGTCTTTATAACAGCATGGAACATCCCGGGCAGTGGATCGCCTACGTGCCCGAGGGCGGCTGGATGGTGTTTCCGAAAATCGATCGCGGCTGGGATTCCCGTAGGCCGGTCCACGGTCTGGACCCGATTCACTTGCGGGAAGTTCCCGCCGCCTGGGCGGCCCAGGCCGGCCTGACCGTGCCGGCCCCCGCCCCATCTCCCAGGTTCAAGAAAGTTGCCTGACTTGGTGTCCGACTCCACCACCCTTCTGATGGTCCGACGCGCGCGCGCCGGGCCATCAGGTATTATTTAGTTTCATCATGTCCAAGCGCGTCGCCCTGGTGACGGGCGCGAGCCGCGGGATCGGCCGCGCGGTCGCCGTTACCCTCTGCCAGGCTGGTCTTGACGTAGTGGCCGCCTCCCCTACCATCGAAACCAATCCCGAGTTTGCCCCGGCAGCCGGTTTCCTTCCCGTCAACCTCGATGTCCGCTCGCCCGACTCCATCAAGGAAGCGTTCGGCCGCGTGCTCAAGGAAAAAGGCCGAATCGACGTGCTGGTGAACAACGCCGGCATTACCCGCGACGGCCTCGCGGTTCGCATGAAGCAAGCCGATTGGGAGGCCGTCCTGCGCACCAACCTCGACGGCGCGTTCCTGTGTATCCAGCAGGTACTCCCCGGCATGATGCGCAATCGCTGGGGCCGCATCATCAATATCTCGTCCGTCGTCGGGCAGGCCGGCAGCGCCGGCCAGGTGAATTATTCCGCTTCGAAAGCCGCCCTGATCGGCATGTCGAAATCGCTTGCCCAGGAGTTAGGCAGCCGCAGCATCACCGTCAATGTCGTAGCGCCCGGTTACATCGCCACCGACATGACGAAAGATCTGCCCGACGAGCGCAAGCAGAAGATCCTTGCCGCGATCCCGCTGGAGCGCATCGGCACCCCTGAAGACGTCGCGGCCTCCGTGAAATTCCTGGCCGGAGATGACGCCGCCTACATTACCGGCCAAGTCCTGGCCGTCAACGGCGGCATGTACATGTGAGCGGCCTTTTCAAATCCTTTGCACCCGCCGCAGCGTGTACAGTTCCGGCTTCATGTTCTGCGACTCGAACCGCTTCCAGTCGTCGTTGACGTGAATCAGCTTGCCGCTGATGTGGTTTGACCGCTCCGACGCCAGAAATAACGCCAGTTGGATCTGCTTCTCCGGCGCGATCCCTCCGGTGATCCGCGTGCGCTCAGCCTCCTCGACTTCCTTGGGCCCGGCTTTGCTCTCACCCGCGTGCAGAACTTCATCGGTCATGTGTGTGTACGCCGCGCCGGGCGCCATGCAGTTGACTTGCACATTGTCATCGCGTACTTCGTCCGCCAGGCATTCGGCGAAACGCACCACTCCCGCCTTGGACGCCGCATAGGCCGTGAAGTTCGGGCGCGACGAGGCCGAGCCGCCCCCCGAAATCAGAATGATCTTCCCCGACCGTTTCTGGATCATGCCGGGCAGCGCCGCGCGGCAGGCGTTGGCCGCGCCTATCAGGTTGATCTCCACGGTTTCGTTCCACGCTTTGGCTTTGCTGGTGAGCAGCGGGCCGACCGGCCCTTGCACGCCCGCCGCCACGATCAGCACGTCCAGCCCGCCGAACACTGCGTGCATCCGCTCTACGGCCGCGCACATCTGCTCCAGATCGCGCACGTCGGCGCGGATGCGCAGCGCATTGCCCCCCGCCTGTTCGATTTCGAGCTTCGCCAGGTCCAACTCCGCCTGGCTGCGTGCCAGCAGCCCCACCCGCGCCCCCGCCTGCGCGAATCCCATCGCCAGGCGTTTGCCGATGCCGCGCCCCGCGCCCGCGATCAGCACGCTCCTCTCGTGAACCGAAATCAATCAGTTCTCCACGCGCGCATCGAACACGCCGGTTTCTACGTGGCCGGCTCGCTTCACCTGCACAAACACGCGGTAGCGTCCCGCTTTCGGGAACCCGTAGGGGAACGACACCTCGGCGGGCGGACCGGAAGTCGCGGGCGTCATCATATGCTCGGCGTGGGGATTGGAATTGCCCGCGGCCACGGTCAGCGAGGCCATGGGCACCGAGCCCGAAGGATGCACATGCGCGAACACGGTTCCGTCGGGAGCGACGAAGGCCGCGTGGCCTTGCATCCCCATGTACAATTCCATATCTTGCGCCGGGCGTCCGGAACCATCCTCCAGACGGAATTTGAAATCATACGGACGGTGCGCGTGCAGCGCCTCGCTCCCGCGCTCCCAAATCATTCGATATCCGTCCGCCAGTACTGCGGTGTTCCGATTGTAGTCGGCCTGCGCCAGCGGCGGACCCGAGCCGCCCGCGTCGTCGCCCTCGAGCGCCTTGCCGGAAATCGCCGGAAAATCCATTTCGGCCACCGCCGTTTCGGGCAGCCCGCTCGCGTGCACAATATCTCCATACATCCGGTAATGGCCGGCCGGCATGTCGGGCAGCGCTTGTGCGAAACTTCCATCCGTGGTCCTGTCCGGATGCAGGTGCCACACCAGGTCCATCTCCGGCGCGCGGATTACATAGAGGTGCATCAGGTGGCCATGGTCGGGCAGCAAGTCGTCCGTCTTCCGGTTCAGCCAACCCGGATCGTCCAGGCGCAGCACCAGCCGGTTGCCGCCCTCTACGCTCCCCTCGAGGCGCAGCGGCTTGAAAATCTTGCCTTGGTAGGCGCCGGCTTCCGCGCTCCACCACGAGTTGCCCAGCCAGATGACCGCCCCGATGACCAGCGCGGTGGCCACCATCGCAATCCGCGCGCGGCGGCTGGACGCGGAGTCGGGCTCCGTGCCGGGCGCCAGCTGCGCTTCCCGCGTAGCTGCTCCGATGATGCTGATGATCCCGACGATCAGCACCACGCCCAGCACAATCAGGGTCCCGACCAGCGCCTTCTGCATCCCGAGCACGCGCGTTGAAAGCGCGGGAACCGGCACCGCCATCGTGCCCGTCCCCTGCGCGCCATCCACCGACACGCGTACCTGCCACGAGCCCGTGCTCATGAGCCACAGCGCGCCCGTGTAGAACTGCGGGTCTTCGTGCGACTGCCGCGCGACGTCCGGAACCGGCGCGTACTTTGCGCCCGGGCCCGTCATCGGCAGCGGTACGATGCGCACTTGCTTGACATCGGCGGAGGCGCTGCGGATCTCCACCTCCGCCACTCCGGGGATTACTTGCGGCGGCCGGATCGTCACCATCAACCGGTACGGTCCCGCCGTTCCTTCATAGAAGACGTCGGGACTGCCGACATGGGCGAATAGCGGGAGCGCGCAGAGCGCGCACAGCCACGCGGCCAGCCGTTTCATATTACCGTTGAATCCGCCGCATGCGGTCGCCGGCGGCGAATCCGAGCCGGGTCAACACAGCGGCAATCGCAAACGCGAGCGCCGCCTCCCGCCAGAACACCGCGGAAGGCTCTCCGGGCGGGAACAGGTAGCGCGCAAACAGCGAGTTCGCCGGAACGTTGTATCCGAAATATTTCGTCCCAAAGAACCAGTTGCGGGCCAAAGGCGACATCAGGAAATTGGCGAACGGCCATTGCACGGCAGCGAAGGTCAGAAGGAAGATCGCCGCCGAGACCAGCGACTGCTTCCACGCCCCCCAACTGCTCGTGCGCTGCCAGAACAGGTCCAGACAAAACGCAGGTACGATCAGCAGCAGCGGAAAGTCCGGCGGCGTGAATTGCGTCACCTGGTAAAACACCGGACCGAGCTTCGGTTCGGCGGGAAACAGGGGCAGAATCCAGCTGATCAGCAGCACGAAGACGGTGTAGATACCCGCCACCGCCGTCGCGCCCCACTTGTACCGCGAGGCGCGCGCCACCCCGGCCAGGATCAGCGGCGTCCCGGTCGCCACCACCCGGTAAAAGTTCGCCCAATGCATCACCATCCGGGAAGTGAGCTCCAGTTCCAGAATCATCACGATCACCTGGATCATTCCTCCGGCGTAGAGGAACAGGGCCAGGAGATGACTCCGCTGCGCCCCGGTGGCCCGGTTCATCTGGCCGAGAATCAGGATCAGCGCGCCCAGTTCGACGCCGAAGATTCCCGCCGCCAGCACCATGTGCGGCGGGCTGAGGATCTTCACGTCCAGCCCATACGCGTCATGCCACCAGTTGTCGAAGGGCGCCGACGTCAGCATGGCGATGCCGCCCCAGGCCGCGATGAACGCCCCGAACGGCCCGCGGAAGCCCCAGATCTTGACCGCCGAGTCCCGTAGTGGGGAGTCGCGATCGAAAGTTGTCGAAAGGATCAGGTAGGCGCACGACAGTCCCGCCAGCACGCCGCACAGATGAATCGCGAGGTGAGCCGGAGTCCAGAACGTGTCGCGGCCGATCGAGCGATGCCACGAGATATCCCAGTGCACGCCGATCATGGCGGATGTGACCGCCGCGACCGAGCACCAGACATACCAGGGCACGGAGGCCGTCCGTGAAGTGAACGGTATGGAGGCGGAAACAGTAGTTGCGCTCAAACAACCAATTATAGACCGACAGACCGGACGGTTGGTTTTTCTCGGGTGCGGCGGCCTTGGATCGATTCCGGCGCGAGCCAGAGCCTGACGCTACCGGCGCCCGGGATAGCGTAAGGTTCCGCGCTGGCGCCCGGGGGTGATATCGTAGGTACACACCCGGAGACCTCGTGGCATCCATCCGTAGAGCAATCGGCCATCGGAAGATCTGGATTCTGCTTGCTCTGTTCGCGGCGCCGCTGAGCCGCGCGCAGTGGTTGAATCATCGCTCTGCCGGGATTCCGCGAACCGCCGACGGCAAACCGGATCTTTCCGCGAAGACGCCTCGCGCAACCGGCGGCAAGCCCGACCTCTCGGGCCTGTGGGAAACCGATAGCGCGCCGCCTGCTCTGCTGGAACGCCTGATCCCCGGAGCTACTAACGGCGCCGGCGAGGAAGCCCCTTCTCAGTACTTCATCAACATTTTTTCCGACCTCAAACCGGAAGACGAGCCCCTGCGCCCCGCCGCCGCGCAGGCATTCCAGCAGCGCGCGCAGCATTTCACGGATACCTCCCCAATCTCCCACTGTCTTCCCGAAGGCATCCCGCTGATCGAGATGGCGCCGGCCCCTTATAAGATTGTTCAGACGCCGGGAGTCACGTTCATGCTCTACGAACGGGACACCACCTATCGCCAGGTGTACACGGATGGCCGGAACCTGCCGGATGATCCGCAGCCTTCCTGGCTGGGGTACTCGGTCGGCAAATGGGCGGGCGATACTCTGGTGGTCGAGTCGATCGGTTTCAACGGCCGCGGATGGCTGGATGCGCGCGCCCATATCCACAGCGAGGCCTTGCGCCTGACCGAGCGCTTTCACCGCCCCGATTTCGGTCACCTGGAAGTGCGGCTTACCGTCGACGATCCGAAAACTTACACGCGGCCGTTCACCGTCACCTTGAAGCAGCACCTGCTACCCGACTCGGATCTGCTCGAATCCTACTGCGCCGAAAACGAGAAGGACAGCCGCCACCTGGAAAGCAAGTAGCGGCCGGCCTCTCAATGGCCTGCCGGCGACATTCCTTTGAAGGTTAGTTTCTGCATGCCGGCGGTTGTCTGCGCGATGTAGAGGTTGCCCTTCGAATCCGTCGCGATCTCATGGCCCGGGCCGATTATGCCGGCAGGCTCGATCTTGCCGGCGATCTCGAGCGTTTTGCGGTCGAGCACGTAAATTCCATTGCCGCCGCCGACGTAGAGGAACTGCTGGTTGGCGTCGGGAGAGAGCGCCAGGTCGCGCGCGAACGGCTCGCCGGTTCGGACCAGTTGCTTCACGAATTTGCCGTCCCCGGTAAACATCTGGACCCGTCGGTATTCACGGTCGGCCACATACACCGTGCCGTCCTGGGCAACCCGGATCGCGTGGACGATGCTCAGCTGCTGCGGACCAGGATCGGAGAAGCTCTTGGGCGTGACAATCTGGCAGTGATCGTCGTCGCTCGGCTTTCCGCCGAACGCGCCCCACATCCGCTTGAACTTGCCGCTATCCGCGTCGAACACGGCGATGCGGTGATTGCCATACCCATCCGCCACGAACAGCTCGTTGGTGGGAGGATAGACCCATTCATCCGCGGGCCGGTGCAAGTTCTGCGTATCGGCATTGCCCTTGCTTTGATTGCTGTGGCCGATCTGCATGACGAACTTGCCATCCTGCGTGAACTTCAGCAGTTGGTCATCGGCGACCGGCTTCAGCCCGGGCAGTCCATTGGTGGGGCAATTGTTTCCGCCGAGCCACACGTAGCCTTTGTAATCGATATGGATGCCGTGCTCGCGCTGCGGCCACTCATAGCCCTTGCCGTCACCGCCCCACGCTTTGACGTAGTTGCCGGCTGGATCGAAGACAATCACCGGTGGCGCCGCCATGGCTTTCTGCTCCGGCTTCAGGGTGCGCGGCCGGTGAAGAACCCAGACATTGTCCTTGGCGTCAATCGCGATGCTCGAAGGATCTCCGAGCTTCCACTGCGGCGGTACCTTCGGCCATGCGTGATCGACTTCGAACATGGGCAGACTGCGAGATTCCGCGGCTTGCACGGTCGCGGCTGCGCTGGAAAGCCACTTCTGTGTTACGCGCGCCGCTCCGGCGATCGCGATCAGAGCCACCCAAGTGAGATACTTGCCTTTCATCGTGTCCTCCTCAGTAGCCGTTTTCCGGATTTCCATTGTAATGCGGCCGGTCACCGGTTGGAAGAATCGCTGGTGCCGCTTGGCCAAACGTACGAAGGGGGGACAAAAGCCATTCCTCACTTTCCGACAATCCCGTTATCGGCCATGGACGCGCTCGGTGACCTTCGCCCTCTCGCGCCGCAAATCGGATTAGCCGCCATGCACAGCACGCTTTGTCGCCCACCAGAATTGCGAAATACAGCCGGTGGCTCTCTCCCTTGGTCTGGACTCTCCTCTTTATCGTGTGGGTCTGGGCCTTCTATACGACTCGTCGGCTTGCTTCGAATAAGAGCTGGTTTCGTTGGGTGTGGTTTCTCTTTCCGATCGCACTTGGCGTTCCGATTTGGCTGCTCGCGTTTTTCGTCCTAGTGACATTCTTCCAGCAGACTCCACCATGAAGAAGAGCAGAGCCCGGAAATCGCATTCGAACGATAGGCGCGGTTTCGGCCCGGTGGCCCATTCGCATATCTGGCGGGAACGTT
>CAYTJD010000173.1:0-62679 GCA_964438005.1 uncultured Solibacteraceae bacterium | reverse complement strand
TCAGCTCGAGTTCGTTGATCGGGTAGGACACATGATGCTGCAAACTCGGAATGTCAGTGAACCTGAGGTCGAGCTGCTTGGCATCGTTTTTCTTGGCAAATTCCAGCACTTCTTGCGGACTCATCCATCCTCCATGGTGGGGGTATTTTAGGTGGGATTGCCCGCAGTCGCAGTTGGACTCAGGATAGCCCACCGGTCTCTTCCGGTCAAGTTGAGTTACACATCGTACCACGGCGTGGGAGGCGGTGGTGAATGCTAGGGCATACCCGGCAGGGGTCAACGCGACTCAGTGCAGAGAGGCGCTGCCGCCGCGAGCGTGCGAGGGGCGCCGCATCACCAGCAGAATCGGCAGAACCAGGAGGAAGACGATCGCCATCGCGCGAAACGTGTCAACAAAGGAGATCATGGCAGCCTGGCGCTGCACCATTCCCCAGACGGCAGCGTAAGCCCGGTGCAACGCGGTTTGGGAATCCATCCCGTGGGCCATCATGGTGGACTGGATGCCTTTGACGTACACATCGGCTTGCGGATTGAAGGGATTTACGTGGCCGCCGAGTTGATTGGTGTGAAACTGCTCGCGACGGAACAAGAACGTGGTGGCGGAGGCGATGCCGACGCTGCCCCCGAGGTTGCGCATCAGATTAAACAGGCTGGTGGCGTTGCCCATCTCTTCCTTGGGGATCGGATCCATGGCGGCGGTGGTTAACGGCACAAACAGCATCGCCAAACAGGCGCCCTGGATGAATTGCGGCCAGAAAATGTCCCAGTAGCCGGCATTCAGGTTAAGCCGGGAGAGTTCATAGAGCGTCCAGGCCGAGCCGACCAGGCCCATCGCCAGCACTTTGCGGGGATCAAAGCGGCTGAACACGGTTCCGACGAGCGGCATGGTCAGAAACGAGCCGAGGCCGCGGGGGGCCATGGCGATTCCCGCATTCAAGGCCGGATAGCCGAGCAGCGTCTGTAGAAAAACAGGCAGCAGCAGCAGACTTCCGTACATGACAAAACCCATCATCGTCATGACGAATACGCCCGCGGCATAGGTGCGCTGCTTGAAGACGCGGAGGTGGATGACCGGATCGCGCGAGCGCAGTTCGTGGACCAGGAAGACCACGAGGGCGACGACGGCGATAATAGCGAGAGCGGTGATCCAGTGCGATTCGAACCAGTCTTCCTCCTGGCCTTTGTCGAGGACCACCTGGAGCGCACCGATGCCTAATGTGAGGAGGCCGATCCCCCAATAGTCGATGCGGCGGCCGGCGCGCCGGATGTAGGGTGGGTCGAAGATGAACATGCGGGTCATGATCACCGACATCAGGCCGACCGGCAGGTTGATATAGAAGACCCAGCGCCAGCTATAGTTATCGGTCAACCAGCCGCCCAAGACCGGGCCGAGCATGGGAGCGACGACAATGCCGAGACCCCAGAAGGCCATAGCCTTGCCGCGATCCTGCGGCGGGAAGGCTTCGAGCATGACAGCTTGCGAGAGCGGCTGTAGCGCCCCGCCAGTCGCGCCCTGCATGATGCGGCAGACGACCAGGAACTTGAGACTCGGCGCTAAGCCACACAAGAACGAAGCAGAGGTAAAGCCGAAGACCGCGGCCAGCAGCACGCGCTTGCGGCCGAAGAAACTGGCCAGCCAGCCGGTCATGGGCAGAATGATCGCGTTCGCGACGAGATAGGAAGTGAGGGCCCAGGCCGCCTCGTCCACGCTGGCGGAGAGACTGCCAGCGATATGGGGAAGCGACACGTTTACCACTGTGGTGTCCAGGACCTCCATAAAGGTCGCGAACATCACCGCGATGGCAATGACCCAGGGATTGACGTGCGGATGCGTTTCGGCCACTAGACTCTATGATGCTTCGGCGAGCGCAAAAGCCACAAGCGTATCGCCGCGGCGGCCCAAAGATTTTTCCAAATCGCGAAGGATTTCGGACTCGAGGCGAGTATCGACCTCTACCCGGCAGGCGGCAATCTGCTCATCGGAAGCACCCACATAACACAACTCGCAGACGCCGACTATGTGCTCGTCAGGCGTGGACGGGAGACGGACGGCGGGTCCAAACGTGCGGCAGGTGATGGGGCGGGCAGTATAGAGGTCGCAAGCACCGGATTGGGGATCGAGCGCGGGACAGAGCTCATCATCGCCCGCGTCTTCGATTTCCAGCAGGTGCGCGATGGGGTCCTCGGGGAAAGCGGAGACGAAGCGTGCGACCGATGCTTGGGCCCGTTCGCGGACCCGGCTGGCGCGAAGCGGATCGCGAACAGCGAGTTCGGCAAAGCCCGCGCGCAGCCGAACCGCGTCGAGTGCAGTGATAGGAAACGGCCCGATGCAGCACTGATAGCAGCCGCGACGGCAGGCAAGCCAGGAACCACTGCGCTGCTGCGCTTCCGCGAGAGCCGCATCGACGATCTGGACCAGCCCTTGATCGCGTTGCAGGACAAGCGGTTGAAGCATCGGGTCGGTTGACGGTAGAGGCCGCAAAATGTTACTCTAATTACCTTAAGATAGCTCAGCTGTACTGCGCCGGTCTCTCCTTATATAAGCATGGGTGACACACTACACGCTCTAAGTTTGATTCTGCTGAAAGCAGTTCCCACGGTTCTGTTTCTTATCTTTCTGCATTTTTATTTGAAGGGGATCTTCTACAAGCCTTTGGAGCAGGTGCGGAGGAAGCGCTACGAGGCGACCGAGGGGGCCCGCCAGCGCGCCAACGAAAGTATGGAGCGCGCGGCGGCGAAGGCGGCCGAATACGAAGCCGCGCTGCGATCAGCCAAGGGAGCAGTTTATCAGGCCCAGGAAAGCCTGCATCGCGATTTGCAGGAACAGCAGGCAGCGGAACTGCATGCAGCCCGGCAGCAGGCCGAGGTGGGCGTGCAGGAGGCAAAGGCGGGGCTAGGGCGCGATCTGGAAGCGGCCAAGACTACGCTAACGCGGGAAAGTGAAATCCTGGCCAATCAAATCGTGGAAACCATCCTGCGGCGGAGCGCGGCGTGAAACCATCTCTGCGAATTTTTGCGGTCGGCTTGGCGCTGGCGGTTCCCGCAGTCTTCGCGCAGGGGCAGACTGAAAGCAGCGAAGGCGGGCTGGAAGTCTGGAAGTGGGCAAATTTCATTGTCCTTGTGATTGGGCTGGGCTACCTGGTGATCAAGAATGCTGGTCCGTTCTTTGACGCCCGCACCAAGAAAATTCGCGAAGACATGGCGCAGGCCGACGAGATGTGGAAAGCCGCCGAGGCGCGCGCGGCCGAAGTCGAACGGAAGCTGGCGACGCTGGAATCCGAGATTGCAGCGTTCCGCAACGAATCGCAGATCGAAGCTCTGAACGAAACCAAACGAATGAAGCTCCAGACAGCCGCCGAAATCGCCCGGATTAAGGAACATGCCGGGCAGGAGATTGCCGCAGCGGGCAAAGCGACCCGGCTGGAATTGCAACGCTACGCGGCGCACCTGGCGATCGGGCTGGCGGAGGACAAATCCCGGGGACGGATGACTGCGGACACGCAGGACGCCTTGGTGCGCGAGTTCGTCCGCGACCTGGGACAACCGTCGTCCAGCCGCAACTAAAGCGATGACTCTTTCAGCCATAGCCGCGCGGTATGCCGATGCCCTTGCGGACGTAGTGACAATGCCAAACTCGGGGATTCGTTCCTCAGATGCCCTGGCAGAAGTGCAAGCATTCGCGGCGGCGTTCAAGTCTTCGGCGGAGCTGCGCAATGCGCTGGTCTCTCCAGCAGTGCCGGCCAGCCGCAAAAAGGCCGTGGTGGGGCAAATCGGTAAACGGCTCGGCCTGTCGAAGATCAGCCTCAACTTTCTCTTCGTCCTGATCGACCACCGGCGTATCGGTGGCCTGCCGGAAATCATTCAAGTCTTTGAACAGACCCTCGATGAACGGCTGGGCTTCGCGCGCGCGGAGGTGGTTTCGGCGCGGGAACTCACCGAGACGCAGCGTACCGCGCTAAACGCGGAACTGGGGCGGCTGGTGGGAAAGCAAATTCGTATGCAGACCGCAGTGGACGAGTCGCTCATCGGCGGCGTGGTAGCCCGCATCCGTTCGACGGTATACGACGGGTCTGTACGCGGCAGGCTGCAAGCATTGGAACGCCGACTGGCCATGGAAAGGCAATCGTAACGGAAGGGTAGTATGGCTCAAATTCAAGCCGACGAAATCACAAGTATTCTCCGCCAGGAGATCGAGAATTACGAGAAAGCCATCGACGTCACGGAAATCGGCTCTGTCATCTCGGTGGGCGACGGTATCGCGCGCATTCACGGCCTTGAAAAAGTGATGGCCGGCGAGCTGATCGAGTTTCCGCACGACGTATCGGGAATCGCCATGAACCTGGAAGAAGACCAGGTGGGTGCAGTGCTGCTGGGCGATTACACGGAGATCAAGGAAGGCGACGAAGTCAAGCGCACGGGGCGCATTATGTCGGTGCCGGTGGGCGATGGCCTGATCGGGCGTGTGGTCAATGCGCTGGGAGAACCAATCGACGGCAAGGGTCCGGTCCCGACGACGCAGTTCAACGCCATCGAGCGTCTGGCGCCGGGCGTGGTAGCACGGCAGCCGGTGAAAGAACCCATGCAGACCGGCATCAAGGCGATCGACGCCATGATTCCGATCGGGCGCGGTCAGCGCGAACTGGTCATCGGCGACCGGCAGACGGGCAAGACGGCCATCGCGCTCGACACGATCATCAATCAGAAGGGCGGCGACATGATTTGCATTTATGTCGCTATCGGACAGAAACGCTCGACAGTGGCGCAGGTGGTGAAGACACTCGAAGACCACGGCGCGATGGACTACACGATAGTGGTTTCGGCGTCGGCCTCGGACCCGGCGCCCATGCAGTATCTGGCGCCGTTTTCCGGGTGCGCGATCGGCGAGTATTTCCGCGATCGCGGCAAGCACGCTTTGTGCATCTACGACGACCTTTCCAAGCACGCAGCGGCGTACCGGGAGATTTCCCTGCTGCTGCGGCGGCCGCCGGGGCGCGAAGCCTACCCGGGCGACGTGTTCTATCTGCACAGCCGACTGCTGGAGCGCGCGGCGAAGCTCAACCAGGCAAACGGGGGCGGATCGCTAACCGCGCTGCCGTTCATCGAAACGCAGGCGGGCGACGTCTCGGCGTACATTCCGACCAACGTCATCTCGATCACCGACGGGCAGATCTTCCTGGACGTCGACTTGTTCAACTCGAACGTGCGGCCTGCGATCAACGTCGGCATTTCAGTGAGCCGGGTGGGGGGCAACGCACAGACCAAAGCGATGAAATCGATCGCAGGCAGGCTGCGGCTGGAGATGGCGCAATACCGCGCGCTGGCGGCGTTCGCTCAATTCGGTTCGGACCTGGACAAGGCCTCGCTCGATCAGCTTAACCGCGGCAGGCACTTGGTGGAGATCCTCAAGCAAGGCCAGTATCAGCCGCTGGCGCTCGAAAAGCAGGTAATCATCATTTTCGCCGGCACGCAAGGGTTCCTGGACGATCTGGCGGCGGAACAGTGCCGCAAATTCGAAGACGAACTGTACCGGTACATGGACAACGCGCATCGCGACCTCCGGGACGAGATACGTGATAAAAAGGCGCTGGACGACAGTTTGCGCGCACGGCTGAAAGACGCGATCGCGGAATTCAAGGCGCGTTTTATGGCGGAACAGCCGAAGTAGAAGGACATGGCCAGCCTGATCGACATCCGGCGGCGCATCCGCTCGGTCAAAAACACGCAGCAAATCACGAAGGCCATGAAGATGGTCTCGGCGGCGAAGTTGCGCCGCGCTCAGGATCGGGTGATCGCCGCGCGGCCTTATGGGCGGTTGCTGCGGCAGATGCTGGCGGAAGTAGCCGCGGCTGCGGTGCGCGACGTCGAAGCCGGACAGAACGCACTGCTCGCGCGGCGGCCTGAGCGGCGCGTGCTGCTGGTGCTGGTGACCAGCGACAAAGGGCTGGCGGGCGCCTTCAACAGCAATTTGATCAAAGCCGCGCAGCGGTTTACGATCGAACACCGGGAAGCCGAGGTGACGATGGAATTAGTCGGGCGCAAAGGGCGCGACTTCTTCCGCAAGCGCCGGGCCCGCATTTCCGGCGACCACACAAATCTGGCGGCAAAACCGTCCTATGCCGATACCGCCGCGATCGCGCGCAAGGCGATGGAGATGTACCGGAACGCCGAAATCGACGCGGTGTACCTGATCTTCAACGAATTCAAGAGTGTAGTGGCGCAGAACCTGATCGTGGCGCGAGTGCTGCCGGCGGAAGTTCCGCAGCAGGCCGAAGTACGGGATTTCATCTTTGAGCAGCCACCGGCCGAGATGCTGAATCAGTTGATACCGAAATACGTGGAGATGGAATTCTTCCGGGCGCTTTTGGAATCGACGGCCGCGGAACACGCGGCGAGGATGACCGCCATGGACGCGGCCACGTCGAACGCATCCGACATGATCGAGAAGCTGACGCTGTATATGAACCGGGTGCGGCAGGCGAGCATCACCAAAGAAATCATCGAGGTAGTCAGCGGCGCTGCCGCTGCGGAGTAGCGAATTATGGCAACGACCACGAGCACGAGTGTAATTAAAGACAAGGCGGCGGGAACCGGCGAACAGGTCGTCGGCACTGTCATTCAGGTGGCCGGTCCGGCCGTGGATTGCCAGTTCCCCGAAGGGCAGATCCCGCTCGTCTATACGGCGATCCGTGTAATCAGCGAGGGATTCGACGTGCCGCAGCCGATCGATATCATCTGCGAGGCGCAGCAGCACATCGGCGAAGGGCGCGTGCGCACGGTCGCGCTGCAGCCGACCGAAGGTCTGGTACGCGGCATGAAAGCGATCAGCCTGGGGCACCCCGTGCAGGTGCCGGTCGGGCCGGAAACGCTCGGCCGCGTACTGAACGTGATCGGCCAGCCGGTGGACGAAATGGGCCCGGTTCCCGCTAAGAAATACTCACCCATTCACCGTCATGCGCCGGCATTCGAAGAGCAGTCAACGCGGCTGGAAATGTTCGAGACGGGCATCAAAGTGATCGATCTGCTCGAGCCGTACCTGAGGGGCGGCAAGATCGGACTGTTCGGCGGCGCCGGCGTCGGCAAGACCGTCATCATCATGGAGCTGATCAACAACATCGCCATGAAGCACGGCGGTGTCTCGGTGTTCGCGGGCGTGGGCGAGCGGACGCGCGAAGGCAACGACTTGTGGCTCGAAATGCAGGAGTCGGGTGTTATCGATCCGAAGGATTATAAGAAATCCAAGTGCGCGCTGATTTACGGGCAGATGACCGAGCCGCCCGGAGCGCGGCTGCGCGTCGGTTTGACCGGCCTGACTGTAGCGGAATACTTCCGCGACGAGGAAGGCCAGGACGTGCTGCTGTTCATCGATAACATTTTCCGGTTCACGCAGGCCGGCTCGGAAGTATCGGCCCTGCTTGGACGAATGCCGTCGGCGGTCGGATACCAGCCGAATCTCGCCACCGAAATGGGCGAGTTGCAAGAACGAATCACGTCGACCAAAAAGGGCTCGATCACTTCAGTGCAAGCGATTTACGTGCCGGCCGACGATTACACGGATCCGGCGCCGGCGACGGCGTTCGCGCACCTCGACGCGACGACAAACCTTTCGCGCGACATCGCGGCGCTTGGCATTTATCCGGCAGTTGACCCGCTGGCTTCGACTTCGCGAATTCTGGACCCGAACATCATCGGCGCCGATCACTACGGCACCGCTCAAATGGTGAAGGGAATCCTCCAACGCTATAAGGACCTGCAGGACATCATCGCGATCCTCGGTATCGACGAACTTTCTGATGAAGACAAACTGACCGTGGCCCGGGCGCGCAAGATCCAGCAGTTCCTGTCGCAGCCGTTCCACGTAGCCGAACAGTTCACAGGCATCGCCGGAAAGTACGTGAAACTCGCGGACACGGTGCGCGGGTTCCGCGAAGTCGCCGAAGGCAAACACGACGAAGTTCCCGAACAGGCATTCTACATGCAGGGAACGATCGAAGAAGTGCTGCAGCGCGCCGAGGAGCTGAAGAAGGCATAGCCATGGCGGACGGCCTGGAATTGGAAGTCGCCACGCCGGAGCGGGAGCTGGTCCGCGAGCGCGTGAGCGAAGTGGAACTTCGCGGCAAGAGCGGTTACATGGGAATCTTGCCGGGCCACGCCGCGCTGCTGGGCGAGCTTGGCATTGGCCACCTGACGTATGTGGTTGGGCGGAGCCGGCGGACCCTCGCCGTACACAGCGGGTTTGTCGAGGTGCTGGACGACCACGTCCGGGTTCTGGCTGACGCCGCCGAGCGCGCTGAGGAGATTGATGTCGAGCGCGCCCGTGCCGCGCTGCGCCGCGCGCGCGAAGCCGTCATTAACCCCGTTCCGGGGTCTGACGACCACGCGGCGCTGGCCGACCTCGAACGGGCTCAAGCCCGGATTGAGGTGGCGGAACAGAAGCAGACCGCGTGAAGTGCGGAACCCGGTCAGTGCCCTGTTCCAGCCGGGCGCGATTGCGCCGGGCGACTCCGAACATCTCCCGCAGCCGGTCCCGCTGAACGTACATCGCGACCAGAAACGGCGCCAGAGTTGGGGCAACATTCAGCTCTACATACTGGCTGGCGTCGAAGAGCCATTTCACCGCCGGGGTGCGGACCGGATCCGGCTGCGCGAGAACCGCGGCCGCGTATGTCCGCAGAAACACCACAAACAGGATCGTTTCCAATAGCGACGTCGCGATGGTTCCCGCTGCGAGCGGCCGCCACCGCCGCCTGGCTGTCCCGCTCAATAGGACCGCCCAATAGACGGGGAGGCCGAAAGTGAATGCGAGGGGGCCGGTCCGCGCCAATTCGAATTCGACGGAGTTGAGCCGGGAGCCAGCCGGAGAGCCGCCGCCTGACTGTGCACCTGCCACGGGCACACAGATGTTCCAGTCCCCGGAAGCGGTCACGGTGATGAGGTCGCAGGGGGCGCTTCCGAAAGCCAGGGTTCCAATAAATCCGGCGGTTTCTCGAAGGCCGGCGAGCAGCGGCCCGGTAAGGGCAACCCACCAGACCACCGACAGCACGATCAGGGCCGCCGATGCCCGCAACAGGAACCTCGCGTGAGGTTTAGGGGTTGACATTGGCCCGGGCTCCCGATAGGCCGGCACGGCTTACCCAGATCCAAAAGATCACCAGTGTATCCAGAATCAGCATGCTCTCCCAAAGATACGCATGCGCGAAGTCAAACCAGGACAAGCTGTATTGGCCGATGTAATAGAGGCTGATGAAGCGCACGACGTTGAGGGCCTGGATGATGAGAGAGCCGCTAAGGAATCCGAGGGCCCGGAATCTCCACGACGCGGGGAAGGCCAGGATCGCGGAGCACAGCAGAATGGTCACGTTCACTCCATTGCAGCCATCCTGCATCTCCACGCCGAAGGCTCCGGCCGGGCTACGCAGAACAGCCCCGTCCATAACGGCGTGCCCGCCGCAGCCAACAATCAGAGCATGGGAGATCCGGACCAGAACCCGGGAAAAGCGCACATCCAGAAACTGAATCCACGGCGAGAAGAGCAACGCGAACCCGGCCAACAGGCAGAGAAAGAAGACGAGGAGGAACCGGGTTGGATGGAAGCTGACGCGGGCCGGTTTTAGCCGGGGTCCGTCCGCTGCCGCGCGGGTTTTGAGGGGTCGTCCAGAGCGGCGCATGTGAGGCGGGGTTCCGCGAGCCGCTAAGCCACTCGCCGGCGGAGGACCTGGAATCCCGTCCCACCCAGCAGCAGCGCGAGGCCCGCCAACGACCATTGGGACAAAGTCGGTACTGGCGTTGGCGCGGAGACAGTTACCAGGAACTGGACATTGTCGATGCCGATGTTTTCGTGGCCTAACTGATTCGCCGCGTTGATGAGCGCAAATCGCACGGTTTGGCCAGCCTTCGACGAAATGTTAAAACTGGCCGATGCCCGGTGCTGAAGCGTCACGTCCGTGGCTTGGGTGTAGTTGATCTTGCCGCTGGCGCCGCCCACCACCGCTGCGTCGCCAAAGGCTGGGACCGTTGCAGCGGAATAGATCCCCACTACGGCGGCATTGTCGGTGTTGGTGTTGTTGAGGGCGTTTTTGATGCCCATGTCGAAGCTGAAAGTCGCGGTGGTGGCGTTGGCCGGGATCGCCACATCCTGGTAAAGCACACAACTGATAATCAGACCAACGCCGGCAGTTTGCGAGACGCTGCCGAGAGCGATCTGGGTCCCGTCGGTGGCTGGGAACCCCGCCACGCTAGTGAGCGTTTCCGTACCCGGCGCCGTAGCCGCGTTGTAGCTGCAGGTGCCCACAGCGCCGCCGCCGAGATTGGTGTCGGTCGTCCAGCCCGTTAAGCCCGACTCGAACGATCCGTTGGTGAGCACATTCGTCTGCGCGAGGACAGGCGCGGAGGTGAGCAAGGCCCAGAGAACGACCCCTTTGGCGGACAGGCTAATTCTCATCCAGGGAAAGCCTCCAGTCGGACAGAATTCTAACAAGCATCCCTATCAGAGTCAATTGAATGGAATTGAGAATGGAAGAAATGAAGAAGACGCGATACGAGCCAATTCCATTTCCCGGGTCGAATTCAGGCGGTAGCCAAGCGTATAAGGCAAATTTTGTATTGGAGGGTAATTGCAGGCCTTTCGGCCGCGCGCACGCGGAAGAATCCAGCCGGCCTTCGACAGCCGAATCCGGCCGGAGTTTACACCTAGGGGCCGATACCCAATTCCGGCGGACCCGTCATAATAGGGAATACAGCGGAATTTCCCGTGACCCAGCCGAGGCACAACCCTAGCCAGCACTCGGCGATTCGGCGGCAGCTCGAAAAGATCGCAGCGCATGGTCTGTTCGCCCGCTCGGAACGCATGGCCCGATTCTTGCGTTTTGCGGTGGAAGGCGTTCTCGAGGGTAAGTCCAACGAGCTCAAGGAATATTCGATCGGGGTGGAGGTTTTCGATCGGCCTCAGACCTACGATCCCCGGGTCGATCCCATCGTCAGAGTGGAAGCGCGCCGCCTGCGCGCCAAATTGAAAAGCTACTACGAAGCCGACGGCCGCAACGATCGGGTAGTGATCGATTTTGCCACTGGCACCTACGCGCCGGAGATTCGCTTCCGGGAGGATGGCGCTGGGGCGCCGGCCGAGCCCGCCGCGAGCACCGTGGCGGTGCTTCCGTTTGCCAATCTCAGCGGAAGCGCGGACAACGATTATTTCAGTGACGGGCTGACCGAGGAGCTGATCCACGCGCTTACCAAGTTCAGCGGCATGCGGGTGGTGGCATGGACCTCGGCCGCCCGGCTTCGGGGCGTGGAGCAGGACGTCGGCGAAGTCCGGCGCCAATTACACGTGGCCAACGCGCTCACGGGAAGCGTTCGGATTGCAGGACAAAGCCTACGCGTTCGCGCGCAGCTAATCGATACCGCCACCGGCTTGTATCTGTGGTCGGAGACCTTCGACCGCAAGATGCAGGACGTGTTCGCGATTCAGGAGGAAATCGCGCGCGCCATCGTGCGTACACTCCAAATCCAACTGGTCACGGGGGCGAATCTCTCCGCCGGCAGCCGCACGCGCGGGAGCGTCAGTGCTTACGATTTGTGTCTCAAGGGCCGGTATCATCTGCACCGCCGTACGCCGAGCGAGTTGCGGGAGGCGGTTCGCTATTTTGAAGCGGCGATCGAAGCCGATCCGGATTCCGCGTTGGCCTACGCCGCTCTGGCCGAGGCTTATTGTCTGCACGTCGACTATGGCCTGCTGAATCCGGCAGAGGGGACCGCGCAGGTAAGGGCGGCGGCGGCTCACGCCATCGAGCTCGATCCAGCATTGGCCGAAGCCTATCCTTCGCTGGCGACGATCCGCGTCGTTTGGGATCGCGAATGGGGGGACGCGGAGTGCCTGTACCGCAAGGCGATCGCCCTCAACCCGGGCTATGCGACCGCCCACCACTGGCTGGCCACGGATTATCTTGCACTGATTGGCCGCATCGACGAGGCGCGCCAAGAAATCGAGATTGCTCTGGATCTCGATCCACTCTCCAGCATTATCCACGAGGGCCGGGCGTCGCTGAGCACGTTTGAGCGACGGTATGACGAGGCCATCCGCGGTTTCCGGAAAATCCTGGAATTCGATCCCTCCTTCTACAAAGCCTACGCGTCCATGGGACGCGCCTACGCTCAGAATGGCGACTATCCGCAGGCGCTCGCCATGTTGGAAAAGGGACGATCCCTCGGCGGCGACCTATCCAACATCCTCGCCGCGCTCGGGCAGGTTTCGGCGCTATCCGGCGATATTCACCGGGCCCGCGACCTCCTGGGCCAACTCACCACGCGGGCCGCCGACAGCTATGTGGCCTCCACTTGTTTCGCCATACTTCATCTCGGGCTGGGAGAAACCGAACGCGCACTCGACTGGCTCGAGAAAGGCTGCGAGCAACGCGAACTACCGATGATCATGACCAAAGTGCATCCGGTATATGATCCGCTGCGCGGAGAGCCGCGCTTCCAGGCAATCCTCGAACGCATGCGGTTTCCCGCAGTCACGGATGTTCCGTCGTAAACCCGTGCGTCATTCCTTTCACGCGCTTACTGATCGCAGCTGCCTCGCGGGGACGGTTGGTTTCCTGCAGCAAGCGCGCATAGTTGGACAAAGCGCGAATCACGCGCGGATCTTCCTCGCCCAGGGAAGATGCGAGTGGTTCGAGCGTGGCGCGGCTGAGCCTCTCCGATTCGGAGTAGCGATGCTGCGCTCTTAGCACCTCGCCCAACTCGTTCTGCGCCACCAGCGTCAGAGGATGAGTCTTTCCCAGACAGGCTTCGAAAACCGAGGCGGCGCGGCGGTACAAATCTTCCGCTCCCGCCTCGCGGCCGCGCAAAGAATAGAGCGCCGCCAGGTTCATAACGCCTTTGGCCGTATCCGGATGTTGCGGACCGAGCGCGTGCTCCCAAGCCGAAATCGCCTCGCGATACTTGGCCTCCGCCTCGAGGTAATGGCCCTCAAATCGCAGGATTTGGGCGAGGTTATTCAGCGAAACTGCGACCAGCGGGTGCTGGGCCGGGAAAACCCGCCGCGCTAGTTCGAGCGCGTGCACGGCCAGCCGCTCCGCTTCGGTAAGATGATTTTGCGCGATCTCGGCCGTAGCCAAATCATTATACGCGCCCACTGCTTGCCGATCTGGGATATTCGGGAGCGAGGCGCGCATAAGGGCCTCGCCCTCCGGATACTGGCCTTCCGCCAGCAGCAGAGAGGCCCGCATCCGGCGGCTCGCAAAGCGCTCGTCCTGGGACACATCGGCGCGCGTCCAGAGAATCTCGTCGGCCTGGACAGCCCATGCTTCCCCTTTGCCCGGCTGTCCCCAAGCCTGATAGAGCGCGGCGAGAGCACTGGCGGCGCGGGCGCTGTTCAGGCTGCCGGAACCGGAGGCGGCTTCAATTTTGCGCGACGCATCCAAGAGTAGAGCCTCCGCCTCGCCATAGCGCCCTTGCTGCTGCAAAAGCGTCCCCAGGTTTTCTTCTGTAACGAAGCGGCTGACAGCCATCCCTGGCCCCAGACGATCCCATGCCTCCAGCGAGCGGCGATAGGCCCACTCCGCCTCCCGGTCTCTCCTCTGCCGGTCTAGTTCAATTGCCAGGGCGTTCAGCTGTGCCGGGTTTAACTGCCGAGCGCCGTCCATTACCTGTTGATAAACTTGCTCGGCTTCCGCGTCCTTTCCAGCCTGCCTCAGACGCTCGGCTTGCGCCAGGTCATCAGGCCAGGAGGCTGCCAGGAGACTGCGTGACACCAGCAAGACCAGCAGAATCGCCTTCATCGCCCCTCCGGTATCGCTAGAATGAACCGGTCGGGCCAATTCACGGGAGTATGAAGAGGTTAACTTACGGTAATCGTGGCGGCTGCCGGCTTACGGCTCGCACGCAACTGACTGCGGATAGCCTTGCCGAAACGGATTCAAAACCGTTAATGTCTTTTCGACGAGTGTTTTCGCGCCAATCCGGGTTCACTACCAAGGGAACCTGATGTAGGGGAACTGGGATATGAGCTGGAGCATCCGATGGTGTTTCTTGATTTTCGCTTCGCTGGCAGCGGCGCAGGACGGGATCCCGGATTACGTCGTACCACATCCGGAATGTATCCTGTTCGGACCTCAATACAACAACTTTGTCTCTAAGGCTCTGCCGCTGAATGGCTTAAGCGCCCACCGCGCAGCTGTGGGCGCTCTGACCCGCGAGGTGGCCGCGCAGCTGGCCTATGTGCCGCCGGATAGCCGAACCTACACGTTCGATCAGCCCGCCCGACCGGGCACGATCGACTTCTATATTTTTGGCGCGCTGCAGGCCGCCGGAGTCACGCCAGCCCCGCCAACCACCGATTATGAGTTCATCCGGCGCGTCACCCTGGATCTGACGGGGCGCATTCCGACCCCGGCGCGAGTCGCCAGCTTCGTAGCGGACGCCACGCCCAATAAGCGCGCCGCCCTCGTCGATGAACTGATCGCCAAACCGGAATGGATCGACAAGTGGACGATGTTCTTCGGCGATCTATATCAGAACAATTCGCAGAACTCGCAGATCCGGCGCTTCACCGACGGGGTGAAAGCGTTCAACGATTACGTGCGGGGCGGGCTGGCCGCGAACGAGCCGTACGACCAGATGGCGCGCGACATGATTACCGCCACCGGCACGAACAGCTATCAGATGGGGACTCTCAACCTCCTGGTCGGAGGCGTGGTCACGGGGGGCCCGATCCAGGACATCTTCGATCAGCAGACAGCCAATATTTTTGACATGTTCATGGGCATCGCGCACGTCAACTGTTTGTTGTGCCACAACGGTCACGGCCATCTGGATGCGCTGAGCCTGTGGGGCAGCCAGACCACTCGGTACGAAGCCTGGCAGCTATCGTCGTATTTGTCGCATACCGACACGTCACGGACGGCAACGCCGAACGCAGTGAACGGCCAGCCGTACTACTGGAACGTCGCCGACAATACCAAGGCGGCACACCTGGATTATCCGCTGAACACCACAACGGGCAACCGGCCGCCGCGGCAGCCGAGCGGTACCCAAACGAACGTCCCTCCTCAATACTTCTTCACCGGCGACACGCCGCGTCCAGGCGAAAGCTACCGCCAGGCGCTGGCACGCGATATCACCAGCGACTTTCAATTTGCACGCGCCACGGTCAATCGCTTCTGGGCTTACTTTTTCGGGGTGGGACTGGTGGATCCGCCGGACCAGTTCGACCCCTTGCGACAAGATCCCAATAATCCGCCAGCCGCTCCCTGGACGCTGCAGGCCACGAATCCGCAGCTACTTAATGGGCTGGCACAGGACTTCATCAACCATCAATACGATCTCAAGTGGCTGATGCGAGACATCGTGAACTCGCAGGCGTACCAGCTTTCTTCCCGCTACAACGGCGCGTATAGTTCCACGTTTGACGCGCTCTATGCGCGCCACTTCGTGCGGCGCCTCTGGTCCGAAGAAGTGCACGACGCGATTGCGCAATCGAGCAACATCATTCCCTCATATGCCGTGGCGTCGAACGGCACGCTTAGCCAGGCGATGCAGTTCCCCGAGCCATTGAATACGCCTTCGGCCGGAAATGCCGTAACGCCGTTCCTGGACGCTTTTCTGCGTGGGAACCGCGATGACGAAGTGCGGAGCGGTGATGGTTCGATCTCACAAGCGCTCGACCTGATGAACGACGCATTCGTAATGAGCCGAGTCAAATCGACGGGGGTGGCGACGAGCCTGCTGGTACAGAATCTGGGGCTTCCCGATTCCCAGCTCGTCAACACGCTGTTCATAGCAGTCCTGTCGCGCAATCCCACCAGCCAGGAGATGACCACTGCCCTCAGCCAACTGGCTACGGGCAACCGCAACCAGCAGGCCGAGAATCTGTTGTGGTCTCTCTATAACAAGGTCGATTTCGTGTTCAATTACTGACGGAGAGTGCGATGAGCGAACGTGAGAGAGTCGAACGGTTCCTGAAGCGGCATCCGCACCATCACCTGACCTTTTTCCATCGTCCCTACGTCAGCCGCCGTCAGTTCTTTTCCGTCCTGGGCGCAGGTGTCACCGGCTCGTTTCTGCTGCCGCGGCTCGCTGAGGCACAACAGGCGCCGACCTCCCAGGGTGTTACCACGCAGAACACGGCCAAGAACGTGATCTTCATCCTGCTGGCGGGAGCAATCAGCCATACCGATACATTTGATCTGAAGGTCGTCAACGGGGTAACGCCGTCGAATTTTAACCCCACTACCGTGGGCGGGATCAATTGGCCGATGGGCCTGCTGCCGAAGATCGGAGGCCTGCTGCCGAATCTGGCGATCGTCCGCTCCATGCAGGCGCATGCCTTGGTGCACACTCTGGCGCAACACTGGACACAAATCGGCCGCAACCCGGCCGCCGCGCTTGGAAACATCGCACCTAATATCGGCAGCGTTGTATCGATCGAGAAGACTCAGCCAGGGCAACTGTTCCCCACGTTCGTGGCTTTGAACTCCGGCGCCTGCGTGACGAACGGCTACTTCCCGGCGACCTATGCGCCCTTTAAGCTGAACCCGATTTCGACCGGAATTCCCGACACGACCAACCCTGACGATCCCACCGGCGCGACCGGCGGACGGTTCAGCCAGATGTACTCGCAACTGCAAACGATCGACGGCTCCCTGCGCACGAACTCACCCTATGGCAAGCCCCTGCAGGACTACAACGATTTCTACAACGCGGCGCAGCAGTTGATGTACAACAAGATTGTCGACAGCACGTTCGCATTCTCCTCTACGGACAGCCAGCGCTACGGGAACAGTTCTTTCGGAAACGCCTGTCTGGTGGCCAAGCAGATTCTGGCGGCGAACCAGGGGACGCGGTTTGTTCTGATCACCAATTTGAATTGGGACATGCATCAGGACATTTACGGCCAACAGAATCCCAAGGGGAACAATCTGTACACGATGGGAACGCCGCTGGACAACGGGTATTCGGCGTTGCTGACCGACTTGCAAACGAGCGGCCTGCTGAGCCAGACGCTGGTGGTAATGGTCGGCGAATTCGGACGCACTGTGGGTCCACTTTCGGCTGCGGGAGGCCGCGACCACTGGTTGCAGCAGTCCTGCGTCTTCGCCGGCGCGGGCGTCAAGGGCGGTGTTGCCATCGGTTCGACTACCGCAGATGGATCCGCCACGGCCGATCCCGGCTGGGGCCGGGCCCGCACCATCAATCCGGAAGACATCGAAGCGACAGTCTATTCTGCAATGGGCATCGACTGGACTACCGTCCGTCATGACGACCCGTTCGGGCGCGGCTTCGAATACGTCCCCTTCTCGGACCAAAACCTGTACGGCCCGATTAACGAGTTATGGGGCGGCAAGTCCAGCTCGTAGCCGCTCGTGCTAGAGTCACCATGATGAGACTCGCATTGCTCGCGCTGCTCGCCGCCTCGGGCGCATTCGCGCAGAAAATTGACATCGAATTCGACCAGGGCGCGGACTTCACCAAGTACAAGACGTTCGCCATCCGCGACGGCCAGCTGACCAGCAGGAACCCCGCGCTGAACAGCGAACTGACGAAGAAGCGGATTGACGCCGATATCGAGAAGTACATGACGGCGCGCGGCTTGACCATGGTTTCCGGCAAATCCGATCTTAATGTGCGCTACCACCTCGGCTCGGCGCGCCGCGTCGAGCGCGAGGCGTATCCGGCTGGCTGGCGCGGCTGGGGCACCCGCATTGTCAGAATTCCGTATACGGAGGGGACACTGGTGATCGATCTTCGCGACCCTGGCACCCGCTCGCTGGTCTGGCGTGCCATCGCACGCGAAGAAAAGAGCGATCCGAACAAGATCGAGGGCAAACTCGACGACATGGTCAAGAAGTCATTCGAGAAATATCCGCCGAAGCCTAAATAGGAAAACGATTCGATCCGAGCCCTCCACAACCTTGTCCCACACTCCGGGTTATCAATTCTCATGAAACTTCCGCCAACGCGAACTACAAGCGCGATTCCGGCATTCCTGCTGTTCAGCGCGTCCTTTCTTCCTCTGCGGGGCGGCGCCCAGACGCCGATGATCACGAACGGCAGCGTGGCTAACGGCGTCACCTATATCGCCGGCGGCCTCGTGCCGGGCTCCTGGGCGCAAGTCAAAGGCACCGGTCTCGCGACGGTCAGCCGGCTGTGGAGCGACTCGGACTTCTCCGGGCTTGGGAACGGCTTACCCATGAGCTTGAGCGGAACGTCGGTGAAAGTGAATGGGCAGTCGGCCGCCCTCTATTTTGTGGATCCCGGACAAGTGAATTTTCAAGTGCCGTCCGGAATTTCAGGGACCGCCACGGTGCAGGTGTTCGTGAACGGAGTGGGAAGCAACCGAGTGACCGCCGGGGCAGCGAGCAACGCCCCGGGGATTGTGCCCATTATTGTCAACGGCGTCAACTACGCGGGCGGCGTGTTCCTGGATGGCAAGTATGTGGGCGATCCGTCGATTGGCTCCTCGTTCCGGAAGGCGAAGCCCGGGGATGCCATTCAGCTCTACGCGACCGGCTTGGTGGTTTCGCCGGCGGGAGTAAGAGTGAGCTTCCAGCCGGTAAGCGGCGTAACGGTTACGATCGGAAACATCACGGTTCCCGCGGACGCGGCTGGTCTGGTCGGCCCCGGGGAATTCCAAGTCAATTTCACGGTGCCGCCGCAGTTCGCAAATCTGCCGGAAGCGAATTATCCGATCACGATCGCGGCAGCGGGCGTCGCCTCGCCGGCGGCTATCAATACCGTTCCGGCCGCTCCGATCGTAGTCCCCATACAGCCGGGCCCTGTTTCACCTTCGGTGGTTACGTTCTATGTGGCGCCGAACGGCAGCGATTCCTGGAGCGGCACGCTCGCTGCTCCCAATACCGCGAACACTGACGGCCCATTTGCCAGCCTCGATCGCGCGCGCGTAGCGATCCAGGCGCTCGCGAAGGCTCCGCTGAAGCAAGTCTCGGTCCAACTCCGCGGCGGCACCTACTTCCTTCCGGCAACGGTGCAGTTCAGCGCGGTCGATTCGGGAAGTCCGTCCATGAAGATAATTTATGAAAACTACCCGGGCGAGACTCCGGTCATCAGCGGCGGCGTTCGAGTCCAGAACTGGACGAGTATAGGCGGGAACATCTGGAAAGCTGCCCTCAGCGCATCCACGCAGTATTTCGAAAACCTCTTCTACAACGGCGTGCGCAGACTGCGTCCCCGTCTGGGCGGCTCTCTCGGCACGTACTACCGAATCGTCGGTGCAGTTTACCTCAATGCGCCCGGCCCGCCCGCGAAGGCGCCGGAGGCGAATTGCTCCTCTTACGTCACCGGCAGCGGTTGGGAATGTTTCGATCGATTCCAATTCGATCCGGCGGATCCGATAGCCGGCACCTGGAAGAACCTGGCCCCTCCCTCCGGCAACCCGTGCGCCCAGCCCCCCGGCAACCCATCGTTGGCCGGAGATATCGAAGTACTGGACTTCGAACAATTCGTGGCTTCCAAATTGCGCCTCAGCTGCGTGGATACCGCGCGTCATCTTGTTTACCTGACCGGGCCGACGGTGCAGACATCGGGGCGGAACGGGTTCATCCCGGGTCACCGCTATCTGGTGGAGAACGTCCAGGACGCTCTTACGCAACCAGGCCAGTGGTTTCTTGACCGATCCACGAATCCATGGACGCTCACTTATCTGGCGGCGCCAGGCGAGAATCCAAATAGCGATACGGTAGTGATCCCGCAACTCACTCAAGTGCTGACAGCCACGAATCTGCAATATGTGACGTTTCAGGGTCTGACGTTTGCACACGACAACTTCATCGTCCCGGTATCGGGTTACGCGTCCCAGGAACTGGACACCTCCATCAGCGCCGCGGTGTCGTTCCAGAACTCGCAGCAGATCACTTTCGATTCCAACATCGTCACACAGACTTCGGGGGCGGGTCTGGAAATTCTGTCCTGTACCGATTCCCAGTCGCCGGCCTGGTGCCTCGCGAACAGCGTCAGCGGCGTCAGTTCGCAGGTGACCGTGCAGAACAGCGGGTTCTACGATTTGGGCGCATCGGGTTTGCGCATCGGTGAAGGCGCCAAGTCGTCAGACTCCGATGCCAGCGTGCCGCAGCTTCTCACCGTGGCGAACAACGTGGTCGAAGGATACGGGCGCACGTTCCCAAGCGTTTTTGGAATTGCGCAGGGAGTCGGCCACGACAATACGTATACGCACAACGACGTCTATGACGGCTACCACGTAGCCATATCCATCTGCCATTGCGCTGGAGACACCTTCAAGCCAAATGGTGGCGGGGCGTTCAATAACACCATATCGTTCAATCACGTATACAAGCTGGAGCAGGGCATCATGAATGACGGCGGCTCCATCCGTATCGGCACGGGCAACTCCGTCTTTACCGCGGCCGGGAACAAGATTCTCAACAACAAGGTCCATGACGTCAGCGACGCTTCCGCACTAGACGCGGATGGCTATGGAGGCAACGGCATCTATCTGGACAACCAGACCGGCCTGGTGGACGTGGAGAATAATCTGGTCTATCGCGTCTCCGGCAACGCCGTGAATCTGCCGCAGGGTCCGCCCGTGCCGAACGAAGCGAATACGATCAGGAACAATATTCTGGCGTTTGCACGCCAGTCCCTGATCAACGACAACAATCCCTATCCTTCCGGCAGCGTGCCAACGGTGGCCGCGCTGGCATTTGTTGCCACCAACAACCTGTTTTATTTCGACCGGACTGCGGCTTCCTCTCCCGCGTTCTACACGCAAGGAGGTTGCACGTATAGCGGCGGATTTGCGTATACGGCATTCCAGCAGTGGAACAACAATCTCTACTGGCGCACCGATGGCGGTTTCGCAGCCGATCCGCAGGCCTTCCACGTTCAGCCCAACGCCGGACCGACTCAACTGTGCGTCGGGAACACCGCCAAGTGGACGTTTTATCCTTTCTCGCAATGGCAGCAAAAAGCCGGCGAAGACCTCCAAAGCGTGGTGCAGAATCCAGGATTTGCCAACCCGGCGTATCCCGCTGACGATTATTCTTTGCCCAAGGGTTCGCCGCTCGCAGGGTTCATCGTGTTTGACCCGAATCAAGCTGGCCGCTCGAATCCCGTGATCAGTCCGCCCGCGGTTGCCGCGACCTACCCGACGAAACCCTTCAATCCCGAAACGGACTATTGAACCCAACGATCGCAATGTTGCACTGGACTTTCCTTCTGATTCTGTCGGGTTCCCTGATGCCGGCCGCACTCCGCCTCGAAGCCGAAACCCAGTGCCGTTTCTACCTGGCGAACCACTCCGGCACGAACCTCGGCCTCGCGCTGTCGCTGGAGGGACAGGCCGATACAACCGGCTCCTGTCCGCTCAGTTCGATCAATATCGTGCTTACTGTCGGCGACGGAACCGCCAACCACCGTCTTGCGGTCACACAAGCCTGGCAAACCGGGCATGTCTACACAGCCAAGGCCGTGGTCACGGCCGCCGGACCACAGCAGCTTTCGGTGAACGGACAATCGGTCGGAAACTTGTCCGGCGCATTCCGCCCTGCAGCAGAGCCACTCTACGGATCACAGCTTGGGCAGACCCAGGGAACGCCGGCTTATGTGGCGACGGAAATCTCTTTACAGATATCCAACGCCGCGAGTTCGTTATCGCTGCCACCCGATGGGAACAACACCCTGCCCTTGCCGTTGATCCTGCTGGCGGGAGGCCCTGCTCCCTGGCCGGCGGCGTTCAATGAAGACCCCTCACAGAGCACCACGCTCACAGCGACCTTCCGCCTCGATCCTCTCGTTCCCGACCCGCATCAATTCGATCCCTACGTGGATGCATACGGGCAAGCGACTTACGGCAACTGGCCTTCGAAAGTATCCACCGACAGCGATCTGCAGGCGGCGATCGCCGAAGAACAATTCTGGCTGGCCGACAACGGGCCGCTAGGCGGCGTGGACATATACGGCGGTTCCACGCTTGCCAACTGGACCGATCAGGCCACCGGCTATTACCACACCGCGTTCCACAACAATCGCTGGTGGTTGATTTCTCCGCTCGGAAATCCGCTCTTCTATATCGGGCTGAGCGGTATCTATGAAGGCGTTACACCGGTTACTGGGCGGGAATCCATGTTCGCTCAACTGCCGGGCCAGACGGGTCCACTGGCGCCAGCCTCCTCGCAGAACGCTTACGGCGACGCGCAGAATACGGCCTATGTCTCGTTCGACATCGCCAACGAAATCCGCAAATACGGCAGCACCTGGAGGGATGCCAAGAACGCAGTGACCAAGCAGCGCCTCGCTAGTTGGGCTTTTGCGGGGGCGGGAAAGTGGACCCACCCCCAGCCGGGTCTCTCGGTCAACCCCGTTCTCGACCATGGGGCCGTTCCCAACGTCGTACCGGGCGGCCACCCTGACGTGTTTGACGCGAACATCGTGAGCCAGCTCAAGGCCACACTAACAAGCCAGATCGGCGCGAACGTCACGAATGCCTACATCATTGGCTGGTCGGTGGGCAACGAGAAGGACGAGATTGTGCAAACCGCTGAAGTGCAGGGGATTCTGGGTCTCGGCGCTGCCGTGCCGGCTAAAATCAGCTTGGTGAACCAGGCGCTCGCCGCGATCTATGGCGGCAGCGTGAGCGCGCTGGCCACCGCCTGGAAGATCACCGCCTCGACCGCAGCCGATGTGTATGCCGCAAGACCGGCGCCGCCGGCGCCGGATCTTGAGACCCTGCGGCGCTACTACGAACAGAATTACTACGCAACGCTGTATCAGACGGTCAAAGCCATCGATCCCAATCACCTGTACCTGGGAAGCTGGATCCTACCGCGCGATTATCCGGCGGACTGGCCGATCGCAGCGTCCAATTGCGACGTCATCGGTATGGACTATTACTCCTCCACTTTTGTCACACCCGATGTGGACGTGCTGGTTCGCGGCACGAACAAGCCTGTGCTCATCGGCGAGTTCTCTTTTCCTTCCGCCTATGGCGGACTCCGCGGCTTCGGATGGAGCGGATACATCACGCCGGAAATCACGCTCTCGGACTCCGCTTCCGGCGATGCCTACGCCCAGTGGCTGCAGAACACCAGCGCCTACCCTTATTTGGTCGGCGTGGAATGGTTCGACTACCGGGACGAGCCGATCTCCGGGCGCGGCAACACCAACGGCGTGGGCAATATCTCGAACGGTCTGCTGGTAGGCGAGGACCTTGCCTTTGGCTTGGTCGATGTCACCGACAGGCCGAAGTATGATCTCGTCAACAAGGTGCGGGCCGCGAACATTGCCGCGCTCCAGGGTCTCGGCCTGCTCGGCTCCGCTCCAGTTCTGAGTTCCCCTCCGGCAAACGGCGTCACCTATGTTTCCGGAGGTTTGGTGCCGGGCTCCTGGGCCCAAATCAAAGGTGCGAATCTGGCCAGTGTGAATCGCGTTTGGAACTCGTCCGATTTCGCCGGTCTGGGAAGCAACCTGCCCACCGATCTAAGCGGCACCTCCGTCAAGGTGAACGGCCAGCCGGCTGCCGTCTATTTCGCCAGCCCGGAACAAGTGAACTTTCAAGTCCCGTCCGGGATCTCGGGGACGGCCTCCTTGCAGGTGTTCAATAACGGTTTCGGAAGCAATGCCGTCACCTCGGCGGTGGTGAGCAACGCCCCCGGTATTGTGCCGATTATTGCGAATGGTACGAACTACGCGGGCGGAGTTTTTCTGGACGGCAAGTATGTGGGGGACCCATCGCTTGGTTCGGCATTTCGCAAAGCCAAGGCCGGCGACAAAATTCAGCTCTATGCCACCGGCTTGGTTCCATCGGCGGCCGGCGTGGTGGTGAGCTTTCAGCCGGTCAGCGGCGTAACGGTAACGATGGGGAATGTCACAGTGTCCGCCGATGCGGCGGGCCTGGTTGCGCCCGGCGAATTTCAGATCAATTTCACGGTGCCACAGCAGTTTGCGGCGCTGCCGGAGGGGAGTTATCCCATCACCATCACCGTCAATGGTGTTTCCTCCCCCGCCACGATCAACTCGAGTCCCCCGGGGCCGCTGCTGGTGCCGGTCCAACACTAGGAGATGTCCACACCGCTCATGCTCAAGTCCACTCTGGGAATACTGCTAACCTGCCTGGCAACGGTTGCACAAGGCACGCATCCCATCGTCATCACGTCGATCTCGGCGTGCAGCCCAACGGGCACCGGCGGTGCGGGCAGTTGCCCAACCGGAAGCTCCGACACGCATCAACTCGTGCTCGGCCCGGGAGGCAGTTCCATCAACAGCAGCAATTTGGGTGTCGGAGCGGCGCCGGACGAACATTCCACCATATTCGCTCCGGGAACGCTCGGATCGAACCAGGATTATCTGTTCTTCCTGGCCAGCCCGGAGCAAGGCCATGCCAGCATCGGGGTGGCGGTGCTCTCTGGCGGGTCGGGACCCGATAGCAGCGGGCACTGGACCCTCGATTTACCGAGAGCCGATGAATACGGTTCCTACTCCGGCGGCTTCGGGCAGGTGTTCAACCCTTCCAGCAAAGGGGATAACTGTCCGGTTGTGTCCGATGGCGACCCCGCGCACCAGGACCAGACGTTTGACATGCACTATGCGGCGCCAGGCTCCGTCGTAAAGGACCCCACCGCCAGCCCCGGCGCCCTGCTGATGGTTTACGAAGGAACCAACGCCTGCATCGGCAACGCCGGCGGCCCAGTGTTGAGCAATACCGATGACTACATCTCGCTAGCCATTGCCACGTCGCTCGACTACGGCAAGAGCTGGCCGACGTATCGAGGTACTTCCACGTTCAGCTTCGTCCCGCTTCCCGGCGTCAATCCGACGCAAGGGCCTAATGCGCCGATGGGCGCGCTCGGCGCCAATGTCTGCATGGGGAACAATTGCGCCACGACGCCGCCGGCCGCCTACGGGCGTTATCCGGTGATAACACCTCCTACTTCGCTGGCTTCGCTTATGGCAGCGGCAAAGCCTCTCACCGTCAAGACCGGCGAGCAGGAGATTTCGGGCTTCGTCGACGATGTTGCCGGAGGTCCCGCGTCTTACCTCTACGCCAACTCGGGGAGCGTTCGAGTGGCGCGCGCACAACTCAATGGCGGCGCCGCGCCGCTCACCTTCCAGAAGTGGAACGGGCAGGCATTTGCTTCCCCCGGGCTCGGTGGCGCGGAGTCGAGCGTCTTGCCTGCCGGACCGTTCCAAACTTGCGGGGCTCCGACGCAGCTTCAATATGGAAGCTCGATCAGTTACGTCGAGGACACTCAGCAGTATTTGCTCACATTCTTGTGTGTGTCCCCAGGCGATCCCGCTCTCGGTCCCGGCACGGGCACGGGGCAAGGAGCCGCATGGTTCTACTCCACCAGCTACACCCTTTCCGACCAGACGCAATGGTCGACGCCGAGTGAAATCGCAGGCTCCTGGAGCCCCTTCGACGGTTCCGGCGGCTGCGCCGACTATAAAGGCTACTATCCGACGTTCATGTCGCTCGGGAAAAGCGCGGGCCATCTTTCGCTTACGGGATACGTATTCTACCTGTGGGGCTGTCAGGGCGCGGGCACGCCCCCGCCGGGACGCCAATTCTCCGAGCGCGCCTTCACAATCACAACGGGTCCCGCCGGACCCACACTCACACCGGGCTCGGTGGCAAACGGCGCTACCTATATCGCTGGCGGCCTGGTGCCGGGCTCCTGGGCGCAGGCGAAGGGATCGGGACTCGCTACCGTGGCGCGGCCGTGGGCTACTTCCGATTTTGCCGGCTTGGGAAACAATCTGCCCACGAACCTCAGCGGAACTTCTCTAACCGTCAATGGAATTCCGGCTGCGGTCAGTTACGTCAGCCCGACTCAGGTGAATTTCCAGGTGCCGGCCGGAGTCTCCGGCATAGCTTCGGTGCAAGTCATGAACAACGGCGCCAGCACGAATATCGCTACGGGGGCAGTCGCGACCAACGCACCCGGCATCATTCCAATCCCTGTGAATGGGACCAACTATGCCGCCGGCTTGTTTCTCGACGGCAAAATCGTGGGCGATCCCTCCGCCAGCTCTTTATTCCGCAACGCGAAAGCGGGCGACACAATCCAGCTCTTTGGCACCGGTCTCGCCCCTTCCCCCTCGGGGACGCAAGTCGCCGTGCAAATGCTTTCAGGCGTGACCGTGACGCTCGGAACGATCACAGTTCCCGCCGCCGCTGCCGCCCTGGTAGCGTCGGGAGAATTCCAAGTCAACTTCACGGTGCCGCAGCAGTTCGCGACCTTACCGGCCGGGAATTACCCGCTCACCGTCGCTGTCAACGGCGTTTCTTCTCCCGCTAATATCAATACGAACCCTCCGGCGCCGCTGGTGGTTCCAATCCAACACTAACTTCGGACCTAAATGACACGAAAGATGACTTCCATCATGACGTCGCTCGCCCTGACTGGTCTCTCTGTGGCTCTCGCTGCGCAACCCCCCGCGCCTCTCCAAATCCAGTCTTTCTCCGTTGGACCTGATCAGACGCTGACATATCCCAACACCGCGTCGGATCCCAATCACCTCGTGGACCTTCCCGACGAGCATACAACCTTCTTCCCTCCAGCGCCCGGCTCCAACGCGTACCTGGTCTTTGCGGCAAGCAAAATCTCCGGCGGGACCGGTGGAGGGGTGGTTCTCGAGACCACGGACCTGAAAAACTTCAACTTCGCCACCGCGCTCGGATACAACCGCCAGGTCATGGCGCCGCCGACCGCGATCGATCAGTGCAATCCCACGTATCAGACCGAGTTCGACGGCAACTATGCGGCGCCCGGCTCCGTGGTTCAAGACCCGACACTGCCGCCAGGAAACCTGATCATGCTTTACGAGGCCGAGAACCATTGCCCGGGCGGCGTGAACCAGCAGCCTTTTTACGCAACCGTGGGTTTCGCCCGGTCTTCGGATAACGGCAAGACGTGGCCCTCTCCGATCAACGGCCCGCTGGGTGGCCCCGCACGCCATCCCGTCCTGCAGAGTTCCGATCCCCAACCGGCCGTGGCGCATCCGGCAATGGGCGACGCGATTCCCAGCGCATTCGTCGATAAGAATCCCAACGGCGATTACTATCTCTACGTCACCTACTTGTACCGGCCGAGTCCGACGGGCACCACGGATGGACTGATTCGCGTGGCGCGCGCCAAACTCGGCCCAGACCCCTTGACATTTTTGAAATGGTACAACGGCTCGTTCACTCAGCCTGGCATCGGGGGGATGGATGCGAGCCCGCTTCCCGGATCGGGATGCGGTGGCGGCCAGGCGCATTCCGAGATTAACTACAACGACGACCTTGGCGTGTACCTCATGATCTTTGTTTGCGTCAGCGGCCCGAGCACCGCGCGCGTCGGCGCCTGGTATTACTCGACGGCGACCAGCCTCGACTACCAGGATTGGACCGAACCGCAGATGATCCAGAATTCACAGTTCCCGGCTACGGCGCCGTGCCCCGGCCAAACGGCCGGCGGGCAGTTCGATGGCTGGTATCCGTCGTTCATGTCACCGGGCACCGCCTCCGGCCACACGAAGCTTACGGGGCAGGTGTTTTTTATGAACGGATGCGACACAGGCGCGCGCCAGTTCATGTCGCGCACGTTCACTATCAGCGCCGCGCCCGCCGCGCTGCCGGTGTTGACGGCAGGAACGGTCGCTAATGGCGCTACCTATTCTCCGGGCGGGCTGGTCGCCGGATCCTGGGCGCAATTGAAAGGCGCGAACCTCGCCACGACTTCCCGAGTTTGGGCGGCCCCCGATTTCGTCGGGCTCGGCAACGGCCTGCCCACCCAGGTCGACGGCACTTCCGTATCCGTAAACGGCAAGTCCGCAGCGGTGTACTACATCAGCCCGGGCCAAGTGGATTTTCAGGTTCCGGCGGGAATCTCCGGGCTGGCATCGGTCCAGGTGACGAACGCAGCGGGCCCCAGCAACTCCGTTAATGTGGGCACCGCGGCGAGCGCGCCGGGCATTTGGCCGGTCATATTGAACGGAACCAACTATGCTGCGGCGGTGTTTCAAGACGGCAAGTTTGCCGGCGACCCCTCGATTGGCTCTCTTTTCCGCAACGCCAAACCCGGAGACCAGATTCAGCTATTCGGATCGGGTCTGGCGGCCTCACCGGCGGGAGTCCAGGTGAGCTTTCAGCCCATCAGCGGCGTGACTGTAACGCTCGGCAACATCGTAATTCCGGCCGACGCCGCTGGCTTGGTGACTGTCGGCGAATTCCAGATCAACTTCACGGTGCCGCAGCAGTTCGCGAATCTGCCGGCCGGAAATTATCCGCTCACCATCGCGATCAACGGCGTATCGTCCCCGGCGAACATCAATTCCAATCCGCCGGGGCCCCTGGTGATCCCCATTCAGCATTAACGGCGATCGCAGCCAGTGCGACCGGAGACGCGCGCTATGACGCCTTGTCTTGCGCCGGAGACACCGAGGCCGCCGCGGCCGTATAGTGGCCTTGCCACCGCAACCACCCGCAACTGAACGTGCGGACCACTTCATTGCTGTCGTACGGTTTCGCCAGGACATCATATGCACCCAGATTCAGCGCCTCCACCCAAAGCCGGTCGTCGGCCAGCCGCGACGTCACAATTAGAAGAGGCGGTTTGTCCAGCAGCGCGAATTTGCCGAGCATTTCTTTCCATAGCTCCGGCTGCGTGTCGCATCCGCATACCATCAACGGGATGCGGGCGCTTCGGATCGCGACCCACGCCGACCTTGGGTTGGCCACGATCTTCAATTTCCATTGCAGGCCCGGGGACAGCGGCCACTCAGCAGCGCCGAAAATGCCTTCGAGCTCGGCCTGGTCCGTCCCATTCTGGTCGTATGAGACGACGGTAATGTTCATGCGCGGAGTCGCACCCGCTCTGGTCATGACTATCCACCTCCCCGAGCGACCCAGCGCTGGAGCCGGCTTGCGCTGGCGGGGACCTCGCCCGGTTCGGTTGCCGGCGCGAAGATCACGCCGTTTCGCAAAGTCAGTGTCGCACCGCAGGAACAGATCCACCGGCAATCGCCGTTCTTCAGCGAATTCGGCCCGGGCGCATGCCACCTCCGCCCGCACTGGCACTGATACGACATGACGGGCGCCGCCGGCGCGGCCGGCTCCATTGGCATCGCAAACCGGCACTCCATCACAGCCCTGTGATTCAGCATCGGTTTTCCTCCTGGGGCCGCTCCTTGCGCGTCTCGCTGGTTCGCGGCCCTGTGTGTCTCCAGTTGCGCGGCCTGCCCGGACGGCGCAGGGTTCGGACCGGCAGGCGCTCCAGATCCGCAATGGCGCGGTCAATGAGACCGAGTTCCTCGTGCAATTTGGCGATGATGAGTTCCAGATCCATGGACCCCTCCTTCATTTCGCGCCAGATCATGTGAGCACAGCAACCGGAGAGGGCGCTGTTCGCCAGATCCGGCAAACGCTGTAAGATAGCGCCGACACCCGCTGCGGGACGAAGCGGTCCCGGCTTCAAAAATACGCGATCTGTGAAGCTTCAGATTCCGAACAACTCAATTAAAATTATTAGAAAACAGCGATACGCCGATTCTTGATCAAATGTGAGAGTGGAGTCAATCGGGGTAGTTTGCCTGCCTAGGGTAAACACCCTAAGGTATTCTTAGTATACCGCCTACGGGTCGACCAGGCCAACCCGAATGGCATAGTGGGTCAGGCTCACGGAATCGTGGATGCCGAGCTTCGTCATCAGTTTGGACCGGTGTCCCTCAGCAGTTTTGTAGGCAATGCCCATTGCATGAGCCGCCTGTTTCGTCCCGTTTCCTTCAGCGATCAGTTTCAGAATTTGAATTTCGCGCTCCGACAAGCGCTTATGATTTGTTTTCGGACTGACTCCGGTTTTGCGAGAGTCTGACTTCTGGCTCGCCTTGGAATCAGCCAGAACAATTTGCAGCGCGTGCAAATGTCTTGCTATCTTTCCATGAAACCGATCCGCCGCCTGCCGGAACAGGCGGTGTTCGGCTTCACAGGCATATAGGATAGACTCCACCTCAAAGAGGGTAGCGTCCTTGAAACGTTGACTCGGGGGGTTGGGAGTCATTCGATCGTCCTCTCCCAGTCAAAGACCACCGTCGAAAAAGCCACGCAAAGGTCGTTCCACGACCAAGCGTCCCGATTCGTATTGCCTTGACCGAACTAATAGCACAGTAGCACACGGCACACAGCTAGGATAATGGCCCCTTCGAGCTTTTTCTACTGCCAGGCGGCAGTGAAAATGTTAAATTCATAGCGTGATTTCGCGTCTTTATCGGACGCAAAAACAATCGACTTGCCCTCAGGGGAAAACTCCGGGAACGCCGTGAAACCACCGAAACTGGTGACTTGCTCCAAGCCAGTGCCATCCACGTTCATGATGTACAGCTCGAACTTGCGGCTGTCGCACTCCTGCTTGTTCGATGAAAACAAAATACGTTTGCCGTCGGGCGTGAATGTCGGCGCAAAGCTCGCGCAGCCGAAATTCGTGAGCTGTTGGACGTGACTGCCATCGGCATCGGCGATCATCACTTCCATTTTCATGGGCGCCGTCAGATTCTCAGCCAGCAGTGACTTGTATTTGGCCATGTCATCCGCGGTCTTCGGATAATGCGAGCGCCACACCAACTTCTTGCCGTCGCGCGACAATACCGATCCGCCGTCATATCCAATGGTCTTCGTGAGCTGTTTCTTCTGCGTGCCATCCGGACGCATTGTCCAGATATCCAAGTCGCCCGACGCCATGGACGTATACACGATCTGGCCGGTCTTGAAATTCACCGTGCCCTCGGCGTCATAGCCCGGCGTATCTGTGAGGCGCTTCTCGATCTTGCCGTCATCGGTAGCCAGGAAAATATCGAAGCCCGGAGACACCGCCCACACATATCCCTTGCTGCGGTCGGCGGGCGCCGGACACGCATCTCCCGCCAGATGGGTGGAAGCGTAAATGATGTGCTTGTTATCGGGCAAAAAATACCCGCAGGTGGTGACGCCCTTGCCGGTCGAGACCAGGTGCTGATTCGATCCATCGGCGTTCATGACAAAAATCTGATCGCATTTGTACTGGTCGCGTGTGGTTTGAAAGATAATGCGTTTGCCGTCGGGCGCCCAGTAGGCCTCCGCGTTTTGTCCGCCGTGAGTGAGCTGTCGGATCTGACCGAGGTGTTGAGACTGGGCGGCCGCCAGGCCCGTCGCCGCGAGAAGGGTTAGAATCATTTTCATCGCAAATTAAATTTCTTCATTTTATAGCGAAGCGTGTCCCGCGTGATGCGCAGCAGCCGCGCCGCCTGCGTCTGATTCCCGTTGGTCTTCTCCAGAGCCCGTGCCAGCAGGCTGCGCTCGTTCTCTTCCAACGACAGCCCCTCGCTCGGTATTTCAGCAACCGTGTCCAGGGCTGCGCCAGCTCCGTCCGGATGTGAAATCGCAATCGGCAGACTCGCCGGCGTGATCAAGGCCGACTCTTCCAGAATCATGGCGCGCTCGATGGCATTGCGCAGTTCGCGCACATTGCCCGGCCAGGTATGGGTGATCAGAAGCTTGCCAGCTGCGTCGCTGACGCCTTCGATATTGCGCTTGAACTTCCGGTTGTAGTGCTCGATAAAAAAGCGCGTCAGCGGGGCGATGTCATCCGTCCGCTCACGCAGGGCCGGAATAGAAATCTGGATTACGTTCAAGCGGAAATACAAATCCTGCCGGAACGCGCCTTCCTTTACCGCCTCGCGCAGATTCTTATTGGTGGCCGCAATCACGCGCAAATCCAGTTTGATATCTTTCAGTCCGCCCAGCCGCCGGAAGCTCTGCTCTTCCAGCACGCGCAGCAGCTTGGCCTGCAGCATCAGCGGGATTTCACCGATCTCATCGAGAAACAAAGTGCCTTTGTCGGCCAGCTCAAAAATTCCGCGTTTCTGCGCGCGTGCGTCCGTGAACGCCCCTTTTTCGTACCCGAACAGTTCGCTCTCGAGCAGCGTCTCGGGGATGGCCGCGCAGTTGATCGCAATGAACGGCTCCGCCTGCCGCAGGCTTTGATAGTGCAGCGTCTTGGCGACCAGGTCTTTGCCGGTACCGTTCTCGCCCTCGAGCAGGATGGTGGTGGCTTCACTGGCAGCCACGCGGCGCACGAAATTCATGACTTCGCGCATCGGTGCGGAATCGCCAATCACCTCACGTTTTTGCGGAGCCGCTTCCTCCGTAATGTCCTTAATCGTCGCTACCACTCCCGACAGATTCCCGTCGTCGTCGTACATCTGGGTCGTTCGCATGACGACCAGACGCTCCATGCCGTTACCAGTATTCAAGCGGACCGTGCCCAGCGGCGCGGAAGGGGATTGATTCAGTCCAGTCAGAATTCCGCAGCCGGGCTCACAGGAGCTGCAGTTGAAGATCTCCTGGCAGTGTTTGCCGAGCATCTCTTCGGAAGACATGCCGAAGAGCTTTTCCGCCGCATGATTGACTCCGGTGATCAGGAACTCCGGGTCGTACAGGACCAGGGCATCGGAAAGCTGATCGAACACGGATTCCAATACGCTGGTTCTCTGCCAGCCCGGAGTGAGCTTCGACATAAACGACCCCTGAAGTTCAAGTATAACAAGGTACGGTTTGGGTTAATTCACTCAAGTTGCGCGTGTACGGGGGAATTGCCCAAACGCTCGATCCCGCGCCCCATTCGGAAACTGCTGGAAAACCAACGGTAAGCCCGTGGCGATTCAATTGCATCCACCGGTAGCGGAGGCTTCATGAGGCACCTAAAAGTCGTCATCCCCGCGGTCATCTTGCTCGGAGGCTTCGTGGCCCTTTCGACCAGTTCCTACGGGAAGGCCGAATATACAAAGGCCACCAAGAAAGCCTGCACTTATTGCCATGTCGATGCCCAGAAGGCACCCAAGGAATTGAAGGACCCAGGCAAATACTATCAGGAACACAAAACTCTCGACGGCTACAAAGAAGCCAAGTAGCCGAGGTGCTGGGGTTCGGAAAGGAGTACTATGATGCGAACGGTACAGCTTGCAATCGCTGATGCCGTTTACGCGAACGCCCTGCGGAGCGCGCTAGCCCATAGCGGCCCTTGGCATGTGGAGATCGTCGAGCGGCCGGATCCGGCGCTGCCTTCCGTTCTGGTGCTCGACGAGCTCAATTTCGAGCGGATGGTTCTCCCCTTGCCTCATCCCCAGCGAGTGGTGCTGATCACCCGGCAAGACCCTCAGTTGCTGGCCCGGGCCTGGGATGCGGGAATCGTATCGGTCGCCTCGTTAGAGGATTCCTTGCCTACCGTGCAATTGGCTGTCATGGCGGCGTCGCTTCGAGTGGAAAAGCCTGACGGGGCACAGGGCGGAATTTCCCCCACGATCGACTCGATCCCTGCGCGAATACCCCCAGGCGAGTCGATTTCCAGACCCAGGCGTTGTAGAACACCATAGCTTTAGCGCCGCCGGAGGCTTGGTCTTCGGCGTGCAGAATTTGAAGCAGAATCGAGGTGCTTATGCATATCGACTTCACTCCGTTCGTGGTCATTTGGGCCCTGCTCGCAGCAGTGGTGGTGGCCATGGCAGGTTACCGCAAGATGATTAGCGTCAAGGAGGAGGAAACCCTCCATCTCACGGATCCATCCGAGTCCATGCACCAGGTCGACATTGCTCACAAGCTCGATGTCGTCGACAAATGGGGAAAGCTCTTGACGGTTATTGCGGCCGTCTACGGACTCTTGCTGGCCCTCGCCTATACCTACCAGACGTGGATCCGAGCGACAAATCTGGGGGTCTAAGGCCATGGCGGGCCGGGCACTTCCGCGGGCGCCGCTCGGAGTTGCCCTCTTCGCTGTTCTTCTGGGAGCGGCGGGCGGTGGCCCTCCTATCGCCGCCGGCAAGCCCGTGGAGTGTGGGTCGTGCCATGAGCAGGCTCAGAAGCTCGACAAAAGCGCCCACGCCGGGCTGACGTGTGACACCTGCCACGAAGGCCACGAGAAGTTTCCGCACGCCGCCAACATTCCCAAACCCGAGTGCACGACCTGTCATCAGGATCAGGCCGGGGACTATGCCAACGGCGTCCACGGACAAGCGAGCAAGAGCGGAAATGCGGGTGCACCCGATTGCGGCATGTGCCACGGCAGCGCCCACGAACTGCTGAACCCCAAATCACAGGCGTTTCGCTCGGCCGTGCCGGATACCTGCGGGTTGTGCCACAACGACGTGGTCGATCAATTTCGAAACAGCGTACATGGCAAAGCGCTCGCGCAGGGGATCCCTCAGGCGCCGCTGTGCACCGACTGCCACGGCGAACACGAGATTTTGAAGCACACGAATGAGGCTTCACCGGTCAATCAGGCGCACATCCGCGATACCTGCGGGAGTTGTCACGGTGATGTGCGGCTCACGCGCAAATTCGGATTGCCCGCCGACCGCCTCGTGAGCTTCGATTCTTCATTCCATGGGTTGGCGGCGAAATCCGGCGACCAGACGGTGGCCAACTGCGCGAGTTGCCATGGCGTGCACAACATCCTTCCCTCATCCGACGTCAAGTCAACGATCAACCCGCGAAACCTCCCGGCGACGTGCGGGAAGTGCCACCCCGGCGCCGGAACGCGTTTCGCCATCAGCCAGATTCACGTGACCGAGGGACGTGCCGAGCCCAGTGTCGTGCGCTGGGTCCGCGAGTTCTATCTGCTGGTGATCCCTGTAACCCTCGGTTTGATGCTGCTTCACAATGCCGGAGATTGGATTCGCAAAGTCATCCGGTCCCGTTTCCGAGGTTCGGTATCGGAGGGCGTACCCCAGATCCGCGAACTGCGGATGCTCCCATTCGAGCGCATCTTGCACGCGGCGCTGGCGCTTTCGTTTGTGACGCTGGCATGGACCGGCTTCGCGCTCAAATACCCGGGCCAGTGGTGGGCCCGGCCCCTGCTCTTACTGGAAGGTACGCGATCCGTGCGGAGCCTGGTACACCGGACCGCTGCGGTGGTATTCCTGGCAACCGCCATCGCGCATGTGATTTCGTTGATCGCCAACCGCGGGTTGCGCCGGCATTGGAAGGCGATGCTGCCCAAGAGCCGCGATGTCCGCGAGAGCCTATCCGGGTTCGCGTACAGCCTGGGCCTGGGTTCCGAGCCCGCGCGATCCTCGCACAGCTACATAGAGAAGGCGGAGTACTGGGCACTCATCTGGGGCACAATCGTGATGGCTTCCACAGGATTACTTCTGTGGGCGAACAATCTGTCCTTGAGGCTGCTTCCCAAACTCTGGCTGGACGTAGCCACCTCCGTTCACTTTTATGAAGCGATTCTGGCCGCAGCCGCCATCGTAATCTGGCATTTCTACACCACTATCTTCGATCCCGACGTCTACCCGTTGGACACGGGATTTCTGACCGGCTTTGGTGTAAGGAAGAAGGCTGCGCCTCCCAGCGAACTTCCGCTTGAGGAGCCGCCGGCGCCGCCGGCACACGATGCAGAAGAAGCACCCACTGCGGGACACTAGTCGGAGAGCATGACACCAAACAACCCGAATCGCTCCGGCCCAGCTTGGTTGTCGCCGGTCATTCATTTGTGCAATAACTGGATCAGCTTGACGGGGGTGGTGACCGTCACGACCGCCACCGTGTTCTGGCTGTTCCTGCTGCCCACCACGTTGCGCGGCGGCACCGATAACCCCTATTTCGGTATCCTTGCCTACCTGACGATCCCGGTGCCGTTCTTCGTCGGGCTTGTCCTGATTCCACTCGGCATGTGGATCCAGCGGCGGCGGGAAGGCCGCGCGGCCGTCTATCCTCCCGATTTCCCAGTCCTGGCCTGGAGCAATCCGGAACTACGCAAGCTGGCCTATTTCATTGGCGCGACCACCCTCGTGAATCTCGCAGTGGCCAGCCAGCTTACCTACAGCGCCGTCGATTACATGGATTCGGTGACGTTCTGCGGTCAGACTTGTCATAACGTCATGCAGCCGGAGTACACGGCTTACCAAAACTCGCCGCACTCGCGCGTGGAATGCGTGAAGTGTCATATCGGGCCAGGCGCTTCCTGGTTTGTGCGCAGTAAGCTCTCGGGAGTCGGCCAGGTCTTTGCTGTCGCTTTCGACACGTATCCGCGGCCGATCCCGACGCCGGTGCGGAACTTGCGTCCCGCGCGCGAGACCTGCGAGGCCTGCCACTATCCGCAGAAATACGGCGAGGACCGCGTACAGATTCTGCCCAAGTACGCCGACGACGAGGCCAATACCCGGACCGAAACGGTGCTTCTCATGAAGATCGGCGGCGGCAATCACGGCATCGGCATCCATGGAACGCATCTCGGACCGGGCGTCACCATCCGCTACCGGCATACCGATGAAGCCCGGCAGGACATCCCCTGGGTTGAATACGAAAGCCCGGCCGGAAAGACGGTCTATGCCGTGAAAGGCGTCAAGGTGGAAGGGCTGCCGCTTCGCGAAATGGACTGCATGGACTGCCATAACCGCCCCACTCACACCTACGAGATGCCCGACCGGGGCTTGGATAACGCGATGAGTGCCGGTCAGATTTCAGCATCTTTGCCATTCGCCAAGAAGAAGGCTCTGGAGATTATCAAGGCGAACTATGCGTCGCGCGAGGAGGCGGCACGACAGATCCCCGCGGCGTTCGAGAAATACTACCAGGACCAGTATCCGGCCATCTGGGCTTCACGGCGTTCGGAGGTCACCGCTTCGGCGCTGCAGGTGCTCGCCTTGTGGAACCGGAATGTATTCCCGGCCATGAAGGTGACGTGGGGCAGCTATCCGAATAACCTCGGCCACATGGATTTTCCGGGCTGCTTCCGCTGTCACGATGGCAGCCACGCGGCCGGGGGCGACCGCTCGATCACCCAGGATTGCAACGCCTGCCACAATCTCCTGGCGACCGACGAGAAATCGCCTAAGGTGCTGACCGACCTCGGGCTCACGCAGGCGCAGTAGGCGCGAATTCCCGCGCGTCGGACCTCGACTACTCAGAGACTCTTGAGGAAGGCCACCAAGTCAGCTTTCTCCTGGTCGGTAAACCCGAGGTTGAAACGTTTCTCGTAGAACGTGACAACATCGCTCAAACTGGCGGCTGAACCATTATGGAAGTAAGGCGCCCTGGCGGCAAGGCCTCGGAGAACAGGTCCCTTTACTTTTCCGATGTCCGCCCACGCACCGGTAATCAGGGCGCGGCCGGGATCGGTCGTTTTGACCAGGGCGCCAGTCGCGTTGTTTTGAAGCGTGATCACCGGCAAGTAGCTCAGATCCAGCGGGCTGGTCAAATCGCCTGTGCCGATGTTGAGGGGCGCCGAAACCGAGTGATCGCCGACATTCGGTGTATCGTGGCATGTGCCGCACGTGCCGGAAAGCGATTGCAGCCCGAGTACATCGTTGATGCCGGCAACGCCGGTGATCGGAATCGGCTTGCTGTTGAAGACCGTTTGCCCGCGCGCGATGCTGGCGCGGTCGGCGTCCGTCGAACCGCTCCATGCGTCGTACAGGCCGAAGATCGCCGGCGTGAACGGCGTGCCTGACGGGTTGAACTGAAAGCTCGGAGGAAACGAATCATTGATGCCAATGAAAAAGGCCTGGGAAGCCAGCGGGACCGGACCGCCGTTTGCGCCCGCGGCATTCAGGAAGCCTGCCCGAAAATCGTACACCTGGGCCGTCCGCAGTTGGGTCTCGAAATTCACGATGTCTTGGACCTGCTGAGGCGTCGGGGGAGTGGCCGCCTGGGCGTGGCCGTTGGTCGCGTCGATGGCCTGGTGGGCCAGGTCCGAAAGGAGGTCGGCCGGATTGGTGGGGAAGGTAATCTTCTCCGTGCCGGTCTGCGGCGAAGATTCCCGGCCGTCGAACATCACCGTGCTCAAGAATCTCAGATTGGTGGCCGGCAGCGGGCGGCGATACATCGAGAGCGTTGATGTGTCGCTGCAGCCGTACGGATTCTGGACTCCAACGACAGTGAACTGAGCATTGGCAGGCACCGCCAGCGAGATCCGTATCAGCCCCCGGCTCAGCAGCAAGCTGTAGGCTTCCTGGCGCTCTTGGACTGTCGAAGTATCGATGTCGTGATCGCAGTTGGAGCCGTCATTAGTTCGGAAGATTGGGTCCAGGCCCTGAGTAAGCAGGAACCGCAGCCGGACCTCGGAAGCCGACACAGACCAAGCCTCCGCGGGTCTATGGCAGGAGGAGCAGGATCGGCCGTTGGTGCCCAGGGACTGGAAAAAGGGTCCGGTGAGATCGATCGATGTGCCGTTCACGTTATAGGTCTCGACGAACCCGCTCGGATCGGGCAGTGGGAACAAGTTCGGCAGAGACCTGAAAAAGTCCAGGGAATCGGCGCGGGCAAAGGTTGTCGGGAGGCCGCCTCCGGCGACTACCAGCAAGCCCGCCGTCGTAAGCACAATCAGGGTTTTCCCTGTGATCCTCCGTGTTAAGCCCTTCTGTTTAGAAAACGTATTTCTTGTCACAAGTCCCTCCTCGGTTCTCCTAATTAACAAATGCGAAATCCGCGAGCGAAATTAGCAGCCAAGGCCGAATATTTTTGCCGCATACTGAGATATTCTCTTCTCAAGCGAAGGAATCGGGCGCCACGGGGCCAAGAGACCATGGAATTGACGGAGTTGTTGCAGCGGGTTCACGCAGGGGACCGGGAAGCGCTGAATGAGGTCATTCCGCTGGTCTACGGGGAATTGAAAAGGCTCGCGTCGGCGCACTTGCGGCGGGAACTGAGAACGCAGCCTCTGCAAACGACGGCTCTGGTGCACGAAGCGTTTCTGCGGATGGTCGGAGGCCAGCATCCGGCGTATGCGAGCCGCTCGCACTTCTACGCAATCGCATCCCGCCTCATGCGCCAGATCCTGGTCGACGCAGCGCGCGGGAGGGCTGCGGAGAAACGAGGCGCAGGGGTGGAAGTGGCGCTGGCGGAGTTCCCCGATCTGGGCTGCCAGCGGGACCACGCATTTCTGGCGTTGAATGACGCGCTGGATCGATTGTCCATGACCGAGCCCTTGATGGCCCGGCTTATTGAGATGCGCTATTTCGGAGGCATGACCGCGGAAGAATCGGCTGAAGCCCTTTCGATGTCCGTACATCTTGTGCGCCACGACCTGCGGGCGGGGCTGGCCTGGCTACGCAAAGAGACGGCGGGGCAGGAACATGCACGCGGCTAGCCGCCGGGCCGGGCCGCAATCTGACGAAGCACGAAGGGATTGTTCGGAAGCTTCTGATTCCACCCTTGCCAGAGTTCCTGACGATCTGATTCGATTTTCCCCGCCTCACTGGTAAGGCGCAGGCGGTGGAGAACGCCCGCGAGCGCAAACTGGTCTCCGGAAAGCAGTGTCGCATTTCGAAGATCATGGGCAGGATCGGGATTGGACACCATCACTTTCTCAATCAGCCCACGATACGTTTCCGCCGCTTTCTGCAGTTGGCCGGCCTGCGCGTACTGGTCGGCCAAGGCGCGCACAACGGCGTGGGGCGCGTCAATCAGTACGATGCGCGGCGCGGGGTAATCTCCGGTTGCACGCAACATTCGGAACGCGGCCTCGATTCTCTCGGTAGCTTCGGCGTCGCGGTGCAGGCGTTGCAGCGCGTAGGAGGATCCGGAGAGGAGAAACGCTTCATCCCGGCGCGCGTCGACGTTGTTCGCGACTTCGCGAGTCCGGGCAAGGCCGAGCTCGTAGACGCTCAGGGCCCGCCGAGGATCGGAGTGGCGCAGGATACCGCCTAACACCGTGGCCGCATCGGCTACCCGGTGTCGACTGGTGGAGTCATGGGGATCTTTCGCCGCCATCTGTTCGGCCAGATCGAGGGATTGTTGTAGCGCCACGACTGCTTCCCCCGGCCGGTCCAGATTGACTTCGCCGTCCTCGCCCAGTATCCGGCCTTCGCGTAACAGGGCTTCCATCCGGTTCAAGCGGTAGACCACACCGCCGTCTGCCGTCGTGTCGAGGATCTTCAGGGATTCGCGAATAGCCTCCAGCGCGCCATCCAGGTTGCCGGTCCAGCGCAGAGCAGACGCCAAGGCGCCGATTGCCAGGCTTTGCGAGGCGCGCGCTGACGGCACTCGCCGTGAAATCTCCAACGAACGCCGCGCCGCGCGAATGGAGTCTTCGAAGTAATGGCTGTTCCCGAAAGCGATCGCTACGTTGGAATACATCGCGCCAATCTGCCGCGTAGCATCCGGCGGAAGGTCTTGCCGGTTTGCGAGCCGATCGAGCTGAGCGGCCGCGTGGTGTGCCTGCTCGACTGCCTCCGGAACCTTCCGTTCGACGGTGGCGATCGCCATGCGGTCGTGCGCAATTTCCGCGGCTGCAAACAGCGCCCGCCGGTTGTCCGGATCGGTCCTCAAAACGGGCTCGACGAAGGCCTCTCCTTTACGGAGGGTTTCCCGAGCTGCGTCGAACTGGCCCAGGCTGGAGTGGATCGGGACGCCCTGGATACGAGCCAGCTGCCAATAGGCTTCGGCGATTTCAAGAGCGAGCTGCCGGTCGCCCCGAGCGTTCGGGCCCAGCGCCGCCAGGTATTGGAGGGAAGTGGAGACGATGCGGTTGCGGGCCTTCGTGGCCCCCGCCAGATCTCGAATCTCTCCGTCGAGGTCAATCAACTGTTTCGATAGTTGCCGAACCTGTTGAAATCGCTGCTCGGCCTTGGCTCGCTCGCGATTCGCCACATATAGTCCGCCCGATAAGCTGGCTAGGACTACGGCCGCTCCCGCAACCAGTGCCCAATAGCGCCTCAGAAATCTCCGCGTCTGATACCATACGTCACCCGACCGCGCCTGCACCGGCCGGGACTCCAGAAACGCGCGAATATCGTTCGCAAAGGCCTCAACCGACCCGTAACGCTCTTCGGGCTCGGGCCTAAGGGCCTTTCGCAGTATGTAGTCGAGGTCTACCGGTAGAGCGCGGTGCCCTCCGGCCCCTGGCCGGCCGCTTTTGTCCGTCACCAGTTTGCGGAGGACTGCGCCAAGTGAATACACATCCGTTGCCGTGGTCTGCTTCTGGCCGCGGTGCTGTTCCGGACTCGCGTACTCCGGCGTCAGCAGGCGCTCCTGGGTACGAGTCTGATCGACCGAGGCATCCAGTATTTTGGCGATTCCGAAATCGAGCAATTTCGGTTGGCCGGACGCGTCTACAAGGATATTTGATGGTTTGAGGTCGCGATGTATGATGAGGTTCCGGTGGGCATACGAAACGCCGTCGCAGACGCGCAGAAACAGTCCGAGCTGGTCCCGGAGATCGAGCTTGGCGGCGCAAACATCGATGGGAACGCCATCGACGTACTCCATCACCAGGTAGGGCCGCTCGTCGGCAGTGTGGCCTGCGTCGAGCAGACGAGCGATACCGGGATGGCTCAGAGAAGCCAGGATTTGCCGTTCCCGGAGAAAGCGGTCCAGGAAAGCCGGCGCCCCGCCGCCGCAGTGGACGAATTTGATTGCAACGCGCTGCTCAACTTCTCCATCTGCCCGCTCCGCGAGATGCACTGTTCCCATTCCGCCCCGGCCCAAGACGCCAAGGAGCCGGTACGGGCCGCAGCGTTGGTTTATTTCGGCTCCAGTGCCACCCTGCACGAAGTGCTCCACGGACGCAGCCACACAATCGGTCAGGGGGCCGGACCCATCGGAATCGAAATGAAGGAGTTGCTCGACTTCGGCGCGCAACTCGGCCGGCACTTGCCGCCTCCGAAAGAACTCCTCTCGCTGTACCGGAGAAAAATCCGCCAGCTCGTGAAAAAGATTCACCGCTTCGCGGTTCATTCTACTCTCAGGCCTCCGGGCCACCTACGCAGTGCCACGATTATATTAGAATCGCTGGGGCACGTGCGATTCGGTAATTCCCGAAAACTCTGACCGTTAGCCGGCTGCCGGCGGTTCGCGCCCATGCTGCCCACCTCGGACCTCACGCAGGCGCAGTAGAACAATCGGGACGCGCCTGTGCCAGAGTGGTGAAGTGCACGAAATCCTGCGATTGATGCCGCGCGGCTCGTACGTCCTCGATCTGGGCAGCCGGACTGGCAGCTTCACTACGGAGACCGCCGCTTGCACCACCGTGTGTGTCGATGCCGAGGTGCCGCCTTCCCACCAGCCTCTGTTTGTGGCAGCGCGCGCCGAAGCGCTGCCGTTCCGCGATGGGCAGTTTGCCGCAATCGTCTCTAACCACAGCCTGGAGCACTTCGAAGGCTTGGAGGCATCTCTCGGCGAAATTGGAAGAGTCGTCTCGAGCAGCGGATTCCTCTATGTGGCCGTACCCGATTCCTCGACAGTAACCGACCGGATCTACCGATGGCTGGCGCGCGGAGGCGGGCACGTCAACAGTTTCACGTCATCGGCAGATCTGGCGCGGCTCGTGAGCCAGAAAACCGGGCTGCCGCGCGCAGGCACGCGCGTTTTGTGCACTTCCTTGTCTTTCCTGAACCGCGCCAACATTCCGGGACGGCCGCAGAAACTGCTGCTTCTATTTGGAAACGGGTCCGAACGCCTGCTGCGCCTGTTGACTTATGCGTTCCGCCGGATCGACCGCCTGTTTCGCACGCGCACGTGTGTCTATGGATGGGCCTGCTACTTCGGTTCTGGCCTGAAAATCGAGCACGGCACCTGGACCAATGTGTGTGTGCGCTGCGGATCGGCGAATTCGTCCGAGCGGCTTTGCCAGGAAGGCTGCGTGCAGCGGCGCGCGTTTCTCTGCCCGCAGTGTGGAGCTAAGAACTACTTTACGGAGGACCGGGATTACAGTTTTCTGAAGTAACCTGCCGGCGGCAAAGACCGCCGGCGTTACTCGAGCGGCAAACCGGATTCTTTCAGAGCGCGCCAGCCGCCGTCCAGCGAGATGGCGTTGCTGTAGCCCATCTTCTGGAGGTTGTCCGCCACCAGGGCTGAGCGGAAGCCGCCGCCGCAATAGAGCACCAGTTTTGCGGATCTGTCCGGAACTTTAGTTTCGACATCGCGCTCGATGATGCCCTTACTAAGATGCACGGCGCCTTGAACGTGGCCGGCGGCGAACTCGCTTTCTTCCCGGGTGTCTACCAGAATGTGCGCTTCGCGCGAAGCCACCATCTTCTTATAGCCTTCGATGTCGATCTCCTTCACGCGCGACTTCGCCTCGTTCACGAGCTTGAGAAAACCGGGATTGTGCGGCATATTCTATTCCACGCGGCGGATCTTCGCGCCCACCTGCGCGAGTTTCGACTCGATTTTCTCATACCCGCGATCGATGTGGTAAACGCGGTCGATCACGGTTTCCCCCTTCGTCATCAGCGCCGCGATGACCAGCGAAGCACTGGCTCGCAAATCGGACGCGATCACACCGGCGCCGGTCAGTTCGCGCGGACCGGCGACAATCGCCTGCTTGCCGTCGAGCCGGATGTTGGCGCCCATGCGCGCCAGTTCCTGCGCATGCATGAAGCGGTTTTCGAAAATTGTCTCGATGATGATCGCGATCCCCTCCGCCTGCGTCATCAGCGCCATGTATTGGGCCTGCAGATCGGTGGCGAAGCCTGGATATTCTTCCGTGGTCATATCGACAGAGCGCAGCCGGCCGGCGGCGCGGACCCGCAGCGTGCGTGAATCAGGCTGCGTCACTTCTACACCGGCCTGCTGCAGCTTGGCAACCAGCGCGCCCACGTGCTCCGGAATGCAGCCGGTTACCGTGAGGTCGCCGCGGGTGATCGCGCCGGCGCACAAAAACGTTCCGGCTTCGATGCGGTCGGGAATGATGGTGTGCTCGGCGCCGCTTAACTGGGTGACGCCCTGGACCCGAATCGTCGACGTTCCCGCGCCCTCGATTTTCGCCCCCATCTTGATCAGCAGTTCGGCGAGATCCACTACTTCTGGCTCGCGCGCCGCGTTGCGCAGCACCGTTTCTCCCTTGGCCAGCACCGCGGCCATCACAAGGTCCTCGGTGCCCGTGACCGTGATTCGGTCGAAGTGCACGACAGCGCCGTGCAGTCCGTCCGGAGCTTCCGCTTCGATGTAGCCATGCGACTGGTGAATGCGCGCACCCAGCTGTTCGAGGCCGAAGATATGCAGGTTGATCGGCCGGGCGCCGATCGCGCAGCCGCCGGGCAACGAAACCCGGGCGCGGCCGCCGCGGGCGCACAGCGGCCCAAGCACCAGGCTCGAGGCACGCATCGTTTTCACCAGTTCATACGGCGCTTCCGGGCAGACAATGCGCGGCGTGTGCAGACGCACGGTCTCTCCGTCGACCTCGGCTTTGGCGCCGATATCCACCAGTAGCCTCTGCATCGTGCGGATGTCGCGGACGCGCGGGATGCGATGCAACGTGACGGGCTGATCGGTCAGCAACGCCGCAGCCAGTGCGGGCAGTGCGGAATTCTTCGATCCGCCGGTGGCAATCTCTCCCCGCAGGGGCGTTCCCCCGGTGATGACAAATTTATCCATGATTACTTTCGCTATCTTTCAGAGCTTCTGAGATTCTTCCGCCGGCTGATGCCAGTCGCCGCTCCGCCTCCTGGCGGTTCAGCCGTGCCTTACCCATCAGGATGGCCACCGGCACACGATTGCCGGAAGCGGCCAGCAGCTCGGCCGAGGCCTGCTCCCCAACACCCACTGCCTGCGCCACAATGCGGCGCGCCCGGGCAACAAGCTTTTCGTTCTTCGGCTGAACATTCACCATGAGGTTGTCGTACACGTATCCGCAGCGAATGAACGCGGCCGTGGTCAGCATGTTCAGCACGAGCTTCTGTGCGGTGCCCGCTTTCATGCGCGTTGAGCCCGCCACTACCTCGGGACCGGTCAAGGGCGCGATCGGGATGTCGACAGCGTGCGCGAGCTCCGAATCGGGATTCGCGGTAATGCCCACGGTGGTCGCCCCGATTTTTCGCGCCTCCACGACGGCGCCCAAGACATACGGAGTGCGGCCGCTGGCGGCGATCCCGACTAAAACGTCGCGCGCTGTGAACCCGCGTGCCCGCAGATCGCGGACTCCTGCCGCCGGATCGTCCTCGCTGGCTTCAGTTGCCTTGCTGAGCGCAGCGTCTCCCCCCGCGATAATGCCTTGTACCAGGTCCGGCGCAACACCGAACGTCGGCGGGCACTCCGAAGCATCTAGAACGCCGAGCCGCCCGCTGGTCCCGGCGCCGAGATAAAACAACCTCCCGCCTCGTCCGAATGCCGCAACCAGAGAGTCTACGGCGCGCGCGATTGCGCCAATCTCTTTCCCTACCGCTTCCGCTATGAGCCGGTCTTCCGCATTGATGACACGCAGCACGTCTTCGGTTGCCTGCGCATCAATCGATGCCGATGCTGGATTCGATTGTTCGGTCGAAAGTTTTTCGAGCATGCCGCTTGGATCTCTCGGCGTAAACTCCATTGGTATCACAGCCCGCCACTCCCTAACGGTCATGGTTCCGTGCCAGCAGCGCCGGGCTAGTCGTACACAAAGTGCAGCAGCTTCTTCAAATCCATCCAAGCTTCGCGCTTGGCGTCCTGATTGTAAGGGCGCAGCAGGTACGAAGGGTGATACGTGACCATCACCGGGACCTCGCGCCACTTAAACCAGCGGCCGCGCATCTTCGTGACACCTTCCTTGTGTCCGGTGAGCGCCCGTGCCGCCGTGCCGCCAAGCGCGCAAATGGCCTTCGGCTTGATCGCGGAAAGCTGGCGGTAGAGAAATTGCCCGCAGATTTCCATTTCGTCCGGCTCGGGGGTGCGGTTGCCAGGCGGACGGCACTTCACCACGTTGCAGATGTAGATGTCGTCGCGGCGTAAATCCATGCCCTCCTTCTTCGCCGTGCCCTCGATCATCTGCGTGAGCAGTTGTCCGGCTCGGCCGACGAAAGGAATGCCTTGCGAGTCTTCATCGGCGCCCGGGCCCTCTCCCACAAACACCAACGGCGATTTCTCATTGCCGACTCCGAAGACCAGCTTCGTGCGACCCTCGTGCAGACGGCAGCGGCGGCAATCGCCGATGTCAGCGAGAATCTGGAATAGAGTGTCGTTATCGGGCGCCAGCGAGGGCAGCGATTCGGGAGTCTTGGGCATTTCGGGAAGAGGAACCTCAGCGGCCACCACGGGAAGACTGCCATCCGGAACCGTGTGCCTGTATAGAGTTTTGATGCCGAGATCCTGGTAGAACTCGAGGTATTGGCGGAGCTGGTCAGCGTTCATTGGCGGCGTGCAGGGCGAGACGAAGCTTCAGCAACTCATCGAATATACGGTCGGCGATTTCACGCTTGGAAGCGCGAGAGACCGGAATCACCTCGCCCGTCCGCAAAACCAGCACCACTTCATTCTGGTCCGATTCAAAGCCCGTCTCACTGCCACCCACGAGGTTGCCGACCACCATGTCGCAGTTCTTCGATTCCATCTTCCGGCGCGCTTCTTGCTGCAGGTTCTGGGTCTCGGCGGCGAAGCCGACCAGCAGCCGGTCGCCTTTGGTGCGGCCGAGTTCGGAAAGAATGTCGGGCGTGGGATCGAGCTCCAGCGAAATACGCGCTGCGGTCTTTTTCACTTTCTGATCGGGAACGCGCGCGAGGTGAAAATCCGCCACGGCCGCTGCTTTGATCACGATGCCCGCCGGATCCAGGTGAGCAAACACCTGGTCCCGCATCTCTCTTGCCGTGCACACCGGGACCACGGTCACACCGCGAGGAGCCGGCAGATGCACCGGTCCCGATATCAACACGACGTGCGCGCCGCGGCCGGCTGCGGCTTCGGCCAGCGCGTACCCCATCTTCCCGCTCGAACGGTTCGTTATGTAGCGCACTGGATCGAGCGGCTCTTGCGTGGGCCCGGCAGTGACCAACACGGTTTCGCCTTCGAGGTCGCGCCGTCGCTGGATTTCACGCTCGACGGCTTCGGCGATCGTCACGGGATCCGCCAGCCGCCCCGCCCCGGTCATCCCGCAAGCCAGAAAGCCTTCATCAGGGCCCACAATCCGATGCCCGCGCTGCCGTAGCATCTCGGCGTTCTTCTGCGTGGCAACGTGCTCCCACATGTTCACATTCATGGCGGGAGCAAGGACTACCGGCCCCGTGAACGCCAGGTACAGCGTCGACAGGAAATCGTCCGCCAGGCCCTGGCCGAGCTTCGCCATCAAATCGGCCGTGGCCGGTGCAATCACGAGCAGTTCGTGCTCCTGTGCCACCGCGATGTGTTCGATGGCGCTCTCGATCGCAAACAAATCGGTGAGCACTTTGCGGCCCGTGAGCGCGGCGAAGGTCAGCGGCCGGACAAATTCCTGCGCCGCCGCGGTCATGATGACCTGCACTTCATGCCCGGCGTCCATCAACACGCGCGCCAGTTCCGCGGCCTTGTACGCCGCGATGCCGCCTCCGACACCAAGCAGAATCTTCATGCCGGAAATTCAACCCCCGAAAATCAGAGCGCCGCTTCGACTGGCGGCTCTTCCGGCGTCGGCACGGTCGTGTTGTACTTCACCAGGCCGCGCCGCACTTCTTCCATGGCGATGACCGTGGGCTTCTTGGACGACGTGGGCAGCACGGGCCGCGCCCCGCCCTGCAATTGCCGGGCGCGTTTGGCCGCGACGATGATGAACCGGTACGTGCTCAGTTCGGGATCGTCGGGGATGGTGCAGTGCGCATTGTTCCGTGGAGCTTTGTCAGCCATAACCTAAATTTCCTTTTTGAGTTGATATGTTTCCAGAATCGGCCGGATCTGATCTTCAATCCGCGTCCGCCGCACCCGTTCGGCGCGTACAATCGCGCCCAGCGTGGCGTCGGAGTCCGCCAGATCCCGGTTCACTACGACATAGTCATATGCCTGATAATTTCGAATTTCCTCGGCCGCAGCCTGCAGGCGGCGTTCGATCACGTCTTCCCGATCCTCGCCGCGGGCGCGCAGGCGTTGTTCCAGAATTTGTCTCGATGGAGCCAAGATAAAGACGGTTACCGCTTCGGGGATCTGACATTTCAATTGTCGCGCACCTTGAACATCAATGTCGAGTACCAGGTCCTTGCCCTCGGCCCGGGCCTGCTCCAGCACCCCGCGGTGTGTTCCGTAATAATTGTCGTGAACTTCGGCCCACTCCAGGAACTCCTTACGACCAACCATGGCCTCGAAATCCGGCCGGGAAACGAAATGGTAATCCTGGCCGTCCACCTCGGCCCCCCGTGGCCTTCGGCTCGTATAAGATACGGAAAACTTCAACCCCGGCGTGCTGCGGATCAGCCGGGCCACCAGCGTCGATTTCCCGGACCCGGAAGGCGCCGAGATGATGAAAACCGTGGTCATAGGGCTATTCCAGGTTCAGCGACTGCTCCCGAATTTTGTCGATCTCCGATTTCGCGGCCAGCGCCAGCTCCGTTATGGTCAGCCCGAGTTCGCCCAACCCCCCGGTTTTTGAGAGCACTGTATTCGACTCGCGGTTCATCTCCTGCAGCAGAAAATCCAACCGCTTGCCGACTTCCCCGCCCTTGGCCATCATCAGGTCCAATTGCTCGGTGTGCGTCCGGAGCCGCAATAACTCTTCACTGATATCGCTGCGATCGGCGAGGATCGCGGCTTCTTGGGCGATGCGCTGCGGATCCACTTGAGTCCCCTGGAGCAGATCGGCGAGTTTCTCGCGCAAACGCTTTTGGAAAGCCGGCACGGCGCCCGCGCGAATCTCTTGCATGCGGTCCACCAGACCATGGATTTGTTTCGTGCGTTGACAAATCTCCGTAGCCGTCGTGGCGCCTTCGCGCTCGCGGGATTCGTTGAGCAAGCCGATGGCTTCGCGCGCGGCTCCGAGGGCGGCTTCCGCGACGCAAGGTTCCAATTCACCGGGGCCGGAGCCCCCCATCATTCCCGGAATCGCGAGCGCTGCATTTACGTCCGGTTCGCCTTTGACCTCAAGTCGCGCGGCCGCTTCGCGAAACGCGCGCAGATAGGCATCCAGCAACTCCCGGTTCAAGGGCGCCGCTCCGGCCGTTGCCCCGCGGGTAAAGATCACGTGAATCTGCAAATGGCCGCGCGCTACCGTTTCCTTGATCATTACGCGCAAATCGGATTCCAGCGCCTCCATCTCCTGCGCCACGTGGAAATGCAAGTCCAGGCCGCGGTGGTTCACGCTTTTAACGCTGACCACAACCTCGCCTTCGGCCAGGTTCTTTTTCACGCGGGCAAACCCCGTCATGCTGCGTACGCTCACAGATCCAGGACCCCCGCGTCCACGAATTGCAGAGCGTGCAGCTTCTGATAAATGCCCCCCTGGTTGACCAGTTCCTCATGCGTTCCGGTTTCGCGTACCCGTCCGCGCTCGAGAACCACGATCTTGTCGGCGCGCCGGATGGTTGAAAGGCGGTGCGCGATCACAATCACCGTCCGGTGCTCCATCAGATTAGCGAGCGCCTTCTGCACCAGGATTTCGGACTCGGTATCCAGATGCGACGTCGCTTCGTCCAGGATCAGGATCGGTGCATTCTTCAGCAGCGCCCGGGCAATCGCAATCCGCTGGCGTTGCCCGCCGCTGAGCTTGATGCCGCGGTCGCCGATCACCGTGTTGTAGCCTTCAGGCAGCTGAGTGATGAAGTCGTGCGCGAGCGCGGTTTCCGCGGCGCGCTCGATTTCTTCCCGCGAAACCCCAGGCCGGCCATACGCAATATTGTTCATCACGGTGTCGTTGAACAGGAACGTATCCTGCGCCACGATGCCGATCAGGGAACGCAGACCCGTCAGGTTCAAATCGCGCACGTCGCGGCCGTCCACCTTCACCGACCCGCCGACAACGTCATAAAAGCGCGGCACCAGGTTGGCCAGTGTCGTCTTGCCTCCGCCCGAGGGGCCCACCAGCGCGACCACCTCTCCCGCCCGCACTTCCAGATTCAGGTCCTGGATCTGAAATCCGTTCGGCGCCCCGGGATAGCGAAACGAGATGCGCTCGAACGTAATCGCCCGCTCGAAGCGTTCCGGCCGCGGAGCGCCGGCCTTGTCCGCAATCTCCTCGGCGTGATCGAGGTGCTCGAAGACTTTCTGCGAGGCGCCCAACGCCTGCTGAAAGATGTTGTGGATCCCCACAAGGCGCTTGACGGGCTCGTAGAGCAGCAGTAGCGCCATCACAAACGAGGTGAAATCTCCCGCCGTCATCGCGCCGGCCTTAATTTGCGTGACCGCGTACGTGAGCAGGCCCACAATCGTAAGCGAGCCGAACAGCTCGATCAGCGGCGAGGAAAGCGCCTGCTGCAGCGTGTAGCGCAGATTGTTTTTCAGCAGCCTCCGCGAGGCGTCGCGGAAACGCCGTGACTCGTATTCTTCCGCGCCGAAGGCCTGTACCACCATGTGGCCGCTGAAGGTTTCCTGCAGTATCTGGTTGAGTTCGCCCTGACGGTCTTGCGTGCGGCGGCTCGTGCGTCGGATGCGGCGGCCGATCAGGCGTGTCGGCCACAGCACGAACGGCAGCACAGTCAGGCTGACCGCGGCCAGCCGCCAATCGTTACTCAATACCACAAAGCCGAATGCAATCGCGCTGAACGATTGCCGAAGAAAGTCGGCCAACATCTGTGACGTGGCCAGTTGCACGCGGTCGATATCGTTCATCAGTGACGACATCAGCTGCCCGGTTGAGTGGGCTTCAAAAAACGACGCGCCGTGCCGAAGAACCTTGTCGAACACCGCGTTGCGCAAGTCGGTCACCGAAGAATACCCGGCGTAACTGATCAGGTAGTTGCCCGCGTAATCACACAGCCCTTTGATTAGAAATACAGCGACGATCGCGACGCCCACCAGCGTCCAAACGGTCCGGTGCTGGAGGGGAATAATCTGGTCGAGATAAATCTGGTGCCCCCACAACGGATGCGGCAACAGTGGAATCGGCCCGTTACCGGCGTTGGGGTTGAGCACCCGGTCGAAAATCGGCTTTGGCAATAGCGCCATCGCGCCTTGCGCCGCCCCAGCCAAAGCCATTAGAAAAACCGAACCCAGCAGGTGGGCCCAATACCGGCGCGTATAGCCCAAGAGCCGCGACAGCTCCTTCATGCCGCCACCCGCAGGCGCGCCAGCGCGCCGAGAACCTGCTCCACCGTGACCGCCCCGATGCCCGCCGGAGACTGAACCACTTCCGCCGGCGTCCGCCACGGTCCCCAGATTGCCGGATCAGAGGTGCCGAAAATCACTACCGACGGCACACCGAACGCCGCCGCCATGTGAGCGGGTCCCGAGTCGTTTCCCACAAAGATCGACGCCGAAGACAGCAGGTTCTTGACTTCCGCCAGCGGGGCGCCGGCAATAACTGGAAATTCGCGGAACGGAGAAAGATCGTCGCCCGGCCCTCCGATGAACACCACGCGGCTGTGGGACGCTTGCAGGCGCCGGGCCACTTCGACGAAACCATCGGCGCGCCAGGTCTTCTCGGCCGTCGCAGCGACCGCGTGCAGTACCGCGGCGGCAGGTTGCTTGTCCGTGGCAGTCAGGCGCGCCCGCGGAATCTCTGCCACCGGCGCTCCCAGGTAAAAAATCGCCGAAGCCAGATGTTCGGCCGTATGCACCATGCGATCGACGCTCAGGATATCCTGCGCGCGCGGAATTCTCACGTTGTAGGCGTACCGGTGCCGGAAGTGTCCAAACCCGGCCCGGTATCGCGCTCCCGAAAGCGCCGTCATCCAGGCGCTCCGCCGGCCGCCATGAAGGTTCAGGCAAAGGTCCGGGCGCGCGCGCCGTAAACCGATCCACCCGGGCTCAAAAATCTCGTCGACGTCGGGATTCCCTTCGAACACCGCGCGCCAGCGCGCCTCGACCACCACCGATACGCGCAGGTCCGGCCGGAAGCGCCGCAGAATCGCAAGAGCGGGCGTCGTCAGCACGCAATCGCCCAGCGAGCGCAGGCGCATGACGGCCACCCGGCCGCCTCGCGGCAACCCTTCCAGGACTGTTCCCACGCCGCTCCTATTCTTCGATCTTCGCCTCGTCGATCAGCATCACGGGGATGTCGTCCCGGATCGGGTACACCCGGTGGCATTGCACGCACTTCAAACCGCTGCTGTCAGGCTTGAGTTCCACCGTGGTTTTGCAGACCGGACAGACCAGGATTTCCAGTAGTTCCTTGCTCACAGCCATAACGAATCTAACAGTTTAACGCGTACGGCGACCGGCAGCTGATTCCAACTGCCCGAGGGCCGGCTGTTTCCTTTGGTTAATAGAAATTCAGGACTACACTCCGCCGATTTCCCAGGAAATTCGATGTATAATCCCCGCAGGACTGATCCCCCTTCCGCGTCCCTACGAGACATGAATCTCAAAAATCGTTTGATTTCTGTGCTGGCTGCGCTCACGATGGGCGCTTCGGGAATCCTGGCGGCCGTCTTCCCACGGGTCACCGCTGAAGAACTGACCGCCCAATCCCAGGTCATCGTGGAGGGTGAAATCGTACGCTCCTGGGCCGCATGGGACCCCGAGCACAAGTACATTTGGACGCACTACGAGGTGTCGGTCACGGAACGGCTCCGCGGATCAGCCGGCGCCACCTTCACCATCAGCGAGCCCGGTGGCGGCCTCGATGGCGTCAATCAGCAATTCAATGGCGCGGTTTCCTATTCAACCGGAGAGACCGCGATTCTCTTCCTTTATCGGACTCCGATTGGGTACTGGCGCTCGGTCGGCGGACCGCAGGGCAAATTTACCGTCGACAGCCAAGGGCGCGTCCACAGCAGTTCCCAGGCAAACACCTTTATCGAGACGCCCGGTGGCGCCGCTGGAACATCGCTCGCCGCTCTCGAAGGGATCAGCCTTCGTGATTTCAAAACGCGCGTGCAGCGGCTTGCCGCGGCGTATCCATTCAGGGGGCAGCGCTGACTATGACCGTACGCCGTCTCTTCGTGTTGGCGGCCCTGGCTGCGGGCCCGCTCGCGTTTCAATCTGCGGCGTATACCCGGAACGCTACTTCGGGCGGCACGCCGCTCTTCCGCACCGACATCTCCTCGATTCCGGTCCTGGTCAACGGCAGCATGCAAGCCGGGGAAACCAATGCCCAAGGCGCGGTAATCATCACAGCTTCCAGCAACCCCATGCAAGCGGTTGCGGCCGCCGCCGGGGAATGGAATCAAGTGACCACCGCCGCCATCAACTTCGCGGCTCCCCAACCCACCACGTTGACCAATAACCCCAACGATCGCCAATTCGTTGTCACCATCGAAGACAACTCCACCAATCGCAGCATCGTGGGACAGGCATTGGCGGTCACGCTGTTTTCATTCAACAGTAGTGGCGCAATCCTCGATTCCGATATTATCTTTAACCCCGACGTGGTCATTAGCGGCCAATTGACCCAGTTTTCTACCGACCACTCCCCGGGCACGATTGACCTGCAGTCCGTGCTCGTCCATGAAATGGGACATTCGCTCGGCGCCAACCATTCCCAAGTGATCAGCGCCACGATGTTTCAGGCGCAGCCCGCCTGCTCCCAATTCGCTTCGGTGGCCGAATGCACTTTCCATCAGACGCTTTCGCCCGACGATCTTGCATTTGCCTCTGACGCCTATCCCTCGGCCGCCGCCGGACAGTTGGGGAAAATTTCGGGAAGCGTGACCAGTGTCGCCGGCCCCGTTTTCGGAGCGCTGGTAGTCGCCGTGAATCCCACCACGGGCACGACGATTGCCGGAATCACCGCGACAGACGGCACCTACACAATCCGCGGTGTTCCCGCCGGAAACTACGAGGTCTATGCTCAGCCCGCCAACGGGCCTGTCCAATTGGCCAACCTCTCTGGCCTCCCCGGGATCACTAACGCGAACAATACGTTCCGCACCACCTTCGCGGGCGGTAACCAATCGCCTTCCACAATCGCGGTGGGCGCGGGAGCCACTGCGCAAGCCAGTATCTCGGTGGATTCCTCCACGCCGGGACAGATGCAGATCGCAATCCTCGGCTCTGGCCCGGCCGGCGGCTCGGGTTGGAGCTTTAATGGCGGATTCAAAGCTTTGGCCTCCGGAGGATCCGTCGATCTTCTGCTCTGGGGCCCGGGACTCACTGGCGCCACCGAGTCGCAAATCCAGTTCCTCGGACCCGGCGTAACGTTGCGGCCCGGATCCCTCCACACGGATCCCACCAGCCCGGTCAACGGCAACATCCCGATCCGCTTCACGATCAATATCGCGCCGGTGCCGACGCCGACATCCGTAACTGTGGCCATCATCAACGGAACCGACGCCGCCGCCTTCTCCGGCGGGATCATTCTTCTTGGAAGTCTGCCCGTCATTGACGCCGTCAAGAAAGTGCAAAACGGCGCCAGCTTCATTCAGGGCCAGGCGGTCGCGCCCGGTTCCTTCGTCTCCATCTTTGGCATCAACTTCGGCTCGGGCTTCACGCTGTTCAACTCAATTCCTCTCGCGCCTTCCCTGGCGGGAGCCAGCGTCACCTTTAACGGGACCCCCGCGCCGATGATCGGCGTCACCTCCGGCCAGATCAATGCGCAGATTCCCTGGGAGCTTCCGTCTTCGGGCACGGCGCAAGTCGTGGTGACCACGGCCGCGGGCTCCTCGGCTCCAGTATCGATTCCGCTCACGTCGGCTGCGCCTGGTCTCTTTTATATCGCCACCGACAACACCAACGTGGCCCGCCCGGGCGCCTACAACAACATTGACGGCACGCTGCCCTTGCCCCCCGGCGTCGTGTTCCCGCCCTACAAATCGCGCCCGTCGAAGCCTGGCGAGATTTTGATTCTGTTCGCCACCGGCCTTGGCGCAGTCACCAATCAGCCGCCGGACGGCGCGCCCGGACTCGCGCAGAGCCCCTTCAGCACAACCGTCGGAACCCCGGTGGTCTTGGTGGGAGGTGTTCCGGCAACCGTAACCTTCTCCGGACTCTCGCCGCAATACCCGAGTTTCTATCAGATCGCGATCACCGTGCCGAACGTCCCGGCCGGCCCGGCGGTGCCGCTGCAGATCCAGATGAACGGCATTACCACTACGGATCAACTGAAGATCGCCATCTCAAACTAGTGGTGGCGCGCACCTCCGGCTTGCGCAGGCCCAAGCGCCCTCGGCGTTACTGATCCGCTTTCCGTTGCCGCTCGTACGGCGTCTTGAGATATTTCCCGGCGTCGTCCTGCGCGTTCTGCGTGTTGTCTTTCGTGCGGACCGCCAGGTTATATTCGTTCACCGCGCGCTCGCGCTGCCCGGTGATATCGAAAATCTTGCCCAGATTGATGTGCGCCCACACTTCGGTCCATTTCGGCGTCTGGTCGCCGTTCAGCACTTCGCGGAATTCGTTCGCCGCCGACTGATAGTTGTTTTGCAGGAAAAACACCTCGGCGATGCGGTAGTGCGCCAGCGAACTCGTCCGGTTGGTCTCGAGCGCCTTCTGATATTCTTTCAACGCTTCGCCGTACTCGCTCAGTTCCGCAAACTGCTCGCCGCGCCGGATCGCCACCGCCACGCGCACGTCGTTACTGTACCGTAGCACTTTCTCGCCGGGATCGATGATCACGTTTTTCGGCTTGCCGAACGTATCCACCGAGAACTCCGACGATGTGCCCACCACTTCGATGCGCTTCTCTTCCGGATCGCCTTCGGTCTCGATCTTCAGACTAACGGGCATGCGGAACGTGTCCAGGTCCTGTGAAACCTTGCCCATTACCCGAAAGCCCTTTTGCGTGCGGAAAATCGTGTACTCCAGCTTAAACTCCGGCGCCCCGCTCGACTCGATCCACTGGATGAAGAAATATCCCAGATCCTGCCCGGCCGCCCCTTCCGCCACCTTGCGGAAGTCCTCCGTCGCAGCCGACTTCCAGGCGTACTGCTGGGCATAGTTCTTCAGCGTCAGGAAAAATTTGTCATCGCCGATCACATACCGCAGCATATTGAGCACCGTGGCTCCCTTGCTTCCCGTTAGTGCCCACAGCTCCGGTGAGTAGTCCTCCAGCCGCGCCGCTTGAATGATCGGCACGTTGTCGATCGTCAGCGCTTCCACCATCACGTCGCGCAGTTGCGACTCCAACGCCCCAGGTCCGTTGAGGTGTTCGGACCACAACAGCTCGGAGTAGGCCGCTAACCCGTTCGTCAGCCAAAGGTGGTTGCGCGTGACCGGCGAAACCAGATCCTCGAACCACTGGCGCGATATTTCGTTTGCCAGCAGCTTGCCTTGGGGTTCGCGCCCGATGCCGCGCGGATTTAGGAAGATCAGCCCAGGCGCCGCGTAGCCATTCGGAGCGCCGTCTTCGGTCTCTACCACGGTCAGGTTCGCGTACGGCGGCAAACCGTACAGCCCCGTGAGATACGACATCACTTTCCCGATCTCCTGCCCGTACGGCTGAGCCATATTCGCTTCGGCGCCGTGAAAATACAGGGCCGTGGTCACGCCTTCGGACGGCACCTTCACCGGGTCGCCTTTCACCACGGCGAAACTGCCCGGGAACGACGGCCTCTCGAACTTAAACTCGTATGCGGTCTTGTTTCCCGCTGCACTGCGCGTGTCGAGCCCGCTTGCGACCACCGTGTACCCCGACGGCACCGTGACCCGGATGTTCGCCGCGAACCGGTCGCTGGTATAGCCGCTCACCGGAAACCAGCGGCTCGGATACAGAAAGTACGCAAAATCCGGGTGGATCGCCGCAAGTCGAATCCCGTAAACCGGCGAATCCTCCTGTCCGCTCAACCGCCCGTCATAAAAGAACGTGACCGTCGCCGGTTGCCCCTTCGGCAGCGGCTGGTCGAAATTCAGCCGCACCGTAAAATCCTGTTGGTTGCGCGACGCCGGGATCTGTTTGCCTTGCCCATCTACCACCCGCGATACGTTCAGCGCGTTGTTGAGCTCAAAGGTGGCCGAGATCGTGTTGTCGTCTACCGGAATGAACTGCACCGTGGATTTCGCTGTCAGCGTTTGTGTGTCGGGATTGACTTCGGCGTCAATCGCGTACGCGATCACGCGGATCCGGTTACGGCGCTCCTGGCCGGATGCCGCCAACATTACAAGCAGCAGCCCCGCCGCAACCAAGACCGGCCCGCGGTAGCGAAGTTTATGAAACATGTGCAACCTGTCCTTCCCAAATCTCTTGAATAATGGCCGCGGCCCGGCGCGGCGCGCTCTCGCCGCCCGACAGTCGCTGCCGCACTTCGGCCAACCCTTCGCGCATTGCCACGCGGGCCTGCTCATCCCTCAAGAGCCGGCGGGCTTCAGCCGCCAGGCGCTCTCCCGTCATTTGTCCCTGCATCAGTTCCGGCACTACGGCGCGCCCGGCGATCAGGTTCACCATCGAGTAGAACGGCACACGCACCAGCATCTTTCCCAACGCCCAACTCGCCGTCGTCACCTTGTAAAACGTCACCATCGGGGTGCCTAGCAGCGCCGCTTCCACAGTTACGGTTCCGCTGGCGGCCAGCGCCAGGTCCGCGTGCGCCAGGGCATCCCAGCTCTCTCCCTCAATCACGCGCATTGGTGCGGCGCCTATTCGTTCGCGAAAGAACCTGCCTCCCGTCGTCGCTGAAGCCGGCAGCACGAAATTCATAGCTTGGTCCCGGTTGAGCCGCCCGGCGGCATCCAGCAGCGCGGGCAGATGGCGCGCAGCTTCGCCGCGGCGGCTCCCGGGAAGTACCACTATTAAGGGACGGTCGAAAGCCAGTTCATGTTTCTGAAAAAAAGCCTCCCGGCTGAGCGATGGGCCGACCAGCCCCGCGAGCGGGTGCCCCACATAACTGGCCGCCACGCCTTCGCGCGTAAAGAACTCCTCTTCAAAGGGAAAGATGCACAAAAGCCGCCGGACACTGCGCCGCATTTCCTTCAGCCGGCCCCTCCGCCAGGCCCAGGCCTGCGGCGCCACCAGGTAAACCACGGGGATGCCTTCCGCGTGCAGCCGCCGCGCGATCCTGAGGTGAAAATCCGGCGAATCCGTCAGGATGGCGAAATCCGGCCGCTCCCGCCGCGCGCTGTCCAGAACTTTGCGGTATTCCCCGTAAATCCGCGGAATATGTGCCACCACCTCGAGCAACCCCACCACGGCCAGGCTTGCCATGTCCACTACGGTCCGGACCCCGCACGCCCGCATCCGTGGCCCCGTGCAGCCAAAGAACTCCGCGTCCGGCCAAAGTCGCCGTAACTCCTCCGCCACCAGGGCCGCATAGAGGTCTCCCGAAGCCTCCCCCGCCGAAATCAGGATCTTCGGGCGCATCTAAATACGAGTTTAGCGTGCCGCCTTTGTACCGTGCTGTGCCCTGATACAATCCTTACGGGATGTCCGCCGAAGCCGACCTGTCGAAAATGAGCGTAGATGAGATGGCCGCCCGCTTTCGCGGCGAAATGATCCCGCTGACCAGTAGATTCTCCTATTTCTGCACGCTGCCGTTGGCGGAAGAGGATTTGCGCCAATACCTGCACGATCCCATCGCCGCCCTTTCGCCCATCGCCGCTTCGACTGTGCCGCCCACCCATATCATCCTGGCTCCCTATCTCGAAAAGGGGAACGGCAAATCCGCCGACGCCGTCAGTTTCGAGCGGCCCGCCGAAGGCCGCGCGATCCTTTCCTCCCGCCGTGAAACGAAGAATGAGGCTGTGCTTGCGCTCGGCATCAAGGAAGTCGAAGTCGCCGATTATCATTACCAGCTTTACAACGCCCTCGCGGCAATGATTGCCGATCACCTCGCCCCCGAATCCCAGGAGCGCTTCAATCGCAACATCCGCGAGGAATTGAGCGCCGAAGTTCACGGCGAGGTGGACGAGCGCAGCTGGCACCTGAAGCAGTCTCTCCTGCGGCGCCAAAGCAACGTTCGCAAAGAGACTAAGCTCTTCCGCGAGTATGCCCGCCAGGCCTTTGAAGACACGCTGACGCTCTATCTCCACGGCACCTGCTGCGACATCGATGTGGAGACTGGTCCGCGCCAGATGCCAAGCCGTTACCTGCGCCGGCGCCTGGAACTCCTGATCTCCCTTTTCCCCCCGCCCGACGGCTACGCCGTCCTGCCCGAACAGTTGAAGTCGCGGTAGCATCCCATGCGGTCCCGCCTTCCGCTCCTCTGGTTCTTCGCCGCTCTCGCTTTCGCACAAACCAACCCGGCCGCGCTCACGGCGCGGCGGTGGCGCCAGCAACACGAACGCCAGATCGCTGACGAATTCGTTGCCCTGCTCTCCATCCCCAACGTCTCTGGCGACCGCGACAACATCCGCCGCAACGCCGACACCATCGTCCAGATGATGCAGAAGCGCGGAGTTGCGGCCCGGCAGGTCTCGGTCCCCGGCTCCAATCCCGTAGTGTTTGGTGAAATCCGGACGCAGGGAGCAGCGCGCACCATTGGCTTCTACGCGCACTACGACGGCCAGCCCCTTGATCCGAAAGAGTGGGCCAACCCGCCGTTTCAGCCTACGCTGCGCAATGGCCAGCTGGAAAAGGACGGTCAAATCATTTCGCTGCCCCGGCCCGGTTCTTCTTTCGATCCCGAATGGCGCCTCTATGCCCGCTCGGCGGGAGACGACAAGGCGCCCATCATCGCCATGTTGGCCGCCGTCGACGCCCTTCGCGCTGCCGGACTACGGTTGAAATCCAACATCAAGTTTGCCTTCGAAGGCGAAGAAGAAGCCGGGTCCCCGAACCTCGAAAAGATTCTCGAGGCTAACAAAGACCTGTTTGCCGCCGATGTGTGGCTGATGTGCGATGGTCCGGTCCATCAAACACGCCGCCCGCTGATTGCGTTCGGAGCCCGCACGGTTGTGCAGGTGAACCTCACGGTCTACGGGCCGGCCAATGAGTTGCACAGTGGCCACTACGGGAACTGGGCGCCCAATCCGGCGCTGCTGCTCGCCAAGTTGCTGGCCTCGATGAAGGACGACAGCGGACGCGTGCTCGTCGAGCATTTCTATGAAGGCATCGAGCCGCTCAGCGAGACCGAGAAGCGGGCCCTGGCGGAGGCGCCGGATATCGACCGGGAGTTGATGCAGGAGTTTCGCCTGGGTTCCACCGAAGGCGCTCCGAAAAAACTTAACGAGTTGATCACTCTTCCTTCGTTGAACATCCGCGGCATGGCAAGTTCACGCACGGGCGCGCAGGCTTCCAATGTGATCCCCGCCACGGCTACAGCAACACTGGACATCCGCCTGGTGAAAGGGATGGATCCGCGCCAGACTGCCGCGAGCGTGGTAGAGCACATACGCAAGCAGGGCTTTTTCGTGGTCAGTAGCGCCCCCGATGCCACCGTCCGGACGGCCCATGCCAAGGTGGCATTCGTAACGACGAAAGGCGACGAACCGGCGACACGCACTCCCATGGATCTGCCGATTTCTCAGGAGGTGATCCGAACTGTGGAAAGCGTGCGCGGTCCCGCCGTGATACTCCCGAACATGGGCGGTGGCCTTCCGCTCATCAGCATCGAGCGTCCGCTCGGCTCCCGGACGATCGTGATTCCCATTGCCAATCACGACGATAACCAGCACACCTTCAACGAGAACCTGCGCCTCGCCAACCTCTGGGACGGCATCGAGCTGATGGCCGCCCTCCTCACCATGTAACCCCACTCATCAGGGGATTGAAATTCGCACCAAATCGGTCTAGTATGGATGTAGAGGGTATTCAGATGAGAAAATCCTCATTGACGATTGCTGTCCTCGCGGCCCTGGCGGCCGCTCTTGTTCTTTGCGCCCAGTCCTCTCTGCCCCAGATGCAAACGGTCGACCCTTCCTCCGCCAAAACCGGTGATGTGGTGACCGTCACAGGTGAGAATCTCGGCCCGGCCATTGTCGCCACTCTTTTTCTGACCGATGGCAAGGCGGACATCAAAGTCGAGATGACCCAACAGACCGACACAGCCATCAAATTCAAGATCCCGGCGTCCATGAAGACAGGCAGGTTTGCCTTGATGGTCTTGACCAAAGGCAAGGATGCCAAGCTGATTGAAGAGCCGGTAAAGGTGCTGATCGAGCCCCCGCTGGTTCCGCCCACCGGAGACTAGCGGAGAAAGAAGGCGTTATGGGAGGCAGACTGAATGCACGACTCCATCACCGCTTCGGGCTGATTCACGACTCCGTCGAGGGCGCATTCCTGAGAGCCGGAATGGTGCTCTCGACTCTGGCGGTTCTAATCGTCGTCTACCTGATGCTCTGGTTCCTGCAAAGATGACGGCGGGGGGCGGAGCTTCCATTTACGACAGCCCGATTACTTTGCCCGTCTTCGGATCGAGGTCAATCTCATAATACCCCGGGCGCGTGGAAAGGCCCGGCATCGTCGCCATCGTCCCCAGCAGCGGATACAGGAACCCCGCGCCCACGCTCGCCCGGATGTCCCGCACCGGCACCGTGAAGCCCGTCGGCGCGCCCTTCAGGTTCGGATCGTGGCTCAGGCTCAGGTGCGTCTTCGCCATGCAGATCGGCAGCTTGTCGAAACCCACGCGCGTGTAGTGCGCGATCTTCTTCTCCGCCTCCTCCGAGTACTCCACCCCCGCCCCGCCGTACATCTCTTTCACGATGGTCTCGATCTTTTCCTTGATCGTCCGCTCCAGCGGATACAGGAATTGGAACCGGCTCGGCTTCTCGCACGCCGTCACCACCGCTTTACCCAGCTCCACGGCGCCGGCCCCGCCCAGCGCCCAGTGGTTGGCCATCACCGCGTCTTCGGCCCCGGCCTTACGCGAAATCTTCCGCACCAGCTCCACCTCGGCGTCGCTATCGGTGTGGAACCGGTTCACCGCCACCACCACCGGAATCCCGAAGGTCCGCGCGTTGGCGATCATCCGCACCAGGTTGCTGCAGCCCTTCTCGAGCAGCTCCAGATTCTCTTCCGAATACACCGGCGCCAGCGGCGACCCCGCCACCACCTTCGGCCCCCCGCCGTGCATTTTGAGCGCGCGGATCGTCGCCACCAGCACCACGCAGTTCGGCGTCAGCCCGCTGTACCGGCATTTGATGTTGCAGAACTTCTCGAACCCCATATCGGCGCCGAACCCGGCTTCGGTCAGCACATACCCGTCCGGCCCCACCAGCTTGAGCGCCAGCTGATCGGCCACGATCGACGAATTGCCGTGCGCGATATTGGCGAACGGCCCCGCGTGCACGAATGCCGGCGTCCCTTCGATGGTCTGCATCAGGTTCGGCATGATGGCGTCTTTCATGAGCACGGTCAGCGCGCCGCCGACCCCGAGATCGTCGGCCGTCACGGGCGTGCCGGCCCGGCTGGCCCCGATCACCATACGGCCCAGCCGCTCGCGCATGTCGCTCAAATCGGTGGTCAGCGCGAGAATCGCCATGATCTCGCTGGCCACCGTGATGTCGAAGCCGGTGCTGCGCGTCTTGCCCTTTTCTTCCGGCCCTTGCCCGATGGTGATCTGGCGCAGCATGCGGTCGCAGGTGTCGATCACGCGCCGCCACGTGATCGTCTCCGGATCGATATCCAACCGCGCAAAGCGCGACCGCTCTTCGGCCGTCAGCTCGTTCGGATCGGTCTTGGCGATGCCCAGCTTGCGCAGCCGCCGCAGCATGATCGGGGCGAACCGCCGCGTGCCGTCCTTTTTCGCGGGGCATAAGCGGTCGAACAGCTGTTCGTCGGTCGAGTTGCTTTCGTGGAACAGGCGCGTATCGATGGCCGCCGCCAGCAGGTTGTTGGCGGCGGTGATGGCGTGGATGTCGCCGGTCAGGTGGAGATTGAACTCCTCCATGGGAATGATTTGGCTGTAGCCGCCGCCGGCCGCGCCGCCTTTGATGCCGAAGGTCGGCCCCTGGCTTGGCTGCCGCACGCAGGTGAACACTTTCTTGCCCAGGTGCGCGCCCAGCGCCTGGCTCAGCCCGACGGTGGTGGTGGTCTTGCCTTCGCCCAGCGGAGTGGGCGTGATGGCCGTCACCACGATGTATTTTCCATTCGGCTTGTCCTTCAGGCGGTCGCGCACCGAGAGGTGCACCTTGGCTTTGCTCTTGCCGTA
>CAYTJD010000172.1:0-74360 GCA_964438005.1 uncultured Solibacteraceae bacterium | reverse complement strand
CGGGCGCAAGCTGGCGAGGAAGCGGCATTTCGCGAGATCGTAGAACGGTACCAATCCAAGGTGTTCTCGATCATTCACGGCATCGTGCGCCAGCGCAACGATGTGGAAGACATTGCGCAGCAAGTATTTGCGAAGGTTTACCTATCCCTCCGGAACTTCGATTTCCGCAGTTCCTTGATTACCTGGATCTACAAGATCACGGTTAATGAGTGCTTCGACTACCTGCGGAAACGGAAAGTTCGCCGCCTGGTTTACGAAAGCGACCTGAGCGAAGACGAAGTGAGGCGGGTGGAAAACACGGACCCTGCCGTGGAGCGGCAGATGCCGGCCGATTCAAGTCTGGCGCAGCGGGACTATGTTTTGAAGCTCTTGACCCGCGTCTCCGAAGAGGAACGCATGTTATTGATTTTAAAAGAAGTTGAGGGATTTTCCGTGGAGGAACTGGCGGCCAAAACCGGGATGAATGAGAATACGGTGAAAGTGAAGCTGTTCCGCGCGCGGCAGAAACTGGTGACGGCCGCGCAACGACTGGATCGAGCCCCGGGATTGGTCGCAGGATAAGTGTTGTAAGGCCTCCGAGCGGGCGGCCGGTGACGGCAAAAAGACCCGCAAGAGGAGTGGAAAGCATTGTAGTATAGGTAGCACTTGTTAAGGGAAGAACGATATGCATGCGGTAGTGATGCAAAGCCTTGAGGAGTACCTATCGGGAACGCTGAACCCGGTAGCTCAACGAGAAATCGAGGCACACCTGAAGGGCTGTGATCCGTGTCGCAGCGAGATCCGAAGCATGCAGGAAGTCTCGGAATTATTCGGTTCTCTGCGTTCGGAAGAAACGGTGGTCCCGAATCCCGGATTCTACGCCCGTGTGGTGCAAGAGGTGGAACAGCAGACGGCGGCGCCGACGCTGGCCAACCTGTTCGGGTTGGATCTGGCATTTGGGCGGCGCCTGGTGTTCGCCTGCCTGCTGACGCTGGCGGTTCTCGGCACGTACCTGGTATCGCGGGAAACGGCGTACTCGGCGAGTCCGTCCCCGGAAACGATCATGGCGCAGCAGGATTCCCCCGCGTTTGATTCGGCTCCGGCTCCGGACAACATGCTGGTCACGCTGACCTCCTATGACCACTAACCTTCTGGATCGCCCGCCCATCCGGCGGGGCTGGAACCGGCAGAGCGCTGCGGTACTGATCCTGGGGTTGATGTTTCTTTGCGGAGCGGCAGCGGGAGCGCTGGCGATGAACCTAGGTGTCCATACGCGCCTCCACCAGCCTGGATTTGACACGCCGCAGGGACGGACGCTGGAATTCGGGAAGTTGCAGAAGGAACTGAGCCTGACGCCGTCGCAGGCGGAGCAGGTTCAATCGATCCTGAACGATTTCTGGCAGTATTACCGGACCGTGCTCAGCGATAGCAAGTCGCGCGTGGAGCAGGTCTTGACTCCGGACCAGCGCGAGAAATTCGAGCGCCTGCTGCAGCAGCAGCGCTAACAGGCCTACCCCCTGCGCGAGGGCGTCCGCCGATCTAAAATTCAAGTATGTGGGCGATGGCCGCGCTGTTGTTCTTCCAAAGTGCCGGATTCGAGACCGATGGCATGAAGGCGCTCGAGGAGGGCCGGTACGAAGCCGCCGCCCAAGCCTTCACCAAAGCGATTGCCGGCGATCCCGCCGATTACACCGCGCATTTTAACTTGGCCCTGGCCTACAGTTTTCTCAACCGCGATCAGGAAGGCATTGCAGAATACAAGAAGACTCTGGAACTGAAACCGGGATTGTATCAGGCGCAACTGAACGCAGGGATTCTGCTGCTGCGTCAGAAGGAGCCGGCGGACGCGCTGGCGCTGCTGGAGGCCGCCGCCGGACAAAAGCCAAGTGAATTCCGCCCGCGGTTTTACCTGGCAGAAGCTCAATTGGAAACGGGCGATGCCGCGAGGGCCGAGCAGAGCTACCGCGCGGCGCTGGAAGTGGACGGTAAGTCGGCGGGCGCTCACCTGGGACTGGGGCGCGCACTCGCAGCCGAAGGCAAGCTAGCCGATGCCGCGCCGCAATTCCGGCAGGCCGCGGAGATCGACCCCGAGTACCGCGATTCGCTGCTTGAATTGGCGTCGTTATTCGAGAAAGAGAAACAGTACGCGGAGGCGATCGCGCTCTACCGGCAGTTTCCCGGCAACGCGGCGGCACAGGAACATCTCGGGACACTCCTGATTGAATCGAAGCAATATGGCGAAGCGGTTCCGCGCCTGGAACAGGCGTACGCGCAATCTCCGACCCAGGCCAACCGCGCTGCGTTGGCGGCCGCGTACGTATTCAGCAATCAGGGCGCCAAGGCGGTGCCGTTGCTGGACCAAGCGGTAAGCGGCGAGCCTGGGAACTACGATCTGCGGCTGATGTACGCACGGGCGCTGCGCGACCAGAAGCAGTACAGCGCCGCCGCGAAGCAATTCACCGAAGCCGCCAAGCTGAAGGCCGATGCGGGGCCGGTTTGGGATGAACTGGGGGGAGTCCTGTACCTGGCGGGAGATTTTCCGGCGGCCTTGTCGGCGCTGGAACGCGCACGGCAGCTGGGAGAAAACGGCGCGGGGAATGTGTTTTTCCGCGCGCTGGCGCTGGACCGGCTGCACCAGACCAAGCCAGCACTGGAAGCGTATCAGCAGTTCCTGTCGTTGAGTCAGGGGAAGAACCCCGACCAGGAGTTCCAAGCGCGTCAACGGGCCAAGCTTTTGCAGAAGGAGTTGGAAAAACGGTGAGCGGTACGCGGGCGATGAAGTGGGGCGCGCTCCTGTTGTGGGTTGCCGGGACGGGCGTGGCCGGGGCGCAGTTAGACCAGGCGCACGCCGAACCGAACTTGGAGAAACGATCGAAACTGGCGCTGGAGAATGCGGATGCAGCGCTGAAGGAGGCCCGGGAAGCGTACCGTGCCGGAAATACTCCAGACACGGCAACGAAAGTGAAGGAGCTGGAGGAATCGGTGGAACTGGCCTACAACTCGCTGACGGAAACCGGCAAGAATCCACGTAAGAGTCCCAAGTATTTCAAGCAAGCCGAGATGGCGACTCGCGAGCTGGGCCGCAAGCTGGATGATTTTCAGCGCGAGATGAGTTATAACGACCGGGCGAGCCTCGACGCCGTCAAGGCGAAGATTCAGCAAGTGCACGACGACCTTCTGACCGGACTGATGGAGGGTAGGAAGAAAAAATGAAGACCGCGATCTGGTGTTTGCTGCTAGCCGCACCGCTGTTTGCGCAGCGCGACTTTCTGAACGCCGATGAGATCGATCAGATCAAAGAGGCGCAGGATCCAGGGGATCGGTTGAAGCTGTATGCCAAATTCGCCAGGCAGCGGGTGGAACTGGTGCAGAACGTATTTTCCAAAGATAAGCCCGGGCGGTCGCTGTTGATGCACGACGCGCTGGAGGACTACTCGAAGATTCTCGATGCGATCGACGATGTAACTGACGACGCCCTGCTGCGGAAGGCGGAGGTCAAGCTGGGTTTGGAAGCGGTAGTAGCGGCAGAAAAACAGACACTGCCGGTCCTGCAAAAGATCCAAAGCAGCCAGCCGAAGGACTTGTCGCGGTACGATTTTGCGCTCAAGCAGGCGATTGAAACCACCGAAGACAGCCTGGAAGCGTCGCAGGCGGACCTGGGAAAGCGGAGCCGGGACGTGGAAGCGCGAGAAACGCGCGAGAAGAAAGAGCTGGAGCAATTGGGTGCGCAGACCGATCCGGACGCCAAGAAAGCGGAGGAGGAGGAGAAGAAGGCCGATAGCAGCGGCGAACAGCAGCAGACTCCCAAGCGCAAAGCTCCGACGCTAAAGCGGCCGGGAGAGAAGTAATCGAATTCAGAGGAATTCCGCCGCTTAACCTCTTCCGACAAACGGCATGGTAGTCGCCATCACGGTCAGGAACTGGACGTTGGCGTCTAAGGGCAGATTGGCCATGTAAAGCACGGCATCGGCAACATGTTTTACGTCCATGCGCGCTTCGACCATGCGAGTGCCGTTGGGTTGCGGCACGCCTTTGCTCATGCGCTCGGTCATTTCAGTGACGGCGTTGCCGACATCGATCTGGCCGCAGGCGATGTTGTGCTGGCGGCCGTCGAGCGAAATGCATTTCGTCAGGCCGGTCATCGCATGCTTGGTGGCGGTGTAAGGCACCGAGTTGGGGCGTGGGACGTGAGCGGATAAGGAGCCGTTGTTGATAATGCGGCCGCCAGGCGGGTCCTGGGCCTTCATCATCTTGATGGCTTCCTGAGCGCAGAGGAAAGCGCCGGTCAGGTTTGCGCCAACCACTGTGTTCCATTGCTCGAAGGTGAGCTCTTCCATTGGGATAGCGGGAGCGCTTAGACCGGCGTTATTGAACAGCAGATCGAGGCGGCCGAATGCCTGCCTGGTTTTGGCGAATAACTCACGGACGGGCTCCGGCTGGCTGATATCGGTGGGCACGGCCAGCATCTCGCCGCCGCCGGGCCTCGCGCCCGCCGCGGTTTCGATCAGTTTTTCGGCACGCCGGCCCGCTAGCACGACGCAATAGCCATCGGCTTGCAAGGCGATACTGACGGCACGGCCGATGCCGCTGCCGGCGCCGGTGACCACCGCAGTTTTCATGCGCTTATTGCAGCACGGGCTCGGCCGGTTGCGGGGCGTCCTGCTTGTGCTTGCATTCGGCGTTCGGGCATTGCCAGACCGGGCCGGCCTTGAGCCACTTCTCGACCATGTAGGGGCTGCCGCACTCGGGGCATTTTTCAGACACCGGTTTACCCCACGCGACGAAGTTGCAGTCCGGCCACCGGCTGCAGCCGTAGAACGTCTTGCCCCGCTTGGAGCGGCGCTCTACTACTTCGCCATCAGAGCACTCGGGGCACTTCACGCCGATGGTTTTCTGCTTGACGTACTTGCAGGTCGGATAATTGCTGCAAGCGGTGAACTCGCCGTAGCGGCCAGTCTTGAGCACCAGGTTGTTGCCGCATTGCGGGCATTTCTCGTCGAGCGGCTGATCAGGTTTCTTCTGCGGGCCGCCAATCTGCTTTGTCGTCTTGCAATCGGGGTATCCGGTGCAAGCCAGGAACGTGCCAAAGCGGCCCTTCTTGAGGACCATGGGGCGCCCGCAGTTCTCGCAGTATTCCTCGTCACCCTGCTCGGAGAGATCAACTTTGTCTACATCCGGCAGATCGACCGTCAACTCGCGCGTATAGGTGCACTCGGGGTAGCCGGTGCACGCGATGAAGCTGCCGTGCTTGCCCCACTTGATAACCAGGCCCTTGCCGCATTTCGGACATGTTTCGTCGATGGGTTTCTCCATCCGCTTGATGTCCGTCATGTGCTTTTCAGCGTGCTTCAGATCTTTCTCGAACTTGCCGTAAAAGTCGGCCATGGCTTCACGCCAGTCGAGTTTGCCTTCTTCGATCTCGTCCAGCTCCTCTTCCATCCGCGCCGTGTATTTCACGTCGAAGATGTCGTCGAAGCTTTCGAGCAGGAGGTCGGTGACGACCATTCCAAGTTCGCTAGGGAAGAAACGCCCACCTTCCTTCTTCACGTACTCGCGTTCCTGTATGGTGGACAGGATCGAAGCATACGTCGAAGGACGGCCCACGCCGTCGGATTCCAATTTCTTGACCAGGGTGGCTTCGTTGTAGCGCGGGGGCGGCTCGGTGAAGTGCTGCTCCGGCTTGATGGAGCGGAAGCGCAAAGTTTCGCCTTCGGTGACGGCAGGAAGCTTGCGCTCTTCGTCTTCTTCCTCAACGGCGCTGTCGGTGCCTTCCCGATAGACCTTAAGGAAACCCTCGAACTTGGGCACCGATCCAGTCGCGCGGAACAGGTAATCCAGACCGTTCTTGCCTTTGGCCGCGACGTCGATCGTAGTCTGATCGAAAAGCGCAGGCATCATTTGCGACGCCACAAAGCGGTTCCAAATAAGCCGGTAGAGCTTCATTTCGTCTTCGGCCAGGTACTTCTCCACCAGTTCAGGCGTGTATGCCATTGATGTCGGGCGGATGGCTTCGTGCGCGTCCTGCGCGTCCTTCTTGGACTTGTAGACGTTGGCCGATTCCGGCAAAAATTCCTTTCCGTATCGCTCCCGGACAAGGTCGCGCACATCGCGAATAGCGTCATCGGAAACGCGCGTCGAATCGGTACGCATGTAGGTGATGAGCCCGACCGCGCCTTCTTTGCCGATCTCAATACCTTCATACAAGCGCTGGGCCAGCATCATTGTGCGTTTGACGCTGAACCGAAGTTTGCGGGAGGATTCCTGCTGAAGAGTCGAGGTGATGAAAGGCGCGACCGGGTTACGCTTCTTCTCTCGGGTGACGACCGAGCGCACCACATAGGCGGCGCCGTCGACCTGAGCGAGTACGTCAGCGGAGGCGGCCTGCGAGCCGATCTCGGCGGGCTGGTCGTTGATCTTGGCCAGTCGCGCCATTACGTGCGGCGGCTTCTTCGCGGCAAGTTCGGCGTCAATAGTCCAATACTCGCGAGCAACGAACGCGCGGATCTCGCGCTCGCGCTCCACGATCAGGCGCAAGGCGACAGTCTGCACACGGCCTGCGGAAAGGCCACGCCGCACTTTGTCCCACAACAGAGGTGAAATCTTATAACCGACCAGGCGATCGAGCACCCGCCGGGCCTGCTGCGCGTCCACCAGGTTGACATTCACCTTGCCTGGCTTCTCGAAGGCCTGTTGGACCGCCTTCTTGGTAATTTCGTTGAACATCACCCGGAAGATGCGCGGGCCGTTCTTCTTGTCCTGAAGCTCTTCCTGCAAGTGGAAGCAGATCGCTTCTCCTTCACGATCCGGGTCAGCCGCCAGGTAGACGCTATCGACTTTCTTGGCGGTTTGCTTGAGCTCGCTGATGAGCTTCTTTTTTCCTTCAATGACCTCGTAGTGGGGACGGAAACTTTTTTCCACATCCACCGCCAGGTCTTTCTTGGGGAGATCTTTGATATGACCGAGCGAAGCTTTGACGACGTACTGCTTGCCCAGGTATTTGTTGATGGTCTTCGCCTTGGTGGGCGATTCCACGATTACCAGAGCTTTTGCCATGTTAATAGTTCAATGTTTCCAGCGTCCGAGGACGCCACTGTTCCTTATGATCGACGAATACCCAGATGAAGTTACCACACTTTTACGAAGTTCTTGCCCGGCAGCTGACGAACCAGGCCCAGCATCTCCAGTTCGAACAGCGCCGCAATCAGTTCCGAAGTAGACGTATCCTCAACGATTTCAAGCAGATTGTCCAGGTGTACGGCGGAATCCACTTGCAGGGCGTCAAGGGCGCGCCGGGCGACCGGCCCGATTTCCGGACCGAGGCTATTAACCAAGGATGACTGATTCGTACTAGAAGTTGCAACCTCTCCTTGGGCGAGGATGCGCTGCTTACCCCTGTCGATTAGATGCCGGCGGGATTCAGCCGGAAGCTCAGCGATCACATCGTTCCAGTCCTGAACAAGCTTGGCTCCTTGCTTAATCAACAGGTTAGGTCCCCAACTGAGCTTTGACGTGATGTTGCCCGGCACAGCGAAAACCTCGCGTCCCTGATCCATCGCCAGCTTGGCGGTGATCGCCGATCCGCTATACTGTGCGCCTTCCACCACCAGCACGCCGACGCTCATGCCGCTGATGATGCGGTTTCGAATGGGGAAGTTTTGAGGAAACGCAGTCGCACCCATCGGGAACTCCGAAACGAGCAAGCCTTTGACGGCGATCTCCGTGGCAAGCTTGCGATTCTCGGAAGGATAAACGATGTCGACACCGCAACCGAGCACCGCCATGGTTTCGCCGCCGGCGGCAAGTGTACCCTTGTGCGCGGCGCTATCGATCCCGCGCGCCATGCCGCTGACGATGGCGAGGCCGGCATGGGCCAGATCAGCAGAAAGTCTCTCGGAGGCGGCCAAACCGTAGGGGGTCGGCCGCCGCGTGCCGACGACGCCGAGACAGATCGATTGGAGCAACTCGAGCCGGCCGCGAGCGAACAAAAGAATCGGGGGGTCGAAGATCTCGCGCAACAGCGCCGGATACCGCGGATCGTTGATGGTCACGAGCAGGGCGCTCGCCTGCCGCATTTTTTCCTGCTGCGCGGCGGCGTCTTCAAATGTGCAGCCGCTGACGATCGACTGCGCCACGGCGCCGCTCACGCCCGCCGCCTCGAGCTCGGTTCGCGAGGAACGGAAAATCGCCTGTGGTGTGTGGAAGCGTGCGAGCAGTTTTCCTGCCGTGCGGGTGCCAAGGCTGGGAACCAGCATCAACGCCAGCCAGTGAAGCTCCTCTTCCTGGCTGAGGGCCGAGGTCGCCATTGAGTTTGCGATTCGACTCTAACAGCCAACACGATCCTGCGCAAGCCGGGCGGTGCTCCGTGATGGATCAAGGGGGTCGCGCCGACGGGGAAACCACCTACACTGAGTAAGAGCGCCAAGATGAAGCAGGATGCTTCTTTTTTTGACGGCTACGAGCCGATACTCATCTACATTGCCCGGAAATTGAAGGATGCCTTGCGGCTCGAATCGATCTTTACGGCGGCGGGGATCGACTACGGTGTCGAGGCGGATGAATACCGCGGCGGCGTCCTCTTCGTCCGCACGCGCATCGGGGCGTTCTTCTATGTACGGCCGGACACGGTCGCGCAAGCGCACCAGATCATGCTTCGGAACGGCTACCAGCCGGCGGCTCCGGAGAAGAGCTGACCGGATCTGGCGTTTCGTTCGACGACTCGGTGACCGCATGGTTCGATTCCCGCTGACGAAGCCGGATCGCGTCCAGGGCGCGCTCCGCGGCGCGGCGGACATGCGGCTCCTTGTCTTGCAGGGCGCGATCGAGATATTCAACGAATTCATCGGCGCCGATTTGGCCCATCGCCCATGCGGCGGTCCAGCGGAACGGTGGGCGCTCGTCTTCAATCATCCCTTTCACGAATTCATTGACGCGGGGTTCGCCCAGACGGTGAAGGCCGATCAGGGCATTGCCGACGACGCGATTATTTTTGTCCCGCAAGCACGCCCAGAGTTCGCGGCGCGCAGAAGGGGATTGGACTCCCCACAACCCCTCGACGGTACTGGCGCGGACCCTCCCGTCCGCGCAGTCGAGATGCTGCGAAACCCAATCCTGGTTGCGCAAGCGCCGCCCCACGAGGATCGTGGCCTTCGAGGCGATCCGCTGGTCGGCATGCTGCGTCAGATGGTTCACCAACAGGATCAAACGGGAACCCGGCGAGAGTTGATCCAACAGATCGAGGCCGCGCAGCACGGCCTCCGGCGACAGTTTGGAATCCCTCATCGAGCGTCCAGGGAACAGACGAACCAGCCGCACGTCCATAAGGCCCTCGATGGTCATCAAGTACCGGCCGACTTCGAGTAATTCCGGCCGGCTGAACCGGCCGGCTGCCAGCAGCTCGGACCAGAACTCCGGACGATCCGCCACTGCGTCGAAGATGCTCCGGCGAACAGCCGGATCGGTAGTGGATCCGAGCAGGGACAAGGCGGCGACGAAAAAGGCCCCAGGGAAGCCGGCGGCAAGCGGGCCCACCGCAGTTGTCACGTCCTCGGACTTGGTGCGCGTCCGGACCAGGTGTAGGAGCTTCTCCCGCACAGTCTGCTCGGGTTCGGTTAACTCTCGGTCCAGCCAGTCCGGCATCAATGTCGTGTCAGCCACAAAGCCCCTCGTGGTCTTGTGCCTCAACCGACATATCGGCCGTAGTTGGGCCAATCCTGAGAACCAACCCGGCGCTCGATTCGGTAGACTTGGGGGATCAGCTTATGCACGCCTCCCCCGTCCACGAACTACAGAATGTTCGCCGGATCACCGACGAGCTGTTTCAACTGGTGCGGGCCGACTCCTTTTACGAACGCCCCGTCCCGGAACGTCATCGCATCGTTTTCTACCTGGGGCACCTGGAGGCGTTCGATTGGAACCTGCTGGCGCGATATGCGCTGGAGTTGCCCGCATTTCACCCCAGCTTCGACCGCCTCTTTGCTTTCGGCATCGATCCGGGAGCCGGCGATTTACCGGACGATCAGCCTTCCGACTGGCCGGGCATTGCCGAGGTCGAAGCGTATAACAGGTGTACGCGCAAGGAGTTAGACAACATCCTGGCGGAGGCGCCAGCGCCTTTGATTGAAGCCGCCATCGAGCATCGGCTGATGCACGCTGAAACTCTGGCGTACATTTTTCATCAACTCCCGTATGAGCGGAAAGCCGCCCCGGAGGATGCAGCTATGTTGGCGCTGAGCGTAGCGAAGCCGCGCATGCTTGAGATTCCACCAGGCGATGCTGAATTGGGGCTTTGTCCAGGAGCGGGCTTCGGCTGGGACAACGAGTATCAGGCCCACCGCGTTCCGGTTCCCGCGTTTTCCGTCGGCAAATATAAGGTAACGAATGGAGAATACCTTCAGTTTGTGCGCGCGGGTGGTTCCGTGCCCTTCTTCTGGTCGCAGCACGGCAGCGCGTGGTTCTACCGCGGCATGTTTAGGGAAACGCCTCTGCCGCTCGATTGGCCCGTCTATGTAACGCAGCAGCAGGCTGAGGAATACGCGCGCTGGCGCGGCATGGCTCTGCCGACCGAAGCGCAATTTCACCGCGCGGCCGCGGGAAGTCTGCCGTCATTGAACACTGACTTCCGCTATTGGGACCCGATCCCGGTCGCCGCCGACGACCGGCCGGACCTCGCCGGCAGGCCCTCGCAGATGATAGGAAACGGTTGGGAGTGGACGTCCACTGTTTTTGGCCCGTTCCCCGGCTTCCAGGCTTTCTCGTTCTATTCGAATTATTCGGAGCCATTCTTCGATGGGCATCACTTCGTTTTGAAAGGCGGATCGCCCCGCACGGCCGCCCGCTTGCTGCGGCCTTCTTTCCGGAATTGGTTCCGGCCGGCCTACCCGTACATCTATGCCACGTTCCGGCTGGTTCAATCATGAGTTTTGCGGAGGCACTGGACAACCAGTTCGCGCGCGATGTGCGGGCGGGACTCACGCGTGGCGGCCAGAAAACGCTGCCCTGCCGCTATCTGTACGATGATGTCGGGTCCGCGTTGTTTGACGCCATCACGTTCCTGCCCGAATACGGACTGACACGGGCCGATGCGCGCATTATTCAACGGCATGCCGCCGCGTTGATAGACCAGGTTTCCGGCGATCTGCTTGTAGCCGAGTTGGGCAGCGGCACTGGGAATAAAACGTACGCCATTCTGGAGCAACTGCGCCGCCGCCAGGCAGTTACTTACTATCCGATCGACGTCTCAACGGCCGCTCTAGCGCTTTGCGAGCGATGTCTGAGCCCACTCGGCACCGTTGTTCCAATGGCGGCCAGCTATCTGGACGGGCTGAGCGCGGTCTCGGAAGAACGCACCCGCGGCCAGAGAATGCTGGTGCTCTTTCTTGGGAGCACGATCGGAAATTTCGAACCGGACGACGCTCGCCGGTTTCTCTCCGACGTGCGGCTTTCGCTGGCCCCAGGCGACGCGCTTCTGCTCGGCACGGACCTGGTCAAGCCGGAAGAGCAATTGCTTTCGGCCTATGACGATCCGGCGGGAGTCACCGCGGCATTCAACCTGAATCTGCTCGGACGCATCAACCGCGAACTCGACGCCGATTTCGACCTCCGCCAGTTCGCGCACAGCGCCCGCTATGACAATCAGGAGCAGCGCATCGAGATGCACCTGCACTCCATCGTTGGGCAGCGCGTTCGCATCGGTGCGGCGAACCTGACGGTGGAATTTGCGCGCGGCGAAAGCATCTGCACTGAAGCCAGCCACAAATTCCGTCCGGAACAGATCCCGGGCTTGGCGCGCGCCACCGGATACAGGCTGGCAGAACAATGGATCGACTGCCAGTGGCCGTTCGCGGAGAACCTTCTGCTGGCGGTTTGAAGGAACTGATAAGCCGATCGCTCCGGAAGGAGTGCCGGTTAACCGGACGGTATCCGAATTAATCCAGATCGATGTCGCGCTTAGGAGGCGTCAGGTCGGGGTTCTCCTTAGCGCGTTTGAATAGCTCATCGAACTTCTTCTCGAGCACCTTCCCGTGCGATTTTTCCGCCTCGAACTGCTTGCGGAACAGTTCTTCACGGCGCGCGCCCTCGCCTTTGAGCTTAGCCACCTCGCTGGCGAGATCTTCGATGGCCTTGGGTTTTTCCGGAACGGTGTGGGCGATCACCGCGCGGGTTTCCGGATCGATCTTCAGGATTGCCTGGCAGCAGGGGCATTCCACGTCGAACATACCTTTAGCCATAAATCTATCCTAATGGCATCGCCGCCCCATTCACAAACCGGTCCTTGACGAGAACCGGCACGGCCGCGCTTGCGCCAAACTCGGCCGCCAGTTGAATATCCCGGGTGAAGCCTCTTGCCAGCAGTTCGCGGCCCGAACCGCACGCGCGGAGCGTATCGTACAAACAATTCCGGAAGCGCGCAAAAGCTGCAACGGCCAGTTCGGCTTCCGGAGACCGGGTCCCGGGCAGCTCTGACAGCACCGCGCCCGCGCCAATCAGATCCTCAAGACAGGGACGGAGCGTGTGGTCGCGCCACCGTTCGCCTGCCGGGATCACGCTGATGCGTGAAGCGAACTGACCAAGCTTCTGCGCGACGGCACGGGCGTTGCGAAGACACGCGGTAAAGGTCGGCGTGCGGCCCGTGCTCAGACTGATCGAACTGCCGTTCGGAGAAGGTAAAACCAGGGCGGTGTTTCGCTGGATCTTCTGCAGTGACAGGGGTGACAACGTAAACGTACCGGTTGACCGGCGCCGGGAGGCGAGGACTGCTTGCCTGGACGTGGCGAATCCCCGAGCCCGGTCGTCTTTGTCCCGGAAGGGAAGAACCGACGCGCCATTGGCGACAGCGATATCCACGGCGGTCGAGAACGAGAGGATATCGACGACGACGATGGCATCGCTGACTGGCGCAAGTGCCAGGACTCCCGGCAGGCCCCACTCGCACTTGAGTTCGTAGTCCCCCTGGTCGAAATGCACTCGAACAGGGTAGGCGATTCACGCGGCGTCAGGCAACCCTCGGGCTTGGGAACCAAGCCCCGGAGAGAGACAATCGGTTTAGCGGCAAATAGGGTCAGCTAGAAGAGGATTTTGGTGTAAAGGTTCACGTAGGGGAACAACCAGGAGGTCAATCGTCTCTCCGCGGGGCCGTGAAAGTGATTCACGGTCTATCCTGGAGCAATTCCCTAGCCAAATGAAACCCGTCTAAAACCAAGCGAATAGGAACACGCGGGACGTGCCGAGATGCAATTTTGGCGCCTGCAGCTCACCTTTCGTCTCTATCGGGATTGTGCCGGTTGTGCCGGGGGTAACACATCCGGAATCCGATCCGGCGGCCGCGCAACGCTGCCGCGGAACGCTTCGTCAATGGAGATGTTGTTGTTATTGAGCGTTTGGCCCGTCGCGCGATCCATTTCGACTTTGGCCTTGGCGTAGCCATCTTCGGCCGCGACCAGGTTGGACTCGGCCGTGACGAGGTCTCGCTGCGTCAGGATCACGTTATACGACGTCGAGGCGCCCAGAGCCAGTTTCTTCTGCTCGGCATCCACGGTCTGGATCTGCAAGGTGCGCTGCTTCAGAGCCGACTGATATTGCGCCTGGGCCTGCTGCAAGCCGATCAACGCGTTCTGTACCTCGACGCGCACCTGGTTTTCCATCCGCTGTATTCCGACTTCTTGCTGGCGCAAGGCGAGCTGGCCATTGATCATGTCGGCCTGGGCCGCACGATTGCCCAGAGGGATATTGAGATTGAAGCCGGCGGAATATGTCGGAAAGTTGCGCGCGAAAAGCTGGGTCAAGACGTTGCCGTAGCCGCCGGTAAAGAACGCGTTCGGCTCGGCGCAAGTTACGCTGCCCGGGTTGTAATTGGGCAGGGCGGGATTGGTGCAGGTTGCCGGCAGCGGCACCGGTGTGCCGGCGAGCCCGTTATTTGCGAAGTTGGCGACGAAGTCCAGCGTGGGCAACAGCTCGTTCTTTGTACCTTTAAGGCTGATCTGCTGGTTCTGAATGAGAATCCGAAACTGCGAAAGCTCGGGACGGGCGGAGAGCGCCAGAGCTGCCGCGTCCTGAATCGGCGTGATCGGCTCCACATCCGGCACAACGATCCGGTCGATCGGAATAAGGTGGGCGTTCGCAAGTTCCGGGCTGACGATGCCTCGGCGGCTCAGGGCGTTCTTGAGGATCGTTTCCTGTTGCAAAAGCTGAGTCTGCGCCACGGTCAGCAACTGCTGATCGGCGGCGATCTCCGCTTCGGCGCGCGTCACTTCGATCGGGGCCAGCGTGCCGACTTCTACCTGCTTCTTGTTGTCATCGAAGAGGCGCTGGGACGCGGCCAGTGCGTCCTGCTGCACCTTGACGTTTTCTTGATAGCTCACCAGATCCCAATACAGATCCTTGACCGCCGACACCGTGGCAATCACCTGCGCTTTGAACGTCAAATCCGCCAGTTCCCGGTTGTTTTTGGCGATCCGGATCTGCCTGCCATTCATGCCGCGCCCAAATCCCTGAAGCAGGTGTTGCGTGAAGTTCAGAGACAGGCTCGAGTTGGTTGCCGGGCTGAATTGCGCGCGCGCGCTGTTCGTCGTGGTGGAGTTATTGTTCAGGCCCAGAGTCAACAGGGTACCTGTCGTCCAGTATTTCTGGACGCTTACGTTGGAGAGATCCTGATGCTGGATGAGCGCCGACGTACCGGTGACAAAACTGCTCGACTGCGGCACGGTTTGATGGCCAAAATTCGAGCCGGCGATAATCGCCGGATCCAGGCTGGGTATGGGCGATCCCGATTGCGTCGTGCCCGTCAGGAGAAGATTCTGCAGTCCGGCTGAGGGAGGAGCGCCAGTCACACTCCCAGCACCCGGAGTGACAGCCACCGATACGGGCGCGGCGAACCCGCCGGACTGAGCATGCAACAGATTAGCATCAGCGATCTGCGATCCGTAACGCTGCATCTCGATATCGAGGTTGTTCTCCAAAGCCAGCGCGATCGCATCCTGCAACGAGAGATAAATGCTGCCCGCCCGCGTCAGGGCATCGAGGCGGTTGGAGTTGTTCAGATTCACTGCCGGCACGGCTTTCGAGCGATACGGGGCGATGAGACGAGAGACTCGGCCATTGCTTTCCGGCGCCGAAGGCGGCACGATCACGCTCGGCTGGTCCGATGCATCGGCGGCCGCCAGACGGCTCACGGGCATCAAGGCCAGGGCGACGAAAAGACAAGCCTGACGAGGTTTAGTTGGCAACACGAGAAATCCTCCCGGGGTCAAATCTGTTTAACTCGATCCGTTTAACTCGATGGTATAGTAGGCGTTCGTGACGCCGCAAGCCGACTCCCCGTTAGGATACTTGGGCGCTGGGAAGCCTATCTTAAAGGACATTCTCGAGTGGCCTGCGGGTTACAGGGCCCCCGCCTAAGTGGATGCGCCGCATCAAAGCCACCATCGCCTATGACGGCGGAGAGTATCACGGCTGGCAGGTACAGCCGGGCCTGCCCACCATCCAAGGGGTGCTGGAGCAGATCGCCTCTGAAATTGAAGGCAAACCGGTTCAAATAACCGGTTCGGGCCGCACCGACGCCGGGGTTCACGCGCTGGGACAAGTGGCAGCATTCACTCTCGCCAATCCCATCCCGTTGCCGAACCTGCGGCGCGCCATCAATCGGCTTCTGCCTCCGGCGGTCCGAGTCCTTGCTGTGGAAGAAGTCCATGCGGAATTTCATCCGCGCTTTGATGCGCACGCAAAGACTTATGAATACCGCATCGCCCGGAACGAAGTCTGTAGCCCTTTTGAGTGGCGTTACGTACATCACTATCCGTATCCGCTGGATGAAGACCGGATGAAGCAGTTGGCGCTGGCTTTTGAAGGGATCCATGACTACAGTGTGTTCGCGGCAGCAGACGACAGCGATGACGAGGGCAAGTCCAAGGTGCGCACCGTGTACCGTTCGGCATTGGAACGGGAGGACGGCCGTCTGATCTACCGGGTACGGGGAAGCGGTTTCCTCAAACATATGGTTCGCAACCTGGTGGGCACGTTGATCGAGGCCGGGAAGGGCAACATCGCGGACCTGAATGAACTTCCGGATAAGTCCGGTCCCACGGCGCCCGCCAAGGGGCTGTTCCTGGTCGGGGTGGAATATGGAGAAAAACAATAACGCCGGATATTCGGCGGTCGGGGCGCGCGTCGGCGGTGTCGAGACGATCCGGTTGGCGGATGGCGCGCGCGCGATGCAGGTCATGGTGGCCCCGTCCGTCGGCAACATGGCCTACGCCTTCACCGTGGGTGGCAAAAACATCCTCTGGTTTCCTTTTTCGGGACCCGACGCGCTGCAGGCCCAGCCCGCGTTCTGCGGCATTCCCTTCCTTGCTCCTTGGGCGAACCGGATTGACGGCGACGAATACTGGATCAATGGCAGGAAATACATTCTGAACGCGGCTCTCGGAAACCTCCGGCGCGACGCGCATCAGAAGCCCATTCACGGGCTGCTGAACTTCTCATCCGCCTGGTTCCTGGTCGCAGCGGGTGCCGACGAACGCTCCGCGTACACCACCAGCCGCCTGGAATTCTGGAAGCACCCTGCGTTGATGGCGCAATTCCCCTTCGCTCACTCCATCACAATGACGCACCGGCTCGAAGACGGCTCGCTCGCAGTGGAAACCAGCCTGGAGAATCATGCAGGCGAACCGATGCCGGTGGCGGTGGGATTCCATCCGTATTTTCAACTCCACGATACCCCTCGCGATGAATGGCAGGTGCACCTGGCGGCGCGTGATCATCTGCCGCTTGATGAACACCTGATTCCCACCGGGGCCCGCGATCCGGTAGCCTTCGCCGATCCGCATCCGCTGCGACTGGGGCCATTGGACGATGTTTTTACCGGCCTGATCCGCGATGCGGACGGGTTGGCGCGCTTCTCGGTTCAGGGTAAACAAGAGAAAATCACCGTCGAGTACGGGCCACGATACGGCGTAGCGGTGGTCTATGCACCCCAGGGAAAAGGCTTCATCTGCTTCGAACCGATGGCGGCGGTGACGAATGCGTTCAATCTGGCGCACGCCGGCCGCTGCGGCGAATTGCAGATCGTCCCACCCGGTGGGGAGTGGCGGGAGACTTTCCGGATCATACCCACCGGGTTTTGATGCGGCGTGACTCTCGGCCGCCGCTGGGGCATATCACCCAACCACACCGCCGCCACTCGTCTGCTACGTTGAAAATACAGGGGCTTGCTTTGGAAGGCCGGGTGCACCGTTGCTAACTCTACGAGGTACGCCTATGTTCCGATTCGATCAGCTGATCCGCCGCGACATGATCGTCCGTGACGTGAAGCAACGTCATCCCAACACCGTTCCGGTTTTCGAGCGGCTCCGGTTTCACCCGGTCTGCGATGATTGCGATATTGGAACTGTGGCGCGCAAAAATGGCCTGGCACTTCCGGACGTCTTGAATGCGCTGAATGACGCCGCGTTCGGACCGCAGGCGGAAACGGGGGAGCATGCAAATCACTAAACCCTCTCGCAAATCGTCCCATCCGCGGAGCGTCCAAGCTCTGGATGTATTCTTTTCGCCGAAAAGCGTCGCCGTGGTGGGAGCCACCGAAAATCCCGGCAGCGTAGGCCGTACCATTCTGTGGAACCTGATGACCAGCCCATTCGGCGGGACCGTGTTTCCGGTGAATCCCAAACGGCCCAGCGTGCTGGGAGTAAAGGCGTACCCGTCGCTCTCGGAGATTCCGGAGCCGGTGGACTTGGCGGTGATCGTGACGCCGCCGCCTTCGATTCCGGGAATCATCCGGGAATGCGGCGAAACCGGAGTGCGCGGCGCGGTCGTGATCTCGGCGGGGTTCAAGGAAATTGGACCCGAGGGCGCGGCGCTCGAACAGAAGGTGCTGGAAGAAGCCCGAGCCGCCAAGATTCGCGTGATCGGACCGAACTGTCTCGGCGTGATGTGCCCTCTGACGGGCTTGAACGCGACCTTCGCGACGACCATCGCCCGCCCCGGTTCGGTGGGTTTCATCAGCCAAAGCGGCGCGTTGTGCACGGCGGTGCTGGACTGGAGCCTCAAAGAACTGGTGGGCTTTAGCGCGTTCGTCTCGATCGGCTCGATGGTGGATGTCGGCTGGGGCGACCTGATCTATTACCTCGGCAACGATCCCAAGACCCGATCGATCGTCATCTACATGGAGACGATCGGCAACGCGCGGTCGTTCTTGTCGGCGGCCCGCGAGGTGGCTCTCAACAAGCCGATCATTGTGATCAAGCCGGGCCGCACGGCGGCCGCCGCGAAAGCCGCCGCGTCGCACACAGGCTCCTTGACCGGCAGCGATGAAGTATTGGAAGCGGCGTTCCGGCGTGTGGGCGTGCTGCGTGTGAACACCATCGCCGACATGTTTTACATGGCCGAAATTCTGTCCAAACAACCGCGGCCGAAAGGGCCCCGGCTGACAATCGTGACCAACGCCGGTGGGCCGGGCGTGCTGGCCTGCGACTCGCTGATCCAAGGTGGGGGCGAGTTGACCGAGCTTTCTGCGGAAACCATGGAAGCCTTCAACGCGGTGCTGCCGCCCACGTGGAGCCACAACAACCCGGTCGACATCATTGGCGACGCCTCGCCCGAACGTTATGCCAAGGCGCTCGAGATTGCCGCCAAGGACCCGCACAGCGACGGCATGCTCGTCATCTTGACGCCGCAGGCGATGACGGATCCGACTCGCATCGCCGAGCAGCTCAAGCCCATGGCTAAGCTGGAGGGCAAGCCAGTCATTGCCAGTTGGATGGGCGGTGTGGACGTGGCGGCTGGAGAAGAAATCCTCAACCGCTCGAACATCCCCACGTTTCCCTACCCCGATACCGCCGCCCGTGCCTTTAACTACATGTGGCGGTACAGCTACAACCTGAAGGGGCTTTACGAGACTCCGGCGATACCCGAAGATTCCGGGGATTGGGCTCCGAACCGGAAACTGGCGGACAACCTGATCCAAAACGCCCGGCAGCAAGGCCGCACCATCCTCTCGGAGTTCGACTCCAAACAGGTACTGAGCGCGTACGGGATTCCGGTGGCCCGCACCAGCGTTGCCAAAACGGAGGCGGAAGCGCTCGCGGCCGCAGACTCTATCGGCTACCCGGTGGTGTTGAAGCTGTACTCGGAGACCATCACGCATAAAACGGACGTCGGCGGCGTACAGTTGAACCTGTGCAGCTGTGACAACGTGAAGCACGCGTTTCGAGCGATTGAGAAATCGGTCGGCGAGAAAGCCGGTGCTCAGCATTTCCAGGGCGTGACGGTGCAGCCCATGATCCGGCTCAAGGACGCATACGAACTGATTGTCGGGTCGAGCCTCGACCCGCAATTTGGGCCCGTGCTGCTGTTCGGAACCGGCGGTCAACTGGTCGAAATCTTCAAAGACCGGTCGCTGGCGCTTCCGCCGCTCAACACAACGCTCGCGCGGCGCATGATGGAACAGACAAAAATCTACAAAGCGCTGCATGGAGTACGGGGCCGCCAGGCGGTGGATCTGGCGGCGCTCGAAATATTGCTTGTGCGCTTCAGCGCCCTGGTCGCCGAACAGCGCTGGATCAAGGAAATCGACATCAATCCGCTACTGGCCTCTCCCGACGGACTGATGGCGCTGGACGCGCGAGTTGTAGTGCATGGACTGGACGCCGCGGAGACGGAAATTCCGAGGACCGCCATCCGCCCGTATCCGACACGCTATGTGTCGCCCTGGACCTTGAAGGATGGCACCGCCGTGACGATCCGGCCGATCCGCCCCGAAGACGAGCCGGCGATGGTCCGCTTCCACGAGACGCTGTCGGAGCGCAGCGTGTATTATCGCTATTTTCACTTAATCAACCTGGAGCAACGCACTACGCATGAGCGGCTGACGCGTATCTGTTTCATCGACTACGACCGCGAAATGGCGCTGGTGGCGGAGCGCCGCAACTCTGCCACGGGCGAAAGCGAAATTCTCGGCGTCGGCCGTATGAGCAAGGTCTTCGGCACCAATCAGGCCGAAGTGGCGGTGCTGATCAGCGACGCCTGGCAAGGCCGAGGACTCGGCAAAGAGCTGCTGGCGCGCCTGCTGATAGTTGGTGCCGATGAAAAGCTCGATCGCTTGACGGCCGATATACTTCCCGACAACCGCGACGTGCAACGCCTGTGCGAAAAGCTGGGTTTCTCGATGAAGCATGTCCCCGATGAAGAAGTAGTGCGTGCCGAATTTAAGCTGTAGCGCGGCGGGAGGCCGAGAACCGGCCCCGTTTCAGCGGCGCAAAACAGCGAAGTGCGGGTCGAGCGTCACCTTAACCGGGGGTTGTTTCAGGTCTACAGTGAAGGTTTCTGGCTCGTTCGACGAGCGCACCCAGCGCGTGATGTTCTGGCCGCGGCCCGTCTGAATCTCGACCGGCGCGAGCACGCTGAAGGCCTCGCCGACTTCGGATTGCGTGAGCGTTCCGATCAGTTTCACGGCCGGCGCTTTTCCCTTCAGGGTGTACGTCAGCTTCAGCGCGGGAATTCCCGATCCGTATACCCATTGATCGAAGAAGCCTTCGAGCTTCGGATCGTCCGATTTTGGAGGCACGTATTGGGCGGCGAGTTCGCGGAAATCTTCGGTGCTGAGCAAGCGGCGGCTGAAGCGGCGCACCACTTCGGCCAGGAATGCGAAGAAGCGCTCATCGCCCATGCGGCGACGGAGCATCTGCAGGATCCACGAGCCTTTTCCATAAGTGATGACTTGCCAGGCGCGCGGCTCCACGGAACTTTCCAGGCGCGTGCCCAGCACGATCGGCCCGGCCTCATCCACGGCCTGCCCGCTTTCGCCCTTAGCCAGCAGGGCGATTCGGTAGTTGTCCAGCAGAAGTTCCAATTCGCGCGAGCCTTTGTGCTTTTCCAGGTAGAGTAAGGCCGAGTAGTTGGCCAAGGCTTCCTGAAGCCAATCGTCGCGGTACGACGCGCTATAGACTAAGCCGCCCCACCACTGATGCGCGGTTTCGTGGGCCTGCAACAGCTCGTCGAAAAAGAGGGCGTCGGCCGCCTGCATGCGCGTTTCTTGCGGATTGACGTACGACCGGGTCGAGAGGTAAATCAGACCGGGAAACCCTTGGCCGAACTGCCCGGGAATCGGCGAGACGGTGAGGTGCGAAATGGCGGGCGGGCCGAATTTCGATCCCATGAATTCGAGAGCAGACGCCACGTCGGAAGCCAGGGTCTGCATTCGCGCGAGCGGATCGGCCGGCGTGGCGGCAGGCGCCACTTCAATGGCGGGGCCGCGCGGGCTGCGACGGCCCGTCGTGGGCGGCATCACACTGGGAAGGGGCGGGCGCGGCTGAAGCGCCGGTTCCAGCGCGCGATTGGCGCAGACATCCACTTCGTACTCGCCACGCGTCACATGCGCGTGGGCATAGTTTCCCAGGTTGAAACCGGCCAGCCCGATCGGGGCGGCGGGCTTGCGCCGGGTGATCCGCCATTCGCCTTCAGTGCGGTCCTCCACCACGTCGCCGGGCGTCACCAACTCGAGGTCGCGTGGGTATCGGAAAGTCAGGTCGAAGCTGGCAGATGTAAAACCGGAGGACGGATACCAATTGCCTCGCGCGGTGACATAAAAGATCCGATCCCCGGTCTCGTCGATCACTTTGCCCGAATGGTGAAATTCGAACTCGTATTCACGGCCCGCTCTCAACGGTTCGGACGGCGCCACAAGGAAGAGATCGTTTTCGCGCCCGGCATTGGCGCGCGACGCCTCCTTTTGCAGCACCTCGGCCGGTTTTCCGTCCACGGTCACTTCGGTCACCGCCATGGCGCGAGAGATTCCGAACGGCAGCGCCACCAGGCCATCCGCCGGCGCCTTGAACTTGAGCCGCGTAATGGCGGCGAGCGTGAGATCCGGATTGACCGTGGCGTTGATGCGATAGTCGCTCAGATTCCACCGCAAGGGGGAGGGGCCGGCCCCGCCTCGCGCGGAGCGGGACTGAAAATGCGTCCAGACATCAAAATACGCCCGATTATTCCGCTCGACCAACTGGCCGGCCGCCACCTGATCGGGATTGTCCGGATCGTAGACCACATCGAAGTTGCCCAGTTTGGGGCTCTTGAAAATCCCGGTGAGCAGATCGGGTTTGTTGGCGGGGCCGTTGAGCAGGTCAAGCGTCAGGCGCGTGTCGTAGCTGGAAGCGATGTTGCGCAAGGTCGGGCTCCACCGGTCATCCAGCAGGGCGCCCATCTCCGGCGCCTTTTTGTTGGTCGGATTTGCCGGAAGCTGGCGCAGCAGCTCCTCATAGACGTCGCCGGTGAAAAAGATCACGGCTGACTGAAAGTGGTCGTCGAGGTTCGGTGAACCGACGTAACGGGCCAAGGACCGCCGCTCGGCCAGGTTGGGCGGCAACAGCAACACCTCCCCGTCCCCGTTTTGCACATCGGTCGTGAACACGGCGGCGATGCGACGGCCGGCGACGGGCTTGCTGAAGATCAGGTAGCCGTCGGTCAAATAGATACGGATATCTTCCTTTGCCAGCGTGAGGTCGCGGACGCGGTAACACTCGTTGCGGTCCAGGCCGGTCTCCCGGATGGTGCGCGCCAGATCGTCCGCCGGGCCGGCGGCCCATGGCAGTTGCGCGAACAACAGCAGCCCCAGTAGTGTACGCACCATCATCTCAGTCTACTGCGGCGCGGCACGGAGTGGACTCACACCGGTCGCCAGCCACTTGGCCTCACGCCTTCCCTGCTAAAATACACGCGGAGACTGCTCATGCGTTTCGTCACTCTGCAGCGAGCGGGTTACCACGAACCGGGCGTGTGGTGGAACGATGAGATCATCGGGCTGCGCCACGCCGGGTTCACCAGCATCCACCAGATCCTGGGCGGGGGCGCCGACGCGATCGACCGCGTCGAACGTTGGATTTACAACCCGCCGGGCGGCGAGCGGTTCGAAGCCGACTCGGTCACGCTGCTGTCCCCCGTGCCGCATCCGCCGAAGCTCATCTGCATCGGCTTGAACTATCGCGATCACGCTGCCGAGGGCAAGAATCCGATTCCGGAATTGCCCACAGTCTTTTCGAAGTTCCAGAGCGCCATCACCGGCCACCGGCATCCGATTGTCCTTCCGAAAAACTCCAACAAGCCCGACTACGAGGCGGAGTTCGCCGTCGTGATCGGCAAAGGCGGCCGGCACATTGCGGAAGGCGACTGGCGCAAGCACGTGTTCGGTTACACCATCACCAATGACGTGAGCGCGCGCGACTTCCAGTCGGCCACCTCGCAATGGATGATCGGCAAGACGTTCGATACGTTCGCGCCGATCGGCCCGGCGATTGTCACCGCCGACGAGATCGAAGATCCGCACAACCTGAGGATCACGCTCACGCTCAACGGCGAGGTCATGCAGGATTCCAATACCAATAATCTGATTTTCGGACTGCCGCGGCTGATTTCGTACTTGTCCAGCGTGTTCACCTTGGAGACCGGCGATATCATCGCCACGGGAACGCCTGCGGGCGTGGGCTTCGCCCGCAAGCCACCGCGGTGGCTGCGGCCCGGCGATGAGTGCCGGATCCAGATTGAGGGGCTGGGAGAGCTGGTTAACCCGGTGGTGGCGGAGACCTAGGGGTATCATAGGAACATGTTCATCCGGTCCACGGCCTTCCTGTTGTCGGCCGGGCTATCCGCGTGGTCCGGCGGGCTGCCGCGCTCCTCGTTCGTTGACACCGCGGGCGGCAAGCATCCGGCGGCAGAATGGGCGAGCAAGAAAGCCGTAGTCCTGTTCTTTTCCAGCACCGACTGCCCGCTGGCGAACGCCTACGTACCGGAGATGAACCGGATGCAGCAGGCCTATGCCTCGCGCGGCGTTGCCTTTTACGCGGTGCAAGGCGATGCCACGATCGCCGCGCCCGAGGTTATCCGCCACGCCAGGGAATTCTCGTTCACGTTCCCGTATCTTTTCGATCCCGACGAGGCACTGGCGACGTATACAGGTGCCATTGCGGTACCGAGTGTGGCCGTCCTCTCTCCGCGCGGCGACCTTCTGTATTTGGGCCGCATCGACAACCGCCAGGAAGATTTCGGCAAACAGCGGCCGCAGGCCACTGTCTTTGATCTGCGCGATGCGTTGGACGCGGTATTGAGCGGGAAGCCCGTACCCCACCCACGGACGAAAGCCTTGGGCTGCTCAATCGTGCGGAAGAGCTAGAGCCAAGCCTGCTGCAGGGGAACTATAAAGTGGAGGCTTCGCTATCGGGTGACTCGATCCGGCGGCTGCGTCTCTTCGCGGCCGTTGCCGTGCGCGACTTCGCGCTGGACATCGTTAAAAACTTCGCCTGCGCGGTCCGACTGCAGTTCGGCATTCATCCGGCGCAGCGCCACGCTGACAACGTCACGGTGATGCAGCTTGCTGCCGGGGCCGCGGGCGCTCAATTCCAGCCAGAGCCGGTGCACCAGATCGACGTCTTCGGGCCACAGCCGCGGCGGATGGGGGCCGAGGTTGAAGAATATGACGTCCTTCTGGTTCTCCAGAACGATCTCAAGCGACAACGACGGCCGCGGCTCCGGAAGCTGTTCCCAATAACGGCCGACCTGCGCGCCCTGCTCGGCCGGGCTCAGTTTGGGTGATAGGCCCATCACGATGCGCGACGATTTCAGGCGCTCCGCGGTTTGGACCACGGCTTCGTAGGGATCGCTGCCGGGCACCACCATCAACTCCACGTGCTTGCCTGCCTTCTCGGCGATCGACACCACACGGGTGAACACATTGGTCTCGTCATCAGAGAAGATCTGGTCGGTGGTGAGCGGATGCTCGCCGGATCCGGCGGGATTTACCCCGCGCACCGACAAAACGACAATATCCTGCCGGCGTAAGTCCGTTTTCTTCAGAATACGTTCCAGGTGCTGCAGCCGGTTGGGATTGCGCACCGCCACCAGAATGTTGCCAGGGCGCACGCTCACGGTTTCCGCGCTCAGATCCGGCCGCGCATCGACACGGAATTTTTCCACCTCGTGGCCGCGTCCCTTCCGCCGCCGGTGGTTATACTGCTCGGATAATTCAAACACGATAAAGAACACCACGGTGAAGCTAAGGCCGCTGATGGTGGCGACTTTCTTCGTCAGCACATTGACTGTCGCCATACCGAACAACGCCAGGCTGATCAGCGCCAGCCCGACCGGGATTTCCACACCGCGAACATGGAAGTTCATCGGCACCTTCCATTCCCGGTTGGCGGGCTGCTTATAACGCAACACCAGCACCGAGAGCGCCTTCATCGCAAAGCTCCAGACCACGCCAAAGGCGTACGCCTCACCCAGCACATAAATATCGCCGCGGCTGATCGCGATTGTGGCTAACTGGAGAATCACCACCGTATTGATGAGCCGCGAGGTGGTGCCAAATTTCTTGTGCGGGTGCCGGAACCAGTCCGGCAGAACGCCATCTTCCGCCACGCGGTTGAGCACGCCGTTGGAGCCGATGATGGCGGTGTTCACAGCGCCGGCCAAGATGAGGGTGCCCACGAGCACGACGAACGCATGGAACAGCAGTTTGAGGGAAGTGGGCCCGATCAGGTACATCGATATGCCGCCGATCAGGTTGTCTAGAACGTCCTTCCGGGCGGAGTCCGGGATGATCATCACCGCGAAGAACGAGACCAGCGAGGTGAACAGCATGCTGTAGAGGAAGATCACCGTGCCGGCGCGCTCCAGATTCTTCAACTTGGGATGCGCGACTTCCCGGTACACCTGAGCCATGGTCTCGAATCCGCTCATGGCGAGAAGCGAATGGCCCAAGCCGATCATGACGGCAATCAGCGTAATCGAGGGTGCCAGTGTTCCTTTCAGCCATCCCAGCGCATCATTGCTGAAGTGCAGGTTGGCCGGAACCGGAGCCGGCACGGGGTTGTAGCCATTCTTCAGGATCGTCGCCAGGCACCAGACGATTAGTATCACCACCATTACCGTGGTGACCTGCATGATGCGCAGCGCCTTCTCGCTCGACTCATGCATCCCGATGATGTTCTTGCGCCAGAAATACAGCGTCACCACCGCCGCGAACAGAGCCGCGAAGTATTCCGGGTTCACGTGCATTCCGGCAAGGTGGAGCTTGGCGCCGGTTTCGTTGATCAAACCGCCCAGGTATAGCCCCGCGCTGACGCCGCTGATCGGCCCGGTCAGCACATAATCGAACATCAGCGCCGACACCGAGAACTTCGCCAGCGTCCCGCCCATGGCTTCATGCACCACGCGATAGACGCCGCCGCGCACGAACATCGAACAGCTCTCGATGTAGATCGCGCGCACGGCGTACGAAAACAGCATGATCGCCAGGATGAACCAGGGCGCCGCCTTGCCAATGGCGGTCTCCGCGATACCGCCGACGTAGTAGGCCGAGGAAGCCAAATCGCTGAGTACAATGGCAGCGGCGCGCCAGAAGGAAATAAACGACAACATCACGGTCGTCGCCACCACAACCTTCACGGCCGGCGACCGCTGCTCTGTGCTCACTGGTGCTTCTCCTTGATCACACTGCGGTGACTTTCAAATAGGCCTGCGAGGTTAGCTGACGGGCTAGAGCTTGAAAGTACTCCGTCCTGTGCGGACTGCGCCCCACGACCGGTTCCCCCGCCCTCGAGTGAAGTTCGGCAAGCCCATATTAGCATAGGAGTAACGTCGGCGATCTGGTCGCGGGCGTGTTCCGATGTCCTCGCAAGCCCTGGCAAACCGCATCATTGGTACTCTCCGCGCCTCCGGGCGCCAGGCGTACTTGGTGGGCGGCTGCGTGCGCGATCTGCTGCTCGGCCGCGAGGCCAAGGATTTCGACGTGGCCACTGATGCGCCACCAGCCGACATCTTGCAGCTATTCCCAGGGTCCGGTTGCGTGGGAGCGCATTTTGGAGTCGTGCTCGTGCACGAAGGGGACGCGCGCGTAGAGGTGGCGACGTTTCGGAGCGACCGCGATTATGCCGACGGCCGGCGGCCCACCAGCGTCCGATTCGAAACCGATCCCCGCGCAGACGCTGCCCGCCGCGATTTCACCATTAACGGCATGATGCTGGACCCGGAAACCAACGCCGTGCTCGATCCCGTTGGGGGACAAGCCGATCTGCAGGCCCGCCTGGTGCGCGCCATTGGCGACCCGGAGATCCGCTTCCGGGAAGACCATCTTCGCCTGTTGCGGGCGGTCCGCTTCGCGGCACGCCTGCAATTCGAAATCGAGCCGGCTACCCTCGCAGCCATTCGCCGCAACCATGCGCTGATCCGCACGGTTTCGGCCGAACGCGTGCGCGACGAACTGATTCGCATTCTGACCGAAGGCGGGGCCCGCCGTGGCTTCGAACTGTTGGACGCCACCGGGCTCCTGGACGACCTTCTGCCCGAAGTGGCGGCAATGAGGGGCGTTGCGCAGCCACCGGAGTTCCATCCTGAAGGCGACGTCTGGGTGCACACGCTGCTGTTGCTGGAGAAACTGCAACACGCGACTCCGTCCCTGGCGCTGGGCGCTCTGCTGCACGATGTCGGCAAGCCTCCCACGTTCCGTGTCGCGGAACGCATTCGTTTCGACGGCCACGTGGAAGCCGGTGTCGCGCTCGCGCGGGGAATCCTGGAGCGCCTGCGCATCTCCCGCAGCGACAGTGAGCAAGTCGAAGCGCTCATCGCGCATCACATGCGATTCAAAGACGCGCCTCGCATGAAGGAGAGCACCCTGAAGCGTTTCCTGCGCCTTCCGAAATTCGAAGAACACCTGGAACTCCACCGGCTCGACTGCCTGGCCGCTCACGGTCAGCTCGACAATTATGAACTGGTGCGCCGCAAACTCGAGGAACTTCCCCAAGAACAGCTCAAGCCGCAGCCATTACTCAGCGGCACCGATCTGATCGCCGAAGGCTACACGCCCGGGCCGATCTTCAGTGAGATTCTCCGCGCGGTGGAAGACGCCCAATTAGAGGCGCGAGTCAGGAACCGGGATGAGGCGCTCGCACTCGTGAGACAGGCTTTTCCGCGGCCCGCTTCGCCGCCACAAACACCTGCAGCAACATAGACTCGGTCAACTTGCCCGTAGAGGTGTTCTGCTGGCTCGGATGATAAGAGCTAAGGAGTAGCGGCTGGTCCGGCGCGATTCGAAACAGACGGTTGTGCCCGAATGCAAAACTGGCGCGGCTGGCAATCACGCCCCGATCCTTGAGGATGGAAAGGTATTGGTCAAACGCAATCTTGCCGAGGGCCACGACGATCTTCAGGTTCTTCAGCAGATCCAGTTCGCGTTCCAGGTACGGGCGGCAGTTCCGAAGCTCTTCCAGAGTCGGCTTGTTGTCCGGCGGGGCACAGCGGGCCGCGGCGGTGATGTAGACATCACGAAGTGTCAGGCCATCGTCGCGAGAGACGCTGGACGGCTGGGAAGCAAAGCCGGTCTGGTAAAGCGCGCGATACAGCCAGTCCCCGGAGCGGTCTCCCGTGAACATGCGCCCGGTGCGGTTGGCGCCGTGCGCGGCGGGGGCCAGCCCGAGAATCATAACGCGAGCTTTTGGATCTCCAAAGGCCGGAACGGGCTTCCCCCAGTACTCCCAATCCCGATAGGCACGGCGTTTGATGGCTGCCGTCTGGACGCAATGTTCGCGCAGCCTGGGGCAGAGCTGACAATTCTGGATTTCTCCCTGCAACTGAAATAATCGGTGATCCATCAGCCTTCTTCATCGTACCCGCACCAAGTCTGGATATGTACGAAAACCACATCTCAGCCGATGAAAGAGACAAGAAGGTTTGGACCAGAACGGGGTGTGTGCATGGTAAGATTAGACAGGTTCAGCGGCTCCGGCTGAACCAGGAGTTAGGGCTCTGGCATACTTCTTCAGGCGTCCATCCTTCCGCGCGGATAACAGGCACATGACACGATCATCCCTCTCTCCGCTTGTGGGGACCTTGACCTGGGTTCTGGTGGCTCTCCTTTTCTGCGGCTCCGCTAGCGCCACAGTTACCAAGAAGAAGCGCCGGAACGCGATAGCTCGACGGGCTGTCGCCGGACCCAGCGTGACCCCGCTCGGCTTGGTCCGGGGAGGTCCCTGGACGGAGCCGACCTATGCTGATTCCACCAATGGGGATAATGTCGATGGCGAAGATCTCGACGTGCGCCGCGCAGCGGTCGGGGCTTTGGGAGCCTACAACGGATCGGTGGTAGTAGTCGATCCTTCCAATGGCCGCGTGTTGAGCATGGTGAACCAGAAGGTGGCGCTGGGATCCGGATTCCAGCCCTGTTCGACCATCAAGGTCTCTGTGGCATTGTCGGCCTTGAGCGAAAAGATTATTGAGCCGCAGGCCAAGTTGAAGCTCAACGGAATGCGCATGGATCTGACTTACGCGCTGGCGCATTCGAACAATTACTTCTTTGCGGCTCTTGGCCAGAAGCTCGGGTTCGAAAAAGTGGCGTATTATGCGCATCTGTTCGGGTACGGGGAGAAAGCCGGCCTGAACATCGCGGGTGAAGGGCCAGGGCATTACCCCTCAGAACCACCGCGCAATGGCGGCGTGGGTATGCTGACCAGTTTTGGCGAAGAAATCTCGCAGACGCCGCTACAATTCGCAGCTCTGATGAGCGCGGTGGCGAACGGCGGGACGCTGTACTACCTGCAGTATCCGAAGAACCAGGAGGAAGTCGCCAGTTTTGCCCCGCGGGTGAAGCGTCAACTGGATATTGAGGATCTGATTTCAGGCATTACCCCCGGATTACGCGGTGCGGTGGAATTCGGCACTGCGCATCGGGCGCGCCAAGACGAGCTGATTGCCGGCAAAACGGGCACCTGCAGTTCGGACCACACGCATCTGGGATGGTTCGGGTCCTATACCGATGTGGGCGGCCGCAAACTGGTCGTGGTGGTGTTGTTGACGGGCGGGCGGCCTGCGATCGGGGCTCTCGCTGCGGGCATTGCCGGCGATCTCTATCGGCAATTAGGACAACTCAATTATTTTGCCAGGACTCCGCAGATCACCCCGGCGACGCTGTTGCCCAATTCGCTGCTGCGATAATCTACGAGCCGGCGGCGCGGATATTCTCACCGAGACAAAGAAACACTTCACGGTAGAACTCCGGATGGGCTCTCCAGGTCTGGGCGGTAATGAGCTTCCCGTCGCGGACGGCTGGCTTGGAGACAAACGTCCCGCCACCGCGTTCCACCTCGATTTGCACGTGCGGATGGCCGGTCAGCGTCCGGCCGGTCGTGATCCCTGCGGCGGTCAGCAACTGAATACCGTGGCCGATCGCGCAGATACACTTGTTCTGGCGCGCGAATTCCTGGACCAGGGACAGGACGCTGGCATCGTTGCGCAGATATTCGGGAGCGCGGCCGCCCACCACCACGAGCGCGGCAAATTCCTTGGCGGCCACCGCGGTGATCGCGACGTCGGCTTCCATCAGGTGGCCGGGGCGCTCGGTGTAGGTCGACCAGCCGGGCTCGCGATCGTGGATCATCAGGTGGAGCGGCCGGCGCGAGGGCGCGGCGACCACCGGCTCCCATCGCTCCTCGAGAAACCGCTGGTAGGCGTACAGAGCCTCATAGCTGTCCCCGCCGTCCCCGGTCAAAATGAGGATTTTCCGGCTCATACGCTAACTTGCCTGACAGGATACCACCGGGCTTGGCTGAGTGCTCTGCCACAATAGCGGCAATGCCAGGGATTTCCGTAGATGTGCTGGTGATCGGCGCGGGAGCGGCGGGCTTGATGTGCGCCATCGAGGCAGGCAAGCGCGGCCGCCGCGTGGTAGTGGTGGAGCATAGCCCGCAAATCGGGCGTAAGATTCTGATCTCTGGCGGCGGGCGGTGCAATTTCACGAACTTGCATACGCGCCCTGAAAATTTTCTCTCGACGAACCCGCACTTCGCCAAATCGGCCCTGGCGCGATACGGGCCGGAAGACTTCCTGCAGTTGGTCCGCAAGCACCGCATCCCGTATCACGAAAAAAAGATGGGGCAATTGTTCTGCGATCGATCGGCGCGCGACATCACGGGCATGCTGGAAATGGAGTGCGCGGCCGCCCGGGTGCGGACCGAGACCCGCTGCCGTCTGGAGCGGGTGCACCACGATGGGCGGTTCCACGCCGGGAGTTTCGATGCCGAATCTCTGGTAATTGCGACGGGGGGGTTGTCGGTGCCCAAGATCGGGGCAACCTCGTTTGGCTACGACGTGGCGCGCCAGTTCGGGCTGCCAGTCCGGCCGTGCCGCCCGGCCCTGGTGCCGCTGACCTTCGGGCCCGAGGAGTTGCGACAATTCGGCGACCTGGCAGGTGTATCGCTTCCGGTGGAGGCCCGCGCCGGTGGCGCGGCGTTTCGGGAGAAGATGCTGGTTACCCATCGCGGCCTGAGCGGACCGGCCATCCTGCAGGCATCGTCCTACTGGGAACCCGGCACGGAGATAACTATCGATCTTCTGCCCGGGACCGATGTAGAGACTACACTGCGGGAGCGCCGAGCCGAGGCACGCGCGGTCCTGACGGCCTTGCTGCCGCAACGATTCGCCTCGCGATGGCTTGAACTTCAGGGATCTCCCAAAGCCGGGAGCCCTTGGAGCGATCGGGAAATCCAGTCGATTTCGGACGCGCTGCACCATTGGCGCGTGCGGCCAGCCGGCACGGAGGGGTACGCCAAGGCGGAAGTCACAGCCGGCGGCGTGGATACAGGCGAGTTATCTTCGCAGACTTTCGAAGCCAGAAGAGTTTCGGGACTATTTTTTATCGGCGAAGTGGTCGATGTCACCGGGCAATTGGGCGGGTTCAATTTCCAGTGGGCTTGGGCGTCGGGGTTTGCGGCGGGACAGGTGGTGTAGATTGGTTCGGGGCTGGTTCAGCCGGCGTCAAGGTTCTCCGGAGGGGCCGGGGACCGGCTACCTCGGCTTGCTTGCGGACCGCCTCGCGCTGGATGGCGGCAGCAGCGCGCTGCTTGTCGAGCGCGGCCTGCATGGCGTCACTTTGGGCCCACGCGCTCCAGGCGATGCACACGAGGAGGTACCGCATCGATCGGTAGATCGGCAGGAATCGCGGAAATCTGCAGGGTGGAGGCGCACAGAAGGATCAGGGCGATCCACACCAAGTCGGCCAGGAGTAAATGGACTATCTGCATCCAGATCGGAGCGAGCAGCACCAGGTTGAGTGCACCTGCCGTGACCTGCGTCGCAACCAGGGCGAGCAGAGTCCAGCCGCGATACAGGACCGCATAGAATGCGAGGCAGGCCGCGGTGACGACCGCCAGCAGGGGGTGAAGCAGGCGCAAGCGTAGAAAAATGCTGGCCGCGGGATCGAGATCCTGGCGAAAACCCTCGGCCAGCGAACGGGCCGGAAACAAGGTATCGCCGAGAGCGGCGATGACACCACTCATTGCGAGAAGCACGAACAGGAGAATGCCGGGTACGGCGAGCCAGGCAGCGCGACGACGCCAACTCGGGCGGCCGCCTTGCCTGGCCCACCAGACTGTGAGTGTGAGGCAGGCGAGCAGCGTGAGTGTGTTAATAAGGTGGCCGGAAAGCGAGTAAGCGCGTCCGACCGAGGCATTCCTCGCGACGTGTTCGAGCTTGACCAAAGCAGCGCCGATTAACGCTTCGCTGGCAAGGAAGATGACGGAAAGAGTGGCCCCGAGACGGACAGGATGGCGCCGTGGAAACGCGCGGAAGGCCCAGATGGCCAGAAAGCCGACTAGCACGACGTCGAGGCCGCTCATGGCGCGGTGTGTGAACTCGATCAGGGTTTGGACAGCGGGAGCCTGCGGCACGACCAGGCCGTTGCACAACGGCCAATGATTGCCACATCCGGCCCCCGAACCGGAGGCACGCACATAGGCACCCCAGAGGACGACGAGCAGGTTGTAGCCAAGGACTACGCCTGCAAAGCGGGGGAACGACCTGGACATCGGACCGATATTTTTATTGTAATCGGCGGCAGCCAGAGAAACCCGCACTTAGCCCGCCAATTCGGCGGGGTTGGTGGTGCGCATCTCGAGCCATCCCTGTTGAGGGATGGCGTCTACCGGCAAACCGCCCTGCCAGAGCGACAGCTGGAAGCGAAGACCGCTGCCTATGGGCACGCCCAGGGCGGCCAGCGAGAAACGGGCCTCGAAGACGCGACCGAGCGCGCATTCCACCGCGTTGGCCGCGGAAAGAGCGAGGTGCGTGCCGGTGATCCGCGCGGCGCCGAGCGAAAACTGGAACACCGCCCGGCTGGCCGGCTTGCCATCTTTCGGTTGGAGGGTAACACGCGCCTCCACGCCATCGAGATCCCGCTCCGTGCCCGGAGAGAAATCCAGGCGCAAGTAAAAGCCGGCGCCGTCGGTGCCGAACTGCATCTCCTGAACCAGAAATTTCTTGCCGTGCATGGAACCGGAGCGCGCGTCCACGCGGTACATGCCGGCGCCGATCCACTCGAAATAAGAAGTCACCTCTCCATCGATCACGGGGGTGATGGAGCCGGTCGATTCGACCTGCACGGCGGGCACGGTGACGCGCAGGATCGGGCGCGACAGCTCCTCGGGCGGCGCGAGGTTCAGAAACTGGTACACATTGGCCAAGTGGCTGCGATAGAGCTGATCGAATTCGATGCGGTTCGCCGAATCATGCTCCGGGCCGTACCACCAACACCAGTCGCTGCCCTCGGCAATCAGGATTTCTTCAAAGGCGAGGCGGCGCCGCTCTTCGGGGACGCCATTGGTGGAATCAAAGGTCTGGCGCGCCCGCAAAAGCTGCAACCATGCCTGATTATCTTCCTCCGCGCCGATCCACACATCGAAATTCGCATTGATCCAGGAGCCGGGAAAGATACGGTCCAGGGGTTCGGGCTCCATCAGACGGAGACCTTCGCTGACGGTGACGGCCTTCAGCCGCGGATCGTCGGAAATCCGGCGGTACAGCTCGCACAAAAACGGGCGGCCGTTGCCATAGTAATATTCCCAGGCGTTCTCGCCGTCAAGAATGATCGGCACCAGGGCATCGCGCCCAGCATTGAGGATGCCGGCACAGTTTTCGCGAATCCGGTTGAGGAAATCGTCGGCGGCCGAGCCCGCATCCATCTTCGAATACACGAAGCCAATCAAATCGCTCATGTAATGATCGCGGAAGATCATGCTGAGCTGGCGATTTTGCTGGCGCCAGCGGTAAGGCCGGTACAAACCGTCGACAGCCACCGCGCGGCCGAGCGTGCGATTCAGCACGCCGCTGTCGGTAGCGGCCCACTGGAATCCCAGGTCGGCGGCGAGCGACAAGGCCTCGTCGGAAACCGACCCCTCCGACGGCCACAGGCCGACCGGGGCCACGCCGAAATGTGTGCCGACGTATTCGCGGGCCAGCGCGAGCTGCTTTCGCGCATCGTCAGGATAGCGAAAGCGGGGCGGCAGCGGCACATGGGGATGGGCGATGCCGCCGATATCGGAATCGCAGATCAGCGGCAGGATCGGGTGATAGTAAGGCGTGGTGGAAATCTCGATCTGGCCAGTGGCAGCCAGCTTCTGATATTCCGGCACTACTTTGCCGACAATCTCCTTCTGCTTTTCACCCATTTGCAGTTGGTCGGCCAGTGTGAAGTTGCGGCCCCGCTCGATCCACTCCCGCACTTGCGGATCGCGCGCCTGAAACTCCTCGTCGAACCAGGCGAGCTGCGACCACATCTGCAGATCGCGGAATTCCTGCACGCCCAGCATGCTATGTGAAGTCGAGCCTTTTTGGGCCTGCCAGGTTGTGAACAGCTCGCCGTAGCGCGGATAGCGATAGATCATGCGCTGCGGATCGGAGTAGAACGAGTGACGCAGCAGGAAGGCGCGATCGTCATCCGTCAGGTCTTCGGCGGGCTTGAGGGCCATCTGGAGGAACGGATCGGCAGCTTGCCCGGCGGCGTATTCCAGCACCTGCGCCATCATCGACGGCACGAGGTTGAACGTCTGGCGAACCCTGGGAAATTCCTCCAGCAGCCGCACCATCCCGTAGTAGTCTTTGAGCGCATGCATGCGGGTCCAGGGCAGCTTGTATTCGCCCGTGGTCAGGTCCTTGTAATAAGGCTGATGCATGTGCCAGAGAAAACAGAGATAAGCTTGCGGCATTGAACTCTCAGCGGGAAAAATAGCTGCGGACCGGCGGGGGCGCCGGGCTCTGGCGAATGGCAAGCCAGAGAATCGCGTTCAGCTCGTCGTCATCGGCTTCGTCGGCCTTGTTGAAATTCATGCGCAAGGAAGCCTGGGCGCCCGGGCCGTTCGGCGGATTGCGTTGATCGAGCGGAGTGCGCGGTTTCTCGGCGGTATACGGCGCGGCATTGGCTGCGTTCTGAAACACGGACGTCATCGGCCGTGCGCCCGCATCGAAATGCGTCATGGGCCGCAAGCCAAGTAAGAATTCCATGGTGCGCAGCATCGAGGTGGTGTTATAGAGCGTGCTGTCCACGATATGACGTTTGACAAAGGGCGATATGACAAACGCCGGCGAACGGTGTGAATCGATGTGATCAGGGCCATTCTGGGCGTCGTCCTCCAACACGAAGAGCGCGGTGCTGCCCCAGAACCTCGAACGGCTCACTGCTTCCACGATCATCCCCAAGGCCGCGTCATTGTCGGCGACAGCCGAGAGGGGCGCAATGGCGCCCGGCTTGGTTCCGGACGTGTGATCATTGCCGAGCCGCATAATGATCAGTCGCGGCATAGTCCCAGATTTCTCATATTCTGCCAGCTCGTTGAGAAACGTCTTCGCGCGTTCCACGTCCGGGTAGTCGGTGTCAAAACTCCGGAAGAACCGGCTCGTGTACCTGGCCAGCACGGGATCGAGCACGCGCTGCACCTGTTCGGCCCCAAGAGGCGCGTTCGGTTTGTTGTCGACGAAGTAGCCGAAGTTGCGGAGTGTGACTCCCGCAGCCGCTGCGTTGGTCCACAGATAACCGGCCGGCGGCGTTGCGGTTGGCTCCTGCCCTTCGAAGTCGTAGAGCTTCCGCCGGCCGGCATATTGACTCGGCCAAAGCTTGACCACGTAATCGTTTGCGATCGCTGCCGTCGACCAGTGGTGTCCTTCCGCGCTGACATCTGCGTTGACATAAAAATTGTCCAGCAGTGCGAATTCGCGCGCCAGCTTGTGGTGATTGGGCGTGACATTTTCACCAAACAGCACCAGCGACGGATCGCCGTTGCCTTCCTTCATGTCGCCCAACACCTGGTCGTAGGTGCGATTCTCTTTAACGATATAGATGACATGCTCGATCGCAGGCAGCGGGCTGGTGTCATCCAGCCGGGCATCGGAATACGGGGTATTGCCCATCGCAGTCTTGGTCCAGGCGGCAAGCTGCTCGGCGGTGAACGGATCGATCCAGGAAGCGGTGCCGGTCTGGATGCGCGCCACATACCCCGGACCATCGCTCTTGGCGGCCTTGGTCGGATTGGGCCCGTTCGGATTGGGGTAGGAGCGCACGCCTTTGCCGTTCAGAATCACAACCGTCCCGTTGGGAAGGATACGTACGGCAGTGGGATACCAGCCGGCGGGTATGAAACCTTCCACGCGGCTGCGGTCTTGCGACACATCCACCACAGCAGCAGCGTTGGCGTCCGAGCATGCCACGTACAAGCGCTTGCCGTCCGGGCTCAGCGCCAATCCCGAAGGCGTCATGCCGAGCGGCTGGCGCGGCGTCATTGACACGTTGATGCTTTCCACCAAGCTCAGTTCCTTGCCGTCAGTGATTCCGACGGCGTAGACGTTATTGGTGTTGGCGGCCGCTACAAACAGGCGCGCGCTGTACGGCGGCGCTTCTTCGGCGGATTCGGGCGTACCCTTGCGAAACACAATGTCGGTAGGGTGAGCCCCGATGCGCACGGTGGCGAGCACACTGGCGGTCGCGGTGTCGTATTGGCCGAGCGAGCCATCAGTCCAATGCGTCACGAAGAACGATTTGCCGTCGGGATGAAACAGAATGCGATAGGGCCTGCGTCCGGTCTTGATGCGGTCGATAACGATTCCCGACTGCGGATTGATGACAGCGATCGAATCGCGATACAGATCGGCGGCGTAAAGCAAGCGGCCGTCGGGGGAAAACGTGACGTCGCCGATAAAATCGCGGTCGGTTCGCTTATCCGCCGGTACTACCGCAAACGTGCGCCCCGGCTGCAGAACGCCTGCCGCGAATGTGAATTCAAACACGGCCGCGCTGGAGGCACCGCCGACGTATACGCGGTCCCCGCGCGGAGAAAACGTCAGCCCCAGCCAGCCGTCGGCCACCGGAACGGTTGCCGTAACGCGGCCGGAAGCCACCTCGATCACGCTGACGGAGGGAGGTTTGAATCCGCCATTCAAGACCAGCATATATTTGCCGTCGGGCGACAAGGCCGAGGACATCGGCAAGGTATCGAGAGGAATCTGCCGGCCGGCCGGATCCAGCCGCCAGCCGCTATTCAAGAGGAATTTTCCATCGGGGAGCGGGCCGACCTGTTCCCTCGGCTGCGGCTGCGAACCGAGACACGCGGCCAACAGGATGACAGCAAAGAGAGAAAGCCACTTCTTCATGCCGCCTTTTATTGTAACGGCATGCATCCGATTCCAGCCGGACAACGTCTAATCGAGTGGATTCGGAGGGGAGAGATGAGACAGTTACTGGAGCAAGCCGAAAGAATCTGGTGCAGCGCGATGCACTCGAACGTGATGTGGCCCGTTCACAACGAGTATCGCTGCGGCGTGTGCCTGCGTGCCTACCCCGTTCCTTTTGCAGCGCCTGTGCGACGAGGCCGCTAGACAAGAGCGGCGTGGCCTTCGTGGATGCTGCGGGCAGGTCTCACGACCTGCCCGTTCGGTCGACTTAGCCTAAAACGTGATCCCGACCAGGAACTCCGCTTGATCCCGTTTCGTCTGCAGAATTCCCGACGCATCCTGTAAGAGGGTCGAGCCCCAGCGAGTATATCGAACCTCGGGAGAGATATGTAACAAGATGTGAAAGTCTACTCCCACACCCACGACAAACCCCTCGGAGACATTTCGATGCAGCTCCGGCGGATTTGAAGAACTAAATGTCGAAGACGGGTTCATGACCGTCTGTTTGATCCCAGTCAGGGTATTCCAGGCAATCCCTGCGTCGACGTACGGCTTCACGACCTCAGTCGGAATCCGGTACTTCAGCAGCAGGGGAAACTCCCAGTTATTTCCCGTAGTCTGACTGGTCGTGAAGGCGCCGTCGAGAATGCCGCTGCCGTTGTAGTGCAGCCGGCGGTACAACGCGTCGAACTCCACGCCCAACCCGGCTGGCAGCCGCAATTCGACAGTAGGCCCCACGATGTAGCGATTCGTACTGCTGTTGAAGTCAAACGTGCCGCTATTCACGGCGCTGACGAAATTCGTAAGTGGGATTCCTCCCTTGACCCCAAACCCAACCGGTTGCGAGCAGGCGCACAGGACGCCGAACAGAAGCAATGAAATTGGTTTCATGCTGACGGTTACGCTTGGCGACGGCCGCGGGTTTCGTGTCCGCCGGCAAGCCGTGTCAGCGAACTCACACCTGCAGGGTGAAGGTCTCTCCCAAGTAAACCCGCTTGACTTCAGGATCGCGGCCGAGCGCTTCGGGACTGCCGGCGCGGAAGATCCGCCCGTTATTAATGATGTACGCGCGGTCCGTAACCACAAGAGTCTCGCGCACGTTGTGGTCGGTGACCAGGATGCCGATATTGGCGCGCTTCAGCTCGAAAATGATGCGCTGCAGCTCCAGAACCTGAATCGGATCGATGCCGGAGAACGGCTCGTCGAGCAGCAGAAAGCTCGGATTGATGGCGAGCGAACGCGCGATCTCGACACGCCGCCGCTCTCCGCCCGAGAGCATGTAGCCCTGGCTGCGGCGCACTTTTTCCAGCCCCAACTGAGTCAACAGCCGCTCCATCGTCTGGCGGCGCTCGTGCGCTCTCAACCGCAGCGTCTCGAGAATCGCCAGAAGGTTTTCCTCGACGGTGAGCTTGCGAAACACGGACGCTTCCTGCGGCAGGTAACTGATACCACGCCGTGCGCGCTGGTACATCGGGAGGTCGGTGATGTCGTCTTCGTCCACAACGATGCGGCCGGAATCGGGACTGATCAGCCCGACGATCATGTAAAACGACGTCGTCTTTCCCGCCCCGTTCGGTCCGAGCAGACCGACCACTTCGCCCTGTTGTACCGAGACCGAAACCCCATCGACCACGCGGCGGCCGCGATACGCTTTAGAGATTTCGCGAGTCTCGAGGGTGCTCATGAACGCTTACTTGCGGCGGATCTGACTCTGGGCCGGTTGGTCTGTGGAGCCAACTACCTGAAGCCTATCATCGTTCGCAAAGTAGGTCAATTCGTCGCCGTGGGTTTCGCCCTTCGCACTGTCCACCAGGTGCGGCCGCCCCTCGCGCAGAATCACTTTCTCGTCGTCAGGAAAATACTCGGCATGCTCGGCGGTGCCGGTGCGCGTGCGCCCCGGGATCGTCTGAACGATTTCGACTGCGCCGTCGGCGATCGCCTTTTCTAAACGCGACTCCGCCGATGAATCGGCGAGGAACGCGTGCAGCTCGCGCGACTTCACCTGAAGCCCCGGCCGGTCGAGACGCACGTTGCCCTTGTAATCCGCGAGCCGGTTTTGGTCCGTGTACAGAAGATGCGCCGCGCGCACCACCACCGGCATCGGCGCGGCCGATTTCTTCTTCTCCTCGTCCTTCGGCTGCTCCCAGAGGTTGCTCACCACGTTGCGGTCGGCCACCAGCGTCTGCTTCTCGCGGTCGACATCCACCACCGCCGCCTGCAGGCGGTTAGCGCCCTGCCAGAGCGTCACGTTGCCCTCATAGTGAATCGAACGGTTGCGATTGCTCGAGTCCATCTTGGTGGCCTCCGCTTCCACGGGTTCATCGCCGGAGAGCATACTGGAGCCTTTCTTGGAATCCTGATCGGCCAACCGGCTGGAGCGGACACTGCCCTCGGCAGTGAAGTTGCCGGTGCGCTGGTCCATGCGGATGTGGTCGGCAGTAGTGGATCCCGTCGCATCCCACACGCGCGCCCCTCGATCGAGCACCATGACGTTGGCGTTGGAGTCCAACGTGGCTTTGGCCGCGCGCGCCTGGCGGTCTCCTTGCCGGTACGTAAAGTCGCCCGACTGCTCCATCGAAGACAAACGGCTGGAGCCTGTTTCAAAGCGGGCCAGCATTTCCCGGCTCGCGGTGAGTGATGGCAGCACGTTGCGCGTCCGCTCTTCCGCGCTCGGGTCCGTCATCGTCTTCACGTTCCTGGCCCGGAACGACTCGATCCGGTTCTGGGCGCCATACGCGATCACCATGTCATTGCCGTCGAGCGTCCGGTGATGCTGCGCCGGCAGGTTGGGAAGAAACTCGATTTTTCCCGGCGCGTGCGTGGTCAGTGTAGCGATCTCACGCCCGCCCGGACGCATCCCGATCTCAATGCTTTGGCTCCGCAGAATGTGCGTCTCCGATAGCTCACGCCCTGCCATCGGGAGTGGTTTCGACGTCACCACGCCGTCCCCGGTGGTAACCACTTTCGCGAGTTCGCTCTGTCCGCTGGCAGGGACAAAATCCAGCACCACGGTCGGCGCGGTGATGGCGGTCTCCGCCCCTTCCGTCGCGGCCACCAGGTTCGCGTTGCCGTTGCCGATAATTTTCTGGACCTGCCCATCTTCGTCAAACGACAGGGCGAGCACGTCGGCCGCATACCGCAGTTTGCGATTGGGATAATCCTCAGTTCCGTGCGCGTGATTGCTGACGACGCTCCGGAGCATACCCTCGTCGAGATGGACGATCGAACCCTCGCCTTCCACCACGGTCGGGCCGCGCGTCATCTTTCCCCAAGCCGGCAGCAGAATGTCGGAGCGCGCTTCCAGATAGGTCAGCTCGCCGCCTTCGATCTTCAAGGGATCGGCGTTTCCCTGGGTCGATCGCCAGTTCACCTCCACGTCTTTCTTCATGTGGAGTTCGTGCGTGGTTGGGTCGTATATGGCGCCGGTGGCTTTGCCGTCCCCGTTGCGAAACGTGAAGCTCGACGGCCGGTCGGTCTCGGCGCGCCCTGTATTGCTGTCGAACGTGACTCCCGACGAATGGATGGAAACCAGGTTTGGCTTCGCAGGTTCGTCCGCCGGAACGCCCAGCGTGATTTCGACGTCTCCTTCCGAATACAGCCTGTGCTCGCCGGAAAAGAACGACGCCGACGCGCTCTTCACCAGATCGAAGGTGTCGCCGCAGTGCTTGTAGAGTTTCAAAGAGACGTTCTTAAGATCGACGCGGGAGCTGTCCTTCACCTCTTTGGTCTCGGCGGCCTCAATATTCGCCGTTTTGCAGCCCTTGGAATCGGTCTCGGTCCAGGTCCAGTCGTTCGACGACGAATTGAGTTCGGGCGGCAGCGCGGGCGGCTTCGCGGGAGCTTCATCACGCAGGATTTTTTGTTGCGCTCGATAAGTGAGGCCTACGCCGCCGACAATCACGGCCATCGCCACCAGCAACAGCCAGCGCGCACCTCGCATGGGATTATCTTCACTATAACGCGGCTGCCGCGCAGCCGGTTTCCAACCCGGCTCTGTTGGATATTGCCATCCACCTTATTAACACGGGCGAAGGAACCCTGAGTGCAATGCTGTCAAGGAAAAATTATCTATATTTTTCAATCAGTTAAGCTTCCATTTTGGCACTCCTCGCCAGAGTGTGCTAATAATATTTCTTCGGAACGCTGATTCGTCAACGGCTCCGTACTTAAATCCAGACTACTCAAAACACTCATCTTGGAGGTAGAAGAACCATGAAGATACGCCCGCTTTATGACCGGATCGTGGTCAAGCGCGTTGAGCAAAAAGAGCAGATGCAAGGCGGCCTGTACATTCCCGACAGCGCCAAAGAGAAACCGCAGGAAGGCGAAGTGGTGGCAGTTGGCAAGGGCAAGCGCATGGAAGATGGCAAAGTGATCCCGCTGGACGTCCAGCCGGGCGATCGCATCCTCTTCGGCAAGTACTCCGGCAGCGACATCAAGATCGACAACGAAGAGTACATGATCATGCGCGAGGACGAAGTCCTCGGGATCCTGGAAACCGGCCCCCAAAGCGCCAAGAAAGCTTCCTAAGGAGATCAAAACAACAATGGCAAAACAGATTGTCTATTCAGAAAATTCCCGTCAGGCGATTCTGCGCGGCGTCAACCAGTTGGCCGACGCCGTGAAAGTGACGTTGGGTCCCAAAGGCCGCAACGTCGTCCTCGAAAAGAAGTTCGGCGGTCCGAACATCACCAAGGACGGCGTAACCGTCGCCAAGGAGATTGAACTCAAGGATCCGCTCGAGAACATGGGCGCGCAGATGGTGCGCGAGGTGGCATCCAAGACCTCGGACGTAGCCGGTGACGGCACCACCACCGCTACGATCCTGGCCCAGTCGATCTTCCGCGAAGGCGTGAAGGCGGTAGCCGCCGGCGCCAATCCGATGGCCCTCAAGCGCGGTATCGAAAAGGCCGTCGATGTGGCCATCGAAGAAGTCAAGAAGCTCTCGAAGCCCGTGTCGGGTGACATGATCGCCCAGGTCGGCACCATCTCGGCCAACAGCGACAAGACCATTGGCACCATCATCGCCGACGCCATGAAGAAGGTCGGCAAGGATGGCGTGATCACGGTCGAAGAGTCCAAGACCATGCACACCGAGCTGGATACCGTCGAAGGCATGCAGTTCGATCGCGGCTATCTTTCGCCTTACTTCGTGACCGATGCCGAGCGCATGGAAGTGGTGGTCGAAGACCCCTACATCCTGATCCACGAAAAGAAGATCAGCAACATGAAGGATCTACTGCCGCTACTCGAGCAGATCGCGCGTTCCGGCAAGCCGCTGCTGATCATCGCGGAAGAAGTGGAAGGCGAAGCGCTGGCAACTCTCGTCGTCAACAAGCTGCGCGGCACCCTCAATGCCTGTGCGGTCAAGGCGCCGGGCTTTGGCGACCGCCGCAAGGCCATGCTGGAAGACATTGGCATCCTTACTGGCGGCAAGGCGATCATGGAAGAGACCGGCATCAAGCTGGAAGGCGTCCGTCTGGAAGACCTCGGCCGGGCCAAGCGCGTTACCGTCGACAAGGACAACACCACCATCGTCGATGGCGCCGGCAAGGAGAAGGACATCCAGGGCCGCATCAAACAGCTGCGCGGCCAGATCGAGGAAACCACATCCGACTACGACCGCGAGAAGTTGCAGGAGCGGCTGGCGAAGCTGGCCGGCGGCGTGGCGGTGATCAAGGTCGGAGCGGCGACCGAAACCGAAATGAAGGAAAAGAAGGCCCGCGTCGAGGATGCGTTGCACGCCACGCGCGCAGCCGTCGAGGAAGGCATTGTGCCGGGCGGCGGCGTCGCTCTGCTGCGCGCCAACAAGGCCCTCGAGAAGCTGAAAGTGCCGGGTGATGAGCAGATCGGCGTCGACATTGTACGCCGCGCTTGCGAAGACCCGGTCCGCCAGATCGTAGTCAACTCAGGCACCGAGGGCGCCATCGTGGTGGAGAAGATTCGCGAAAATAACAACGCGAACTTCGGCTTCAACGCCATGACCGACACCTATGAAGACCTGGTGGCAGCGGGCGTGATCGACCCGACCAAGGTGACCCGCACGGCGCTGCAGAACGCGGCCTCGATCGCGTCGTTGATGCTGACGACCGAAGCGATGATCGCCGAGATCCCGGAGAAGAAGCCGGCCGCCCCGGCGCCGGGTCACGGGCCGGAGATGGATTACTAGACCTCGTTTTCCACAGATCGGATACTCAGCCGCGCTCCGCCAGGAGCGCGGCTTTTTTTGTTTGCGGCCGGTCTCGGGTTGTCCTCCGCGCCGGGCATCTCCCCCTTATTCCCCGCAGGGGACGGCACAAATACAAGCGACGTACCTGGGTTGTCGGTACCCGACGGCTGAAACCGGCTGCGCCCATGGATGGTTTCGAGTCCTTCTCCATGGATCGGCACTGTCACCGGGGCGCGTGATACGATACTGGTGCTTTGACCGCATTCCAACACTCCGCTACGCCCGAAGCCCTCGGATTCAGTTCGCAACGCCTCGCCCGGATCCAGCCCGCCATGCAAGCCTTTGTGGACAGCGGAAAATTCGCCGGCATCAGCACTCTGCTGGCGCGGCGCGGCCGGATTGTCTATTTCCAGCATGCCGGCGTTCGTGACAAAACCACGCAGGCTCCGATGGCGGCTGACACCATTTTCCGCGTCTATTCCATGACCAAGCCGGTAGTGTGCACGGCCCTCATGACACTCTACGAAGAAGGCCGCTTTCAACTCTTCGATCCCGTGGCCAAATTCCTGCCCGCATTCGGCAAGGTGAGAGTCTACGCCGGGGATGGTAAGTCCTTGGCCGATCCGGTCCGCCCCATCCTTATCCGCGATCTCTTTACTCACACCGCCGGGCTCACCTACAGCTTCCTGGAAGATACGCCGGTCAGCGCCCTGTACCACGAGGCCGGCCTAAGCAGCGCCGACCGACCCTTGCAGGAGGTCATCGGCGAGTTGGCCCGGTTGCCGCTCGCTTATCAACCCGGTTCTCGATGGCACTACAGCATGTCCATCGACGTTCTCGGACATTTGGTGGAAGTGATTTCCGGAGAGCCTCTGCAGGACTTCCTCCGCAAGCGAATTTTTAGTCCGCTCGGCATGTCGGATACCGGATTTTCTGTTCCCGCGACGAGTCTATCCCGTCTCGCCGCGATGTACGGATATCCCGATATTCTGACCAACCGTCTCTCTGAGATCATGGGGGCGGCGGCCGAGGGACTCAATCGGCCAGTCGACGTATCCGCGAGCTATCCCGTCGGCAACACCACGACGTTCGCTCGGGGCGGCTATGGCTTATTCTCCACGTCGATGGACTTTCTGCGCTTTGCCCAGATGCTGTTGAACCGCGGCGAACTCGAGGGTGTTCGCATCCTCGCCCCGAAGATCGTCGATCTCATGCACAGCAACCACCTGCCTCCCCACCTGATGCCGTTCAGTGTCGCCGTCATCCCGTTCCCGGGATATGGATTTGGCCTCGGTTCCCGCGTCCTGCTCAACGTGGCCGACTCCGCTCTACCGGGATCTGCGGGGGAGTTCGGATGGAGCGGTGCCGCCACGACCCACTATTGGGTGGATCCGCAGGAGCAACTGATCGGAATCTTCATGAGCCAGTTCATGGTCAGCCTGGAGCCGGTGTATAAAGATTTTCAGCTTCTTGCTTACCAAGCCTTGGTTGCCTGACGCTTGTTCTTTCGCTCATTCTCTGCGCTTTCAAGCATTTGTCTGATCCACCGCACCTGTGGGTAGTGCGCTAAATGTGGCTTCACACACTACTCGCGGTGGCACGATTTTGCCGATCGTGCTACGTTGGGAGAACCGTGCACATCCCCGACGGATTTCTGGCAACGCCCGTTTGGGTTTCTCTGGACGCAGTTGCGGCGCCCGCCGTGGCCTATTCTGCCCGGCGCGCTCAGGGAGGATTCGAGCAGGCCCAGGCCCCTCTGCTGGGTGTGATGGGCGCATTCGTTTTTGCCGCACAGATGATCAATTTCCCGGTCGGCGCTGGAACCACCGGGCACCTCGTCGGCGGCGCGCTGCTGGCGGTGACTCTGGGGCCGGCCTCGGCGTCCGTCGTGATGACCGCGATCCTCGCCATCCAGGCGCTTGTGTTCCAGGATGGCGGAGTACTCGCCCTCGGGGCCAACATCGTCAACATGGCGCTGCTGGGGGTGCTGGCGGGCTATTTACCCTTCTCGCTGTGGAGTGGTACGCGCTGGCGCCGCATTTCGATCTTCGCTGGCGGCGTCCTCTCCGTTCTGGTTAGTGCGATGCTCGCCCTCTCCGAATTGTTGATATCGGGTGTGCCGATGCCTCGGGCAATGATCGGGATTTCGCTCTTCCTTTTCCTGATATCCGCTGTGCTCGAAGGCGCAATTACGGTCGCAGTGATCGAGGCACTGGAGCACATTCAGCCGCGGCTGGTCCGCCAGCCCGTGTGGCGCCGTTCCCGGGTTGTGGGAGTGGTGGCTGTGGCAGCAGTGCTGCTGGCATCGGTCGGCGTTCTGTTCGCTTCGCAATCCCCGGACGCCATCCAGCAGATCACTCATCAAACCGTGGGCGAATCGTCCCGCTGGTTCGTCAGGTCCGCCGCCGGTCTCGGTGGACTCGCGCTGATCTACGGCGCCTGCTTGCTGTTTTCCCGCGTCGCCGGGCGCAACAGGAGCGTCTGATTGCACTACCTGGTTCTGGAACGCTGGAGCCGGGGAACCAGCGCCCTGCACCGGCTCGACCCAAGGGCGAAGGTCGTCGCACTACTGGTCTTTCTGGTTGCCCTGGCGACGGCCCATCGCGCCCTGCCTGTGCTTTTCGGCGGATTCCTGATCCTGCTTGTCGCCGGATTGGTCTGTGCGCGACTGCCGTTGTGGGGGATGTTCGCGCGCGCAGGCCTGGTGCTTCCGTTTACTTTGCTATTCGCCCTCATCAGCTGGGCAGCCGGCGATCCTGCGCGCGGCCTCTCGCTGGTCGCGAAAAGCTATCTTTCGGCGCTCGCGGTTCTGCTCGCCGTCGCAACGACGCCGCTGCCGTCGCTGCTCGGCGCTTTCGAACGGTCCGGTGTTCCTCGCTTTCTCTTGATGGTTGTGCAATTCCTGTATCGGTACTTGTTCGTGATTGTCGAAGAAGGCCAGCACATGCGCGCCGCAGCCGGGGCGCGAGGAGCCTCGGCCCGGCAGTGGATGCCCGGTGGCGCCCGCTTCCGCGCCGCCGGCGGCGCCCTCGCTGTCCTCTTCGCCCGGTCGTATAACCGGGCCGGCCACATCCATCAGGCGATGCTGGCGCGCGGATTTCAAGGTCATTTTCAGACTCTCGAACCCGTGCCCGTTCGATCCAACGACGTGATTTTCACAGTCGCGGCTTCAATCGTGGCTGTGGCCTGGCGCCTTGTCGCGGAAAGAGTGGCTCGGTGAGTCCGCTGGTCGAGGTCCGCGGCTTGCGTTTCCGCTACCCGGACGGGATCGCCGCCTTGAACGGTGTCGATTTCCGTTTGAACCCTGGCGAGACCGTCGCCGTATTCGGCCCGAACGGCAGCGGAAAGACTACCTTCGTTTTGCATTTGAATGGATTGCTTGCCGGCGAGGGCGTCGTGGAGATTTGCGGATTGCCAGTCACTGCCGCGAACATTCCCGAGATCCGCCGCAAGATCGGAATCGTTTTTCAGGATTCCGATAATCAGCTTTTCATGCCAACCGTTTTGGAAGATGTTGCCTTCGGTCTACTCAATATGGGTTTTGACCAGCCTTCCGCCCTTTCACGCGCAGAGGCCGCTCTCGCAATTGTAGGGATGGCGCGCACGGCGGCTCGCACACCTTATAATTTGAGTGCCGGCGAGAAGAAACGCGTCGCTATCGCCGGTATCGTAGCCATGGAACCCGAGGTTCTGGTGCTGGACGAACCTACTGCGAACCTGGACCCACCCACGCAACGTTCCCTGGCGGACTTGGTGGCCCACTTACCGCAGGCCAAACTCATCGTCACCCACGATATTTCCTTCGCTGCGGCCCTCTGCCAGCGTGCTGTGTTCTTTGACGGCGGAGTCGTCGCTGCCGAGGGATCCGTGGAAGACCTCGTCTCTCGGTTCGATTGGGACTTTAGTGCCGAGCGAAGTAAGTTGCGCCGCTAATCGCCTAGGCGTGTTTTGCAGCTTGCGCGGCCCGCTTCCGATGTTCCGCCCAGCGTTTCTTCTGCGCGGCCGCAATGCGTTTGCGTGCCGCAGCACTCAGTACGCGTTTCCGCCCGACAGCTGCCTTGCCAGTTCCGTCAGACGATAGCGTAATTCTCTTGCCCTTCAACTGAGCTTGAATTTGCCTTATCTTCTCATCGATCTTCTGCTTTTCGATCTGGTAACCTACCAGAGCCATCTGTAAAGTAATCGCGTCCTGACTATTTCGTCCTCTTGCCATTATTTCACCTCCGCATACTATAACATGGAGAGTCTTGCGGGTAAGAGCATTAAGTTCGCGGACTTTTGGGCTATTGACTACACTATGAAACTGGTTATCCAGCGCGTAAGAGAGGCCCGTGTGGTGGTCGATGGGGCTACGACGGGGGCCATTGCGACCGGACTTCTGGTACTCATCGGCATCGCCCGTTCCGACACGGCGAGTGAGGCTGAATACCTAGTCGATAAGATACTGGGACTCAGGATCTTCCCTGACGACGCGGGCAAGATGAACCGCAACATTCAAGAAGCGGGGGGAGCCTTACTATTGGTGTCGCAGTTTACTTTGTACGGCGATTGCCGGAAGGGAAGGCGGCCCAGCTTCGACCAGGCGGCGCCCCCGGAACAGGCGGCAGGCCTTTACAGCTACTTCCTGGAACTCGCTAAGCGAGGCCCGGTACCGGTGGCGGCCGGCGTATTTCAGGCGGACATGCAAGTCCATCTCATCAACGACGGCCCAGTCACCATTCTCATCGATACCTCGGACCGGCCCAACCGAAGCGTGTGATGGCACGTATACTGAAATTTGTCCACTCATTCACAAATCCGCTATCGCGACGCGGGCGTCGATATCGACGAGGCCGATCGTGCTGTCTCTTCCATCAAGAAACTGGCGCGACGCACTTTTACCCGCGGCGTCCTTACCGATATCGGGAGCTTCGGCGCGTGTTACGAGCTATCCGGGCTTCGCAAACCAGTGCTCATCAGTTCGGCTGACGGCGTCGGAACGAAACTGAAAGTCGCGTTTCTGACCGGCCGGCACGACACCGTGGGCGAGGATCTCGTCAACCACTGTGTCAACGACATCGCCGTCCAGGGTGCGCTGCCGCTGTTCTTCCTGGATTATTTCGCCGTGGGAAAACTCGATGCGGGGGTGGCCTCGGCCGTGGTCTCCGGCATCTCGCGCGGATGCCGAAACAACGGTTGTGCGTTAATCGGAGGCGAGACCGCCGAGATGCCCGGCATGTATGCGGAGGGTGAGTACGACTTGGCGGGATTCATTGTGGGAGCTGCCGAGCGATCCAAATTGATCACCGGTAACGGAATCCGTTCTGGCGATGTCTTGCTGGCTCTAGCTTCAACGGGCCTCCATACCAATGGTTATTCGCTTGCGCGCAAACTCCTCTTTGAGCAGGCCGGCTATGGCCCTGGCACTGTTCTGCCGGAATTGGACTGCAGTGTCGCCGACGCCCTGCTGGCCGTGCATCGCAGCTATCTCAAACCGATCCGGGCCTTAGCCGGAGCGGGGATGTTGCGCGGCGCCGCCCACATCACCGGGGGGGGCCTCACCGACAATACGCCGCGGATGCTTCCTCGGGGACTCGCCGCCGCCATCGACACCACCGCCTGGAAGATCCCTCCTCTGTTCGAACTCCTTCGCCAGATCGGCAACATCCCCGACGACGATTATCGCCGCACGTTGAACTTGGGTGTCGGCATGATCCTCGCCGTGCCCGCGCGCGCCGCCGCCCGGGCCGAAGCGCTTCTGTCCCGCCAAGGGGAGGCTCCGTTCCGCATCGGCTCGGTGATCGCGCACCGGCGAGGCCGGCCTCGCGTGGAATACCGATGAAGCAGCTGGCGATCCTCCTTTCCGGCCGGGGCTCGAATTTCGAAGCGATCGCCGATAACATCAATGCCGGCAGGCTCGATGCCTCGATCGCCCTCGTTATCACCAATCGGCCGGACGCGCGCGGTCTGCAGATTGCCCGCGAGCGCGGCCTGAATGCCATTGCCATTCCGTCCAAGGGCTTGGATCGCGAGGCTTACGACCGCCGCTTGATCGAAGAACTCCGCAAACAGCCGGTCGACCTGATTTGTCTGGCCGGTTACATGCGGCTGTTGAGCGCCTCCTTCATTCGTGAGTTCCCCAACCGGATCCTCAACATTCACCCTTCTTTGTTGCCCGCTTTTCCCGGTTTGGACGCGCAGCATCAAGCCGTCGACTATGGCGTGAAGGTCAGCGGTTGTACCGTCCACTTCGTGGACGAATACCTGGATGCCGGCCCGATTTTGCTGCAAGCCGCGGTGCCGGTCCAGGATAATGATACCGAAGAAGCCCTGGCCGCCCGCATCCTCAAAGAAGAACACCGGATTTACTCCGAGGCAATTCGCATCGTACTCAGCGGCCGCTACCAGATTGATGGAAGACGCGTCCTTCTCGGGTAGCCAAATCCAAAATCCGCTCGCGCTATCATAGGGTTCGATGAACCTGGCCGTAGCGAGCGATCATGCGGGGTTCCCGCTAAAAGCTGGAGTCATCGAGGCGCTGCGAGGCGCGGGCCATCAGGTCATCGACTTGGGCACCGCGTCGGCTGATCCCGTAGACTACCCCGATTATGCGCGCGCCATTGCCGACGCCATTCGCACCGGCCGCGCCGAGCGCGCCGTGTTGTTGTGCGGCAGTGGGGCCGGCGCGTGCGTGGCCGCAAACAAATTCCGCGGAATTCGCGCCGCGACCTGCCATGACAGCTTCTCCGCGCGGCAGGCGGTCGAGGACGATGACCTCAACGTGTTATGCCTCGGCGCCCGCGTTATCGGCCCCCAGCTCGCGCTTGACCTGGTCCGTGATTTTGTCAGTGCGCGTTTCTCCGGCGCCGAGCGTCACCGGCGCCGCCTGGCGAAGATCGCGGCTTTCGAGGCCGATTTCGGCAAGTAGCCCGTGACCGTTTTTCAGACAGAGATTCGCGTTTCCACCAAGCGAGGTTGTCCTATCCTCGGTATCACGGCTCGGGTCAGCCTCGCCCTCGGCACATGGCGGCAGATCGTGTTGTGCGATTTCGAGGACCGCCCGCGCGAGCCGTCAGGTCGTCGTCACCGTCGTGGCGGAGAAGCCGGACCGCTGAAATAGGGGTGCGGCTCCGGCACTGCCGCTCCGTCTTTGCGCGGGTCCGACGCTCCATAATTGATCTTCGCCGCCGAGTCGCGCACTACCGCCTGCCCGCCGCCCACGGTCTGCGAGTAGTCGCCGATCACCCGCACCTCATGGCCGCGCGTCTTCAACTCGTCCAGCACGTCCGCCTCCACGCGGTGCTCGATATTCACCGCGCATCCGCCGGCGGTCAACTTCGTAAACCGCGGGGCTTCCATCGCCTCCTGGATGTTCATGTTCTGGTCGACGATATTGGAAACAAATTGCGCGTGCGCCTGCGCCTGGTTGAGTCCCCCCATGATCCCGAACCCGATGTGCAGGTTCCCCTTCTCCATGAATGCCGGAATGATCGTGTGGAACGGCCGTTTTCGCGGCGTCAGCGCATTCGGATGATCCGCCTCCAGCGTGAACAGCGCTCCGCGGTTGTGAAGAGCGAATCCGTAGTCGTCCACTACCACGCCTGATCCAAAACTCGAATACAGGCTTTCGATCAGCGAGACGATGTTTCCCTCCCGATCCACCACCGACAGGTAAATCGTGTCGCCCGCCGCGGGCAGCGGATTGCCCGGCGCGACATCGCAGCGTGCCTTCATCGGGTCGATCTGGCGCGCCCGCTCGCGCGCGTAACTCAGCGAAAGTATTCCGTCTACCGGAACTTTCGCGAACCGCGGGTCGGCAACGTACCGGCGCAAATCCGCATACGCCAGCTTCTGCGCTTCGATCTGGATGTGCAACTCGTCTGCGCTGCGCGAAAAATGGTCCGAAAGCGGAAATTGAGCAAAGAGGTTCAACATCTCCAGTGCCGCGATCCCCTGGCTGCTGGGCGGCATCTCATACACGCGCCACCCGCGGTATTCGGTCGAGATCGGCTGCACCCATTCCGCCTCATATTCCGCCAAATCGGCCGCCACCATCTTTCCCCCGAGCCGGTCGCCGGTCTTCAAAATGGCCTTCGCAATCGGCCCGCGGTAAAACGCATCGCGCCCGCCAGTCGCAATCAGCCGGTACGCCGCCGCCATCTCCGGGTCGCGAAACACCTCGCCGACCTTCGGCGCCTCCTTGCCGCGCAGAAATACCCGCGTTGCGTTTTCGTCCGACTCCAGTTTCCCGACCGTGCCTTGCCAGTCCGCCCGGATCAATTCGGTCAGCGGGTACCCATGCTCGGCATAATAAATCGCCGGCTGGAACAGGTCGGCCCACGGCAGCTTGCCGAAGCGCCCGTGCAGTTTCGCCCACCCGTCCACCGCTCCCGGTACGGTTACGGACTGGATGCCTCGCTGCGGCATCGTTTGGTTGCCGAGCAACTTTAGAAATTCGATCGTAAGCCCTTTCGGCGCCCAGCCGCTCGCATTGATGCCGGTCAACTTCCCGGTCTTCGCGTCCCAATAGATTGCGAACAGGTCGCCGCCGATCCCACACATCATCGGTTCCACTACGCCCAAAGCGGCGTTTGCCGCGATCGCCGCGTCGATCGCCGAGCCTCCCCGCGCCAGGATCTGCGCGCCCGCTTGCGACGCCAGGGTCTGGCTGGTCGCCACAATCCCCCAATCTGAGATCACCATAGACCGCGCGTAGTTCCGCTCCTGGGCCAAAGCGGGTATCGCGGCTACCAGAAAGATGAGCAAGCGCATAGCATCCGCGATGATACCAATTGCCGGCAGGATACGCAGCCCTACTTGTTACAATGAGGCTTTTCACTCATGCTTGACGACCGCATCCGGGAACTGGAGTCGGGGTTCCTCGCGCGAATTGCCTCCGCGCGTTCCCCTGAAGATCTCGAAACGGTGCGCGTGGAGGCGCTCGGCCGCAAGGAAGGCGCCTTCACCCTCATCGGCAAAGAGATGGGCAAGCTCGCACCCGACGACCGCAAACGTGTCGGCGCGCTGCTCAATTCCGCCAAACAGAAGGTGGAAGAAGGCCTCGATGCCAAAATACGGAAGGCGGCCGGCGCCGAACTGCAGGCACGCCTCGACGCCGAGTGGATCGATCTCACCCTCCCCGCCCCGGGTCCGCGCCGAGGCCATCTCCATCCCATTACCCAGATTCAGCGCGAACTTGAGGACCTGTTCGTTTCCCTCGGCTTCACTGTCCTGGACGGCCCTGAAGTCGAAACCGAACACCATAACTTCGACGCTTTGAATATCCCGCCCGATCATCCCGCGCGTGACATGCAGGACACCTTCTGGCTCGACGGCGGCAATCTCCTGCGCACCCATACCTCGCCGGTGCAGGTCCGCGGCATGAAAAAACTCGGCCCGCCTTTGCGCATGATCGCCCCGGGCCGCGTCTTCCGCAATGAAAGCATCGACGCCTCCCACGAGCACACCTTCTATCAGCTCGAAGGCATGATGGTCGACCGCGACATTTCCGTCGCGCACCTGCTCTACTTCATGCGCACCCTGCTTGCCGCCATCTTCAAGCGCGATGTGACAGTCCGCCTGCGCCCCGGCTATTTCCCGTTTGTCGAACCGGGCTTCGAGCTCGACATCCAGTGCCTCATTTGCGGTGGCCCCGGCTGCCCCGTTTGCAAACAAAGCGGCTGGGTCGAACTGCTGCCTTGCGGCCTCGTGCATCCGAACGTCCTGCGCATGAGTGGCATCGACCCGGATCAATGGAATGGTTTCGCGTTCGGCCTTGGCCTCACCCGTCTCGTCATGATGCGATACGGAATTGATGACATCCGCCACCTGCAAGGCGGCGATCTGCGTTTTCTGGAGCAATTTTGAAATTCTCCTACAACTGGATTCGGGAATTCGTCGACGGTCTCGACTGCGCTCCCGGCGCTCTCGAGAAGCTCATTACGATGAAGACCGCCGAATGCGAGGGCATCGAAGTGACCGGCGCGCTGCTCGATCGCGCCTGCGCGGCTCTCGTCGAATCGGTCGAACCCATTCCCAACAGTCACAACCGCCAGGCAATCGTGGATGCCGGCCGCTACGGCCGCAAAACGGTCGTCTGCGGCGCGCCCAACTGCCGTCCCGGCCTCGTCACCGCCTACGCCCCCATCGGCAAGAAAGTGATTCAGGGCATCGAGAGCGACGGCATGCTCGCCAGCGGCGCCGAACTCGGCATCAACCGCGACCACTCCGGCGTTCTCGAACTCGAAAGCCAGGTGGGCGCGCCCCTCCCCGGCTGCGTCCCGGACAGCATCATCGAAATCGATAACAAGTCCATCACCCATCGGCCCGACTTGTGGGGACATCTCGGCATGGCGCGCGAAGTCGCCGCGATCCTCGGCCACACTCTTAAGGATCCGGTGCGCGCCGACCTGTTGCCCACGGGACCCGCCGCCATTGAGCTCCAGATCCAAGACCTCACGCTGTGCCCACGCTACAGCGCCTTGGTCTTCGAAGATGTCACAGTCCAGCCGTCTCCCCTCTGGCTGCAATACCGGCTCGCCGCCATCGGCCTGAACCCGATCAACAATATCGTCGACATGACGAATTACATCATGGCCGAGTTGGCTCAACCCATGCATGCGTTCGACGCCGACCTCCTCAAAGGCGGCGCCATCTTCGTGCGCCCTGCCAAGCCGGGAGAGCGGTTCCGCGCGCTGAACGAAGAAGAGTATTCCCTCGACCCGTCCAACCTCGTGATCGCCGATGCCGGCGGCGCCATCGCGCTTGGCGGTGTCATCGGAGGCCTCGACAGTGCCATTACCGAAAAAACTACGCGTGTGGTTCTCGAAAGCGCCAACTTTCAGGCAGCCTCCATCCGAAAGACTTCCTCGGCTATCAAGCTCCGCACCGACGCCTCCATGCGTTTTGAGAAGTCTCAGGATCCAGCCAACACCGTCCGTGGCATTGCCCGCGCCATCGAACTATTAATCGAACTTTCGCCGGGAATCCGCCCTCTGGGTGGCATCGCCGATCAAAAGAAGGACTTCATTCCCCGCCCGCCCATCGATCTGCCCCTCGACTGGCTCGCCCGCAAGCTGGGCCGCGCGATTGACCCCTCCGAAGTCAGTCGTATTCTCCAACGCTTGGCCTTCGGAGTCACCGAAGCGAATCGCGGAGTGTTCACTGTGACGGTCCCCTCCTGGCGGGCCACCAAAGACATCACCATTAAGGACGACCTCGTCGAAGAGGTCGGCCGCATGGTTGGCTATGACTCCATCACCCCGCAAGCGCCTCTGGTTCCCGCTGCTGTGCCACGCGAAAATACCGAGCGCCGCTTCCAGCATGAAGCCCGCCAGGTCTTCGCCGATCTAGGCTTCACCGAGTCGTACAACTATTCCTTCCTGAGTGAAGAAACTGTGAGAGCGTTCGGTTTCGATCCTGCCGCGCACATTCGCGTCGCCAATCCGATCGCTTCCGACCAGGCGCTCATGCGCGCTTCTCTGCTCCCCGGCCTCTGGAGGAACGTCACCGAGAATCTGAAACATCGTGAGGCCTTCCGCATCTTCGAAATCGGCCTGGAGATCCACAAGCGGTCGCAGAGTCTGCCCGACGAAGTCCCGCATCTCGCCGCCGCCATTTATGAGCGCCACGGTGACGGCTCTCCGGCTCTGTTCGAAATCAGGCGCGCAGCAGAATGTCTGCTTCCGGGCGCTCAGGCGTGTCCTGCCCCGCCGCGATCGTTCGAGCACCCGGCCCGCGCAGCCGATCTGCTATGGCGCGGCGAGACTGCCGGCCGTTTCTTCGAACTGCATCCTTCGCTTCTGGAAGCAGGCCGGGCCGCGTTTCTCGACCTCGACCTCCGCGTTGTCGAGCGCCTCGCTGCCGCCGACAAGAAATACATCCCCATCCGCCGGTACCCTTCGAGTGCGTTCGATCTCTCGGTGATTTGTGGCCTTCGGGAGCAGGTCGGCAAACTGCAGCAGCTGATTGCTCACCACGCTTCTTTACTCGAATCCATCGAATACCTGCGCCAATATACCGGCGCGCCGTTGAAGGACGGCCAGAAGAGTGTTTCCTTCCGCATCACACTGAGTTCTCCGGACCGCACATTGTCTTCCGAAGAGGTAAGCAGCGTGCGCGATGAAATCATAGCGGCGATGAAACTGCAAGGCTACGAATTGCGCGTGTGAGTACCCGGCGCGTCCAGCCCGGCGGTTGGGTCGACCGCAAGCGCGGCCTGTGCCGCCGCTGCGGCGTCCTGGTCCCCCGCGGCCGCTTCACCTTTTGCAGCCCCGCCTGCGTCCACGAATGGAAGCTGCGCACGGACCCCGGCTATCTCCGCGAGCAGGTCTTCGCTCGCGACCACGGCCGGTGTGCCCAGTGCGGCATCGACACAGAAGCGCTCCGCCGCGATAAGCGCAAACTCGATTTCAGATCTCGCCGCCAGTTCGAAAACGAATGGGGCACGCGCCGCTATCTCTGGGACGCCGATCACATCGTGCCCGTTGCTGAAGGCGGCGGCGAGTGCGACCTCTCCAACATGCGCACGCTCTGCCTCAAATGCCACCGCCTCCGTCACCGGCGGTAGCGTAATGCTCTGCCTGGCGCCCGCGTGAACCGCGGTCCTGCCGCTTGCTACAATCAACTTGCGGTGAGAGACCCTCTCGTGGGTCCCCTGGCTGCCATTGCCGTGGGCATCCTGGTTTCCCGCTACGTACCTTTCACCAGCTCCGAACTGCTCTGGTCCCTCGCAGCCTTCCTGCTGCTTGGCATGCTCGCCCTCTGGCGTGACGCCCGCGCGATCGCCGGTGTCTCTTGCTGCTTCGGCCTCTTTGCCGCCGGTGCACTCACCAGTCTGGCCCACAACCCGGGTCCGGCTCCGGAGATCGATGCCACCGCCCGCGAAATCGTCACCTTAGGCGGCTGCGTCGTCGAGCCGCCTGCAATTTCCGCCGGCCGGGAGCGCTTTATCCTCGAACTGGAACCCCACGCCCGCGCGCAGGTCACGCTCTATACGCGAAAGGAAGACGAACCGCTCCCGGTTCTGCACTACGGACAGCGTATCGATCTCGATGCCCGCGTCCGACCTCCTCGCAACTACGGCAACCCCGGCGCGTTCGATTACAATCGCTTCCTCGCGCGTCAGGAAATCTTCTGGACCGCCTCCAGCGCCGCCAGCTCGGTCCGCGTCGTCCCCGGGCCGTGTGGCAGCAGCTTCCAGAAGGCCGTCATGGATCTGCGCCAGAATGCGTTGGATCGCCTTGCCCGTCTCTATCGCGGCAACGATTACAACACGGGCATGATGCAAGCCATCCTCATCGGGCAGTCGTTCCAGCTCCAACGCATCTGGACCGAGCAGTATCGTTCCACAGGCACCTTCCACGCCATCGTCATTTCCGGAACGCACGTCGCCATCATCGCCGCGTTCTTCCTGTTCCTGCTGCGCATCTGTTTCATCCCCGAGGGGCCTGCTCTTCTCTTGACTGTCATGGTCACCTGGCTGTACGCGCTGATCACCGGCTGGCAGGCCCCTTGCGTGCGTTCTGCAGCTGGGCTCACGTTATTCATGATCTGCGGCTACTTCTACAGGGAGCGCCGCGCCATGAATCTGCTCGCGGCCGTGGCCCTCGGCTTTCTGGTCCTCGATCCCGAGCAGCTATTCGACGCCAGCTTCCAGCTCACCTTCCTCGCCGTCGGCTTCCTATGTGCCTTTGCTCATCCGCTCATTAGCGCCACATCGGCCCCATTGGCGCGAGCCTTGTTCGGCCTCGGTGACACCGCGATCGATCTCCACCTGCCGCCTCGCGTGGCTCAGTTCCGCGTGGAATTGCGGCTGCTCGCGGAAACCGTGCGGCAGGTCACTCGCCTCCCCGGCCGGCTCGCAATTTACATCATTACCATCCCCACACGCATCCTCTTTTTCGGCTACGAACTGGTGGTCATTTCCGCCATTGTTCAGATCGGTCTCGCCCTGCCTATGGTCGTCTACTTCCACCGCGTTGGCTTCTCCGGTTTGTCCGCGAACGCCTTCGTCGTACCCCTGCTGGGTCTGGTCATTCCCGTCGGCTTCGTGGCCGCCGCCACCGGGTGGGCCTGGGTGGCCTCCGTCGGCGGTGTATTGCTTCACCTCTCGCACGCCGTTGTCGCATGGCACGCCTCCATCGAGCCCAACTGGCGCATTCCCACCCCGCCGGTATGGCTCGCCATCACCCTATCGGCTACGCTAATCGCCACCGCTTGGACGCGCCGCTGGTGGCGGCTCGTTCCGGGCGTTCCCACTGCGGTCCTGCTCGCCCTCTTGCTTTGGCATCCGTTCGCGCCGGCAGTGCGACCCGGTCAGCTCGAGCTCACCGCTATCGATGTCGGTCAGGGCGACAGCCTCCTGGTGGTCTTTCCCGACGGCAAGCGAATGATCGTCGACGGTGGCGGCATCCCGGCCTTCGGCACTCATCCGCGGGCCCAACTCAATATCGGAGAGGATGTCGTGGCCCCGTATCTCTGGGGCCGTTCGATTCGCTCTGTCGACGTCATCGCTCTTACCCACGCCCACGAAGACCACATCGGAGGCCTGCCCGCCCTCGTCCAGGATTTCGGTCCGAAAGAACTATGGACCGGCGCCACCGTCGAGAGTCCTTCCTGGAGTTTGCTCTGCGAACGCGCCGCTCGCTACCGCGTGAAAATCGTTCCCTTCGCGGCCTACCATCGCTTCGTGTACGGTGGCGCGGAAATCGAAGTGCTCGCACCGCCACCCGACTACACGCACGCGGACACACCCAAGAACAACGACTCGCTGGTCCTCCGCGTGAAGTTCGGCCGCCACGCCTTCCTGCTTAGCGGCGACGTGGAACGCCAGGTCGAGCGGCGCATGCTGGCGGACGGCGAACTCGGCAGAAGTGCCGTCTTAAAAGTTCCGCACCACGGCAGCAAAACCTCCAGCACCGAAGAGTTCCTTGAGCGTGTCCGACCCCTTTACTCCGTGATCTCGGTCGGTCTCGACAACAGCTATGGCCACCCGAACCCGGATGTGCTCCAGCGCTTGCGGGAGCAGAACTCTGTCGTCTTCCGCACCGATCGCGACGGCTTGATCTCGATTCGAACCGATGGCACGCGGCTGTTCGTCGACACGAACCGCTGGCGCGCTGCCCGCCCTGCCCTACTTGGACTCTTCTGAAGCCGCCTCGGCTTCCGCAGCGGCTTCCGGTCCCGCCGCCAGCGCTTCGGCCACCAACTGTCGCGCTTCCTGCAGCTTGCCGCGCGGCACCAGCACCTCGAACCCCAAGGAGGGGTATTGCGCTGCGCCTCTCACCAGCGAAGGAATCCCGTTTGTATCCAGTAAACCTCGGATAACATCCGCTTCAATTTCGGCGTCTACCGTCAGGGAATCGTACAGTGATACCAGATCGAGGGCATGCGTGCTCAACGGCTGCTCCGGCTCTCGCTCTTCGGGATCTTGCGCCATGACTCCAGGTTATCGCAGAATGTGGAAGAGCGCGGTCGCGGCTCGCCCGCCCGCCGGAGGCAGCAGCGTGTCGGATAACCATCAGGAAGAGCAGGAAGACATACACGAAGAAGCCACTAATACGCTTGGCTGGTTTCTCGCCGGGGCGGTGATCGGCGCGGCCGTCGCCATTCTCTACGCGCCTAAGAGCGGCAAGGAGACGCGCCAGCTCATCGCCGACACTACCCAGAAGAGCAAAGACGCCGTCGTCGACAGCAGCCAGAACGTCCTCGACGCCGGCCGCGACATGTTCGAGCGCGGCCGCAAACTCGTCGAAGACGCCGCCGACCTGTTTGACCGTGGACGCAAGCTAGTCCGCGGCTGACCGCGGCATGTCCACGGTCTCCGTCGGAAGTTTTGAAGTCTCCCTTGTGCGGCACTCCCTCCACTGGTGGGATGGCGGCACCTTCTTCGGCGTTGTTCCCAAAACCTTGTGGGGCCGCAAGACCGAGATTGACGAGCAGAACCGCATTCCGCTCGGCTTCAATTGCTATCTCATCCGCACGGGCGATCATACCGTCCTCGTCGAAACCGCCGAAGGCGACAAGCAAGACGCCCGCGCCCGCGAACGCATGAAGGCGCCCGCCGTCTCTGAGCCGCTGCCCGAAACCATCGCGCGTCACGGCTTCGATCCCGAATCTATCGACATCGTCATCAATAGCCACCTCCATTTCGATCACTGCGGCGGCAACACCTTCCTCTCCCAAGGCGGCGCCAAGCCTGCCTTCCCGCGCGCCCGCTATTTTGCCGCCCGCGGCGAGTGGGAACACGCCCACTCACGCCACCCGCGCGACAGCGTCAGCTACATCGACGCCAACTACGACCCGCTCGTCCATTCCGGCCAGATGACCCTGGTTGATGGCGACTGCGAAGTCGTCCCCGGCGTCTGGATGCGCCGCGCCCCCGGGCACAACCGCGACATGATGGTCATCACCGCCGAAAGCGCCGGCCGCACCTTCTGTTTCTTCTCTGATCTCGTGCCCACCACCATGCACACGCAGCCCACCTGGGTCATGGCCTTCGATTTATTTCCGCTCCAATGTATCGAGAGCAAGATCCAGTGGCTGGGAGCGGCCGTCAAAGCGAACTGGGTGTGCGGCTTCGCGCATGACCCCAAGGTCGATTTCGCCCGCATTGTCGACGACCCCAAAATCACCTTCTCCGCCGTGCCACTATGAAAGTATGGAAAAGCTAGCGGATTTTCGGAATGAGCCTTCCGCCGACTTTACTCAGCCCGCCAACCGTCAGGCTATGGAAGCGGCCTTGCGCGACGTCCGTGCGCAGCTCGGCCGCGAATACAGACTCCGCATCGGCGGTGAGCAGATCGCCACTGGCGACAAGCTCAACTCGTTGAATCCTTCCAACACGAAGGAAGTAGTCGGCATCCACCACAAGGCCACTCCGGAGCTGGCGAATCGCGCCGTCGAATGCGCGTACTCCTATTTCCCCACTTGGAGCCGCACCCCCGCCGATGAGCGTGTCCGCATGCTGCTCGATGCCGCTCGCATCCTGCGCCGCCGCAAATTGGAATTTGACGCCTGGCTCGTTTACGAAGCCGGTAAGACCTGGCCGGAAGCCGACGCTGATGTCTCCGAAGCCATCGACTTCTGCGAGTATTACGCCCGCGACATGCAGCGCCTGGCCGGCCCGCAAAAAGTCCACCAGCTCCCTGGTGAGCAGGATGAGTTGGTCTATGTCCCCCTCGGCGTGGGCATCGTCATTCCGCCCTGGAACTTCCCGCTCGCCATTCTGGTCGGCATGACCGTCGCCTCGCTCGTTACCGGCAACACCACCATCGTGAAACCTTCGAGCGAAACCCCTACCATCGCCGCCAAGTTCGCCGAAGTCCTGCTCGAAGCCGGCTTCCCCGAAAATAGTTTCACCCTTCTCACCGGCAGCGGTTCCGCGGTGGGCGATGTGCTCGTGCAGCATCCCAAAACCCGCTTCGTGTGTTTCACCGGTTCCCGCGACGTCGGCCTCCGCATCAACGAGCTCGCCGCCAAACCACAGAAGGGCCAGCTCTGGATCAAGCGCGTCGTCGCCGAAATGGGCGGTAAAGACGCCATCGTCGTCGATGCCGACAGCGATCTCGACAAAGCCGTCGATGGCGTGCTCGTCTCCGCCTTCGGTTACCAGGGTCAAAAGTGTTCCGCTTGCTCCCGCGCGATCGTGCACCAGAAAGTCTACGCCCCGTTTGTCGAAAAGCTGGCTGAGAAGGTAAAAGCGATTCCTGTCGGCCCCTCCGACGACCCGCGCCACTACATGGGCCCCGTGATCAGCGAGAGCGCCCGCAAAACCATCCTGCAATACATCGAAACCGGCAAGAAAGAAGGCCGGATCGTCGCCGGCGGCGGCGCCGTGCCTGGCGACGGCTACTTCATCGCGCCCACTGTCATCGCCGACGTCGAGCCCACCGCTCGCATTTTCCAGGAGGAGATCTTTGGCCCAGTCCTCGCCGTAAGCAAGGCCCGAGATTTTCAGCACGCGCTCGAACTGGCCAACAATTCCGAATACGGCCTCACCGGCGCCGTCTTCTCGAACGATCCCGAGCACCTGCGCCAGGCTAAAGAACAATTCCACGTCGGCAACCTCTATTTCAACCGCAAGTGCACTGGCGCGATGGTCGGCGCGCACCCCTTCGGCGGCTTCAATATGTCGGGCACCGACTCCAAAGCCGGCGGCCCCGACTATTTGTTGCTCTTCCTCCAAGCTAAATCCATCGCCAGGAAGCTGTAACGCCGGCGATCTTGTCGCCGGTCACTGGTACGCCGCCTCACCGAACCGCGACCGGAGGGAGCGGCCTCCCGCTATGCTATCCTTTTGCCCGAGATGCGAATAGCTTTTGCCGTGCTAATAACCGGTGCTGCCCTGGCCTCCGCCCAGGATGGCGCAACGCTCTACCAGCAGAACTGCGCCCAATGCCACGACGGCGGCATGGACCGCGCCCCCAGCCGTGACGCCTTCAAAGCCATGTCCGCGGATCGCGTGCTGGCCGCAATGGAAACCGGTCCCATGATCTCCATGGCCAGCCGTCGCACCGCGCAGGAGCGCCGCATCCTCGCCGGGTTCCTGACCGGTAAACAGCTCACCGGTGTGCTGGAAACCAAGCCGTCCCCGCAAGCCATGTGCTCCGCCCCGTCCAACGGTTTTTCCAATGGCCCGGCCTGGCTCGGCTGGGGCGGCAATCTTTCCAACACGCGCTTCCAGGATTCCGCCGGCGCCGGCTTGACCGCCGCCGATGTGCCCCGGCTCAAAGTGAAATGGGCCTTCGGCTTTCCCGGCGATCAAAGCGCCAACGCTCACCCCGTCGTCGTCGGCGGGCGCCTCTATGTCGGCAGCGCCGGCGGCACAGTCTATTCGCTCAGCGCCGCCACCGGATGCATCTACTGGCATTTTGAACCCGGGTCCACCGTCCGCGGCGCCATCGGCGTCCATCACATCGGCGATTCCTATCTCGCCTTCTTCGGCGACGCTCGCGCCAACGTGTACGCCGTTGATGCGCTCTCCGGTAAGCCGCTCTGGAAGACCAAGGTCGATGATTTCCCCGTGGCTGGCATCACCAGTTCTCCCCAGGTTTACAACGGCCGCCTCTACGTCGGCGTGAAGTCCGGCGAAGAAGCCGCCGGCGCCGACCCCAACTACGAATGTTGCCGGTTCCGCGGCAGCCTCGTGGCTCTCGACGCCCTCACCGGCAGGCAGGTTTGGAAGACCTACACCATCGAGGAGCCGAAGCGCACCAAGAAAAACGCAAAAGGTGTGCAGATGTGGGGCCCCTCGGGGGCGCCCATCTGGAGTACGCCCGTCATCGACCCGCGCCGCAATGCGATCTACGTTACCACCGGCGATAACTACTCCGAGCCCCCCACGCGCACCAGCGACGCTTTCCTCGCCCTCGACCTGGATACAGGAAAAATTCTCTGGTCGCGCCAGATGACCGCCGGCGATGCCTACACCGCCGCCTGCCGTTTGCCCGACAAAACCAACTGCCCCATCAATGGACCCGACTTCGATTTCGGCGCTTCGCCCATTCTCGTCACGCTTCCCAACGGCAAGCGCGCCCTGCTCGCCGGCCAGAAATCCGGCATCGTGCACGCCCTCGATCCCGATCAGCAGGGCGAGGTCCTCTGGCAGGTGCGCGTCGGCAAGGGTGGCACCATGGGCGGTGTGCAATGGGGCTCCGCAGTCGACTCGCAGAATATGTACGTCGCGGTCTCCGACATCAAGCGCCTCATGCTCACCTTCACCACTCTCACCGACGCCGATCCCAACCAGGGTGGTGGCATGTACGCGCTCAAACTCGCAACGGGCGAAAAGGTTTGGTACACACCGCCGTTTTCCTGCGGCGAGCGCAAGCGCTGCAGCCCCGCGCAGTCTGCCGCGGTCACTGCGATTCCAGGCGCCGCGTTCTCCGGATCGGTGGACGGCCACCTCCGCGCCTATTCCACCGCCGACGGCAAGGTGATCTGGGACTTTGATACGGTGCGCGAATTTAAAACCGTCAACGGCGTCGCTGCTCGCGGCGGCTCCATCGACGGCCCCGGCCCGGCTATCGCCGGCGGTATGCTCGTCGCCAATTCCGGTTACGTCAGCGCCGGCGGCATGCCCGGCAACGTGCTGCTCGCCTTCACCGTGGACGGCAAGTAGTGCCCCCGCCGCCCGGTCTCGAGTTCGCGTTTGAAGCCGTCGCCGAGATCGGCGCCCCGCAAGACCTCGGCTTGACCCCCCATGGACGCCGCCGCATCATCCCCGTGCTCGGAGGCCGCTTTGAAGGCCCGTCGATCCGCGGCCGCATCCTTCCCGGCGGCGCCGACTGGCAGATCCTGCGCTCCGATGGCGCCGCCGAACTCGACGCGCGTTACACCCTCGAAACCGACGACGGCGCGCTCATCTACGTCTCGAACCGCGGCATGCGTCGCGGATCTCCGGAAGTGCTCGCGCGCCTGAACGCCGGCGAGACCGTCGATCCCGCCTCTTATTATTTCCGCACCGTCGCGGAATTCGAAACCGGTGCTGCCGCCTACCAGTGGCTGACCCAGGCAATCTTCCTCGCGTCCGCCGAGCGTTATCCCGATAACGTCATCGTGCGTTTCTGGAAACTCCTGTAATCTGGTTTCATGAACCGCCGGCGCCTTTTGCGCGACGCGCTTTTAGCTGTCCCGGCCGCGCGCTCTGCTCGTGCCGAACCGCGGCTGGAGGAAAGCACACTCGCCGGCCTCGAGCGCGGCCTCCGGGAAGACCGGTTCACCGCAAGGGCCCTCGCGGAGTGGTACCTCGCTCGCATCGATTCGCTCGACAAAAAGGGGCCCAAGGTCAACGCCGTTATCGAGATCAATCCCGAGGCTCTGCAGATCGCCGATGCGCTCGACCGCGAACGCCGCGCCGGCCACCTTCGCGGACCGCTGCACGGCATTCCCGTGCTGATCAAAGACAATCTCGATACCGCCGATCGCATGAACACCACCGCTGGTTCGCTGGCATTGGTGGGCCCCGCGCCTGGACGCGATGCTCAGGTGGTGGATCGCCTGCGCACCTCCGGCGCGGTGATCCTGGGCAAAACCAATCTCAGTGAGTGGGCCAATTTTCGCTCCACGCACTCCGTGAGCGGCTGGAGTGGACGAGGCGGTTTGACGCGTAATCCGTACGCGCTCGATCGCAACGCCTGTGGATCAAGCTCCGGCTCGGCCGCCGCCGTCGCCGCAAACTTTTGCGCGGCCGCGGTCGGCACCGAAACCGATGGCTCCGTCACCGCTCCGGCCTCCGTCAATGGCATAGTGGGCATCAAGCCGACTCTCGGCCTCATTGGCGGAGCGGGAATCATTCCGATCGCTCACAGCCAGGACACGGCCGGTCCCATGGCGCGTACCGTCCGAGACGCCGCCGTCCTGCTGAGCGCGATGGCGGCAAAATCCGGAGCCGACTACACCAAATATCTCGATCCGCGCGGTCTCAAAGACGCGCGCCTGGGCGTCGAACGAAAGTATTTCGGCTCCAATGCCGCCATGGACCGCGTCATGGAAGATTGCCTCGCCGAAATGAAACGCCAGGGCGCAGAATTGATCGACCCCGCCAATCTTCCCTCCCATGGCAAGTATGACGACGACGAACAGGACGTGTTGCTCTACGAGTTCAAATCCGATCTGAACTCCTACCTCGCGCAGCGCCCGGGCCTGCGCGTGCGCTCGCTCGCCGACCTGATCGCCTTCAACCGGCAGCATCGCCGCGAAGAGATGATCTATTTCGAGCAGGAGCTTTTCGAAAAAGCGCAGGCGAAAGGACCGCTCACCGAACAAGCCTACCTCGACGCCCGCGCCCGCTGCGTGCGGTTGTCGCAGGCGGAAGGGATCGACGCCGTCGTGCGGAAATCCAAGCTCCACGCCATCGTCGCGCCCACCGCCGGCCCGGCCCCGCTGACCGATTTGGTTTTAGGTGATCCCAACTGGCCCGGCTGCACCACGCCGCCCGCAGTCGCCGGCTACCCGCATATTACCGTTCCCGCTGGCTTCGTCCAAGGTCTGCCAGTGGGCATTTCTTTCTTTGGGCCGGCGTGGAGCGAGCCTGTACTCCTCAAGCTGGCATATGCATTCGAACAAGCCGCTCAGGCGCGCCGTCAGCCCTCGTTCGCGCCATCCCTCGGAGGCAAATGAAACTTCTCCTTTCACTCTCACTGGCCTGCGTCGCGCTCGCGCAGACCCAATCCGGCTCGTTCACCGTCGTCGAAACCGGCATCGCCGACATGCGTACTGCGCTCGAGCAGCACCGCGTCACCTCGCGCGAGCTCGTGACGCAGTACCTCACTCGGATCGCCCTCTACGAAGACAAGCTCCACGCCGCGCTGACCGTGAATCCGCGCGCGCTCGATGAGGCCGACGCGCGAGACCGTGAGCGGGCCCAGGGACAGGTGCGCGGGCCCCTCCACGGCATCCCCATCGCCCTCAAGGACAATGTCCACACCACCGCTCTGCCCACCACGGGCGGCGCCCTGGCGTTCGATGGCTTTGTTCCCCCCTACGAGGCGACCCTCGTGAAAAATCTGCGTGATTCCGGCGCCATCATCCTCGCTAAGACAGGGCTCACCGAGCTGGCGAATTGGGTTGCGGGCGGGCCGACTCCGATGCCCGCCAACTACAACGCCATCGGCGGCTACGGCTACAATCCGTATGACCCGCGCCGTGATCCCCGCGACGCCACCGGCGACGGCCGGCCGGCTCTCCAGACCGGTGGCTCCAGCTCCGGCATCGGTACCGCCGCCAATTTCTGGGCCGCCAACGTCGGCACCGAAACGTCCGGCTCGATCCTCAGCCCTTCCAACCAGAACATGCTCGTGGGCATCAAACCCACCGTGGGCCGCATCAGCCGCTACGGCGTGATCCCCATCACCGCCGACCAGGATACTGCCGGGCCCCTTGCCAAGACCGTCAGCGATGCCGCGATCCTGCTCGGCGTGCTCGAAAGCCCCGCGCCCGATCCGAACGACCCCGCCACCACGAGGTGCATGCCGCCGCCCGGGCGAGACTACACCCGATTCTTGAGTACCAGTGCGCTCCAAGGCGCGCGCATCGGCGTTCCGCGCGCCTTCTTCTATGAAAAGGCCCCCGTGCCCGGCGCCAAGGAGCCTCGCGGCGGCCTCAGTCCGGCGCAGGCCCAGGTCATGGCGGATGCCATCGACATCCTCAAAAAACAAGGCGCCATACTCATCGAACCGGCCGATATTCCCAGCGTTCTCAACCCCGATCCAAACAAAAACATCGTGGCGTGGAACACCTGCTCGGGCTCCAACGATGCTAAGGGCAAGGACGCCGATTGTTCCGTCGTGCTCAAGTACGGCATGAAGCGCGATTTCAATAAGTGGCTCGCGTCGCTGGGCCCATCGGCGCCCGTAAAGACGCTGACCGAACTGCGCGAGTGGAACATCGCCCACACCAAGGCCGGAGCCATCCGCTACGGCCAGTCCAATCTCGATGTCTCCGATGAAATGGATGTCGAAGCCGACCGTGCGCGCTACGAGGCTGACCGGGCGAAAGACATCGATCTGGCGGGCACGCACGGCATCGACGAAGTCATGCGCGCGAACAACCTCGATGCACTCCTGTTTCCCGGGCCCAATGGAGCCGCGCTGGCGGCCAAGCCGGGATACCCGACCGTCATCGTGCCGTTTGGCATGGTCCCAAACTCGCCAACGCCCGCCTTTCCCGACGGCTTCGACGCGAAGATGACGCCGTTTGGCGTCAGTTTCACCGGCACGGCCTGCACCGAGCCGCGCTTGATCGGCCTGGCCTACGCCTTCGAGCAGGCCACCAAACGCCGCGTGCCGCCGCCCTCCGCGCCCTAGCCCCGCCCGTCAGTGCGGAGGTTCACCGTTCGATCCGTTCAAATGGTTCCCGTTCACCGGCGCGCCGCCGCGAAGTTCGTGGCGGTTGATCACCCGGTCAATCATCCCGTACTCCAGAGCCTGCGGCGCATCCATAATATAGTCACGATCGACATCGCGCTGAATTTTTTCCAGAGGCTGCCCCGTGGCATTCGCCAGAATCTGATTCAGCGTTTCGCGCGTGCGCAGAATCTCCCGCGTCTGGATGTCCAGATCAGCCGCCTGCCCGCCCAGACCCTGCGCGTGCGGCTGGTGGATTAGCACGCGCGAATAGGGCAGCGCAAAGCGCTTTCCCTTCGCGCCCGAGGCTAGCAGCACCGCGGCCATCGACGCCGCCTGCCCGACGCAATACGTTACGATGTCCGGCTTCACGAAATTCATCGTGTCGAGAATTGCCAAACCGGAAGTTGTGATCCCGCCCGGCGAATTGATGTACAAATGAATGTCTTTCTCCGGGTCTTCGGCGGCCAGGAACAGGATCTGTGCCACCACCAGGTTGGCCACGTTGTCGTCCAACGCCGTGCCGATGAAAACAATGTTCTCCTTCAACAACCGCGAGTCGATGTCGTAGGCTCGCTCGCCGCGTGCCGTCTGTTCCACTACCATCGGAACCATGTCTCTCCTCCTCGTCTCGGCCGCACTGGGGCTATTCAGCCGCGCGCGTCAGCGCGGGGGTCTTCACACGTGCTTTCGATACTACACACCGGCCATCTGTTCACAGACAAACCGCGCAAAGCCCGCGGCGCATCGCGCCACGCCCGACGTCTCCCATCCATAGTGCGTCAGCGTCACGCGCGTGCCGTCGGCTTCTACGTCAAACTCCACGCTCACCGTTTGGCTGCCGTCGCGCTGCCACGTGAACTCGATGCGCGTGGGCGGGTCCCAGAGAGTGACGGCTCCATCCTCCACCGCGCTGCGCTCGGATTCGTCGCCCGGCCACCAATCCCGGAACGATTCCGTGAACAGGCGGAAGGCGTCTTCAACGGGAACGTCCACGTGGACGCTCTGTTGAACGGGTTCGTGCGTTTCGTTTCCCATGGTCGGTGGTCTCCTTGTTGGCAAATTCGGAAAATGCGGTCAAGGCGTCGCGCCACATGGAATCGATATGGGCGCGTAGCTCCGCGAAGCTCTTGGGATTGAGGCGGAAATAGTGCCGGGTACCGCGGCGCTCTTCTTCTACCAGGCCGGCTGATTTGAGCACCTGCAAGTGCTGCGACACGGCCGGACGGCTGACGGGCATCCGGCTGGCGATCTCCCCCACCGTGCACGGCCGCCGGCGGATTAGGGTGAGCACCGCTTGGCGCGTCGGGTCGGAAAGCGCCCCCAGCATTTCCCATCGGTCAACCATACCTTACGGTAAGTCCTGGCTTACCGAAAGTCAAGTGTCGAATCCACCTTCGGCGCTCTCACGGCGTTCGGCATGGACGTCGTGGGTCCCCATCCCCGCCAGGCCCGGGCCGCATGACGCAGCAACGCGACGCGTTACGATGGGATCGTGCCAGACCCTGTGTTTTCCTTGCGGCCGATTGGGTACGTCCGGAGTCCGCACCAGCAGTCTTCGGATGTGCCGAAAGGCCTGGGCGCGAAGCATGAAGCGGAGGGGTTTCTCGAAATTCGAGAGGACCTCGAAGCGGGGCTCACCGACATCGAAGGCTTTTCTCACCTGATCGTGCTCTGGATCTTCGACCGCGCCGAAGGATTCGCCCTGGTCGGCACGCCCCCGAGTGACGACCGTCCCCACGGCGTATTCGCGACCCGTTCGCCGCGGCGCCCCAACCCGATCGGGTTGACCGTCGTGGAACTGCTCGGCCGCGAGCGCGCAAGGCTGCGCGTAGGCGGTGTCGACATGCTCGACGGTACGCCCATTCTCGACATCAAACCTTACCTCTCGAACATTCCCCTCGAACACCTCCGCCGCGGCTGGCTGGCCGAAGCCGAGAGGCGTGCAGCGCTGAAAGCATAGCGATACACTGAGGGTTGGCCTCCCTACAACGCGGACGCTTTCGCGGAGCGACGCTGTTCGCCTGAGGGAAACCCATGTCCCGCTTGCCTGCCAACAACGAAGGCCCGCGCCACTCGACGGCTCTTCCCGAACCCATCGAGCGCGCCGATTCTGCTCAAAGCGAGGCGCAGTTGCGCGCCATCGCGGAGCAGATGCCGTGTGTGTTGTGGACCACCGATTTGAACCTTCGGTTTACCAGCTCGTACGGGGCCGGTCTGAAAGGGCTCGGGCTCAGCCCAGGCCAGGCTGTCGGCGTTCTGGTGGCGGATTTTTTTGAAGGACAAGCCGAGAGAGAGATCCAACTCGACAAGCACCGCCGGGCTTGCGCTGGCGAGGCGGTTTCCTACGAAACCAATGCGTTTGGCAGAAGCTACCTGACTTACCTGGAGCCTCTGCGCGATGATGCCGGCAGCATCACTGGGGCGCTCGGAGTGGCGTTCGAAATTACAGAGAGAAAGCGCGCGCAGGAAGCGTTGCAGCATAGCGAGAGCTACCTGCGCCTCATCATCGGCCAGGTGCCCGGCGCGATCTGGAGCACCGATCGAAACCTGCGGTTCACCAGTTTTCACGCGAACGAGCGCGACGATCTCGCGTTGAAGCCACGCCACGTAAATGGGATGGCCCTCCAAGACTTTTTTACCAGCGAAACCGAGCGGGAAGAGTCGGTGGCCGCACACCAAAGGGCGTGTGCCGGCGAGACAGTTCTCTATGAATCGACGGTTTACGGCAGGGAATATTTCAACTACCTGGAGCCGCTGCGGAACGCCGGCGATGAGATCATCGGGGTCCTGGGGATCGCTCTCGACATCACCCAACGCCGCCGGACCGAAGCGGCCCTGCGCGCCAGCGAAGAGAAATATCACCGGTTCTTTGAGGAAAACCTGGCTGGCTACTACCGCATGAGTGCGGACGGCAAACTGCTGGAGTGCAATCCCGCGTTCGCGCGCATGTTCGGGTTTTCCTCGCAGGAGGAGGCGTTGGACGCCGAGGTGGCGCCTATCTATCCAAATCCGCAAGCCATCCAGGAGTTCATTGCGCTGGTCGCCGGACGCAAGCGCTTGGAACAGCATTCCCGCTCCCTCCGCGCCAAAGATGGCCGGCCTGTCCGGGTGCTGGAAAATGCAATCGGCGCGTTCGATGACAGCGGCAACCTCCGGGAGATCCGCGGGTATCTGATCGACGACACGGAACACTGGAGAGCCGAGGAACAGTTTCGTCAGGTGCAGAGGATGGACGCAGTGGGACGCCTGGCGGGCGGCGTGGCGCACGATTTCAATAACCTGCTGACCGTGATCAACGGCTACAGTGAATTGGCGCTCAAGAAACTAAGGGAGACCGACCCCGTTCACCGCGACTTGCGCGAAATCATCAAGGCCGGCGAGAAAGCGACCGACCTGGTCCAGCGTCTGCTCGCGTTCAGCCGGCAGCAGCCGACCGAACCGCGGTCCCTCGACTTGAACCTGGTGATCACCGATTCGGCCCGCATGATTGAGCGCCTGATCGGCGAGGACATTACCTTGGAGACCCGGCTCCAGCCGGCGCTGGCCACCGCGCGGGCCGACGCCGGGCAGATCAACCAGATTCTGGTGAACCTCGCCGTGAACGCCAAAGACGCCATGCCGGCAGGCGGCCGCCTGCTGATCGAGACGGCGGACGTGGAAGTCAACGCCGTCTTCGCGGCCGCGCGTCCGGGCCTAGCCCCCGGAAAATACGTGCTCCTGACGGTGACAGACACGGGCACCGGGATCGACGCCGAAACGATCCAACATATTTTCGAGCCGTTCTTCACCACCAAACCTGCCGGAGAGGGCGTCGGGCTGGGCCTCTCGACCGTGTATGGCATCGTGAAACAGAACGGCGGCTGGATCGGCGTGCGCAGCGAGCCGGGCCAGGGCGCAGCCTTCCGGATCTACTGGCCGCAGGCCGAGCCCGGTCTGGCGTCGGCCGACACCGCCCGGCGTGCGCCCGAGATCCAGCCCGGCACCGAGACGATTCTCCTCGTCGAAGATCAGGAACAGGTGCGCCGCATTGTCCGCGATGTGTTGCAGGGTTGCGGTTACCGTGTGTTGACCTGCCAGGATGGGCCGAGTGCGCTGCGCTTCGTCCAAACCGACTCCACCGCAATCGACCTGTTGCTGACCGATGTCGTCATGCCGGGGATGTCCGGACCCGAACTGGCCGAGCGGCTGCGCCGGTTGCGGCCCCAGATCCGGATCTTATACATGTCCGGCTACAGCGGCGACGCGATCGCGAGGCGCGGCGTCCGCGAGCCGGGTGTCGCCTATCTCCCCAAGCCCTTCAGCGCCGCCGACCTCTCCGGCAAAGTCCGCCAGGTCCTGAGCATGTAACCCCGGCCATCTTGCCGCCGCCACTACCTGCCTCCGCTGTCCTGCTCCCGCGCCGCCCGCGTCGCCAGCTCATCGCAGCGGTTATTGTCTTCGTGGCTGGCGTGGCCCTTCGTCCACACCCACGTCGTTTTGTGGCGCCCGGCCTCTTCATCCAGAGCTTCCCACAGATCTTGATTGATTACCGGCTTCTTTGCCGCCGTCATCCAGCCTTTGCGCTTCCAATTGTGAATCCAGGTCGTGATGCCGTTCTTCACATATTCGGAATCGGTCACCACTTCCACTTCGCAGCCTTCCTTCAGCGCACGCAGGCCTTCGATCGCGGCGCGCAGCTCCATGCGGTTGTTCGTCGTCTGCGGCTCCGCGCCCCACATCTCTTTCGTGTGGCCGTTGTAGCGAAGAATGCAGGCCCAGCCGCCAGGGCCCGGGTTGCCCAGGCAGGCGCCGTCGGTGATGAGATGAACTTTTTTCACTGAGCCAGGACGGGCTCCGCCTGGAAGAACTCGTCGACTCGGTCCAGTATCGCCGCTGCGTCATGCAGGTGATAAATCTCCGCGCGCAGGTGCGACCCGTGCCGCACGCCGTGCGTGAAGTAGGTCGCGAACTGTTTCATTTTGCCCACCGTGTCTTTCTCGTCGCGCTCCATCAGCATGGCGTAATACCGCCGCATCATCTCGTAGCGGTCGCGCTGCGTGGGCTGGTCGTACCGGCCGGTCTCCAGATGTCGCTCGATCTGCCGGAAAATCCACGGATTCGACGACGCGGTCCGGCCGATCATGACGGCGTCGCATCCCGTTTCCTTTACCATGCGCACAGCGTCTTCAGGCGTGACGATGTCGCCATTGCCGATCACCGGAATCCTCACCGCGGCTTTCACTTCCGCGATGCGCGTCCAGTCGGCCTTGCCGCTGTACCCTTGCTCCCGCGTACGCGGGTGTAGCGCGATGCCTTGCAAACCGCAGTCTTCGGCCAGCCGCGCCATCTGTACGGTGACCAATTCGGAATCGTTCCAGCCGGCGCGATACTTCATTGTGAATGGAATCTGAATCGCGGCGCGCACCTCGCGCAGCAGCCGCTCCACCAGCGGCAGGTCGCGCAGCAGCCCGGAGCCGCCGTTGCACTTCACCACCTTATTCACCGGGCAGCCGAAGTTGATGTCGAGGATATCGAAGCCGAGGTCCTGGCACACCCGCGCCGCGTCGGCCATGACGACCGGGTCCGAACCGAACAACTGTGCCGAGATGGGGTGCTCTTCGGGCTCGAATTCGAGATATTTGAGCGTTTTGGTAGGCTTCCGCGCGCCCAATGACGCGCGCACCCCGTGCGAGCTGGTGAATTCGGTCATGATCAGTCCGCATCCGCCTAAGTTACGGATAAATCGGCGGAACACCGTGTCCGTCACGCCCGCCATCGGCGCCAGCACGGTGGCCGGCGCGATGCGCACGGGGCCGATCGAAAGATAGGGCGGAAAGGAACCCATAGGGCCTGTTATTAGTTGATTTTAACGGTTGTGGGAAGGAAACGGAACCCGCAGGTCCCTCGTCTGTCAGGTTTGAGGGAAAAAACACATGAAGCCGTTCCAGGTTGCATTGTTGGTAGTCGCCGGCGCAGTGGGCGGCGCCATTGTGATGAAGGTAGCGGAGAGGCCGCAGCCCGCGGCTCCGCCCGTGCCCGTTGTGGCGCAAGAGACTCCGGCGCCTCCACCCACCCCGGCGGTGGAACCGGCGCCGCCCGCGGTTCCCGAGCCGGTCGCCAAGCCGCAACCCTTTAAGGAAAAGGCTCGTTCGAAGCCCAAACCGGTCGAGCGCAATCCAGAGCCCGTAGCGGCTAACGTAGCCCCGCCGGGCGCGCCGGCCTCGGTCGCCGCGCAACCCGTGGAGCCGGCTCCTCAAGTTCCTCCACCCGCGCCCCGCGAGCCGGAGCGACCGGCGGCGCCGCCGCCTCCTCCGCCTCCGCAGCAGGTGACGCTGAACGCCGGAATATTGCTTCCGGTGCGCCTGATCGATGGTCTGTCCACTGAGCGGAATCACCCTGGTGATACCTTCACGGGTACGCTCGATCAACCTCTGGTGGTGGATGGCCTGGTGATCGCGGAGCGCGGAGCGCGGGTGGAAGGGCGCGTCGCAAATACCGATCAAGGCGGCAAGGTGTCCGGCGTGGCATCGATTGCCGTACAGTTGACGCGCATTCACCTTTCCGACGGCCAGACGATTTCCGTGCAGACCGATAACTTCGAGCGGAAAGCCGAGACGACGCACAAAACAGACGCCGCGAAAGTCGGCGCGGGCGCGGCGATCGGCGCGATCATCGGCGCTATCGCCGGCGGCGGAAAGGGTGCCGCGATCGGCGCCGGTGTCGGCGGAGGCGCCGGTGCAGGTGATGTGATACTGACGCGCGGCAAACCCGCCACTCTGCCTTCGGAAACCAAGATCAGCTTCCGCCTGAGCGCCCCGATCACCGTATCCGAGCGCCAGCAATAACGCGCCAGTTCCGTCAGGCCGATGGCTTGACCGAGGGCGACCAGCCTCTTGTCCGAATCCAGAAGAATGGCCGTATCTTCGACCGATAGCTTTTCG
>CAYTJD010000171.1:0-36734 GCA_964438005.1 uncultured Solibacteraceae bacterium | reverse complement strand
CACGCGCGTCACGGGGTCCAGTTGCTGGCCGAGATTGGTGATTTTACCCGGAAACCGCCTGGCCGCTTCTCCCGGAAGGGTTACCGCGGCGCTCTGCCCGGCGCGCAATCTTCCCAAGTCTTCTTGCCTTACAGAAGCGAGCATCCACACCTTGGTAAGATCGGCGATTACAAACGTCACTGTGGACGTATCGATGCTCTTGCCCGGCGTCACATTCTTTTCCAGGATGTAACCGTCGCCCGGCGCCAGAATCGGCACATCGTCTTCCGCCTCACTGGCCCGCCCGGCCTTTGGCTCGGCGGGCACGCGCAGATCGTCTTCCAGCAAATCGCGCAGCCGCTCTACTTCGATCTCGGCGCCGCGCACTTCCGCCCGCGCCGTTACCACATCCTGTTCGGCCTGCTCGAGCCGCTGCTGGGAACCGGCCTTCAGATCGAGCATTCTCTGCGCCCGGTCGCGGTTCCTTTGTGCCTGCGCAGCACCCGCTTTCGCCTTGTCCAATTCGGAAAGCGCGCGACGGTAAAGTGCCCGTGAATCGCGAACTTCGTCGGCGTGATACCGCGCCAGAAGTTCACCCTTGCTGACCGCATCCCCCAAGCCTTTATAGACCGCCACTACCGACCCGGACGTGCGCACTCCGACTCGCCAGCTGCGTTCGTCCGCCAGAACGATACGCCCCTTCACTCGGAGCAATTCCGATTCTTCGGAGAGGGCGGCGGGTTGGGTCTCGATATGCGCGGCCGCCTGCTGATCGGGCGAAAGCGCCACCTCTTGTTTGTCGGGGCGCGTCTCCGAGTGGTTCGGGGAGACTTCTGCCGAATCCGGCGGGCGACTGATGCAGGACGCGAGGCCCAAGATCATCAGGACCGCACTCCCCGCAAGAAAATGGCTTCTCATTCGTCTGCCCCCTCGGCTGATTCCAACTTCGCGATACTCTGCCGGTACTCCACCAGCCCGCGGGTGTGCGCCAGTTCCGCCTCCAGGCCGACGCGCTCGGCATCGAGTAGGCGGAGCAGGTCGGTGCCGCCCTCGGCATAGGCAGCGGCCGCGATTCGCGTGATTTCCGCCGCGTGCTGGCGCAGCGGCTCCAGCGTGTTAACGAACTCCTGCCGCCGGAACTCGTACTCCTGAAGGGCGGCAAAGTAGCCGGCGCGCACTTCAAACTCCGCGGCGGTAACCACAAAGCCGCTCCTGCGAACCTCCGCCTGCGCGGCCGCACGATTGCCCTGGTTCTTGTCCCGGAATGGCAGCGTGATCCGTAGCGAGGCGAGCGCCGTATTGACGCCCGATAGAGCGTCGGGCAATTGCGTCCGCTTGTACCCAAAAGTGACGTTCAGATCCGGACGAGCCGAGATCTCCTGCAGCCGGGCGTTTGCCTCCGCCTGGCGCAGCCCTGCGCGCGCCACCTGGATCTCCTGTCGCTGGCCCAGCACACTCTCGATGGAGACAGGGGTGAAGTCCCCCGGCGGTTCCAGTGGCTCCGTCAGAACAAGGTCCGTGAATTCCATCCGCCCCATTTCGCGCAGCAACTCGAGGCGCGCCCTGTTGGAATCCAACACCGCGAGGTCTGCTGATACTTTCAGCCGCTCCCCCTCCAGCCGCACGCGCAGCAGGTCCTGTTCCGCGATGGCGCCGGCCGTGAACCGCCCCGCGTGAAATTCGATGATCTTTTGAAAGTTCTCCAGCGTCGTGTTCCACGCCTGACGAATCTCCTGGGCGCCACGAGCGGCCCAGTACGCGAGTTTCACTCTCTGCGCAACCTGCTGGCGAGCCAGCCGATATTCGGCCTTCGCGTATCCCCGGCCTTCTTCGGCGGACGCGATGCGTTGTCGGCGTTTTCCCAGAATATCGAGCGGCTGATTGATCAAGGCCAGGGTGTCCACATCGCGCGTGTAGGTCTGGCCGGGCCGCAGGTTCTCATTCTGAAACTGAAATTCCGGGTTGGGAAACAGGCTGGCCTGCTGACGAAGGCCTTCCGCTGCCGAGACCCGCTCCGCCTCGGCCTGGAGCGAGGCGCGGGAGGTAAGAGCGCTCGCGACCGCATCGGCCAGCCCGAGACGCTCTTGCGCGCACAGGCAGAGCCTGCCGGAGAAAACAGCAATGACGAAACTGACTGTAGCTTTTCGAATCACAATTCCCCTCTACCGTGCAGAAAAAACTGGGTCTGGTCGGCGCTTGCCCGAAACCGGAGGCAAGGCACACGAATCCTCAGTGGAGAAGGAAATTAGACAGGCGGGGCTCTGGGAATGGAAACGCCGCGCGCCGGCGGGTCATGTGCCCGTTCTTCGACGCGAGTTATCGCCCCGATCCCGGTTCGTAGCGGAAAATGCGGATCCGCAGCCCACGACGGCAAGAAGCCCGGCATCCCGGCGGGCGGCACGATTGTGAACGTATCGAGCGGCCATGCCTCGTGTTCTTCACCCTCGCTGATCGCCAGTTCGCCCGGCCGCACGGGCCGCACATGGTGAGCCGAAAAATGCGCATGCACGAGCGTCGCGTGATCGTGATCCTCGTTCCCTTCGTGCACGTGCTGAGCAGGAGCCAGCAAGAAGGCGGAGAATACCGCCAGGCAAAGCTGAGCTGCGAGCACCGGCCGCATTTCAGGTCTATTATACCCGCGGATTCCGCGAGCTCGTACTCACTGCGCCTCGTACACCAGAATCTCGGCCCGTTGTTCGCCGCGATGTGGTACCGCGGCAAAGAGTCTCCCCAATTCCGCCACGAAAAAGCCCGTCCGGGTGCCCGCGGGCGTCGGGTAGCGGGCGATCCGGTCATAGTGATCGGCGTCCTTCTGCTGCAACACGTCAATGAACCCCTGACCGCCGATGATGTAGACCCGGCTTCGCGCCGCATCGTAAAAGAGGTCGTCGGTGTCCGCGACAATTTCCGGAGACGCCACCGTTTTCCCGCTCGCCGTGTCAAACACGAGCAGGCGGGCGGGCCTCCGGCACCCGGTAAATAATCGCTGATGCGTCTCATCCAGAGCCATCGGGAAACACGTCGCTGCCGCCGTCGTGGGCCATCGGCCGAGAGTTGCCCCCGTCGCACTATCGGCAACCTGGATCTCACTCTTGTCCGGAATGTTGACGAACACGCGCGTGCCGTTCTTCTCCAATTGAAACGACTCGGGATGCGCGTCCACCACCATCTCTCCCCTCTGCCTGCCCCCGGCATCGAGAAACGCCAGCGCCCCGCTTCCGGCCGGCCGTCCTCTCAGCGCCTTCTCCCCGCCGTACCCGACCACCACACGACGGTTCCGGATGTCATACCGGATGTTGTCCGCGTCGTCAGAGAACTTCACTGTCTGCAAAAGTTGCAGTGTGGTCCCGTCATAAATCCGCGTCGCTCCGTCGCCCGTCGCAACAAACAGACGGTTCGTCGACGCATCGAAGAACAACCCTTGCGGCTCCTCCAGATTTGTCAGCGTTTTCGCGCGCCGCCCCGCCTGCAGATCAAGCACTTCTACAGTATGATTTCCCAGCGCGGACACAAACAGGCGCTGCCCCTTCACATCGGCTGCGAAATGATCCATGCGGCCATCCACATTCGGCAACGCGATATGCGCTTTCAGTGACAAGGCTGGTGCCTCTTGCCCGGTGGATATGCTACTCAGTCCGGCGCTGACCATCACCACACCGGCCAGCGTCCTCGCGATTCTCATTGGAACCCTCCTTCCTGTCTTAGTCGAGAGGTACGCGCACGCGGAATGTGGATCCTTTTCCGGGCTCGCTCTCGACGTCAATCGAACCACGGTGCGTTTCGACAATCCATTTGGCGATCGACAAGCCCAAGCCGGCTCCGCCCTCTTCCCGGGATCGCGTTTTGTCCGCGCGCCAGAATCGGTCAAAGATGTGTGGAACTTCCTCGCGCGCAATTCCTATTCCTGTGTCCGACACGGAAACGATCGCAAATCCCGTGCTCGTATTCAGCTCCACGGTTACGAGCCCGCCCCTCGGAGTGTATTTCACGGCGTTGTCGATCAGGATCAGCAGAGCTCGTCGCAGGGCGCTGCTGTCTGCTTCGACCGGCACGCGCGTGTTCGGCAGGCTGAGAGTGAACCCCAAATCGTGATTTCGCGCCAGTTTCTCTCCCTGCTCGGCCGCTTCTCGAACGATCGCGCACGCATCCGCCGCCGCACGGTCCAGCGTCTCTGTGCCCGAGTCAGCCCGTGCGAGCAACATCAGGCTATCTACCACCTGCGACGTTCGCTCCGCTTCCTCCACGATTTCCAGCAGGGCGTCAAAATACTCTTTCGCGGTCCGATCCCGCTTCTGCACCGCAACCTCGGCGGTCGTCCTGATCAGCGATACGGGGGCGCGTAGCTCATGCGATGCATCGGCCGTGAATTGGGTGATCCGGCGCACCGCCCCATCCAGTCGCGAGAACATCGCGTTTAAAGTCTCCGAGAGGCGCTGCAGTTGATCGCCGGTTCGCGATACGGGAAGCCGCTCACTCAGGTTCTCAATGCTGATCCTCTGGGCGGCCCGCGAGATTTCGTCGACGGGGGAAAGTGCTCGCGTACTCAGCCAGTACCCGCCCACACTCGCAGCCATCAGCAGGAGCGGCGCCGCGAACACCAGCAGCAGCCGGAAGCGATCGAGCGCCTCAAACGCTTCGTGCATCGAAGCCGCTACCTGGACCGTGTAGGGCCTCCCGTTCACCTCGATGCGCCGGGAGTAAAAGCGGAGCAACCGGTCCTGCACCCTGAGAGTCTCGAACTGCGGAGAGTTCAGCGCGCCCGGCCTCAAGATCGGAACGTTGTTGCTCTCCAGCGGCACGGACCGGTACAGCCATTGGCCGGCCTCATCGCAGACTTGGAACAGGTCGCCCCCAGGACCTAGGACGGAATGCTCGCGAAACTCGTCCCTGATCTCAGCAATCGACAACGATGCGGTCTGCAGGTCCATGAATTTCGCAACTCCCTGGACCCGATCGCGCAATTCGTCTTCGATCGCATGGTAGATGCTGGCCTGCATCGCGAACCACGCCAGAACGCTAAATGCGGCCAAACCGCAACCGAGTACAACGAAGTACCACGCCGCCAAACGGAAACCGATAGATCGTTTTTTCACCCGGCCTCCTCGCGTAGCGCATACCCGATGCCTCGTACCGTCTGGATCAGCTTCGGGCTTCCCGGTAGATCGATTTTGGCGCGCAACTGCCGGATAAAGACGTCCAGCGTGTTATTTTCGATGTCACGCTCGTACCCCCACACGGCTTCAATCATCCGGGCACGCGTGATCACGCGGCCCGCGTTCCGCATCAGCATCTCCAGGAGCACAAACTCCGTCCGGGTGAGGGAGACTAACGAGCCGCCGCGTCTCACGTCCCGGGTGGCAGGATCGAGAACTAGATCGTCCATCCGCAGCCTGGTGCTCGGTTCTACGTTCTTCCGCCTGGAAAGCGCCCGAAGCCTCGCCAGCAAAATCTTGAACGCGAACGGTTTCGTGAGATAGTCGTCGGCGCCGGCATCGAGTCCCGCTACAATGTCGTCGGCGGCGTCCCGTGCCGTGAGCAGAAGAATCGGCGTCGCTTTCTTGGCGGCCCGAAGCCTCCGGACAATCGAAAACCCATCCAGTCCGGGCAACATCACATCGAGTACAAGCACATCATACTGTCCCAGTTTGGCCGCCTCCAGACCTCCCACTCCTTCGGAGGCTACGGACACCGCATGCCCATGCTCTTCCATCCCCTTCTTGAGTTGCTGCGCGAGCCTCCGGTCGTCTTCGACGATCAGTATTCGCATGGATTCGAACCCAGCATAGTATGATCGCTCCATCTGAGGAAATCGTGAGGATGCCCACTTGCCGGCCCTGAATCCGTCCGTAAGAAAAACCGCCCACGCGGAGGCACGGAGAAAGCGTTGGGAATAGTACCTACGCGCTCTCCGCTGGCTCGGCGCTCGTTGCCCATACGCTGTGGGAATGCCTGCCGTCTGGCTGCGGACCAACTTAGCGCCGCCGAACGAGAGCGCAAAGATCTTTAGCTCTCGGCGCCTCCGCGCCTCTGCGGTGGAATCCTGGCGACGGATGAGGCGCCGCCACTCACGGAATCCTCAGGTTTCTAAGTCAGACTATAAGTGCGATGCTTCCTGGGCGGATTGTGGGTGTAGTGCTTGCATTGCAGTCTATGGTGCTCGCGGAAGTGAATCGATTTGATGCCGGTGCGCCGGGCCGGCTCCCTCAGGGGTGGACCGTCGCCATGACCCATGATGGAGGTGCGCCTCGGTGGGAGATCGTGCGTGACGAATCGGCGCCGAGTCCCCCCTTCGCCCTCGCGCAGTTGTCTCAAGACCGTACGGCGGGCCGGTTTCCGCTGGCGATTTGGGATCGGTTGGCCGTTCAGGATGGAAGCATCAGCGTCGCCTTTAAGACAATGAATGGCGCCATCGACCAGGCGGCTGGAATTGTCTGGCGCTACCAGGATCCAAACAACTACTACATTGTTCGCGCCAACGCCCTGGAAGACAATGTTGTTCTCTATAAAGTAGAGAATGGCGTGCGGACCTCGATCGCTCCCAAGGGCCTGCCGTCGCGCTCCTATGGTGTCAAACACCAGATTCCTCGCGGTCGTTGGAATACTCTAAGAATCGAGTTCCAGGGCGCTTCGTTCATCGTTTCCTTCAACGGGGAGCGGCTCTTCGAGACCGAAGACCAGACTTTTACGAAACCAGGCAAAACCGGCCTGTGGACGAAGGCCGATAGCGTCACCTACTTCGACGACTTCACAGTCACTGGTGAATAGGTATGCCGATCTGGCTTCAGCACCGGCCTGTCCGATCGCGATATCTGATCCTGCTTGCCGTTCTGGTCTTTCGGCAGTCTGCCCTTTCAGCCCAGCCGGCGCCCCAACGCTCCGGCTTGGTTTCTTTCGCCATTACCGGTACCGTTCTCGACCCCTCGGCCGCCGTCATCCCCGGTGCACACCTGGCTTTGGTGCAGGACAACGGAAAGCAAGTCACTCAGACTACGGCCGATGATCGAGGTTCATTCCGCTTCGACAGTGTGCGTGCGGGCAGATACCGCATGCTGGTCCAGGCCCCTGGTTTTCGAGACACCAGCACCGACGTATCGGTTGGCTCGAAATCGAACGCGGATATTCGCATTACGATGCAGCTCGATACGCATACGGAGTCGGTTACCGTGGCCAGCGACTCGGCGCCCCAGGTGAGTACCGAGATCAGCGCCAATCAGAGTTCGGCCACTCTCGACCGAAATGCGCTCGACCGGGTTCCCGTGTTCGACCAGGACTACATCTCCACCATTTCTCGTTTCCTGGATAGCACCGGCACCGGCACCAATGGCGTCACATTGATTGTCAACGGCGTCGAAGCCAACGGACCAGGTGTCACGGCATCCGCCATACAAGAAGTGAAGGTCAATCAGAATCCATACTCCCCTTTGTTCGCGAGGCCCGGACGGGCTCGGCTGGAGATCACCACCAAAGGCGGCACTTCCGCGTTCCACGGCTCGTTGAATTTCCTTTTTCGCGATTCGATTTTTGACGCGACCAATGCATTCGCCGTTGTAAAACCGCCCGAGCAACGCCGCTACTTCGAAGGCTCGATAACAGGGCCTTTGACACCAGGCGGCAAAACCACCTTCCTGGCCGCGTTGAACGAAGACTTCCTGGACTTGCAGGGCATCGTCCATGCCGAGGGCGGGAACGGCCCGATTCAGGGCAACGTGCCCAATCCGACCCGGCATTTCTTCGGTTCCGGCCGCATATTCCACGACTTTTCTCCCGACGATCAATTCTGGATCGGATATTCCTATGAGCGGCGCACCGTGCAAAACCAGGGTGTCGGAGGTATCGTTCTGCCGGAGGCGGCCACCGGCACAAATTTCCAGGAACACGAGATCAACGTGAGCTACCGCCACATTGTCTCAACCAAATGGGTAAACCAGCTTCGTTTTCTCGTAGGCCATTACGATAACCGCGTCTCCAGCCTCAGCGGCGATCCGGCAGTTGTTGTCCAGGGTGCGTTCACGGGTGGTGGCGCCCAAGCCAACTCGCGCCGGACCGAGTATCATTTCGACGGTGCCGACATCGTTTCTTACGCCAGCGGAAAACACGCGGTGAATTTTGGGATCGATGTGCCCGATATCAGCCGTCGCGGCTTCGACGATTTCACGAACGTGGCCGGCACCTATACATTTGGCAGTCTTGCGGCTTATGAGGCCGGCCAACCTTCCACCTACCTCCTCCAGAGAGGCAACGGCCATCTGATCTTTCTGGAAAAAGTTCTCGGCGCTTTCCTCGAGGACAGTATTCGCGTCAAACCGAACCTTTCTCTGTCGCTTGGGGTGCGTTACTACTGGCAGAACTACTTCCGCGACGAACCGCACAACCTGGCCCCGCGCGTGGCCCTGGCTTACGCCCCAGGCAGGAATGGAAAAACTGTGTTCCGTGCCGGCGCCGGGGTCTTTTATGACCGAACAGGGCCCGGACCGATTTCCGACTTGCTGCACTTCAACGGTCTCAATCTGCTGCGATTCATTCTGGAAAATCCTGCCTATCCCGTCCTGCCAAGCCAGTTCGCAAACGCCCCTACCAGCCTCGTGACGCTGGGTCCTCAGGCACGTATTCCTTACACCCTTCAATACAGCGCCGGATTGGAGCGGCAGGTAACGGCAAACAGCACCTTCAGCGCAACCTATGTCGGATCGCGGGGTATGGACTTGTTCCGGTCCATCAACGCCAACGCCCCCCCACTCCCTCCATTTCTGGCCGTACCCGATCCCGCATTGGGCCAAATCCGTGAAATCCAATCGGAGGGATATCAAAAGAGCAATGCTCTCGAACTGACGTTCCGCGGAAAACCTGGCCGGTACTTCGCTGGCCAGGTGCAGTACACCCTGAGCAAAACGTACAACAACACCAGCGGGATCACGTTCTTTCCAGCCAACAGCTATGATCCCTCAAATGAGTGGGCGCGATCGGACCAGGATCGCCGGCACAAGCTGGATTTGCTCGCCTCATCCCAGCCGACGCGTTTCTTTGTCTTGGGAGCGGGATTGTCGGTCTATTCCGGCTTGCCGGTAAATGTCATCACGGGGAGCGACAACAACGGCGACGGCGTCATCAACGACCGTCCTCCGAACATACCGCGCAATTCCATGCATGGCCCGGGCCTGATCAACCTCGATCTGAATGTGTCACACGACTTTGCGCTCTCCAGATCTCGTGAGCATGCCAAAACGCTTTCAGCCTCTCTCAATTCGTTCAACGCGCTGAACCATGTAAATGACGTAGGCTACATCGGAGTAATTACATCGCCATTCTTCGGGCGCGCCGTCGCGGCCCAGCCGCCCCGCCGAATGCAGATGAATCTCCAATTCAAATTCTGAGGATGGAGGTAAGAACATGTTTAGAAGCGGCTTATCGTTTGTTGTTTTGATCGCTCTTGGAATCCTGCCGCAAACATTACTGGCCCAGAGGATTCCCAACGATTACGACGGCGTCTTGAAAACCTTGGGAAAGCAGGGGGACTTCAAGGATGCCGTTTTGAAGATCAATATTCCCAGGAACGATCTGAAAGTTTCCATCGACGGCATCGCAACGCCAACGCCTTTTGGATTCGGGGGCTGGCTTGCGATGACCAGAGGAAGCGCGGGCGAGGACGTCATGATGGGCGACCTGGTCCTCCTTGAAGATGAAGTCAACCCGGTCATGTCGGCGTTACTCGATAAAGGGTTCGATGTCACGGCGCTGCACAATCACTTTCTCTTCGACAGCCCTCGAATGTTTTACATGCACGTCCATGGTCACGGCAAACCCTCCGATTTGGCTGCGAGAGTGAAACCCGCCGTGGACTTGATCGGACAGGGAACGGCCTTGCACCAGAGCTCGGAAACCGGCGCCCAGGAGAATATTTCGGCTGGCGCGCTGAATCCGGCAGGGCTCGTTCAAATCGTCGGGCGGGAAGGGGAGCAGAGCGGGCAAGTCTATAAAATCACCGTCGGTCGGGAAGACCTGAAGCTAACCGAGATGGGCGCGAAGATCAATTCGCGGATGGGCCTGAACACCTGGGCCACGTTTTTTGGCAGCGATGCGAAGGCCGAAGTTGCCGGCGATGTGGCCATGCTCGGGTCGGAAGTGACCCCGGTCTTGAAGGCGCTACGCGGTCATGGTCTGAATGTGGTTGCGATTCACCAGCACATGATCGGCACACAGCCCACGGTCTACTTTCTCCACTATTGGGGGGTCGGGCCGGCGGACAAACTGGCGCAGGGATTCCGGGCTGCTCTGGATCAACTCGGAAAGCACTCCTAGCACGTCGCTCATTACCGCATTCACCTCGTCGGAAAGCGGCAGAAGCCGGCTGGTGATTGATTGCCTGATTGTTTGCCCTCAATTTGAGCGGTCGTCACAACTCCACGAAAATGTCTGCATCCGCTTCCGGCGCCACAAGTTAGCGCCATTGCCACCCCCCGCGAGAAGACGATTATTTGGTCGCGCGCGGGATAATGGGATCGTGAGGGTGAATGACGATTCGCGAAGGTCGACGGCGCAGACGGCTTTCCGCCGCCGGGCTGATTCGAATCGGAGCGAAAGGGTTCCCTTGGTACCAAGCGGAAACTACCCGCCAACCTCTTTCGCATCAACGAATCTTCACCGAATTCCGCAACGATCGTTTCCCAAAGGGGCGAAAACGGCCTTCCCGCTGGCTCTACTTGCTGCGCCCGACCTCGTAGACGAAAATGGTGTGTTCCATCTTGCCGTCATTTGCCTTGATGACGCTGGACGGCTTCCAGCCTTTGATGGGGAATTGGTTTGAAACAATCCGGGCGCCCGGCTTCAGGTCGGCTTCGAGCTTGGGCCGCATGCGTTCGTTGGAACTGGTCAGCAGAAACATCGTCACCACGTCAGCCGGGCTGAGATCCACGCGCAGCGCGCTGCCTTGAATCATTCGAACTCGATCATCCAGGCCCAACGCTTTGATGCGGTCGCTGGCAATCCGGCACAGATCGGCCCGAAGTTCCACGCCCACCGCTTTCGCGCCGAATTTCTGGGCGGCCGTGATCACCACCCGGCCGTCCCCGCTGCCCAGGTCGTACACCATTTCGCCCGGTTTGACATGAGCGGCTTCCAGCATTTTCTCCACGATGCTTTGCGGTGTGGGAATGTACGGCGCCAGATTCTCGGCGCTGCCAAACTGCTGCGAGTAGGCGGGTGCGCTTGCGAACACAGCGGCCAGCGCGATGGCGAAAGCTTGCATGAATTATGGAGCGGACACCGGAACAGCCGCTCTCCCAAACTTCAATTTTACAATACGGCCCATAATTTCGCTCCAGGCGAAAAACAGGTCCCGGGGACGGCTGATGGTGTACTCGGCGCCCTTCAGGTACTTCACCGCCGAACCGATAGCGTCGCGCCACGGATTGGCCTGCGGATTCACGTTGTAATTCATGTAAAATACGGGAAATTTGGGTTCGCCGATGTCCCGCAGGGTCTCCTGGGGCACCGAATCGTCCAGCATGACCTTGGGGCCGGCGATAATCACCGCATCCGGCTGATCCTTATCGGTTTTCATCTCGCCTTTCATAAGGTTGGCGAGGAAGTCCGTATCACTATGCTTCTGCTCGAGTTTCTTGAGATCTACCGTCCCCAGGTTCAGCGAGCGCAGTGCGTCGCCCAGCGCCGGAAAGTCGATATGGGAGGCGGATTCCTGGCGGTAGAGCACCCGCTGCTCTTGCATATTGAAAGCGACAATCGAGAATCTGCCGATCCGGGGATCTCGCGCGATGTTGCGCAGAATCGACACCAGCGCGTTCGTATCGAGCGGCTGCAGGGTCGCAGAAAGCGCATTCTGCGGCGCGAAATTTACCATCACCTTCACGTTCAGCGGCGTGTCGTTTTGCTGGCGCTCGACCGGCGGCTCTTCTTTGAACGGTTCCGTGTCCACCGGTTCGATCCGGTTGGCGGCGATGTCGAGCGTCATATCTTTGTCTTTCACCGGCAGGGCCGCCTCTATGTCCCAGCCCGAGGAACAGAAGCGCTCGCTGCGGTCGCGCATCAGCCAGTCGACATGGTATTTGCCCTCGCCCACGTCAAAACTGCCGCGCAGATACGCGTCGCCTTTGGAGTCGTCGTCGATGGACGGCACCGACATCCGCTGCGAAAGGTAGATGGCGTCGTCCGGACTGGCTTCCGGAACCACCCGAAACACCATGGTGAGCTGGTTGCCTTCTCCTGCAAGCTCCTTGAGCGGGACGCTTACTTCATAGCCGGAGTGGAATTTCAGATCGAAGCCGAGCACGGGTTTCACCGAGGTGACCGAGCAGGGAATATCTTTGCGGGTTTCCTGCGATTCCAGAATGGCAGCATCGGACGTGAACAGGCGGGAAAAGCCGCCGGCAAGCAATCCCTGTGCCGGCAGGCACGCCGGCAGGATCAACAGCACACCCCCCAGGTGGAGCCTGTTTCGCCGGCCACCGCCCGCCACACCAGACCAAATCCGCATACCGCCGCTACCTCGGGTTTCCGGTTCAGCGCACACACCGGAACAACTTGAATCAATTATGAAGCAATTTCTGCGCCAAGGAAACGTGGAAAAATTCTATCGCGTTTTGGTAGCGGAGTACTGGATCGTTCGAGCCCCTCTTTGGCGGCAGCCTGTAGAATGGAGCGAAGATGCCGGGCACTTTTGAGATGGATCAGAACAAAACGCAGGGAGAGGCGATCCCCTTACCGGAAAATCTCCCATCGGATGTAGTCATCAGTCCGGACACGCACCGCGCGGACCGGGTGCCGCCGGGGCAATCCCGCACGCGGAAATGGCCCATTTTGGATGCGAGCGGCGCACCCTCCATCGACTTGGCGCGGTGGCGTTTTCACCTCGGCGGGTTGGTCGCCCGACCGGTCGATTGGAATTGGGAGCAATTCCAGGCTTTGCCTCGAGTTCGCGTCTTCAGCGATTTTCATTGCGTCACCCGTTGGTCGCGGTTAGGCAACTTATGGGAAGGTGTGTCCACCCGGGAATTGATCCGTCACGCCGGGGGAGCGCGGCCCGATGCGCACTTCGTCCTGGCGAAGGGGTACGACCGGGGATGGACTACCAACTTTCCGCTGGCCGATTTTCTGGCCGAGGACGCGCTCGTTGCTTTCCTCCACGACGGTGAGGCCATTTCACCCGAACACGGCGGACCGGCGCGGCTGATCGTGCCGCGGCTCTATGCCTGGAAGAGCGCCAAGTGGATCGCCGGCGTCGAACTTACCGAACAGGACCACGCCGGTTTTTGGGAAGCCAACGGCTACCACATGCGCGGCGATCCCTGGCTTGAAGAGCGGTACGGCTTTTAGTCCGCGGCGGCGCTCGACCGGAACTTGCGGCGGAACCGTCCTGCGTAGGGCGCTCCGGCCGGCGCTGGCTCCAGGCGGGGTTCCGCATGGATCTCCGAAAGCATATCGGTCACCTGGAGGCAGCCGGGATCGAAGCCGGACGAGGCCAATGCCTCCCGGACTTCGGCCAGCAGGCTCGCGTACGCAGGAAATTCCACCAGGGTCGCCGACTCGGTCTCGCGGTGCCCGTCCGGGAAGACATTCACCATTACCGCATCGTGATAGATCTGCGGATTGACCGGAAAGGAGAGACGCGCCAACGTTTCCAGCAACGACTCCAAGTCGCGGGCTTGCACATCAATGGAAATCGAAATCAGGGCTCCCGAACTGCCCGACAGGGCGGCAGGAGTATGGGGCCAGACGCTCATCACAATCCTCCAGCATCCGGCGAAGGGGGCGGCTCGAAAACAAAAACCCTGGAGCCTCGGGCGCCAGGGGTCGAAACGTTTTCGAACGGACCGACTCGCCTTTAGCACTTTTTTTCGTGGTTGCAATTAGCCGGGCCCAAAGGGCCCTAAATCATTCCACGTCTAAAAAGACGATATCACTAATTCGTCCCCGCGACAATCATCCGGGGGCAACTTCGGTGAATTCCAGAACCAAGGTAGCGCCACATCGGGCACAAACTAAGGCGTCACCGCCGGCGCGATACACTGCCGTGGCGTCGCATTTGGCACAGGCGACAGTCGGATCGGCGGCCTCTGGCAGCGGATCGGGAGGGACGATTCCGGTCACGATTTCGCCAGTGGCCCGAGTCACGGGTTCGAACGTGGTGCCGCAGTCCGCGCAGACATGATTGAAGCAGCAGTTTGGCGTACAAGTGTAGTGGATGTCAGCAGACCCACACACCGGGCAGGTCATGGTCAGCCGGGAGGTTTGCACCTACTTTTTAGCCGGCGGGCCGTCGGGCTCGCCAAAGAACTCGGGATCGAGGTCGACCTTCGCCTTCTTCACCATGTCCTCCACCACGCCTTTCGACTTCTCTGGCACCAGGCGCTTCTCGATCTCGGGCTTCGCCGTTTCAAAGTTCGGCTCCTTCTTTTCTTCTACTTTGATCAAGTGGTAGCCGAAGGGGGTCTTTACCGGCTCGCTGATTTCCCCGACTTTCATGGCGAAGGCGGCCTGCTCGAAGGCCGGCACCATCTGGCCGCGGCGGAAAAAATTGAGATCTCCTCCGGCCGTCTTGGAGCCGTCGTCGGATTCCTCGGCGGCGACCTGGGCGAAGTCCGCCCCGGCCAGGATCTTCTTCCGCAGCTCCTGAGCTTTGGCCAAGCCTTCGGCGTCGCTCAGATCCTTCTTTCCGATGTCGAGCGGAACCGGCGAACCGGTGACGCGAATCAGAATGTGGCGGGCATGCACCTGCTCAAATTCCGCCTTATGCTCCTCGAAATACTTGCGTAACTCGGCGTCGCTCGATTTGCCCATATCCACAAATGCTTTGCCGGCCAAGAGATTCTGCGCTTGGAACTGGGTCTGAGCTTTGTAATCGGGAGTCTGGTCGAGTTTGCGGCGCTTTCCTTCCTCGGCGAGAACGAGCACGCGTACGATTTCATCCGCGAACTGCCGCCGGCCGGCGACGGTTTTCACTGCCGCGCGATTCTGCTCGGGGAGCATCTCGATCAGGGCCGTGAACTGAGCCGCCGTAATTTTCGAGTCGCCCGCGGAAATGATCACCTTGTCCGGAGGGGCAGCGGGCAGGGAGGCGGCAACCGGCTTTGGCGCGTCCTGGGCCTCTAGACAAACAACCAACGCCAGGAACAGTACACTATGACTCAACTTCATTTAGCCATCATAACAGGCAGGTCCGCGCGACTCCGGCGGAAAGCCTACGGCATCTTGCAGGAGAAATTCGCCGTGTCGTCAATGCTGCCGCTGCCCTTATACTGGGCAACCTGCGGATAGGGGCACAGCGGGCGCGTGCGGTCGACCTGGCCGTTGGCGACGCGTGACGCCGGAATCGAATCGGGCGCCTTGCCCTTCTCTACCCACTGCTCGAGCGCGCTCAGCATGTCGAAATTGGACGTGCCTTCCCCGCCTCCGCAATGCGCCATACCAGGCACCATGTACAAGCGATAAAAGCTCTGAACCTTGGCGGCTCCGCCCATCGTCTCGAGAACATTTTTGTAATAATTCACGCTGCTGCCCGGCGTAATCTGGGGGTCGGCCCAACCGTGATACTGAATCATTTTCCCGCCATGGCTCAAGAACGCCTTCAGATCGGGATTCATCGCGTTCATGAGGCCCTGGTCTGCCTTCTCGGTGCGCGCCACGTCGGTGGCGAAGTTGAACGTCTTATAGTCCCAGTTGGGGTCCTGGAAGACGATGAACTTAAACAAGTCGGTGCCGAGAACGAACGGGTTGGGACCGGCCATGGTATTCCACCCTAGCTCGCTGCCGCGCTCAAAACCGGGAAAGATGTTGCGCTTGTCGCCCTGATTGGGATAGGCCGTATAGATGGCGCGCGCGGTTTCCACCTGCGCCGGAGTCAGGCAGGCGGGTCCGTCGCCTTCTTTGCACTCAAGCTCCTTGGGATCGAAGTTGCAGCGCGTGGGATCTTCGATAATGCCGTCCTTGGCGCCGTCGCGGGCATCGCAAGCCTGCAGCGCCGCATTGTGGATGAGAGCGAACTTGCTGGCCGGAATGAAGCTGGCCTCGCTCTTGTGCGTGGCCTGGGCCACCCAGACAGCTTGGGTCGCGCGGCCGGTCCAGTTGAGTCCGGGTGAGCCGGCGACGATGCCGTCAAAATCGTCCGGATACCGCTGCGCCTCCATCAACGCCGAGCGGCCGCCGGCGGAGCAGCCGTTCCAATAAGACAGCTTGGCGGAGCGGCCATAGAATTTGCTGACGATGGCCTTGGACGCCACGGTAGTGTCGTGGGCGGCGCGATAGCCGAAATCGATCAGCTTTTCGGGATGGCCGAGCGCAAAGCTGGCGCTGCCGCCCTCGTGGCCGAGGTCGCTCATAGCAGCGGCATAACCGCGTTTCAGCCCGTCGGCCAGGCTGGCTGGATTGATGGAACCGGTCCAACCGCCGTTGCCGTTCACCTCCAGGCTGCCATTCCAGCCGGAGGACGGGAGCCAGATCTCCATCAGGATCTCCGAATCGTTCGAGGGCTTGAGTGTGGCAGCCACGCGGCAATAGGCTGGCAGGCTCACGCCGGCGCCGCCGCGCCCGCCGCGGCCTCCCAACTGCATTTCGCCGGCGGGTACCGCCTGGGCCCTGGTGATGGCGGCGTTCGGCAAGGCGAGCGAGGACAGGCCTTCGCAGGAATTCGTCTGCGCCGGCGCGACAACCGTCAAGGTTGCCGCCAGCGGCACGCAACAGAGCAGAGAGATTCGGATTTTCAAGCGCCAACTCCTTTCCGTATATGCTACTTCGACCGGCTCCAAAACGCCAGCCGTTGCGCGAGCCTGCGCGGCTATGACACATTGGACGCGGGGAGGGAGAGACGTAGGCGAATGCGGAATCGCATTTCGGCATGCTTGTCTCTCTGTTGCGCGCTTGCCGCGGCGCCGCAGCCAGGCCCCCCAAAGGCCCTGCTGGATCGGGCCGGGAAAGGCGACGTTCGTGCGCAGTACCAAATCGGCAAGATGTATCGGGATGGAGCCGGCGTCGTCCCGAACGCTGCCGAAGCCGCGCGTTGGTTCCGCCAAGCCGCGGCAGCAGGATTGGCGCAGGCCGAAAACGATCTTGGCTTCCTGTATGACAGCGGCTTGGGGCTGCCGGAAGACCATGCAGAAGCTTCTCGCTGGTATCGCAAGGCTGCCGGGCAAGGGAACGCGGACGCGGAGTTCAACCTCGCCTCGCTCTACGACACCGGCCAGGGCGTGCCACTGGACCCAGCCCAGGCCGCGCTCTGGTATCGGAAAGCGGCGCTTCACGGCGACACCGACGCGCAGTTCAACCTCGGGGTGATGTACGAGCAAGGACAGGGTGTCGGGCACGACGATCGGGAGGCGGCCCGATGGTATCGGATGGCGGCCGAGCGCGACATTGCCGCGGCTCAAACGGCGCTGGCCGATCTATACGCCAATCATCGGGGTGTGCCCGAGGATTTCGCAGCGGCAGTCCGCTGGTACGCCAAAGCCGCGGCACATGGGTACGCCCCGGCCCTGTACGAGCTTGGCGTGTCCTATGCCCGGGGCCGTGGCGCTCCGCAAGACGGGGTAGCGGCCTACACGTGGATGGATGTTGCCGCTTTTCGGGCGCGTGGAACGCTGCAAGAGAGATGTGTCATGGAACGCGACGCTTTGGCGGCAAAGCTTACTCCGGAGCAACTCGCGGAGGCACAACGGCGCGCGCTCCTTTGGAAAAAGAAGTGGCTCCCGTAGTGGAACAGACCAGCGATCCGGCATAGCCAGAATCGGTCCACGAGCCACCGCGATACACTCAGACTAGATCTATGGATATCGGGAAGATTCAGGAAGAACTTCGCACGCAGCGCCTCGACGGGTGGCTCTTTTTCGACCACCACCAGCGCGACCCGCTCGCCTATCGCGTGCTGGGACTGCCGGCCCGCATGGCCACGCGCCGGTGGTATTACTTCATTCCGGCGCAGGGGCAGCCGGCCGGGTTGGAGCATCGCGTTGAGCCCGGCATGCTAGCGTCCTTACCGGGAGAAAAAATTCCGTATTCGAGCTGGACCGAGCAGAGCGACGGGCTCCGAAAATTACTCGGGGGAGCGCGCCGAATTGCCATGCAGTATTCGCCGCTCTGCGCAATCCCTTACGTGGCAATGGTGGATGCGGGGACGATCGAGCTGGTGCGCGGAACCGGAGTCGACGTCGTCAGCTCGGCGGAGCTGATTCAGGCATTCGAGGCGCGCTGGAGCGCGGAGGCGCTGGAATCGCACCTGGAAGCCGGGCGCCGCGTGGATCGCGTCCGCGCGGCCGCGTTTGACCTGATCCGCGAACGGACACGCAATCACACCCCGCTCCAGGAACTCGACGTGAAGCGGTTCGTGCTCGACGGTTTCGCAAAGGCCGGCATGATCACCGATCACGGCCCGATCGTCGGCGTGAACGGCAACGCCTCCAACCCGCACTATGAGCCGGACGAACAGGTCACGTCTCCGGTCCGGCGCGGAGATTTCGTGCTCCTCGATATGTGGGCCAAACTGGACCGGCCGGAAGCTGTGTACTACGACATCACCTGGACGGGCTTCTGCGGCGATCAGCCCAGCGATGCGATGCGCAACGTTTTCTCCGTCGTGACCGGGGCTCGCGACGCCGCCATCCAGCGCGTCACCGAAGCCGTCAGCGGCGGGCGCGCGCTGTGCGGGTATGAGGTAGACGACGCCGCGCGCCAGTTCATCAACAGCCGCGGATTTGGCGCCTATTTCACGCATCGCACCGGCCACTCGATCGGCCAAGAAGTGCACGGTAACGGCGCCAACATGGATAATCTCGAAACGCATGACGACCGGCGCGTCAGTCCCTGGACGTGCTTTTCGATCGAGCCCGGAGTGTATCTGCCGGAATTCGGCGTGCGCTCGGAGGTCAACATGTTCGTCGGCGACCGCGAGGCGCGGGTCACGGGCGAGATCCAGCGCGAGCTGGTTTTGCTGTAGGGCGGGGCGAGCTAGTATCCTGGTAAATACCGTCAGGAGTCTGAATGCGAAACGTTTGGCGTTTCTCCGCCGTGATCGGCCTGTTCGCGCTGCCCGCAGCCGCGCAGTTCGCGGGATCGTTCAACGCGGCGGGAGCTCTCGATCTTTCAGGGAATTGGGCGCCGATTTTTATGGAGGACCAGCCCGAGCGTATCCCCGGCCCGGAACTGGTCAACTACGCCGGCCTTCCGATTACAGACGGCGCGCGCCTGTGGGCCGAGAGTTGGGACGCTTCGCGGCTGACTCTACCCGAACATCAGTGCCAGGTGCACGTGGCGCCGTACATCTACCGCGGCCCGCTGAACCTGCGAATCTGGGATGAAAAAGACCCGCAGTCGCAGCAGACTATCGCCATCAAGCAGTACATCAGCACCTATGAACAGACGCGCACCATCTGGATGGACGGACGCCCGCATCCTTCGCCCAATGCCGTGCACACGTGGATGGGGTTTTCCACAGGAAAGTGGGAAGGCAACATTCTGACGGTCTACACGACTCACATTAAACAAGGATGGATCCGCCGCGACGGTCTGCCCGAGAGCGACCGCGCCACCCTGGTGGAGCATTTCATCCGCCACGACAACCATCTGACACACGTGAGCATCGTGACCGACCCCGTGTATCTCACCGAGCCGTTGATCAAGACCCAGGATTTTCTGCTGAACCTGCAAGAGGGAGCGAACTGGCTCTACCCGTGCGAGTACGTGGAAGAGGTCTCGGGGCGCCCGAAAGGCGAGGTGCCGAATTACCTGCCTGGCGAAAATCCGTTTGTTCACGAGTACGCGGACAAGTACCATCTTCCGGTGGAAGCGGCGCTGGGCGGAGCCGAGACCATGTATCCGGAGTACCAGCAGAAGATGAAGAAACAGAAGCAGGCAGGGGCGCGCTGATGATCAGCCGATTCTTATTTTTCGCCGCCGCGGTTCCTTTCCTCGCGGCGCAACCGCAAAACGATCTCGATGTTTTGCCGGTTCAGGCGAATGTCTATCTGATCGCGGGCGCGGGCGGCAACATCACGGTGCAGATCGGCGATACGGGCGTGCTGTTGGTCGACACCGGGCTCGCGCCGATGAGCGACAAAGTGATCGCCGCCATCCGGAAACTCTCGAGCAAACCTCTGCAGTACATAATCAACACGCATTTCCATGCCGATCATACCGGCGGCAACGTGGCGATCCGCCAGGCCGGCGTCACCATCACCGGCGCCAATGTCACGGGAAACCTGACCGACGCGCGTGCCGGCGCGCAGATTGTCGCGCACGAGAACGTGCTGAACCGCATGAGCGCGCCAACCGGCAAAGAGTCGCCGACTCCGCCCGATGCCTGGCCCACCGAAACCTATGTAACCGGCCAGAAGGAAGTTTTCTTCAATGAAGAGCCGGTGATTGCGATGTACCAGCCGGCCGCGCATACCGATGGCGACAGTATCGTGTTCTTCCGCCACTCCGATGTGATCAGCACCGGCGACATCTTCGTCACCACCAGTTTCCCGTTCATCGATATCGAGCACGGCGGCAGCATTCAAGGTGAATTGGATGCGTTGAACCGCATTATCGATCTGGCGATTCCGAAGCACGAGGAAGAAGGCGGGACGTATATTGTGCCCGGCCACGGCCGCATTTGCGATGAGTTTGACGTGGTGGAGTACCGCGATATGGTGACGATCATCCGCGACCGCGTGCAGGCGGCAATCAAGAAGGGGCAGACGTTGGAGCAGGTGAAAGCCGCGCATTTCACGAAGGATTACGATGCGCGTTACGACACCAAGACGGGGATCGGGAGCGCGGATAACTTCATCGAAGCGGTGTACAAGAGTCTGACGGCGAAACGGAAGTAAGCTAGCGCTTCTCCAGCGCGGCGACGCCGGGCAGTTCGATTCCAGCCAAGAATTCGAGGGACGCGCCGCCGCCGGTGGAGACGTGCGAAATCTTGTCGGCTACGCCGGCGGCCTTCACGGCCTTTTCGGAATCGCCTCCGCCCACTACCGAAGTCGCACCCGATTGCGCGACGGCCTTCGCCACTGCCACGGTGCCTTTATCGAACGGGGGCTTCTCGAAGATTCCCATGGGGCCGTTCCAGATGATGGTCCTGGCGCCGGCGAGAACCTGGGCGTATTCCTGCATGGTCTTCGGTCCAATATCGACGCCGATCTTACCATCGGGAATGGTCTCGACGGTTTGGTTGGGCGCGTCGGCCCGAATCTCACTCACCACCACATGATCCGCCGGCAGCATCAACTTGGCGCCGAGGTGTTGTAGCAGATTCTTGGCGAGATCGACTTTGTCGTTCTCGACGAGCGACCCGCCGGTTGGTTTTCCCTGCGCTTTCAGAAACGTGTACGCCATGGCGCCGCCGATGAGCAGGTGGTCGACAATCTTGCCAAGATTTTCGATGACTTCAATTTTGTCGGAGACCTTGGCGCCGCCCAGAATCGCGACGCAGGGACGCGCGGGGTTGCGCGTGGCCATGCCGAGATACTTCAGCTCCTGCTCCATCAGCAGGCCGGCCGCCGCCTTGGGCACGAAGCGGATCATCCCTTCGGTGGACGCGTGCGCCCGGTGCGCCGACCCGAACGCATCATTCACGTAGACATCGCAGAGCGCAGCGAGCTTCTTCGCGAACTCCGCATCGTTCTTCTCTTCCTCCGGATGGAAGCGCAGATTCTCCAGCAGCAGCACTTCGCCCGGCGCGGGTTTCATGGCCTCGACGGCCGGACCGATGCAATCGGGCGCCATTTTCACGGGCCGCTTCAGCAGTTCCTGGAGCCGCGCCGCCGCCGGCTTGAGGCTCATCTCGGGATTCACCTTTCCCTTGGGACGTCCCAGATGCGACGCCAGGATCAGACCAGCCCCGTGTTCCAACGCGTACTGGATGGTGGGCAGCGAAGCCTTGATGCGCTTATCGCTGGTGATGATCATCTCGCCCTGAGCGTTCTTGTCGAGCGGCACGTTGAAATCGACGCGGACGAACACCCGCTTTCCTTTCAGGTCGAGATCTCGGATGGACAAAAAAGACATGTCGGGCTCTCAGAACCACGAGAGTAGCATGCGGCACGGTGCGAGACGCCAGGCTGGAAATACCGCAATTATGCCGCCCGGAATCCCGGATCGCTTTAGCGGACATACGGACTCAGCTGAATCCGTGAATGCCGGGGAACTTCGGCCCGCCACGACCGCAGGAGGATTTCCGGATGCTTCGACTCTTAGCGAGAGGGGTTGTGCAGCCTGTCCCCGAAATTGATGCTGACCTGGCGGAGCAGCAAAAACTCGGAGGCGTTTTCGGAGGTGAGCAGACCTACCAGGCGGCCCTCGGCATTGATGACCAGGACACAGGAGCCCGGCGCCGAGACTTGCGGCAGCACCTCGTGCAGCGGCTGCTCGGGGGCGACGCGCGGGAAGTCGCGATCCATCGCGCCGGCGACGTAGCCTTCCGGTCCTTCGGTCAGCATCGCGCGCACCAAGGCGGAGCGCGTCAGCAGCCCCACCACAGCGTCGCCATGCATCACCGGGAAATCATGCTGGGAGGTGGCGAGCAGCATTTGGCCGGCGTCGCGAATGGTATCGCCGTGCTGGAGCGCGCGAAAGTCGGTGATCATGGCGGCGCTGACAGGGAAGCCCGTGCTCAAAATGCGCCCGCGCGCGGCCGAGCCTTCGTGCGCCGCACCCAGGTAGACGAACAAGGCGACGAACAGCAGCATGAAATTGCCCCAGAGCAGACCCACCAGGCCCATCAGGATGGCGAGAGCCTGTCCCGCGCCGGCGGCAATGCGCGTAGCCTCTTCCTCGGGCACGCGCAGCGCCAGAAACGAACGAAGAATGCGCCCGCCGTCCATAGGGTATGCCGGGAGCAGATTGAACACGAACAGCACCAGATTTCCGATCGCGATGCGCTCGGCCAGGTTGGCATCGGTGGGCTCGCGCAGTTGCGGCAGGGACACGAATCCTTTCTGCACGCCCACCCATGCGAGCAGCGCGCCCGCGATGATGAGGTTGACCAGCGGTCCGCTGAGCGCCACCCAGAGCTCTTCGCGGGCTTTGGGCGCGCGCTCCGGCCGCGACACGCCGCCGATCGGGAACATCACGATCTCGGTGGTGCGAATCCCATACCGCCGCGCCACCAGCGTGTGGCCGAGTTCGTGCAGCAGCACGGAGGCGAACAGCGCCAGAACGTACAGCACCGTCATCCAGCCGGATTGGCGCTCGCCGACGCCAATGAACAGCAGAAAAACGAGCAGGAGGATGAACGTGAAATGCAGGCGGACTGGAACGCCGAAGATCTTGAACGTGACGACGCTGCCGGGAATCGGCTTCTGATTATCGTCGGAGGCCACTCAATCCATTTTCACCGATATGGGGTGGCCATCGCGGGAAGCCTGCTGGATGGCCGATTTCAATTCGTTGCCGGGAGCGAAACGGGGGACGCGCCGAGCCGCCACCTCGATCGCTTTCCCGTTGGAAGGATTGCGCACGCGGCGCGCCTTGCGGTGCAGAACGCCGAAGCTGCCGAAACCCGAAATCGTCACGCGGTCGCCCCGGCTCAAGCCGGTCCGGATCCCCTCCAGAAACGCGTCCAATGCCTGCGACGCCTGTGTTCGTGTCAGGCTGGCGTCGGAAGCAATTTTGGTAATCAGATCTCTTTTATTCACGAGGCACTCTCAATGCCCGCGAACAATATCAAGACCGCCGGCCGGTGTCAATGGCGAATTCAAATAAAGCCGGCAAGCGTTTTTCTAAACGATCCGGTGAGCCGAAAGCGGTTTCGCGTATACTGAGGAACGCCGGGACGAAATTCCGGCCAGGAGCAGTGATGCAGCGAACGGCGATCCTTTTTCTCGTTCTAGGCGGGACCTTCCCGGCCCTCGCGGCCATCAATGAACCGGTGAAACTGGACAGCGGCCTGGTGACAGGGACGCCCGGCCGCGCCACGGATACGCGCGTGTTTAGGGGTATTCCGTTCGCGGCGGCGCCCGTGGGGGATCTACGCTGGCGCGCCCCGCAGCCGGCGCCGCATTGGGATGGCGTGCGCAAGGCCGATGAATTGAGCCCGGTGTGTCTGCAAAACGGCCCGGGCGGGGGAACGTCAAAACCGAGCGAAGACTGCCTGTATTTGAATGTGTGGACCGGCGCCAACTCGGCTTCGGAAAAACGCCCGGTGATGGTTTGGATTTACGGCGGCGGCTTTAATACCGGGTCGGCCTCGCAACCGGACTATGACGGTGAGAACCTGGCCAAGAAAGGCGCGGTGGTGGTCACGTTCAATTACCGGTTGGGTGCGTTCGGTTTCTTCGCACATCCGGAGCTGACGAAAGAATCGGACCGCCGCGGCGCCGCCAATTTCGGAATGCTCGATGCCATCGCGGCGCTGCAATGGGTGCAGAAGAACATCGCGGCGTTCGGCGGCGATCCCAAGCGCGTCACGATTTTCGGCGAATCCGCGGGCTCGATCATGATCGCGGATCTGCTGGCTTCGCCGCAGGCGAAGGGGCTGTTCCACAGCGCCATCGGCGAGAGCGGTTCGTGGAGCATCAACGCCACCGCCGGCCGACTCTCCTCTCTCGCCGATGCCGAGCAGACCGGCGTGAAACTCGGCGAGGCGCTCAGCGCCAAGTCGCTCGCGGAATTGCGCGCGCAACCGGCCGAGGCCATTCTGAAAACCGGCCGCGGCACCGGCCCGGTGGTGGACGGATGGCTGCTGCCCGAAGATCCGGGAACCGCCTACGCGGAAGGGAAGCAGATTCCGGTGCCGGTTCTGGTCGGTTCCAATCTGGACGAAGGAACCTTCTTCTTACAGCCGACCACCGCGGAGAAGTTTTTGGCGGAATCGCGCACGCGGTACGGCGGTCTGGCCGACGAGTTTCTGAGACTCTATCCGGCCGGTTCCAATGAAGAGGCTAACGCCTCGGCTCTGCGAGACTTCCGCGACCAGGTGGCGTGGGTGATGCGCAACTGGGCGCGGCTGCAAACCACGACGGGGAAGTCGAAGGCGTACATTTACTATTTCACGCACCAGCCGCCGGTGGGCTCGGGGCGCGGACGGGGCGCGACCCACACCGCGGAAATCCCGTACGTTTTTCAGAACGAACGCAACCGGCCGTGGACGGACACCGACCGCGAGATTTCCGATCTGATGTCGTCGTACTGGATCAACTTCGCCGCAACCGGCGATCCCAATGGCAAGGGTCTACCGAAATGGCCAGCCTGGGACGCGCGCCGCAGCGGGAACCCGATGGTTTTCGCCGATAAAGGCGAGACCGGACCCGGACTCGGCGCGGCCCAGATCGAGTTCTTTCAGAGAGTCTACGACCAGAAGCGCGCGGCTGCGCGTTAACTCAGGCGTTTGCCGGCATCTGGAACGGCTCGTCGGCGCTGCCGCCGTAAATGCTCGGCACGTGCGCGTTCACGGCACGCAGGTAGGTGGACAATTGGCCGCGGTGGTGAATGCTGTGATTATTCCAAAATCCGATCAACGCAAAATTCGGCACCTTCATCACACCGAAGAAGTCGACGATCTGCGCCAGTTGGTCGCCGGAGAGCTGTTTCACTTTCGCGATCTTCGCGGGCACTTCGCGGTTGTAAAACGCGGTTAGATCGGCAACGCTGGCGTTCGCCGGCATGGCGGGTTCCGAGTGCGAAAAATCTCCTTTGGCAACGCCCTCCCCGAACCAGGCATCCGAGGCTGCCAGGTGCCATGCCAGTTCGCGCATGGTGCGGCCTTTGTCTCCGAGCTTGAAATCCAGCTGGTTTTGCGGAATTGCGGCGAGCACCTTCTTGGTGGTTTCGCACTCGCGCTCGACGCCTTCAATCAACATATTTGCAATCGATTTCGCTTCTGCAGGGTTCATGAGGACTCCTCCGGCTGCCTATAGTACAACGTTTCAGTTTTTCTTGCGTAACAGTTTGTCGAGGCTCCACGGGCCGGGGCCGGCGCTGGAAAGCCACAAGAAGAAGAAACAGTAGAACACCGTGATTTCACCGCCGTTGAGCAGCGGCCAGAAACTGCGCGGGGCGTGAGTCCGGAAATAGCCGATCGCCATCTCGCCCGAAAGCAGGAAGGCGACGGGCCGAGTGAACAGGCCAAAGAAAATCAAGGCGCCGCCGAAGGTTTCCAAGATGCCGGCCACGCCCATCAGGCTGGTCAGGGGCGGCCGTGTCCCGCCGAGCCCGCCGAACGTGCCGAAGAATTTCTGCCAGCCGTGCAGCGAAAATGTAAATGCGGCCATGATGCGCAGCAGGGAGCGCAGATGCGGTTCGACCAAGGACAGCGGATTCTTCATCCGTGCCACGTTAGCACACGCCTGCGTCTTTCTACAATGCGGTCCCGCGAATTTCAGCCATCGGCGAACCTCAGAACGTAATGCGCGTTCCGAGCTGGATCTGCCGCGCGCCAAACAGGTTGGTGCCGGATGCGCTTCTGGTCCCGAAACTCGATTGCGGATACAAGGTCGTGCCGCTGAATTGGTACTGAGTGGTATTGATGCTGGTGATCTCGTAGCGGTTCGCAACGTTGAAGGCTTCGGCGATCAGCAGCCAATGGATGCGTTCGGTAAGATTGATGGCGCGCGACAGGCGCATATCCACGCTGTTGGCGCCCGGGTTGGTAAAGGTATTCCTGCCGGCACCGGGAAAGCGCGTCGAACCTCCGATTCCCAAGGGGCCGGATGTGGTGCCCGCCGGAGACGGACTTCCGGGGCTTCCGCTGATGGTACCGGAATACGGACGTCCGTCCACCAGCGCGACGATGCTGGAAATCTGGAATCCGTCGACGATCCGCTTCAGCGACTTCGACTGGATGTTGTGGGTCGGCAACTCCCAGACTCCCGACATCGTAAAGCGCCGACGCTGGTCAAAATCCGAGAGCGAATAGTCGCCTTTCAGATTGAGCGGGTTCAGGGCGCTCTCACTGGTCGTGAAGGTCGTCGAATTCTGGTCGTCGTCCTGCGCCTTGGACCAGGTAAAGCCGGCGTCAAACTGGAAGCCGTGCGAGAAGCGGTGCTTCGCCTGAATGACGAGGCCGTTGTACCAGGTATTGACTGCGCTAGCCACATCGGTCATGAATCCGAAATTCGGATTGGGCCGTGGTCCGGTAAAGAACGGGACCGTGACGGTACCCGCCGGATTGGGGCAGGAGCCGAGCGTTCCGTTGACTACCGTTCCGCAGACGGTGTAGGTGTTGAGGATGGTGTTCGGGAGATTGAGGTCCAGGTAGACCGGCATCCGTTGGCCGCGGTTCATCATGTAGATGGCGCTCAGAGTAGTATTCTTGAAAATTTCACGCTCCACCGAGAACTCGGCCTGGTACGTGATCGGGTTGGCGAAATGCGGATCGGCAAACACGATATCGGGGCGGGAGCCTGCGCCACCGGGAGGCGCCGAAAGAACGTTCGGGAACAGGGGCGCGCCCGCCGAGGTCGGCGTCAACGTGTAAGACACAAAGCGCACGCCGTTGTTGGTGATCAGGTTGGCGATGGTCGAGTTCTGCGTGCGGCCGTAATAGATACCGCCGCCCAGGCGGACGACGGTCTTCTGATCGTTGTTCGGGTCCCAGCTCAAACCAATGCGCGGCCCAAAATTATTGGTGTCGGTATTCAGCAGGCTGGTCCGCGGTTCGAGGGGGCTGCCTTTGAGCGCCGGCATCGTCTGGATCTCATAACGGAGGCCGAGGTTGAGGCTGACGTTGTTGCGGACGCGGAATGTGTCCTCCACATAACCGGCCGCATCCCATGTCTGGAAGTCGGTCTTGCCCGCGGCGCCGAGTGAGTCGAACGCCTGTATGTAAGTCGTATAGTGCGCGCCGGTCACGCCGCCGCCGGTAGTGGCTGCCTGGCAATTCGACAACGGGATCGGCTGGGCGGCGTTCCCGCAATCCAAGGCAAAATTGTTGAGCGAGGGGTACGAATACACGCCGCCGCCCGAGAAGAGGTTAATCTGCAGATCGTCGACGCGGGTCACGTCCCACCCGAACTTCACGGAGTGCCGGCCGTGCAGCCAGTTCAGGTTTTGTGAGAACTGGATGCGCTTCTCATCGGGATAGGCGGCGCGAGGCAGGAAGTTGGGCATACCGAAATTGATGCCGTTGGTGGTGCTGACCGAGGGGCCCGGTGCGTTCGGCAGCTCGAATTCGAAGTCACGGCCGTACTGAAAACGCAGCTCGCTGAGGAAGGTCGGCGTGAAGTTGGAAGTCCATTTGCCGATCACCGTTTCCGAGTTCACGTCATCGGATCCATTCATGGTGTGATGAACCGCAGTGGAGGGCGCGGTTTGAATTCCGTTCGGGGAGTCCCAGCGCAGGATATTCACGGAACCGCTCAGGGTATTGTTCGAGTTCAGGTTATAGTCGATCTTGCCGAGACCGACCGACTCATTGCCCTGCCGGGGCTGCGTCTCGACCAGGCCCTGGAAGAAAGACACAACACCGGGGCAGCCGGGCGCCGTACAGGTCGAATTGAAGAAAGTCGACGAACTCGGCACCACGGACATCGGGAAGTTGCGCTTCTGTTGTTCATAGTTGCCGAAGTAGAATACCTTGTTCTTTTTGATAGGCCCGCCCATCGAGCCGCCGAACTGTTGCCGGCGATCCTTCGGTTTGCCAGGGAGTCCTACGGCGACGAGCTGGTTGGCGCTGAACGGATTGGCTGCGTTCAGCGAGTCGTCCCGGATCAGATAGAAGCCGGTCCCGTGGATATCATTGCCGCCCGACTTAGTGACCGCGTTGACCACGCCACCCGCGGCCCGGCCGTATTGCGCAGAAAACGCGCTGTTGCCGACCTGGAATTCCTGGATGGCGTCGATCGAGTAGGCGAAGTTCAACCGCGTGCGGCCCTTGGCTTCGGAGAAGAACGCCTGGTTGTTGTCCATGCCGTCGATCATGTTGTTGTTGTAAAGGCCGGACATGCCGCGGAAGCTGAGAAGGCCAAACCCGCCGTCATTGGTCGTGCCGGGCGTCGAGAGCGCGAAGCTGTCCCACCGGCGGCCGCTCATCGGCAGGTTCATCATATCTTTGAGGTTGACTACGGAGCTGACATCGGTCTTGGTGGTGTCCACTGCTTCGGTGTCGCCGCTGACTGTGACCACCTCGGCCGCCGCGGAAACCTGCATGGCCAGATTCACCAGCGCCTGCTGGCCCACTGATACCGTGATCGGCGATCGCACCAGTGTGGCAAAGCCTTGCTTGGAAGCCTTGACCTCGTATTGGCCCGGCTGCAGCGCCACTGACTCATAGACGCCGGCGTCATTCGACTTGAGAGCGCGGGTGACGTTGGTCTCCATGTTGCGCACGGCAACATCGGCGCCGGGCATGATCGCGCCCGTGGGGTCCGTCACCAGACCGGAAATGCTGCCGGTGCCGGAAGAAGCTTGGCCGAACACGCCGGACACCCCGGCAAGTAATAGTCCAGCCAGCAAGAAGAGGCCCTTCCATGAGCAGAAGCGGCTGAAATGATCAATATTCACAGATGGCGACGGCATACACACTGCCCTCCAGAGATGGAACTGTTCGCGGTCAAGCCGCGATTCATTCCTTTTCTAAAAGAACCCTCAATTCGATCTTGGGATTACGATAACAGAAATTAAGCGGTGAAGGTAACGGAAAAAAAGTTGCAGATCGGTTAATTTACCGGCCTAAGGGAAGATCGAGCGCGTGCTCCCCGCGCGTCAGGCGGGAGGCACGCGCTCGCATACACGGTCAGGTCAGAAGCTGAAGCGCGCGCCTAACTGTAGCTGGCGCGGGCCGAACAGGTTCGTCCCGGCGCCCGAAATGGTTTGAAAATCGGTGCGCGGGAACAGCGTCGTGCTGCGAATGTTGTACTGCGTGGTGTTGATGCCCGTGACCTGCACGCGGTTGGTGACGTTGAAGGCTTCGAAGATCATCTGCAGGTGCACACGCTCGGTGAACTTAAAGTCGCGAGCCAGCCGGGCATCCGCGTTGGCGACACCGGGGTTCGTGAAGGTGTTGCGGCCGATGAAGGGCACTCGGGAACTACCTCCAACGCCCAGCAGACCGCTTTGGATGCCAGCCGGGGACGGATTGCCGGACACGGCGCCGGAGTAGGGCCGGCCATCCGCCAACGTCATGATGCCGGAGAACTGGAACCCGTGCACGATGCGCCGCAACGCTTTGGATTGGATATTCCCGGTGGGTAATTGCCAGACTCCGGACAGCGTGAAGCGGCGGCGCTGATCGAAGTCGGACAGGGAGTAGTCGCGCTTCAGGTCGAACGGGTTCATGGGGGTATTGCTCGCGGTGAACGTGGTGGAGTTCTGGTCATCGTCCTGGGCTTTGGACCACGTGAAGCCCGCTTGCAACTGGAAGCCTTTCGAGAAGCGTTTCTTGGCCTGGATGACGAGCCCGTTGTACCAGGTATTGACCACGCTCTCGACGGCCGTCAAGTAGCCGTAGTTCGGGTTGGGACGAGCGCCCGAAAAGAAGGGGACCGCAAATGTACCCACGGGATTGGCGCACGCCGTGGAAGACCCAACCTGAGGCGAGCCGCACACCGTGTAGGCAGCGGTCTGGGTGGGCGCGAACAGGTTGGTATCCACGAAGACCGGCATGCGCTGGCCGCGATTGAGCATGTAGACCGCGCTCAACGTGAAGTTGTGGAAAACCTCCTGCTCGATTGAGAACTGGGTCTGATAGATGACGGGTTGGACGAAATCCGGAGTGGCAAAGACGGCGTCCGACTTGGCCCCGCTGCCGGAGGGAACCGAGCCGAGCACGCTCGGGAAGAGGGGCGAGCCCGCCGAGGTCGGGATGAACGAGTAGGATTTGAAGCGCACCCCGTTGTTGGTGATTAAATTGACGGCTGTGGAATTCTGAGTGCGGCCATAATACATGCCGCCGCCCAGCCGGAGTACGGTCTTTTGCTTGCCGGAGGGATCCCACGAAATGCCGATACGCGGGCCGAAGTTATTGGTATCGGTGTTGATGCGGTTGGTGAGCGGCAAATCGGGATTGCCGTTCAGGCCGGGCATGGTCTGCAGGTCGTAGCGCAGACCGACGTTCACCGTCAATGAAGGCATGGGCCGGAACGTGTCCTCGATGTAGAAGGCGAGATCGAGGGTGTTGAACTCCGTCGTGCCCTGCTGGCCCAAGGTGTCGAAGGCCTGATAGAAGTTGGTGTAATGCTTGCCGGCGATCCCGGAAGGCGGATTGGCAGAGGCGACGCAGTTCTGCATCGGCAACGGGAAGGACGGACTGCCGCAATCGAGGGCGAAGTCGTTCAGAGTCGAATAGCTGTACTCGCCGCCGCCGCGATACAAGTTGATCATCTGATCGTGGACGCCGGTTACGTCATAGCCGAACTTGAGGGTGTGCTTGCCGTGCAGCCAGTTCAGGTTCTGCGACACCTGCCACCGTTTCTCGTCAGGATACGCAGTACGAGGCAGGAAGTTGGGCATGCCAAAGTTGAAACCGTTCGTCACCCCAACGTACGGTCCCGGGGCGTTCGGAATCTGGAACTCAAAGTCACGGCCCCACTGGGCCCGTAGATCGCTGAAGAAGGTAGGCGACACCATCGAGTTCCAGCGGCCGATCACGGTCTCGTTCTTCACGCCATCGGCACCATTGGCGCTGGCATCGTAGCCGTGCGTGGGAGCCGTTTGGATTCCATTGGGCGAATCCCAACGCAGGATGTTGATGGTCGAGGAGAACTGATTCTTCTGAGATGCGTTCCAGTCGACCCGTGCCAGACCAACTTGCTGGTTCCCTTCCCGATTCTGCAACCCGATCATCCCCTGGAAGAACGAGACGGCATTGGCGCAACCCGGCGCCGTACAGGAACCGGTCAGGAAGCTGGTGGAGTACGGAACCACGATCGCCGGGAACGTGCGCTTCTGCTGATCGTAGCTCAAGAAGTAGAACAGCTTGTCTTTCTTGAGAGCGCCGCCGATGTTCGGCCCGAACTGCTGCCGGCGGTCCTTCACCTTGGGCTCATAGCCGAGGGCGATCAACTGGGGACCGCTGTAGGGATTGGCGGCGTTCAGGGAATCATCGCGGATGAGATAGAAGAATCCGCCGTGCTGGTCGTTGGTGCCCGATTTGGTCACCGCGTTCACCACGCCGCCGGCCGAGCGGCCATACTGGGCAGAAAACGTGCTCGTGCCGACCTGGAACTCCTGGATGGCTTCACTGCTGATGCCATAGGAAAGGCGCGTGCGGCCCTTGGCCTCGGAGAAGAACGCCTGGTTGTTGTCCATGCCGTCGATCATGTTGTTGTTGTACAGGCCCGACATGCCGCGGAAGCTCAACAGGCCGTAACCACCGTCGTTGCTGACACCGGGCGTGCTGAGCGTAAAACTATCCCAGCGCCGGCCGTTCATCGGCAGGTTCATGACGTCCTTCAGATTGACTACAGTGCTGACGTCGGTCTTCTCGGTTTCCACCACCGCGGTGTTGGCATCCACGGTCATCGTAGTGGCGGTCGCGGAGACCTGGAGGGTCAGATCCACCACCGCGCGCTCGCCCACCGATAGCGTGATTCCTTTTCGCAGCAGAGTGGCGAATCCCTGCTTGGATGCCTTGATTTCATAATCGCCCGGGGGCAACGATACAGCCTCCCATCGGCCGACTTCATTCGACTGGAGATTGCGGACGGCATTTGTCCCGACGTTGCGAACTTGCACCTCGACACCGGGCATGACAGCTCCGCTCGGGTCCAAGGCCGCCCCGGCTATGTTGGCGGTGCCCGATGCGGCCTGGCCGAACGCCCACGGAGCCATTGCAAGAAGCAGGAAGAGCGTCAACCCAAGACTCATCCAGACGGGCGGCCGTGGATGGACGCTGGGCTTGACCGAACGTGATTGAATCATATTCGACTACCTCCGGACGTGCAGGCACGTCCCGTTTGGTGTGTCGTTTCCCAGGGCTGCGAACGCAGTCTGGAAACTTGGATGGGGCCCACCACCCCAGCCAAAAGCGACCCCTTTACAGATATTAAGGTATCAAACTTCTATTACCCACGCACGGGTGGGGGTGGGAGCGCTACCCCTCATGGCATACTGAAGCTTGCAGCCAGCCGCCCCTACCCTCGTCGAGCGCCTAGCGACGGTCCGCCAGCGTATTCAGCGTGCCGCCGAACACGCCCATCGGGACCCCGAGCAGATTCTCCTGCTGGCGGTGACCAAGGTGTTTCCGGCCACCGCGATCCGCGAGGCGTATGACCTCGGCTTGCGCGAATTTGGCGAGAATTACGTACAGGAATTCGAGGGTAAAGCGCTGGAAGTGCGAGCGCTTCCGGGCGCACGATTTCACCTGATCGGCCACTTGCAGTCCAATAAGTCCGGGAAAGCTGCCGAGCTGTTCGAGGTCATCCAGACCGTCGATACTCCCAAACTCGCGCGGCGGCTCCATGACGCCGGGCGGCCTCTGGACGTGATGTTGGAAGTGAAGCTGTCCGAGGAACAAGCCAAGAGCGGCGCGGCGCCGGAAGACCTCCCGGACCTGATCGCTGCGGTGCGCGACTGTTCGAACCTGCGGCTGCTCGGGCTGATGACGATGCCCCCATGGTCGGAAGATGCCGAAGCCTCGCGCCCCTACTTCCGGGGCTTGCGCGAATTGGCCCGGAAGCATGGCCTGACGCAGCTTTCGATGGGAATGTCGGGCGACCTGGAAGTGGCGATCGAGGAAGGGTCCACCTGCGTGCGGGTGGGCACGGCTCTGTTCGGCAAGCGGAAAAAGGTGTGACGGCCGGCTTCTATGCGCCGCTTCCCCCGGCGCCCACCGGCGTCGCAGACTACGCCGCCGCCTTACTGCCGGCCCTCCGGCGATTTGGCTCAGTCGAAGTCGCGCCGGAGCGGTGTGATGTCGCGCTGTACCATCTCGGGAATAATCGGCAGCATGCCGAAATCTACCGGCGCGCGCTGGCCCAACCGGGGGTCGTGGTACTGCACGATGCCGTTCTGCATCATTATTTATTAGGCGAGCTGGACGAGGCCGGGTATCTCGAGGAGTTCGTCTATAACTACGGCGTTTGGAACCGGGGCCTGGGTGAAGATCTTTGGCGCAGCCGCGCGGCCGCCGGGGCCGACAACCGCTATTTCCAATATCCGATGCTGAAGGGCATCACGGAGTCGGCGCGTGCCGTGATTGTGCATAACCCGGGCGCCGCGCGCATCGTCGCCGGCCATGCGCCCAAGACCCCGGTCGTTGAGATTCCACACTTGTTCGAACCGCCGGAGCCGCCCTCAGCCACGGACGTGGCGGAATTCCGGCGGCGCCTCGGTTTCGCGGACGATGCCTACGTCTTCGGAGTCTTCGGCTACATCCGCGAGACGAAGCGGCTGATTCCCATCCTGCAGACGTTCGCCGCCATACGCCGGGAGAACTCGCGGATCGGGTTGCTGGTGGCCGGCGCATTCGCTTCGCCAGAACTGGAGCGCGCGGCTGCGCTGTGGTTGGCGGAACCGGGTGTGGCTCGTCTTCCCTTCCTCCCGGCACGAGATTTTTGGCGCGCCGCCGCCGCCGTGGATGCCTGTATCAACCTCCGCTTTCCCAGCGCTGGGGAGACTTCGGGAATCGGCATCCGCCTGATGGGGATCGGCAAGCCCGTCCTGCTCACCGATTCGGAAGAAAACGCGCGCTTCCCCGAAGATGCGTGCATCCGCATTCCCAGCGGCGTCGCCGAGAGCGATTCCCTACGCCGCCACATGGTTTTGCTACCATCTATCCAAGGGTTCAGCGGGGAGATCGGGCGGCGCGCCGCCGATCACATTCGGACTCAGCATTCACTCGAGCCAATTGCTCGCTTGTACTGGGACACGTTGTGCGAGTACCGTTGTTAGCTATGGCCTGTGCGGCCGCGTTGGCGGCCGCTCCGTTCCGGCTGCTCCATGTGCCGGTGACCATGTACGACGGCACGCGCCTTTCGGCTAATGTCTTTCTACCCACCGAACATGCGCGCGTCCCGGCGATCCTGATCCGCACACCGTATGGAAAAGGCGTCGACCTCGTGCCGAACTACCAGGCCTTCGTGGATCACGGCTATGCCGTGGTGATCGAGGACGTGCGCGGCCGCTACGAGTCCGAAGGCGAGTTCGAACAACTGCACCACGAGCCGGAAGACGGCGACGCCACACTCAACTGGATCGCCCAGCAGCCCTGGTCCAACGGCAAGGTCGGCATGGTAGGCGGATCGTATTTAGGGATCGTGCAGTGGAAAGCGGCGCTGCGCAACAACCCGCATCTGAAGGCGATCTTTCCCGTGGTCTCCGGCGACGACGATTACCGCGACCGCTACTATTCGCGCGGCGGCGCGTTGAAACTCGGCCACCGGCTCGAGTGGATGGCGGAAAACCTCCGCGTGCCCGGCTATCATCCCGATTTCAACCGCTTCATCTGGCATCTGCCGCTGCGCACCGCCGACGTGTGGGCCACCGGACAGGAGTCCCAAGCCTACCAGGAAGCCATCCAGCACCCAGCCTACGATTCGTTCTGGCGCGCCATCAGCACGCGCGAGCATCTGGCGCAAATCCGGATTCCCGTGTTCGCGGTGGGCGGCTGGTACGACAATTACGCGCAGAGCGATTTGGACGCGTTTGCCGCCTTGCGCAAGACGAGCGGCTTGAATCATATTTTGATCGGGCCCTGGCCGCACAACATGTCGTACAAGTTCGACGGCGTGGATTTCGGGCCGGAGTCTTCGGTTCCAGTCCGCCGCCTGCAACTGCAATGGTTCGACCAGTGGTTGATGGGCAAAGACACCGAAGCCGCTTCCTCAGCGCCGGTGAAGGTTTTTCTGATGGGCGCAAATCAGTGGCTGGAAGACCGCGAATGGCCGCCGCAGGAAGCGCGCGCTACGGTCTATTATCTCGATAGCAACGGTCATGCGAACAGCGCCGTGGGCGACGGCCGCCTGCGTGGGGGTCTGTCCGCGCAAGAGACTGAGGATTCGTACACCTACGACCCGGCCAAACCGGTGCCTACGCGCGGCGGCGCGGTGTGCTGCAATCCGCGCGTCTTTCCCTGGGGACCGCTCGATCAACACGCCGTGGAAGAACGCCCGGACGTTCTGGTCTACAGCACGCGGACACTGCGGTCGGAGGTCGCGGTGGCCGGCCCGGTCAGAGTCGTGCTGTTCGTCGCCACCAGCGCGCGCGACACCGATTTCACGGCGAAGCTGGTGGATGTCTTCCCCGACGGGACGGCGCGCATTTTGACCGACGGAATTCTGCGTCTGCGCTATCGCAAATCGCTCGAGCGCGCCGAACTGGCCCAGCCCGGCGAAGTCTATGAAGTGAGCATCGACGCGGGCGAAACCGCGAATGTGTTCCAACGAGGCCACCGAATTCGTCTGGAAATTGCGAGCAGCAATTTTCCGAAGTACGACCGCAACCCGAACACGGGCGGCTCGATCGCCGAGGAAACTCACTTTCTGTCTGCGAACCAAACGGTGTATCACGGCGGCGCGCGCGCTTCGCGTCTGGAGCTGATGGTGCTGCCGGTGCAACGCGAAGCGCTGGCCCTGGGTGCTAAAATAAGTCCAGCCATCCATCCTGGGGCGCGGTAGCCAAGTGGTAAGGCTAAGGTCTGCAAAACCTTTATTCGTCGGTTCGATTCCGACCCGCGCCTCCAAAATATCTCATTTATTTTCAATAACTTCGCATCCTGCGTAAGCTGCTGTACACGGATTTGTGCAATGATGTCGCCGTATGCTTTCCGTGTATCGACGACATCGGAAAAATTGCCCGAACGCGCATGACCGCATCGCAAAGCGAGGGTGCCGCTGCATATGGTGGGCGACCGGCACGCTTGAAGGACGCCCCTATCGCAAAAGCCTCAAGACCGCCAA
>CAYTJD010000170.1:0-16163 GCA_964438005.1 uncultured Solibacteraceae bacterium | reverse complement strand
CCGTAAAATTGCCCTTGCGAGGGGTTCTGCAGATACAGCGGCCGCCGTTGGTTGGTGTTGCCCAACGTCGAACTGGGTCCCGAATACACGGCGGGGTTCAACTGGTCTTCCGTGACCAGGTGAAAGGTATTGTTGCCAAGATAATTCGCCGTGACTAACCAGTCGTTGCCGATCTGCCGCTGGAGGCTCAGATTCCACTGATTCACCCAGAGGGGCTTCCAGTCCGGCGGATACGTAATGTAAGCGCCGAACGTGGGAAATGTCATGTCCCGGCTCAGCGTGATGGGCAGGGGATTGCCGCCTGGATAACTGGCCCACGGATTCGACAGGTTCACGTTCTGCAGGGTGACCACATTGCCGATCGGCGGATCCTGCCCGAACGAGCTGAGCGCGTACAAACCCGAGCGGTCGGTATAGCTGCCGAATGCCGCGCGCACCGTCATTCGGCCGTCCCCTTTCGGATCCCACACCAGGCCGATCCGCGGCACGAATTCGGCATACCTCGATTGCGCGATGCTATGCCCGGACGTCCACTGCGAATCGCCAGGGAATACCAGCCCGGCCGGCGCGTTGACGTGCACGGTACTGTGCACGTTCTGGTTGAATAAGCCCTGGTCGAACCGCATGAATAGGCTTTCCTTGCTCCAGATCGGGAACCACGGCTCCCACCGTACGCCGTAATTCAGCGTGAGCCGCGAGTTGATCTTCCAGGAATCCTGCGCGTATAGCCCGATGTACGTCTGCCGGTTATAAAAATAGGAGATGTTTCCTTGCGTCCAGGTAGCCGCCGATCCCGTCAGAAAATCCGCCATCGACAAGCCGCTGACTGTCCCGTTGAACGTCGGCAGGCCCGTCGCGTTGATTCCCGATTCGTAGTTGATCAGCGTCCGCAGGTAGTTCACGCCGAAGCCGATCTGGTGGCTGCCGCGCACCAGGCTCAGGTCTTCGGCAATGTTGGTATCCGGCCCGGTCATGTCGTGGTTGATGATCGAATTCCCCGAGCCGATGCCGAATCCCTGGCCGGTCACCGAAATGCGCGGCGCCGGCGCCGGGTTGTACGGCGCGTTCACCCCCAGCTGGGGCCACGTGGCGAAATTGTCCACGATCTTCGGGATCTCGGCGCGGTTCTCGCCAATGCGAAACGAGCTGACCAGGTTCGACCCGAACAGGTAGGTGTTGCCCAGCGTCAGCGAATAGACGCGATCTGCCTGCGCGTTCGAGTTCAGCGTCAGTGCGTTCTTGCCGTCGAACGTCGACGGCTGCGCAAAATTGGTCACATAAAACCGCCCGAAGATCTGGCTCTTCGCGCTCTGTTGATAATCGATCCGCGCCACCCCCATGTGCTCGCTCTGATTCGAAAGCAGCCCGTAGTTGACCTGCCCGCATTGGTTCGTCGGAACGGGCAGGTAGCTCGTGATCTTCAGCGCCGCCTGATTCAGCAGCGCCGGCGCAATCTGGTTGTTGCTGAAGCCCAACGATGCCGGAAGCGTGACCGCTTTGCCGCAGGCCGCAGATGCCGCCACCGTGAAGTTCCCCTGCAGTTCGAGTGGCGTCGGCACGTATGCCGAATTCTGCGTGCCGTCGGACTTTAGCTCCGTCCCCTGATAGCCCGCGAAGAAGAACAGCTTGTCCTTCCGGATTGGCCCCCCGACCGTGCCGCCGAACTGGTTGCGCTTGAGCGTGTCGCGCGTCGGCGCGAAGAAGTCCCGGGCGTTCAGGTCGCCGTTACGGAAGAACTCGAACAGGTTGCCGTGAATCTCGTTAGTGCCCGATTTCGTCACCGCGTTCACCGCCGCCGTCGAATGCAGCCCGTACTGCGCCGGCAGCGCGCTCGTCTCCACCTTGAATTCCTGGAGGGCGTCCGGGAAGGGAAGCGGCAGGTTGAGCCCGTTGTACGCGTCGTTGTCGTTCGCCCCATCCAGCGCATAGGTCTGCTGGTTGGCCACCCCGCCCGCCACCGAGATCATAACCGTTGGATAATTTCGAACCGAGTTCAGAAACCCGCCGTTGGCCCCCCCGATGGTGGCCATACCGGCCAGAAACACAAGTTGCGTCGCGTTCCGCCCGTTGAGCGGCATCTCCACCACGCGCTGGTTGTCGACCACCGTGCCGACACTGGTGGTGTGTGTTTCCACCATGTTGGCGTCGGCCTGCACGGTCACCTGCTCGGTGACCGAACCCACCTTCATGGCCACGTCAATGGTCGGGTTGCTGTCCACCTGCAGCACGATCCCCGACTGGGCGTACTTGGTAAACCCCTCTTTGGTGACCTCCAGCAGATACGGCCCGATCGGCAGATTTGCCAGCACGTAGGCGCCGTCGGTCCCGCTCGGGGCCGTTCGCACAGCCCCCGTCGCCGTCTGGGTCACCTTGACGGTGGCGTCGGCAACTGCCAGGCCGCTCGCGTCCCGCACCGTCCCGTTGATTTGCGCAGTCGACTGGGCCCACACCGCCCCCGCCGCTACGATCCAAAGGACCAAAGCCTTCGACTCACCCATTGTTTTCCCCTCCAGAAACCGACCCCGTAGGCGAAGATGCTACTGCAATTACCGGATGGGGTCAAGCCAGGGCGGGTGAAAGGATATTGACTCTAAGATCTCCATTATCAATTTGTTACAGGAAACCCTAAGCGGTGACTCACCGCCCGTACCATAAGCCGGACGATCCGGTACATTTCCCCGATCTCCAATCTCCTGAATGGAATCGCCAGTATGTAACCGGTGACTCACCGAAATCCGGCCCTCAAATCCAGTCCGCAGAAGCGGCACGAAGGGTATCCCGCACGGGAGCAGCCCCCGCGATCACACCGGTGACTCACCGGTATTCCCGTGACAATCGCCCCGCCCGGACCCATAATTCAAAGACACAGCCGATGCTGTTGCGATCCGAGGGCTAATAAATTGATCACGAGATTGGTGTGTTCCGGCTTTCTAGCTGTGTTGTCTGTTCCATTCCTGCACGCCCAGGCGACAGCCACCACCGAGAGGGCGGTGCTCGACAAATTCTGTGTTTCCTGCCACAACGCCAAACTCAAAACCGGCGGCTTGGCCCTGGACCAGGTGGATCTGTCCAAGATCGGCGAGAATCCCGAGCTTGGCGAAAAGATTGTCCGCAAGCTTCGTGCCGGCATGATGCCACCGCTGGGAATGCGCCGGCCCGACCCGGCCGCCTACGAGGCGCTCACCTCGTGGCTGGAAACCGAACTCGATCGGGCAGCCGCCGCCAAGCCGAGGTATGAGCCACCCGGTCTGCACCGTGTCAACCGGACCGAGTATGCCAACGCCGTCAAAGACGTTTTGAGTCTGGACATTGACTCTGCCGAATTCCTCCCGGTCGACGACTCCAGCTACGGCTTCGACAACGTCGCCAGCAGCTTAGGCGTGTCGCCGGCGTTGGTCGAAGGCTATATGTCGGCCGCCGCGAAAGTCAGCCGGTTGGCGCTCGGTCACGAAACGGCTCCCAGCCAGAAGAAATACATCGCGCCGCAGGATTACTCGCAGGAAGGCCACATCGAAGGCCTGCCTTTCGGCACACGCGGCGGCATGCTGATCAATCATTACTTCCCGGCCGACGGCGAGTATGTCATCTCCTGGTTCCCCGTGCGCGGCAACACCGGCGAGTTGTACGGTTCCGAGCGCAAAGACGAGCATCTGGAAGTTCTGGTCGATGGCCGGCGCGTCAAGATGTTCGACATCGCGAAGATCCCCAACGGCACCGATAACGACAAGAACGACACGCGGCTCACGGTGCAAGCCGGCATGCACAAGGTTGGCCTGGCATTTCTGAACGCCACCGACGTGCCCATGGACGACCTGAACCAGCACTACCTCCGCAGCGTACTCGACACCAACCCGATTCCCGGCTACATCTTCTCGCCGCAGGTCAGCCAGGTGATCATCATGGGGCCGTACAACGGCGCGCGCCCCACCGACACGCCGAGCCGCCGGAGAGTCTTTGTCTGCCAGCCCGCCGGCGAGAGCGAAGAGGTTGGCTGCGCCAAGAAGATCATCGCTAATCTGGCCACGCGCGCCTATCGCCGCCCGGTGAATGACGCCGATGTCGAAAGCCTCTTAAACCTTTATCAGAAGGGCCGCAACAAAGGCGGTTTCGAAGACGGCATCGAGATGGCTCTGCAGTACGTCCTCGCCGATCCCGAATTCATCTTCCGCGGCGAAGCCGATCCGCAAAATGTCAAACCCGGCCAGCCCTACCGGATCAGCGATCTCGAGCTGGCCTCGCGCCTCGCGTTCTTCCTGTGGAGCAGCCCGCCCGACGCGGAATTGCTCACGGTGGCTGGCCAGAACAAGCTGCACGATCCCAAGGTCCTCGAGCAGCAGGCGCGCCGCATGCTCACGGATGCGCGCTCGCACGAGCTGGTGAAGAACTTTGCCGGCCAGTGGCTGCAGCTCCGTAACCTGCCGAGCACCGCGCCCATCACGCAGCTGTTCCCGGATTTCGACGACAACCTCCGCCAGGGGTTCCGCACCGAAACCGAGATGTTCTTCGAGAGCATCCTGCGCGAGGATCGCAGCGTGGCTGATCTGCTCAATGCCGATTACACCTTTGTCAACGAGCGCTTGGCGCGCCACTACGGTATTCCGAATGTCTATGGCAGCCAGTTCCGCCGCGTGAAGCTGACGGGCGACCTGGACGTGCGCCGCGGCCTACTTGGCAAGGGCGCCATCGAGCTGGTCACTTCCGAGCCTGACCGCACCTCCCCGGTCCAGCGCGGCAAGTGGGTTCTCATGAATCTGCTGGGAATCATTCCGCCGGATCCGCCGCCCAACGTGCCGCCTCTCCGCCAGAGCGACAAGATGGCGAACGGCCAGCCGGTGCCGCTCGAAATCTCGATGCGCGAACGCATGGAAGAGCACCGCGCCAATGCCGCCTGCGCCAGCTGCCACAAAATGATGGATCCGATCGGCTTTACGATGGAGAACTTTGACGCCGTGGGTAAGTGGCGCGTCAACGAGTTCGGCAAGAAGCTCGATGTCGCCGGCCAGCTGAGCGACGGCAGCAAAGTGGATGGTCCCGCCGGCCTGCGCGACGGGTTGATCCGCTACTCGCCGCAGTTCGTTCGCGTCGTAACCGAGAAGCTGCTTACCTATGCTCTCGGCCGCGGAGCGGAGTATTATGATATGCCGGTAGTTCGGTCGGTGGTCCGCGAAGCGGCGCCGAACAATTACAGGCTGACTTCGTTGATCGTAGGGATTGTGAAGAGCGCACCCTTCCAGATGAATCTCAAAGTGGAAGAGGCCCAAACGCCGCGCCAGACCGCGAGCGTGATTCGTACTGAAGGAAAGTAGGCTAAGGAGGCATAGCAGTGTTCGTCACCAAGAAGCACCTGGATCGCCGCGCATTTCTCCGCGGGGTTGGCGTTACCTTATCGCTGCCGTTGCTCGATTCGATGATTCCGGCGTTGACGCCGGCGGCCCACGCGGCTGCGAATCCGAAGACGCGCCTCCTGACCATTTTCTCGCCGCACGGCTGGTCTCCTACCTACTGGGCCGACGGCCGCCCCGACATCGCGCCCACCGAAGGCCGGAACGTCGGCCTCGGGTTCATTCACAAGCCGTTGGCGCCTTGGCAGGACAAGGTGACCATCGTGAGCGGCCTGGATGCAACCTCCTCGATGCCGCCTCCCGGATCGAGCGGCGGCGATCACTCTCGCGCTTCGGCCACCTTCACGGGCGCCGCGCCCAAGAAGACCGCCGGCGCCGACATCTACTGCGGCACCAGCGTCGATCAGATCATCGCGCAGAAGTTCGGTCAGGATACGCTGCTGCCGTCGATTCAGCTGGCGATCGAAGATCCCGGCGCCAACACCGGCATCTGCGGCTGGGGCTATAGCTGTGCCTATTCCAACTCCGTGTCGTGGGCCTCGCCCACCAAGCCGCTGCCGCACGAGATCAACCCGATGGTGGTCTTCGAGCACCTCTACGGCGACGGCAGCACCCAGGAAGAGCGCATCGCCCGCCGCCAGTCCACCGGCAGCATCCTCGATGCCGTCACCGCGAAGCTGACCCGCTTCCAGAAGACCTTGCCCGCTGCTGATCGCAACCGGCTCAACGATTATCTCGACGCGATCCGCGAGATGGAGCGCCGCCTGCAGATCGCCGCGCAGCGCTCGGCCGAAGCGCCCTCGCTCGATGTGCCCTTCGGCGTGCCAGAATCCTTCGACGACCACATCAAGCTGCACTTCGATCTCACCGCGTTGGCATTCCAGGGCGACATTACGCGCGTCGCGTCGCTCATGTATGCCCGCGACGTCAGCCTGCGCAGCTATCCGGAATCAACGGTCACCACCGCCAATCACCCGTCCTCGCACCATGGCGAAGACCCGAAGCGCCGCGAAGACTGGGCCAAGATCAACCAGTACCACGTGAAGTGCTTCGCCCGTTTCCTGAAGAAGCTGCAGGATACGCCCGATGGCGACGGCAACCTGTTCGACCATTCGCTGATCCTGTGGGGCAGCAACATGGGCAACGCCAACCAGCACAGCCACGTCAACGTCGGCTACCTGATGGCGGGCGGCGCGTCGGGCCGCCACAAAGCGCAGCTCAACGTGAAAACGAAAGGCCCGACCGCGAACATGCTGCTCACCGCCCTCCAGACAATGGGCATCGAGCGCGACAGCATCGGCGATAGCACGGGAACGATTTACAGCTAGCGAGGAGACCGCCCATGAGACAAGCACTCACCGGATGTTGCGCAGCGCTCCTGCTGGCAGGCGCGGCCTTCGCGGCCGGCAGCGACGTCGCCGACGCCGTCATGAACAAAGACAAGGCCGCCGTGCGCGCGTTGCTGCAGAAGAAGGCCGACGTCAACGCGGCGCAGGCCGACGGCACCACGGCGCTCGAATGGGCCGTGCGCCAGGACGACATGGACACCGTCGACGCCCTGATCCGCGCCGGCGCTAACGTCAACGCCGCCAACCACGACGGCGCCACTGCCATGTACCTGGCTTGCGTCAATGGCAGCGCGGCCATGGTCGAGATGTTATTGAAGGCGGGCGTCGACGCCAACGCCCCGTTCCTCATGCACGGCGAGACGCCGTTGATGGAAGCATCGCGGACCGGAAGCATCGATTCCGTGAAAGCCCTGCTGACCCATGGCGCACAGGTGAATGCCAAAGAGACGCTGCGCGAGACCACGGCGGTGATGTGGGCGGCCGAGCAGGATCACGCCGACGTCATCCGGCTCCTGGCGGACCACGGCGCCGATCTCGGCGCCCATTCGATCGTCAACGAGCCCAAAAAACGTTACGGCGTGAATTATAAGGGCACCGAGTTTAAGTCGGGCGGTATGACGGCGTTGATCCTGGCTTCGCGCGAAGGCGCGCTCGCTTCGGTCGAAGTCCTGGTCGCTCTCAAGGCCGATGTGAACCAGCCGTCCGGCGATGGCAGCACCGGCATGCTGGTGGCCATTCAGAACGGCCACTACGATGTCGCGAAGTTCCTGCTCGATCACGGCGCCGATCCCAACCTGTCGAATGAGAAAGGCTGGAACCCGCTTTATCTTGCTGTGAAGCATCGCAACATCGAGACCGGCACGATTCCGGTACCGAATGCCAACCAGGCTCTCGACTTCGTCAAGGCGCTGCTCGACAAAGGCGCCAACCCGAATTTGCGCCTGAAGGCCAACACGGAAATCCGCAACGGTCAGCGCGCCACCTGGCTGAATGAGCCGGGCGCGACGCCGTTCCTGCGCGCAGCGCTGTGCGGGGACGTCGAAGTGATGAAGCTTTTGCTCGCTCACGGCGCCGATCCCGGCATTCCCACAAACGATCACACCACGCCGCTGATGGCGGCCGCGGGCGTCGGCTACACCGACGGGTTCATTCACGACCGTTCCGAAGAAGAGACGATCGAGGCGATGAAAATGATCGTCGATCTCGGTGCCAAGGTGAACGACGCCAACGATGCCGGCCTGACCGCGCTGCACGGCGCCGCACACAAAGCGTCGTTAGCCGAGATTCAGTTCCTGGTGGATCATGGCGCCGACCTTGCTGCGAAGGATAAGGGCGGTTCGGAGAGCAGTCAGCGCTTCGGACAGAACAAGGAAGGCCTGCTGGCCCTCGATTGGGCGCAAGGCGTGACCATCGGCGTGCAGTCGGCCATTTATCACGCCGACGCCGTGGCTCTGATCACCAAGCTCATGAATGAGAAGGGTATCCCGATCCCGACCCGGACACGCACCATCGGTGGCAACGCCGTCGCCAAGAAGTAGCCGGCGCTGGCTCGTCGTTCTACTGACAGGCTGCGTCTGCGCGCAACCGCGCGCCAGAACTGTCCTCGACGGTGTCTACACCGCCGCGCAAGCCAGGCACGGCCAATCCGTCTACGAGCGCATTTGCGCCGGCTGCCATCGCGCCGATTTGAGCGGCTTCAACGGGCCGCCGCTCAAGGGCGATCTCTTCATGGACCGCTGGCGGGAGTTCAACCTCAACGTCCTCGCCGACCTGATTCAGAACACCATGCCGGCGGATAATCCCGGCACCCTCCCCAAGGCGGACTATCTCGACGTCCTGGCGTACTTGCTCCAGGCGAATGAGATTCCAGCGGGCAAGAAGCCGCTCACCGCCGACGGGCTCGCCGGCACGCTGCTGGTGGGCAAGAACGGTCCGCAGCCGCTGCCGACCAGCGCCCAGGTGGCCGTGGTCGGCTGCGTGACGCTCGATACCGGCAACGGTTGGTTCCTGACGCATGCGCGAGAACCGGCGCGCACCGTCACTCCTTGGGAAATCACCGCGCAGGAGCTGCAGGCCGCCAAATCCCAGCCGCTCGGCGATCAACTGTTCCGCCTGCAGAACGTCACCGAGTCGCCCGGCTTCGACCGCGATAAAATGAACGGCGCCAAGGCGGAAGCCAAGGGAATCCTCGTGCGGCAGCCCCAGAACGAGCGTATCAACGTGATGTCCCTGCAAAGTGTCGGCGAGAATTGCGAGCCATGACGAAATTTTGGATTCCTCTGCTGTTGGCGGCGCTGCCCGCATTTTCTCAGGCCGGCCGCAGCGTCCTCGACGGCGTGTATACCGAAGCGCAGGCCAAGCGCGGCGAAGCCGCATACGGAATGAACTGCGCGAAGTGCCATGAAGGCGCCGACGTGGATGGGCCGCCGCTTAGCGGCGACCCTTTCATCGAACGCTGGCGCGAAGACCGGCTGTCGACGCTGTTCGCGTTCATTCGCACCAACATGCCGCGCGATACGCCCGGCAAGCTTCCGGAGTCAGACTACCGCGACATCCTCGCGTTCCTCTTGCAGGCGAACGGCTATCCTACCGGCGCCGCGGACTTGACCGCGCCCGACACAGTGCAGTTGGTCGGCAAGGACGGGCCAAAGCCGCTGCCGACGAACGCGCTGGTGGTGGCGGTCGGCTGTTTCGAGTCTACCAGCCCGGACGCCGGGACACTGAGCCGCGTTCCCGCGCTGGCGCGCACGCGTACCGCCGACGCTACGACTCCCGAAGAAGTTGCGCGCTCCGCGGCCGTGCCGCTCGGCAGCCAGCAATTCCGCCTGCAGAATCTGGCGGACTTCAAGCCGGAGACGATGAAAGGCCACAAAGTTCAGGTAAAGGGTGTCTTGGCCCGGCAGGCGAACAATGACCGCATCAACGTGACTTCGGTGGAATCCCTCGCGGCGGGCTGCCCATGAGAATCGGAATCCTGGCGCTCCTGGTTCCGGCCGCGTTTTCGCAGACGGTGCTCGATGGCGCGTACACCGCGGCGCAAGCCACGCGCGGCGAATCCGCCTACCAGATGAACTGTGGCGGCTGTCATGGCGAGACGCTCGATGGCCGCGCCATGGGCCCGCTGCGCGGCGATAAGTTTCTGGACCGCTGGCGCGAAGAGAGTCTGGCCCCCCTGTTCGATCACATTCGCACCCGCATGCCCGCCAGCGCTGCCGGCAGCCTGAGCACCGCCACGTACCTCGACATCCTCGCCTACATCCTGCAGGTGAACCAGTATCCGGCGGGTAAACAGGAACTGACGCCAGAGTCAGTGGCCCATTTCAAGTTGGTTGGTCAAGATGGGCCGAAGCCGTTGCCGAGCAACACGCTGGTGGCGGTCATCGGCTGCTTCTCCCGTGCCAATGACGAATGGGAGGTCTCGCGCGCGACCCAGCCGGTTCGCACGCGGAACGCAGACGAGATCTCCGCCGAAGAGCGCACGCGCGCGGCGACGCTGCCGCTCGGCGCTCTGGAATTTCAATTGAGCAATCTGGACGAGCTGCCCGCCGGCTTCAAGCCGGAAGCCCTGAACGGCCACAAGGTGGAAGCGAAAGGCGTCCTGCTGCGCAGGACCGGCAAAGACCGCATCAATGTCCTAACTCTTGAGGGTGTAGCATCCGATTGCAAATAGCTGCGACCTTGATAGACTCTCTCTTCCCTCGAACCCGGCGAAAGTGGTAGCCTGAGCGCAGTGCCTCAGAGGTTTCTTGCGCTCGCAGCGTTGCTGGCCCTTTGCCTTGCTCCTTCCGGATACACGCAAACTCCCGTGACGGCCGCCGATACAGCGATCAATGCCCTGCGAAACTTCGCCGCCGACCTGGAGAAATGCCCGGACGCCTTCGCCGTCGAGAGACCGTGGGGCAAGGGGCGTCTGGAAGTCGAACGCGTGTATCTGGGCCATCCCAAAAACGTGGTCTGGCGATCCGCCCAGGTCGACGCCCGTGCGGTCGGGTACATCGAGTTTTCCAGTTCCATCTATGTGCGCGTGCCGCCGGAGACAGCCAAGAAATATACACGCCGGCGCGTTGTCGAGCCGTCCAATTTAGCGGTCACTGCCGAAGGGGTTCCTTTTCTTCCCACCGAAGATGCCTTTCCGATCCCCGACACGCGCTACCGGTATGAGTTTGATCTGCGGCCCGACGGCATTTCGATGCCGAAGATGTTCCGGGCCGGGCCAGACGGAAAGTGGCAAGCGGTGGAAACGGGATACCCGTGTCCACCTAAGCCGAAGTAGCTCACGCCAGACGAGTGTCCGCCTTCCGAAGTGTATAATCGGTGCGGGGAGGAGACGCGGGATGGAGGTCCGGGACGACGCGCTCGCAGCGGAAGTCGAACGGATTCTCGAAAGCGATACCTTTCGCAACTCCGAAGCCCTGCGGCGGTTGCTGCGCTTTCTCGCCGACAAGCGTCTGGCGGGCGAGGCCGATCAACTCAAAGAATACTCTGTCGGCATTGACGCTCTCGGCAAGCCTGCTACCTACGACCCCAGGCACGATTCGACCGTGCGCATTCAGGTCAGCCGTCTGCGCCAAAAACTGGCTGAATACTACCGCACCGAAGGCAAGCAGGACACGCTGACTATCGACCTGCCGAAGGGCCGCTTCAAGCTGACCTGTGAAGAGAATCCGCCGCCGGCCACGCGCGTCCCAGGGCTCGCCGACAATGGAAATACAGCCGCTGCCGCCGTGGAGCCGGCTCGGAGCCGCGCGCCCCTGCTGTTGAGCGCCGGTTTGGCGTTCGCCTTGATCTGGGCGATCGTGGCGACCGCACAGTTCGCGCGGGAGCGCGAACGCGCGTCGCTGTTCACCACCATGTGGACGCCCGAGCTCGAGCAATTGTGGAAGCCGTTTCTGAATTCCGAGAAGCCTCTGCTGATTTCGATTGCCGATCCGCCGTTCGTGCAATTCAAGGGCTTCGGCGCCTACCGCGACTTGACGCTGAACCGCTGGGAAGACATCATGAAGTCGCCCGCGGTGGCCTCGATGCGCAAGGCGCTGGGCAACGTCGACGTGCAGCCGAACCTCTACTATGCGCCCATGGGCGAGGTGAACGCGTCGTTCCTGATTGGCAAGCTGCTGGGGCCGCGTGTGCAGGCGCTCTCGCTGCTGCGGACGAGCGAATTGTCGTTCCAGCAATTGGCCAATAATAATGTGCTGTTCATCGGGGCGCCCGTGTTTTTTGAGAACCAGCTGCAAGGCTTGCCGGTCAGGCTGGAGTTGGTGAACGCACGGCCGGGAATCCACATCCTGCATCCGCGTTCGGGCGAGCCTGCGGTGTTGAGCGACCAGTTGCCAACCGGCTCGTCCGAAGACGGCGAGGCGTTCGTGCTGGTCACGCACGTGCCGGGACCGGCCGGCACCAGCGAGATCGAAGCGTTCACCAGCAATCGAACCCCCGGCCGCCTGACGGCGGTGCAGTGGTTTACCGATCCGGCGCACGCCCGCATTCTGGTTGACAAGCTGCGCACGCCCGGAGGTCTGATTCCCCGCTATTTTCAGGTGCTCTTAAAAGTTAAGTACAAGGCCGGCGTTCCGACCGAAACCTCGTACGTGCTGCATCGCGAGGTGCACGCGAACGGGAATTTGTAGCGCCTATTGGGCGGGGCCGGCGCCTTCGCCGGGTCCACCATCGCCGGCGGAGCCGCCGGATACGACGCGGCCATCCGGAAGCGTTACGCGGCGGGCATCGATGAAGTGCGAGCCATCCTTGGCCAGGTAGCCATCGACGATCACGGCGTCGCCGAGCTTGACGTCGCCCTTCTTAAATCCGCGGCGGGAGAGCGCGCCCGGGCTCGCTGCTTCGCAGCCCCAATTTACCGTCGCGCCTTTGTCGTCCTTCACGTCGATATAGAAGTAGGAGTGCGGATTGGTCCACTCGATCTTGGTCAGCGTTCCGCGCAGGCGGACGGACTTGTTGCCGTCAAATTCCGCGGCAAACGAGTGATGCGCGGCCAGCGGCAGTACCGCCGCCACGCCGATGACGGCGACGAGTAAAAGGTGTTTCGCTCTCACGGGATGCCTCCTGGCTTCAGTTTTGCTAATTCTACTATGCCGATCTAGAATGGATCAAGCTAACGCCCAGTCCGGGAGATACGAACGTGAAAACTCGCTGGAGTGCTTCCTTTGCCGCCCTGGTCATCGCGCTGGCGGTGCCGCTCGCTGCACAACCGAAGAAGCCCGCGCCGCGCACCGCTGACGGGCATCCGGATTTGAACGGCTTTTGGAAAGGCATGCGCGACACCAAGCCGGTCGGCAATATTGCCAAGGATCTGCCCGGGTTGAAGCTGCCGCTGACTCCGGAAGGCGAGGCGGCGTGGAAGCACAACGTCACGGCCACGATCGATCCCGAAGCCCTGTGCATTCCGGGCGGAATTCCGCGGCACAACGCGAGCGGGTTGCCGTTCATGGTGCTGCAGGCTCCGCAGTATGTCTCGTTCCTCTACTTCTATACCTACTATCGGTTAATCCCGGTAGATGGGCGGAAGCATCTCGAAGATCCGGATCCATCGTTCTTCGGCGACGAAATCGGGCGCTGGGACGGCGACACGCTGGTGGTCGATTCGGTCGGGTTCAAAGACGAGCAGGTGTGGGCCGATGAAAACGGGAGCCCGCACAGCGATGCGCTGCACGTGGTGGAGCGATGGACGCGGCCGGACGCGAGCCACATCCATGTCGACACGCTCATCGAGGATCCGAAATTCTACACGCATCCGTTTACGTACAACCGGACGTGGGAAGCCGGCAATCCGACGGACCGACTAGCGGAGTACGCGTGCAGCGAGAATAATAAGGACCGGGAACACCTGGGGTTCGGGCCCGGACCGATCCGGCCGGATGGGACGCGCGGCTACCTGGATCCGGCGCCGCTGCCGCCGCTGCCTAGCAAGAAATAGAGCGGCGGGCTGGCGTCTCGCTCCACGTAATATCCAGGACCTGCCGAATATAGAACGGCGCGACCGAGTGGCGGACTTGCGCCCCGGTTCCGCGCAGCGCTTCACGAGCGATCTGGGAAAGCTCCGAGGGCGTGTACGCGCGGCGGATGGAGGCGCAGCCGTCGGTGCAGACGATTGGTGAAACCAGGGGCGCTACGAACAAGCGGAACAACGCGAGCGGCAGGCGGTGGCGGACCAGATCGAGGAGGATGAAGCGGCGGCAGGAGCGGCCGACATTGCGAATCAGGCCGGTCACTTCACTGGGTGCGAGGTGGTGGGCAACCAGCATCGAAAACGCCACATCGGCTGTGGGCAGATGGTCCTGGATGGCATCGGCGCGCACAATGGGGAACGGCGTGTTCACGGTCGCGGACGGGTTGCGATCGACGCCCACCACATCAACCGCAAGCCGCCGCTGAATGTGGCGCAGGACACCGCCGCGCGCGCAGCCGATATCGAGGACGCGGCGCACAGGCAGCGGATCGCGGCGGATGGCGGCGATAATCGCGCGCGTGTCGCCTAAGAAACGGTGAATCCTGGTAAGGTCGCGGTACGCCCGATCGACCAGGTGCTCGGGCACATTGGGCGCGTCCAGGATTTCGGTTTCGGAGGATTGCCGCACGGGTTGTCGCTTCCCGAATTATAGGAGGTCCGGCGCCGCCATAGGTGTAAAAATTGGAATGGTGACGGCATTGCAAATCGTGGGGGCGGGGCCGGCGGGTGCGGCGGCGGCGATTGCCGCCCTGCGCGAATCGGGCGCCGTGAGCATCATCGATAGGACACGTATGACGCGTCACAAAGTGTGCGGAGAATTCCTGGCGTCGGAGGCGTGCCGCGAACTCGAAGCGCTGGGTGTCTGGCCGGAATTTCTCAGTCTGGGCCCGGCGCGAATTCGCCGTGTGGCTCTGCATTTCGGCTCGCGCGCGAAGCAGTGGAATCTGGCGGAGACAGCGTATGGCCTGAGCCGGCGCGCGCTGGATGGGCTGCTGCTGGAGAAAGCGGCCTCTCTGGGCGCGGTAGTTTCGCGCGGGGTCGAGTGGCGTGGCGGCGGGGGCGTGGTGCTAGCAAGCGGCCGGCGCGGCGGTAAAGGCGCGCGGCCGCGTCTGTTTGGATTCAAGGCGCATTTCGAGGGGCCGGCGGATGATGCGGTGGCGCTCTACTTTGCCGGCTCGGCTTACTTCGGTGTCAGCACGGTGGAAGAGAGCCGCACGAACGTCTGCGGGCTCGCCCCGGAGGACGAGTTGCGCCAAGTGAATTTCGATATCGATGAGTTCCTCCAGCGCTCGGCGCCCTTGGCGGAGCGGCTCAAGCCATTGGCGCGTGCGATGGAATGGCTGACGACGGGGCCGCTGGTCTTCTCACGGCCGGCTGCTCCGCTGGAGAACACCTATGCGGCAGGCGATGCGCTGGGCTTCGTGGATCCGTTTACCGGGTCAGGAATCCTGAACGCGCTCATCACCGGCCAACTGGCGGGGAAGGCGGCGGCGCGGCAGATCCCGGTCTCGGAATATCTCCGGCAGTGCCGGAGCCTGCTCGGCCGTCCGTCCGTGGTCTCGGGGTTATTCCGCGGGCTGATTCGATCGGGCCTGGCTAGCCGTCTGGCCGGGCTTGTGCCGGGGCAATGGATATATCGAGTGACTCGGGTTTAGGGTTCCTTATCCGAAGATAGTATCCAAATAAATAGTTTATTTTTCAATCACTTGCGACCGCTGGTACTGCCGTGGACGGGGCAGGACTATGTCCTTCTGTCCGATCATGCGAAAACAGCCACAGGGAGAGGCTTGATGACGTATTTGACGCTGTCTTTAGAGTGCGAGTGCGGAAGATCCGCGACGAGTGTGCAGGAGATCGGTTTGACGGATGACCATCAGCTGATCCTGCGTTGGCGCTGCACGAAGTGCAAGAAATACGCGTATGTGTTGAAGCCGCTCGAAGAGTGCTGGAAAGAGTGCCCGGCCGAAGGGGAGATCGAAGACAACTGCGCCGGAAAAGCCGGGTTCACACACGAAGAAACGCAGTTCAGCGACGCGGAGTTCTTGCAGGCGATCGGGGTGAAGCTGCCGGACTAAAGACCGAGGAGCTTGGCGGGGTTGGTTTTTGCCATGCGGTCGATCTCGGCGACGGAGAAGCCGTGGTCGTGGAGGAATTGATACATCTGCAGCAGGCCGTCTGGGTGCAGCGGGTTGGCGGGCTGGCCCAGGTCGCTTGAAAGCACACAGAATTCGGGGCCGACTTCGCGGATCGCGGGGACGTATGCTTTGGCAGCCTCGGAATCCGGTTTTACCCAGGTGAATTCCAAATAGGCGCCCATTTGGGCCGCCTGCTTCATTTCCGGAACTGACATTTTCACTTCGGGACTCATGGCGTGGGTCACGAGGATGTTCTGCACACCCTGGCGGCGCGCTTCGCGGATGATGACCAGGGCCTCGGCGGGCGAGGAGTGGCCGGTCTCCAGCACGAGATTGTGCCGGGCGGCGAGGGCAATGACCTGCGAGACTTCAG
>CAYTJD010000169.1:0-7824 GCA_964438005.1 uncultured Solibacteraceae bacterium | reverse complement strand
ATAGCGGGTCGACGATGCCGCAACGCGCGAACGTCAGCCGCTCCTGGTTTTTCAGATAGGGAATTTCTTCGGTCACGCCGACCCGGAGCGGGTGCTCTTTGCCATCCTGAAAACCCGCGTCAAACAGTCCGGCCACCGCCTCCGCCGTGACGGGTCCGTAGGCCACGCGCCCACGCGGCGTTTCCACCTCCACCAGCGGCTCCAGCCAGAACAGGCCGCGCGAGCCGTTGCGGACCACGGTCAGATCGAGGCGGCGCGAGGCAATTTGTTCGGCGATCGCGCGCGCCACCGCGTCAGCACCCACCGAAAGCGCAGCGGCGTCGCACGGCACGTAGACCTTGACGCTCACGAATGCCTCCTGGCGCTATCGATCAGGAAATCGGCCACCTGCGGAGAAACCCGCCCGTATGGCCGGCCATCCAGCATCGCGGAAGGGGAAAGCGCGCAGTTGCCCAGGCAATACACCGCCTCCACCGTGAAACTGCGGTCCGGCGTGGTCTCGCCGACCTTCACGCCCAGCCGTTTTTCCACGTGGTGGACCAGCGATTCACAGCCCATCGACTGGCATGCCTCCGCGCGGCAAATGCGAAGCACGTGCCGCCCCGGCGGGCTATGCCGGAAATCATGATAGAAGCTGACTACGCCGTGCACGTCGGCCTTGGAGAGGTTGAGAGTCTCCGCGACCAGCGGAATCGCCTCTTCATGGATGTAGCCAAATTCATCCTGGAGTGCATGCAAAATCGGGAGCAGCGCGCCCGGCAGATGCTCCAACTCCCGGATTCGGGAAAGAGCTCGCTCCATATCCCAAGTTGACGTTTGGCTCATGCGAGATTTACCTTGCCGTTAGATCCTGACCGGGACCGGCTCCGGCGCGCCTCGATAGTGCGTCGGTGAGCCCGACCTGAGACAGAGCAAGATCCCTTCTCATTAGTGTACGCGATCCCGCCAGGGCCGGGGACCACCTCCTCCAGGTGCTGGAGGTTGGTACTTACCCCTGGCATGCCGCCCGGTACATATATTCCCGGGTCCAGTGGACCCGGGCCGCGCCACGCTTGGCCAGCAGCACCTGATAAATACTGTTGAACCCGTCCTCGAAGCTGAGCGAAGAGGCCGCCAGCCAGATCCGCCAGGCCCGGAAGGTCGCTTCATCGACGAGTCGCAACGCTTCGTTGCGGCGCGCGGTCAGGCGCTCCTCCCACAAGCGGCAGGTTCGGGCATAGTGCGGCCGCAGGTTTTCGACGTCCACGACTTCGAATCCCGCCATCTCGGCTGCCCGAATCGTCTCGTGCAGCTGGATCAACTCACCGCCGGGGAAAATGCGGCGGCGCACGAACAAGCTGGCCGCGTCATCGCCGACACCGTAGGCCCGCTGGATGGCGTGGTTGAGGAACAATCCTCCCGGCTCAAGCAGCCCCGCAATCTTGCGGAAATAACCGGGCGCCCGCACTTGGCCGACGTGCTCGAACATGCCGACTGAGGCGATTTTGTCGAACCGGCCGGAGAGCTCCCGGTAATCCTGCTCCCGGATCTGCACATCACCTTGGGCCTGTGCCGAAGCGCGTTCATACTGCGCGCGGCTGATCGTACAGCCGGTGGCTTCGGCGCGGTAGCGGATGGCGGCGTGCGCCACCAGCGCGCCCCAGCCGCAGCCGATGTCCAGGAACCGGTCGCCCGGCTGCAGGTCCAGCTTGCGGCAGATATGATCGAGCTTGGCAACCTGGGCTTCTTCCAGAGTCGTTTGGGCCGTGCCGAAGTAGGCGCAGGAATAGACCATGCGCGGGTCCAGAAACAAGCGGTAGAACTCGTTCGAGCGGTCGTAGTGAAACCGGATATTCCGCTGCGCTTGCGCCCTGGTCTGCAACAAGCACTCGCGCAGCGTGGCGCATCGCGCCAGCAGGCGAATCGAACGCCGCCGCCAGGAGCTTTGCGCGTCCCAGCCCTTGAACCGGATGGCGGCGCAGAGATCGCCCTCGAGCTCGAAATCACCGCGCAGGTACGCCATCGCGGCGGTATAGGGGTCCGTCGAGAGAATGCGTTCCAGGGCTGCTTCGTCGGGAACGCGGAATGTGAACGCGGGGGGCGCTTCGCCGCCGCTGTGCCGGGCTGTTCCGTTCTCAAAAACCGCTTGCCATGCGGGGCGAAGTGAACGGGCCGGCGCCTCGTTTACTTCAGTGGACATGGGAAGGTTACCTAATTTCACTAGTACACCATAAAACCCCGCTGAGAGAATGGGGATGGAATGAAAGGCACACTGTTGCTGGCTGCCGGGCTCGCTCTGCCGCTCAGCGCGCAACCCCCGAAACCCACTGACACCCAGGCCGCCGCTCCTGCCGGCAAACCGGGCGCGCAGCGGGTCTTCATTCTGAAGTATGCCGATCCGTTGACCATGGCGGACATGCTGCGTGTGTTTGGCGTGATGGTGGTGGCGAATCCCGAGACGCACGCGGTGGCCGTGGCCACGACATTTCCCGATGTGCTGAACTCGGTCGACGACGCCATCAACCGCCTCGATGTGCCCACCTCCGCCCCGCAGAATATCGAGCTGACGGCGCATTACATCGTCGGCGGCAACGCCAATACTCCGCTGGGCACTCCGCTTCCGAAAGATCTGGAGAGCACGGCCGCCGAACTCGCGGCTACGTCGGCGTTGAAGAATTTCCGGCTGCTCGACGCGCTGACGATTCGCATGCGTGCCGGACAGGGCGCCGACACAGCCGGATCGGCGGGCCAGGTCGCTACGGGATCTCCGACGATCGTGACCGACCTGCGCGTCCGGACCGCGACCGTCAGCCAGGATGGCGCCTCGGTCCGCATCGACCGGCTTAATGCCGGGGTGAAGCTGCCGGTAGCCGCAGGCGGCGGCCAGTACACCACCTCCGACCTGAATTTCAATGCCGACCTGGATGTGAAAGCCGGTCAGCGCATCGTCGCCGGCCGCGTCGGCATGGCGAAAGACCAGTCGCTGTTCGTGGTTCTGACGGCGCGCATCCTGAAGTAAAGCTCAAAAACTCATACACGAATCTCCCGCCGGTTCCGTATTCTCTTACGTAGATGGAACCGCTGGCGCTGCTGCTCATCGCGGCCGGGATGGACGAGCCCGAGGAACGGGCGCGCACGGCGGCGGCCGCCGAGGCCGGCGATCGAGCCGCCTTCGAGCGCCTGATGCAGCAGCATGAGCGCCTGGTTCTGGCGACGGCGCTGCGGCTGCTGGGCAATCTCGAGGATGCGCAAGATGCGGCGCAGGAAGTTTTTCTGAAGCTGCACCGGAATTGGGCGAAGGTGGAGGCGTCGGGGAACCTGGGTGGGTGGCTGTACCGGGTCACGGTGAATGTCTGTCACGACCAACGCCGCCAGAAGCGGGAACTGATTCCGGCCGAGGAGGCCGCCTTGGAAGCGCGTGGACCCGATCCGCAGCAGGCCCTCACCGACGCCGAGCGGCGGCGCGCGCTCGAAATCTGTCTGCGCCGGCTGCCGCCCAAAGAACGCGCGGCGCTCGTGCTGCGCGACCTGGAAGGTTTGACGACCGGGGAAGTGGCTGCGGCCTTAGGTTCGAGCGAGGCGACCGTGCGCTCGCAAATCAGCAAGGCCCGTGTGAAGGTGAAGAAGTTTATGGCGCAATATATCCGGAGGCCGGCGTGAATTGCACAGAGTGGGAAGAACGAATCGCACTCCATGCCGAAGGCGACCTGCCCCAGCAGGAGCGGCCCGCGGCTGAGCAGCATCTCGGGGAATGTCCGGACTGCCGCAAATTCCTGGAAGAACTGAAACAAAGCCTGGGGGCATTGCGCGCGGCGCATGCCGAGCCGCTGGCGGCCTCCGCGTTCACGGTGGTGCGAGCTCGGGTACTCGCGGAGATCGGTCAACCCCGCGGGCGGGCCGGGTGGCTGGGATGGATTGGCGCGGCGGCGGCAGCAGCCGCCGTCCTGGCGACACTGCTGGTGCCGCGACCGGCTCCGCCGCCGAAGATAGCAGCAGCGCCGCCGGTTCCAGTGGCAATCGTGCCGGCTGCTCCCGTGATCGCTCCACCCGCGACACCGGTCCCGCGCCGGAAGAGACGGACAAGGCCGCGGCCCGAGCCGCTGGTCGTGAAACTCATTACCGATGACCCGAATGTCGTGATCTACTGGATTACCAATTAGAAGGAGTGCGTATGAAATCGGTGTTGCTCGTATCGATCCTGTTGCTGGGGCCGCTGGCCGCGCAGGAACAGAAAAAGACCGAAGAGCCTAAGCCGCAGGTTCAGAGGATATTCATCCTGAAGTACGCCGATCCGACTAGAGTAAACCAGGTACTCGGTGTTTTTGGAGCGCGCACGTATGTGAATCCGGACTTGCACGCGCTGGCCGTGAGCGCCAGCCCGGAGATTATGCCGGCCCTCGAAGATGCGATCAAGCGCCTGGACATACCCGCGGCGGGCATCCAGGACATTGAGCTGACCGCGTATTACCTGATCGGAGGCGACGCCGAAAACACGCCGGGGAGCACGCCGCCGAAAGAGCTGGACAACGTGATTACGCAGCTCAAGAATTCTTTTGCGTTCAAAACATATCGCCTGCTGGATATGCTGGAGGTGCGCACCCGTCCCGGCCGAAGCGCCGACGCGTCCAGCAATCCGGGGCCGGTAGCGCCCGGGTCGCCTTCCGCCGTGACTCAGCTCCACACCGGCTCTCTGACTCTGAGCGCGGACGGCTCCACGGTCAACGTGGAAGGCATGAAAGCCGGGATCCGACTTCCCACTTCCACCGGCACGGCCGGCCAGTGGACGTACATCGATCTCGGTCTGAATGCCAATGTGGACATCAAGGAAGGTCAGAAAGTGGTGGTGGGGCGTCTCAGCGTGAACAAAGACCAGGCGTTGTTCCTGGTGCTCACGGCGCGCGTGGTGAATTGACGAGGCCCCGTTCCCCAAGAAATAGCTCCCGTTCTCTTGGGTGACGGCCTGCGGCTATTCGGTGGTTCCCCGATCGAGAAACGGTGGGACTGAAAGAACGTGGTGGCGTACAAGAACGGGTTTGTGGAGTTATCGTACGGCGCCCCGGTCCCGGCCGGCGACAAGACCCGCGACGGCCGGACAATCCCAGAGACTACTGAATCTTGATGGTGACCGCGTTCGATGCAGTGCCATCGGCTACGACGTAGACACGAGCTTCTCCCGTTCCCGCCAGGCTGGCGGGCAGGGAAATGTTGATCTGATCCAGGCCCTCATATTGGCCTTGCGCGCCGGCAAAGAGTACCGGCACGGCCTGCCCGGCTACGTTCACTTGAACCTCCTTTGCCCCGCGAATCCCGGTTCCGTACAGGGTGACAAAAACCGAATCGGTCGCCGCGCCAAGAGAGATCGGCGCCGAAAGACAACTGAGCGGAACTCCGGTCTGGCACGAGAAAAGAAACCCGGGCGCGTTGAGAGCCGACGCACGCACGTAGGTGCCGGCGGCCACTCCGGCGCTGTTGCCATTTTGTGCGAATAGGCCCGGCGCGACGCCTGCCAGGGTCAAGGAACCGCTCAATACGGTGGACCCGCTGGCGAGTGCTTTACCGATGCGCGCGAACTGTTCGAAGAGCTGATTCTTGAAAGCTCGCTTTCGTGCCGCGTCCCATATCATCAAGTATTCAATAGCATACTTGAATAGTCAATTGCGATCTCGGGATCAAACAGCCTTCAGTCGGTCTCTAATAACGGTGAAGAATCCGACCGCCTCGGGCGTCAAACAACTTGATATGAAACGATTTAACCGCGGGTCCGGTGGCAGTTATGGCCTGGGCCAAGAATTCTTGTCACAAAAATCCGTCGGGCGGTGACATAGCGACGTGGACGCACTCAGTGAAGCCATTGTTGGAACCGAACCCAACGATGCCTGGCCGGATGTCGAGCGGATCTTTCGTGCCCATTACGCGCGCCTTGCCCGCGTGATCGCGAAAGTGATACGAGACCCGGCGCGAGCCGAGGAGCTCGCCGTCGAGGTCTGTCTCAAGTGGTCCGTGACCCGCAAAGCCGAAGGTGAGAATGCGGAACGCTGGCTATATCGGACCGCGGTCCAAACCAGCTTGAACGAACTGCGGCACCAGATGCGTCGTAGCCGGTACGAACGCCTGGTTTCGTTTGTTCGGGGATCGCCGACGCCGGAAGAGCTCCTCGCGAGCCGTCAACAGGCGGAGCGGGTCCGCCATCTGCTCACGGCGATCGAACCACGCCAGGCGGAGTTGTTAGTCCTCCGAAGCCAGGGGTTCAGCTATGAAGAGTTGGCGGCTACCCTCAACCTGAATCCGGCATCCATTGGAACGCTTCTGGGTCGAGCGCAACATGCGTTCAGAAAGGAGTACACGCGACGTTATGGAACGCGGGGAATTGGATCCAAATAACGAACTCGACGTCAGCCGCTGGGCTGATGACGAGCTGGCAGCGCTCGGGCCCGACAGAGAATGGCAGCCGAACCAGCACCGCGGTCTCGCGCTGCTTCGGGAGCAGCACGGAACTCGGAACGGGCGCCGGCGGCGCTGGACCTGGGTGGTCGTCGGGGCAATGGCGACTTGTCTTTCACTGATGGCAACACCGGTGACGCGGGCGTTCGCCCAGCGCTGTCTTTCCGTCTGCGTGAGCGGAACAGGCTGGATACGACAATTTCTTACGACCGGTACATCAGGGCCGGTTCCCACCAACTGGTATATCAAGCCGGGAAGCCGGACCATGGCTCCTGACTTCACTCTGAACGACTCAAATGGCAAGCCCGTGACGTTATCCCAACTTCGCGGCAACGTCGTGTTGCTGAACTTCTGGGCTACATGGTGTGCGCCGTGCAGAGTTGAGATCCCGATGTTGATCGGGTTCCAGCAAGCATATCGTGATCACAACTTTGTTGTTCTTGGAGTTGCCCTCGATGAAGAAGGCTGGGGTGTGGTCCGGCCCTATGCAGACGCAAAGAAGATCAACTATCCGGTAATGGTTGGCGGTGACGGCGTTGCTGATAGGTTGGGCGGGCTCAAAGCCGTTCCCACCACTCTCATCATCGACAGGCAAGGCCGGGTCGCGGCAACTCACATTGGCCTGTGCCAGAAGAGCGAGTACGAGGCTGATATCAAAGCGGTTCTCAATGAATGAAGAAAGGATCACACGATGAAAGCCATACTTCGAGCCTCGCTAACCGGCTGGGCGGGACAGAGAGACTGGACTTGGCAACTGTGAAGTCGGTCGAGTTTCTGACGCCAGCCAGCTCCAAGTGAAAGCTGGCGCGAGCAAAGGAAGCTCAGGAAGAAGGATCCTATATGCAAATAACGTGCTGCCGCCGTTCGCTTCTCGCCTGCCTGTTAGCCGCCCTGCCAGTGTTTGGTTCCGATGTGTCCGCGAACGCCAAGCGAATCTTCGATAGACAGCTGGACGCGGCCGAACACGAGGTCATCGGCGTTGTTGAAACGATGCCTGCCAGCAAGTTCGACTTCGCCCCCAGAGATGGCGCCTTTACTTCCGTGCGGCCCTTTGGTGTACAAGCCCGGCACATCGCATTCTGTCTGAATGAGGTCGCCACGGCGTTGTTGGGCGAGCCGATGCTTCCACACGCGGATCAGGAGGGACCCCGAACCGTGACCAGCAAGGAGGACATCGTCAAGTACTTGAAGGATGCGTTCGCGCATGCACACCGGGCAATCGGCACCTTGACGAATGAAAACCTGCTGGAACAGATCCGCGACCCTTACGTCGAGAAGCGCCGGACTACGCGACTTGATGCGGCGACGATTTTCCTCTCACATACTTGGGATCACTACGGGCAGATGGTGGAGTACCTACGAATGAACAATTTGGCGCCGCCCGGACACCAGTGATCGATACAA
>CAYTJD010000168.1:0-46153 GCA_964438005.1 uncultured Solibacteraceae bacterium | reverse complement strand
CTTATCCAAGCGCCGCGCGCGGAGCTGGGTGGAGCAGCATTTCGCCGCACCCGATAAATTGTCGCCCGGCACGTCAATGCCACCGTTCAAGTTCTCCGCGCGGGACCTGGAGAACATCACCACCTATTTGTTCTCACTGCCAGAATCCTGAGGCCGGCTGTTTCGCCCTTTAGGAATGGATCCTTTCGGAATCTGGAGAGGATTCGTTGCAGCGGAAGACGTTAGGGGGCAATCTCCGCTTGGTACCAAGCGAACACTTTCGCTCCGATTTGAAACGGCCGGCTGGAGGGATTCGCGCGCTGGATCGATCTTCTCGTGTTTTTCACTGCTCCTCACACCTCATTATCTCGCGCGACTCCCAAAAAAGCGGTTTAGGGGGAGGGTGGGCGCTGGCGATAAGGCATAGGTTTTGAAGCGGATAGAAAGATTTTCGCGGAGCCGTGAACCATCACGGCGAGGCGCCACAACGGGGGATAGGTCTCGCCAGTTTCGCGGTCGTGCCACCTGACGACGTGTAATGTAGCGAGCTCGAATGAACCTCGAGCTTTCTATCCGGCATCCTCCCGTTTCGGCAAGCTGACTACCCAGCTTGGGACGCCCCTCCAAATGCAGTTCGCGCTGCGGCTGTCGTGATCGTTTGGCCAGACTCGGAACCGCGCGCGTATCTAAAACGCCTGGGCGGAGCAGATGCCTTCGGACTGGAGAGCCGTGGCCATTTTGCGCAGCGCGGTTTTGTGGATCTGGGAGACGCGGCTTTCGTTGACACCCAGGAGCTCGCCGATTTCTTTCATCGTCATTTCGTTCGTGTAGTAGAGGAAGACGACCTTTTGATACCGCTCGGGGAGCGTCTTCATGGCACGCGCAAGGGTTACCTGCAACTGGTGGTGCGCGCACATGCGGTCGGGCTGGGAATCGGCCGTGGCGGCGAATTCTTCGGCGCGGTCGCGTTCGTCTTCGTTGCGCGCGCTGGCGGAGATCAAGCCAATGGTGCGCAACTCGCTCAGCATGCGCTGCCAGCGGTCCTGCTCAATGCCCAGGTGGTCGGCGACTTCGCCTTCCGACGGCGTCCGGCCCAGCTTCATCGCGAGTTCGCGGGTGGCGGTTTCCATCAGCTTTTGGCGCTTGCGCATGTCGCGCGACGCCCAGTCGAGCTGCCGTAAGCTGTCCAGGATCGCTCCCTTGATCCGGTGTTTAGCGTAGCTCCGAAACGCCACGTTCTTCGCCGCATCGTATTTCTGGACTGCGTCGAACAGGCCTAACACGCCCGCATGAATCAAATCGTCGATGTCCACATGCACCGGAAGATTCTCGTGAACGCGAATCGCAATCGCCTTCACCAGAGGGAGATTCTCGAGTACGATCCGGTCTCGGACCTCCCGCGAAACCTTTCGATGACGTAGAGACACACCTTGCACCTGCATACCGTTCCATCCTTTTCTTGGGTGCCGGGAAGAACGTCCGGCGACCTTAGGAGTGCACGCAGGAGACCACTAAATTTCGGACGTAAATACCTTAATTTCCAATGGGAGGGTGGTTTCAAATTGAAACGTGTTTCAGTGTGGAACAAGGATGTCACCCCTGAGGCGCGGAGACGCTGAGAAGCTAAGGGCTTGCCGAAGTCTGTGGCGCCGATGGGACGCCGATGACCCCGCGGATGGAGTGCTGGCGCCGGACAAAAAGAAATCGGGCGCCGAGCGAGCAGAGGACACTGAGAATCGATGCTCCGCGTCTCAGCGCCGCGAGTTTAGATACACTAAGGAGCATTATTTTTGAGGTGCCTTTATGGTTCGACCAGCCGCGCCTTTGACTGTTGGGCTGCTCCTTGCTGCGATGGGTGCGGGGCAGAATATGCCGCTCGTCGAGGAGAAGGCGACGCGCGTCTCGGAGCACGTCTACGCGATCGTGGGGTTTCCGAATATCGGCATCGTGGTGGGCAACCGCGCAACCCTGGTGGTCGATACTGGATTGGGACCGCGCAACGGGGCTACGGCCCTGCGCGTGGCACAGAAGCTGGCCGGCCATCAGAAACTGTTCCTCACGACAACGCACTACCATCCGGAACATGCGGCTGGAGAAGGCGGATTCCCGGCAGATACCGTGCTGGTGCGTCCTGCGGCGCAGCAGCAGGAAGTGGAAATGAGCGCAGCCGGGATGATCGCGCGATTTAGCGGGATGTCGCCGCAGAACCGCGAACTACTGACCGGCGTCACGCAGCGCGCACCCGATCTGGTGTTCGAACGGGAACTGAAACTCGACCTCGGCGGCGTCACGGCGCGGCTGCTCTGGTTCGGGCAGGCGCATACCAAGGGAGATGAACTGATTTTCGTGGAACCGGATCGCACGCTGATCCCCGGTGACGTGGTGCAGGACAAGATCGTGCCGCGGGTGAACGCGGGCGAGGGGAGTCCGAAGAGCTGGCTGGCGGTGCTGGACAAGATTGCGCCGCTGCAGGCGCTGTACGTGGTGCCCGATCATGGCGGGCTCGGTGACGGCTCGCTGGTGGCGCAGGAGCGGGGCTTCATCGACGATTTGCGGTCGCGCGCGCTGGCGTTGAAGGCGCAGGGCGTTTCCGCGGCCGACGCGGGGAAGCGGCTGACGGGCGAATTTACGGCAAAGTACTCGGGGTGGACGAGCTTGAACCTGGTTCCGACGTTCGTGGAGCGGGTGTACGAAGAGAATTAGCAGCGCCGCGTGCGGCGGCGGAGGCGGGCGTCCCAAAAGCGGACAGTAGCGCGACGAGACGGCTTTTTCCTTCAATCAGATAACCTGGCATCCCAGATGCCGTGCTCATGCGCATGGGAATCGTTCACGATCTGCGATATGCGGCGCGGACGCTGCGGCGCAGTCCCGGGTTCACGGCGCTCGCCATTCTTTTGTTGGCGCTGGGGATGGGCGCCAGCACGGCGATTTTCACTCTGCTGGATTCCGTCCTCTTTAAATCGCTGGCGGTGAAGGAGCCTGGCCGGCTGGTTCTGTTGACCGATCCCGCGGCCAGAGGCGTCAGCGTGGGTACCGGCGAGGGACCGCAAGGTCTGCTGACTTACGGGGAATTTGTGTCGCTGCGGGAGCACATGACCAGCTTTTCCCATATGTTCGCGGCCGACAGCTCGGCGCCGGCCTTGAACGCCAGGATCGATGGCGGCGTGCCCGAGGAAATCCGACTGCGGCTGGTCAGCGGCGATTATTTCGGCGGGCTCGGCGTTCTACCGCTCGCCGGCCGAACGTTCACTCCCTCCGATGAGCGCGGCGCCGGATCGGCGCCCTACGCGGTGATCAGCTATGCGTTCTGGCGCAACCGCTTCAGGCTCTCGCCGGACGTGCTCTCGCGGCGGCTCGCGATTCAAGGCACGGCCTACAGCATCGTTGGCGTGATGCCGCCGCAATTTCTGGGCGAGAGCGTCGGCGACGCCGTGGATGTGTGGATTCCCATGGTGATGCAGCCGCAGATCCGCCGCGGACAATACTGGCTGGAAGACGACCGGTCGAAAGTGACGCGCGTATCGTGGCTGCAAGTGTTTGGACGCCTGCGAGACGGGGCCCCCTTGGCGCAAGCCCAGGCGGAAGCCGACGTGGTATTCCGGCAGATTCTCAGCGAAAGTTTCAGCCGGTTTGCCGCCTCTGAGCCGGATGTTCTCAAGCAGAGCGTGCGTCTGCGCCTGGGCGCGCAGGGCACATCCGCGGTACGCAACCAGTTCCGGGAACCGCTGTTTGTTCTGTTGGGAATGGTCGGCCTGCTGTTGCTGACGGCGTGCTCGAACGTGGCCGGGCTGATGCTGGCCAGCGCGACCGCGCGGCAAAAGGAAGTCGCCATGCGGCTGGCCTTGGGCGCGAGTCGTGTGCGGCTCATGCGCCAGTTTCTGGCCGAGAGCCTGCTGGTGGCGGGCGCGGCTTCGGCGGCTGGCTTCGCCATCGCTTCGTTTGCCGCGGACGGGTTGATCCGGCTCGCCACCACAACCAGCGGCAGCATCACTCTCAACCTGCAGCCGGACCTGCGCGTGTTCGCGTTCATAGCCGGCGTGGCAGCCCTCGCCGCGACGGTCTCAGGGCTGGCGCCGGCATTGCTTTCCACCCGCGCCAGTCTCAACGAGGTTCTCAAGGGGACCAGCGGCGGCGTAGCGGGCGGTTTCGGCCGCGCGCGCGCCGGAAAAATCATAGTCGCCTCGCAGATCGCGCTCTCGACCTTGCTGCTGATGGTGGCCGGGTGGTTCGCCTTCACGCTGCGCAATCTCGAGCACGTCGAGCTGGGCTATCCGCGAGACCATCTGCTGGAAGTTCGAGTCGACCTGATTACGGCCGGTTATCGCGGCTCGCGTCTGGGGGCGGTTTACCAGGACCTGCAGGAGCGATTGGCGCGCCTGCCGGGGGTGCGGGCCGTGGCGTATTCCGATAACGGCCTGTTCACGGGACGCGAATCGCGCGACGAGTTGACGATCGAGGGGTACCGGCCGGCTGGTGGCGGCAAACCCGATTCGCGCTGGGACCAGGTGGGCCCGGGCTTCTTCGCGGTGGTGGGCATTCCGCTGTTGCAGGGCCGCGAGATATTGCCGTCCGACTTACCGGGGGCGCCGCGGGTCTGCGTCATCAACCGCGCCTTCGCCGATCAATTCTTCCCGCATACCGACCCGATTGGGAAACACATCACCGACGAATATCCCGACACCCACTTCACGTTCGAGGTGGTGGGGGTAGTGGGAAACGCGCATGACAAGAGCCTGCGCGAGGAGGTACCGCCGCGGTTCTACATCCCGGCACTGCAGCCGATGGGGGAGGACGGCTACACCGACGCGATGAACTACCAGATCCGGACGTTTGCCGATCCGGTGAGGCTGGTCGATCCGGCGCGCCGGCAGGTTGCGGCGGCCAACCCGGAGATCCGCGTGATGGCCGCGGGTTCGCTGGATGCGTTGATCGCCGACCGCACTCTGCAGGACAGCATCCTGGCGCGGCTGGCGCTCGGGACGGGCGCGCTGGCGCTGCTGATTACCTGCTTCGGGCTGTACGCGGTGCTGTCGTACTCGGTGGCGCGGCGGATCGCCGAGATCGGGGTGCGGATCGCGCTCGGCGCCCAGCCGGGACAGATCACGCGTGCGATCGTGGGCGAGGCGCTGTTGTTGGCGGCAGCGGGGCTGGCGGTGGGAATCCCGGCGGCGCTGGCGCTTTCATCGCTGGTGAAGAGCCAGATCTTCGGGTTGACGGCGGCGGACCCGGCTACGTTGTTCTTGGTGGCGCTGGCGTTGGTGTTGACGACCGGAGTGTCGGCGTTGGCACCGGCGCGGCGGGCGGCGGCGATCGATCCGATTCGCGCGCTACGGTGCGAGTAGGGAACGCCCCCGCGCAGACGCGACGGGGCTATGGCCGCGGCTCTGTGTCGGATTCATTGCGCCTGGCTTTGTCGGCGATCCAGGATTTGAACGCCAGGACCGCCAGCAGCAGCAGGATGAAGATGCGCAGCTTGCCATCGAGTGTGAGGGCCGCCAACAGCGCCAATACGGCATACGCGACCATGGCATATCGTAGGCGAGGGATCATACGTGTCTCACCGCCGTGGGATATTGTAGGCGAAATTGAACTGCAACACGACGCGGTCACCCTTGAAACCGGCGGGGAAGGGCGGGAAGACCTGCGACGCGCTGATACCCGCCACCGCGGCCCGGTCGAGGGCGTCGGTTCCCGACGCGGCGGTGATTACGAGCTTGGGCACGTTGCCGTCGCGCGCGATGGAAAACTGGATGGTCACGCGACCCTGGCGTCCGAGGCGCGCGCTCTCCGGCAGCACGGCGAGCCAGTTGCGGCGGACGGCGGCTAACACCTGAATCAGGTACGGGCGGAAATCGACGCCTTGCGGATCGCTGAGCAGTTCGATCTGGCTGGCCTGGACACCCGGCGTCGGCGGCAAATTGACGCCCTCGCCGATTCCTCCGGGACCGGACAAATCGAGATCGCCCACGGTCAGGCCGCCGCCAGAACCGCCGCGCGTGGACTGGCGGATGGCTTCGGAAACGGACGGATTCGGAACGGGGACACGGCCACGGCCCGGGGGCACCGGAGGCGGGGGCGGCGCGGGGTTTTCGAGCGGCAGCTTTGGCTGCTCGACCGGCTGGATTTGCGGTTGTGAGATGGGCGGAACGACGGGCTGCGTCAAGCCAGCTTCGAGTTTCGGCGGCTCGGGCAAGGCATCGGGCTTCGGCGAGGCAGGCTGTGGCACTTGCGCCGGCCGCGGCGCTTGCGCGCGCGTGGTGGAGGGTGCTCCAGAGGGAATTTGAATGCGCGGCCGCGGCGCGCCTTCGGCGGCATTGAATTCCTTGGTGATCTTGCGGAGATTCGGCGCCCGCTGTGTGAGCTCAGTGGGCGGCTCGATGAGCGGCGTGATGCGCTCTACTTTGGCCGTGCGTTGGGGTTCGACGGGCGACGGGGGCACCAGCATGAGCGCGACGATTAAGACGATATGGGCCCCGATCGAGAACACTGTGGCCCGGCGCCTTCTGCTGGGGTCTATGAAGGTGCCCCATTTTGTCAGAAGGTCGAGTTCCAGGTCGTCGGATGGTGGGACTACGGTGTCCATCCAGTTTTCAGGGTCTGTTCAACCACTCGCGAGTGCACTTCAATCTTATCAAGAATGGCGAGCGCGACCCCTAAACTCCGACGTGCGGCGCGGCCCGATGTTTTGGGGGTTTGGCGGGTTTCGAGGCAATCGAGGAAAGCGTCGAGCTGCAGCTTGAGCGGCTCGCCGTTAGCGACCGGCGCCTGCTCGAAACCGATTTGGCCGTTGTGGACGGAGAAGATGGCGAGGTCCTGGCGGCCATAGTCGAGGGACAGGTACTGGTTGGGCTGAAACAGGCGGAGCTTGCGGATGCGTTCGGTCGAAATCCGGCTGGCGGTAAGGTTGGCGACGCAACCGTTGGGAAATTGGAGGCGGACGTTGGCGATGTCGACTTTGGAGGAGAGGATGGAGACGCCGGCGGCGCGCACCTCAGATGGTTCTTCGCGGGTGAGGGCGAGGACCACGTCAACGTCGTGGATCATGAGGTCGAGGACGACGTCGACATCCAGGCTGCGGGGGCTGAAGGCGTTCATACGGTGGATTTCGAAAAACAGAGGAAGGGTGGCGCGGGTTTCGAGCGTGGCGACAGCGGGATTGAATCGTTCGAGATGGCCGACCTGCAGGACGCGGCCGTGCTTCTCGGCGGCGGCGATCAGGCGGTCGGCGGAGGCCAGGTCAGGCGTGATTGGTTTTTCGACCAGAACATCGATGCCGGCTTCCAACAGCCAGCCGGCGATCTCGGCGTGCACGGAGGTGGGCGCGGCGATAATGGCGGCGTCGACCAGGCCGGCGAGCTGGCGGTAGTCCGTCAAGGGCGCGCGAATGGGATCGATGTCGACGACCGCCGTCAATTCGGCGCGCTCCGATTCCTGGACGACGCGGCAGTGATTTTTGCCGAACTGGCCTGCACCGATGACTGCGAGCTTCTTCTTCAAATCTTCTTCCTAGCCTCACACCGGCGACCAGATCGCCGGCGTTACACTCCGACAATCGCGATTTCGCTCTCGTTGGCGGCGGCGATCATCTTGTCCTTATCGAGCATCAGCGTGCGGGCTGCCTCGACGGCCAATACCGTGGCGCTGGTCTCGCGCATCACCGGAATGGTGCTTAGGCCCACGACCGGGACGTCGAACAACAAATGCTCCCGGCGGCGCGCCGCTTTGACCAGCGACAGACGGCGGCCGTTCACCAAGCTCGCCGCGCGGCGCAACATGGCATCCGTGCCTTCCATCGCTTCGACGGCCACGCACGCGCGCTCGCAAATGGCGACGCTTTGGCCGACATCGAAACCGGAGAGCGCGTTCGCCACGCGGCGTCCGTACTGAATATCGGCTTCCTCTTCTTTGCCGGGCTTGCGCCGCGTCATGGGGCCTTCGGTTGCAAGCAGCGGCTTCAATAAGGCGGTGGAGTCGCGCAGGTGGATTCCTTCGTCTTCCAACACTTTCACCACACCGCCGATCAAGCCGTCGGTATTTTTCGAGGGCAGCGACATTAGCAGCTTGGCCAAGCGCCAGTCGGGTCGGATCGACGAAAAGATCTTGGCGTGCTTCACCTGCCCGGCCATCACCACCTCGGTGATCGATTCTTCTTTCAGAATTTCGATCAGCTTGCTGAGTTGGCCGAGCGAGATCCAATGGCAGCGCGGCGCCAGAGCCGCGACTTCCGGGGAAGCTTCTTCCTGGATGGCCACCACGGTCACATCGTGACCCAGACGCTGCGCACTCTCCAGCGCAAGCAAAGGAAAGCGGCCGTTTCCCGCAATCAATCCGTAGCGCATTACTTAATGAACCCGCGCTCGGACCCGGAGATGAACTCGAGGAGTTCATCCACTTCCCGGCAGGCCGGCACTTCGGCGCGGATACGCTCCACGGCTTGCGACGTGTTGAGCTGCGAGCGCGCCAGCAGGCGGAACGAGGTCTGCAGGGATTCGATAACACCTGTTGAAAACCCACGGCGTTCGAGGCCGATGCTGTTGGCGCCGAATACCGACGCTTCCGGCTTGGCGCTGGTGAGCGAATACGGCAGCACATCCTGCTTCACCACGGTGTACGGCCCGATGAAGGCGTGCCGCCCGATGCGGCAGAACTGGTGCACGCCGCTGAACGGGCTGACGTCGGCCCAGTCTTCGATAGTGACGTGACCGGCCAGCCCCACGCTGGCGCCCAGGATGACGTGGTCACCGATCCGCGCATCGTGTCCGAGATGCGCGTAGGTCATGAGCAGGTTGTCGCTGCCGAGGCAGGTCAGCAGACCGCCGCCTTGGGTGCCGCGATGAATCGTGACGAATTCCCGAATCTGGTTACGGTGCCCGATGCGCGTCTCGGCGCGCTCACCCTTATATTTGAGGTCCTGCGAAGCGACGCCCACCGTGCTGTAGGGAAAAAAAACATTGTCTTCGCCGATCCACGTCGGCCCTTCCAGGTAGATGTGCGCCAGGAGGCGGGTGCGCGCGCCGATCTCGACGTCCGCGCCCACGATGCAGTACGGGCCGATTTCGGCGCTGTCCGCGATCCGCGCCTTCGCATCGACGATGGCGGTCGGGTGAATCGGCATTAGCTCGAGGTCGCTTCCGCGTTGTCTTCTTTGTCGGCGAGCTTGCACATGACTTCCGCCTCGGCCACCAACTGCCCGTCGACGGTTGCCTTGCCCGCCATCTTGGCGACGCTGGCCTTGCGTTTTATGACGGTCATCTCCAGCCGCAGCGTGTCTCCGGGAACCACGGGCTTGCGGAAGCGCGCGTAATCAATGGAGACCAGCAGCACGAGCTTGGAGTCCCGGTCGGCGATGGATTTGAGCACCAGCACGCCCGCCGTTTGCGCCATGGCTTCGACGATCAGCACGCCGGGCATTACCGGAAACGCGGGAAAGTGGCCGGCAAAGAACGGCTCGTTGCGCGTCACGTTCTTGATGCCCACGATGCGCTCCGGCTCCATCTCGATGATCCGGTCGACCAGCAGAAACGGATATCGATGCGGCAGAATGCGCTGGATCTCGTTGATGTCCAGAGTCTTCATGAAAGCCGCTATTATAGCAGCCGTGGATCCGATTCTTTCCTACGTACGCGCGCGCAAACCCGAGATGATCGGCACGATCGGCAAGTTTGTCGAATGCGAATCGCCCAGCGACAATCCAGCGGCGGTCAACCGTTTTGTGGAACTGGTGGCGGACACGGTTTCCCCTTTTGCCGCGGTGCGCACGTTCCCCGGAGGCTCTTTCGGCAAACATGTGGTCTGCGAGATGAAGCTGCCCGGCAAGAAGAAGTCCGGGCGCATTCTGACGCTGGGCCATTCGGATACCGTCTGGACAGCGGGCACGCTGCGCTCGATGCCGTTTCGCAAATCCAGCGGCCGCCTTTACGGCCCCGGCGTTTATGACATGAAGGCGGGCATTGTGTTCTTCCTGTTTGCGGCGCGGGCCCTGCGCGACCTGGAAATCCCAGTGCCCTCCGATGTGCTGCTGCAACTCAACTCCGATGAGGAAGTCGGCAGCGATTCTTCCCGCGCTTTGACGGAAAAGAATGCGGCGCGCAGCCACGCAGTGCTGGTGTTGGAGCCGGGCACGGGCCTTTCGGGAAAACTAAAAACCGCGCGGAAAGGAGTGGGCAGTTTCACGGTGGTAGTGAAGGGGCGGGCATCGCATGCCGGGCTCGATTACCAGTCCGGGGCCAGCGCGATCGTGGAGCTGGCGCGGCAGATCGAGCGGATCGCTTGCCTGACACAGGTGCGGAGGGGCATCACGGTGAATCCGGGCGTCATCAGCGGAGGCACTCGCTCGAACGTCGTGGCCGCCGAGGCCCGCGTCGAAGTCGATATGCGAGTGCTGCGGCAGCGCGACGCACTCACGCTCGAAAAGAAATTGCGCGCGCTCCGGCCTTTCGATAAGCGCTGTTCGATTGAGATTTCCGGCGGGCTGAACCGCCCCCCGATGGAGCGGTCGGCCGGCACGGTGCGGCTGTTTCATTTGGCACGCAAGCTGGCGGCTGAACTCGGCGTCGCCGCCGAGGAATCGCTGAGCGGCGGCGGGTCCGACGGCAACTTCACGGCGGCGCTGGGTGTCCCGACGCTCGATGGGCTCGGCGCGGTCGGCGAGGGCGCGCATGCCATCAACGAGAACATTCTGATCGACCGCATGGCCGACCGCACGGCGCTGCTGGCAAAACTGCTGGCCGCGATTTAGACTTGCCGAGGGGTTGGCAGCCGGCGCTGTCGGCCCAGCTGCGGCAGGGAAACACCCGGGAATTTGTCTAAGTTGGGTGGGAGGGTGTAGTACTAAACTCCCTCTGCTGGGTACTGGGCCAAAGCCGTTTCCCTCTTTGGCTAGTGCTCAAGTGTACTTAGGACCGGTACCGAATCATGTTTTTCGATCGCGAAAAACAAGCGCCATTTCAACTCAGTCGTTATAAACTCGACTGATCGCACACAACGGAGGCGTGAAACATATGAGATCACCTTGGAAGCAAGTAGCACCGCTTGCTTTGTTAACAATGACAGTCTTCAGCTCAATCGCGAAGGCGGATGCAGCCTATATCACGGGCGGGAACACAATTTACAAATGGGACACCGCAACCAACACGGTCGCACCGGTGGTTACTGCAGTCAGCAGCCTCGACAGTCTGGTCTTCGACGCCTCGGGGAATAGCCTTATCTACAGCGTCATTGGAACGAATCAGATAGGCATGTTCAATCTAACGACGTTGAGTAACTCGATCATCGCTAACGTCGGAGCCGGCGCAGCGGACATGACTCTAGAACCAGGTGGAAACACGGTACTCGTCAGCGATGCCTTCACTACCACGATCTCGCGAGTGGATTTGACGACTCACGCCGTGACGACATTCAATGTAGGAACCAGACCGGACGGCCTAGCGTATGACAATGCCGGTCACCTGTTCGCTGTCCTCGGACTTAATGAAGTGGCTGAATTAGATCCGACCACGATGGCCGTCATCAAGACGATCAGCACTCCCAACGCGCCCGATGGCCTGACGTTCGACTCGACGACGGGTATGCTTTACGTTGGTTCCGACGGCGGCGGTTTTTATACGGTCGATACGAACCTGACCAGCGCGACGTTTACCAATATCGGCGCGGTGGTCGATGGAGTCGCGGCTAACGGAAATCTGTTGTACCTGGTCGTGCGCGGCACGGACGCGCTGCAATACAACCTCACGACCAATACGATCACGGAGACCAGCCCGGGAATTGGTGGAGCAGACGATATTGCTCCCTTGAGCGGATTGGGATCACAGGCGGTTCCGGAGCCGGGCAGTTTCGCGGCAATCGGCATGCTTGGTTTCGGTCTCCTGGCCGGCCTCCGCCGTCGATTCGCGCGCTGACCCTCTGACCTCGACCTCGCGGGCGGGCGGCGAATCCAAGAGATTCGCCGCCGTCCGCATGACTATTCAGGCCACGCCACTAGATTCCCAACTCCTGGAACACTTCGCGGGCCAGGCGAAAGCTGTCGACCGCCGCGGGTACGCCACAATAGATCGCCACCTGGAGGAACACTTCCTTAATATCTTCTTTAGTCAAGCCGTTATTTAGCGCGCCCTTGATGTGCATCTTGACTTCGTGCGGGCGGTTCAACGCCGAGATCATCGCCAGGTTGATGAAACTGCGCGTCCTTCGATCGAGGCCGGGCCGGCCCCAGATCTCTCCCCAGCAATATTGCGTCACCAGCTCCTGCAGCGGGCGACTGAAATCGTCCGCCGATTTGATGGCGTTATCCACATAATCCGCCCCCAGCACCTGCCGCCGTATGGCCAGCCCCTTCTCGAACATCTGTTGATCCACGAATCGCTCCTCGATTGTTTTGTGATGCGGAGCTAAAATGATAGCAGATGTAGACATCTCTTTTTCGAAGAGGAGGACTGGATGGAAAAAGCGCGACGTCCTCACGTGATTCGAACCTGGACGGTGGAACGCACCAAGATTCCCTACCGGCCACCGCAGCCTCTCAGACCGCCGGCGCACCCGTTGCGCCCCAGAAAACCGGCGGCCCCCCGATGATGCCGATTCCGAACTCAGCTCAGGAAAGGACCTTCCTTGTCAACTGTCATGGAAAAGAAAGCCGACCTTGCCGGCCCCGGCATAGGCGACTATGCGGAACTCGCCGAGATTCTTCCGCGCGATTATCATTCCCTGCTCGACCCCAAACAAACCCAACGGGCGATTTTTGCAGCCAAGAATTACATCGAGGAGAACCTTTGTAAGAAACTCAACCTGATGATGGTGACGGTTCCGCTGATTGTCGATGTGGAGAGCGGCGTCAATGATTATCTCGACCGTGACGGCTCGAGAACGCCCATCCAGTTTCATATTTCCAACGATTACGACAAGCACCCGGTGGACGCGCAGGTGGTACAGGCGGCCACCAAGTGGAAACGCATGGCGCTCCGCCAGCTCGGCATGGCGCCGGGCGAAGGTCTGTGCACCGACATGCGCGCCGTGCGCAAGGATTATTTTCTCGACCACGACCACAGCGCGTATGTCGATCAATGGGATTGGGAGAAAGCCATTACCGAAGACCAACGCAACCTCGATTACCTGAAGGCCACCGTGCGGGCGATCTGGCAGGTGCTGGTGGGCGCCGAGCGCCACCTGCAAAGGCACTTTCCCGAACTCGTTAGTTCGCGCTACCCGAACCTTCCCGAGGACTTGATCTTTCTTCACGCCGAAGACCTGCTCGAGATGTACCCCGATTTGCCGCGCAAGCAGCGCGAGACCGCGATTCTCCAGAAGTATCCGGCGGTTTTTATCATCGGCATCGGCTGGACGCTGAGGGACGGCTATCCGCACGAGATGCGGGCCGCCGATTATGACGATTGGGTGACGGAGACGCGCAGCGGTTCCGTCCGCGGCTCGCATGGCCTGAACGGCGACATCCTGGTTTGGAACCCGGTGACCCGGCGGCGGCACGAGTTGTCGTCGATGGGAATCCGGGTGAACGCGGAGGCATTGCGGAAGCAGCTCGAAATCACCGGACAGCTCGATTTCTTACGTTTCCCGTATCACCAGGCGATCCTGAACGGGGAAATTCCGCTCAGCGTCGGCGGCGGCATCGGGCAATCGCGAACCATAATGCTGTTGCTCCGCAAGGCACACTTGGGCGAAGTCAGCGTGACGGTTTGGCCGAAGGTTCTGAAGGAGATGTGCGCGGCACGGGATATTCACGTGCTGGAGTGACGAGGAGGAGGAATCAGGGGCACATTGCTAACTGGGCCTGGGGGCGCGGGTTCCATTTGACGGGAGTGGCTGACCGTTCGACCCAGCGGATCCAGGCCAGATCCAGCACCCGGAGCACTTCATCGGGGTCGTACGGCTTGGCCAGAACGTCATAAGCGCCGAGGTTGAGCGCTTCCGACCAAAGCCGGTCGTCGGCCAGCCGGGAAGTCACGATCAGGAAAGGCGGATCGGGTAAAGCCCGGAACTCGTCCAAAATCTCGCGCCAGCCGCATTCGCCGTCGCACAGAACAATCGGGATGCCAGCCTGGTGTACCTGCGAGACTGTCTCCCCAGGGGAACAGAACGCCACGCTTCCCTTGGCCGTGGGCCCTGCCGGCCACTGGGCTTCTTCGAGGATTTTCGCCAAAGCCGTCTGGTGGCCGTCGATCGGGCCGATCGAGAGGATTGAGATCTTGTTCGCTTTCGCCATTTAGGACTAAGAGTATCCGGATTAAGCTTTCCCCTCAAGGATTCTTATGCGGGGAAGCACCGCCCCCCTTTGGGGGCAGTGAGGGGGATCACGGGAGCCTATTCCAAGACCCGAACGGCGAAGTATAGACCGCTAAACAACAAAACCGACAGCGCTGCCACCACTGCCCACTTGACCGCCTGCTCACGCTTGGTGGTCTCTTTGGCGGCATCGAGTTTCATCTGATCATCCAGGCTTTCGAACATATGCGTCTCCCTTCTGTAAAGGCCATGCCGCTTCCCACATTTATATTAACAGGTATTCAGGTCTCGTTATGATTGAATCAAAAAGAGCCTGGCGTGCTCAGCCGGCCCACGCATCTGGTTGGAGCTGCGGCGCTCCTGACGCTGCGACGGCACGCTCCACCGGTTTTCGTCGGCACCGGTGCTCTTCGTGCCGATGCGGAACCGCTGACCTGTGTTCTAATCTACTAGCTGGTCTGCTTTCGGGCCGCACCGGGAGGGAATATGCCGCATCTCCGCTTCTCGCTCATCGTATTCGCTGCGATTGCTGCGGCTTCGCTCGCCCCTGCCCAGCGGGGCGGCGGTCCACGGGGCCCGCAGGGCGCGGAAGACGATGGGGGCTACGCCGCCCTGGCTGCGCGCGCCTATCAGCAGAGCCGTCTTGACCGCTTCAGCGAATTGTTCAGGCTCAACAAGGAGCAGAAGAACGAGGCCAAAGAGATTTTCGACGCTGCGCAGAAGGAAGCCGCCCCGGTGCGAGATCAGATCCTAAAGAGCAGGACGGATCTCGCCTCGGCGTACCTCACCAAGAAACCACAAGCGGAGATCGATCAGCTTACGGCCAGTTACGCAGGTCAGGTGACGCAGATGACGAGCATTGAGATGCGGGCCTTCGCAAAGCTCTATGAATCGCTAAACCCGGATCAGCAGAAGAAGGCCGGCGCGGCGTTTCCGCTCGTTACCGGTATGTTTTACGGGCGGGACTGGAACCGCATCGGCAATTGAGAAACCAGCGGGCTGCTCGCGATTAAGGCGTCGCCTTCCGTTTCCGGTAATTCGGCCGGTACTGCGCATGGCACGTGACGCAGGCATCGTTCAGGCGCTGATTGAGCGCTGCGATCGCCGGAAGGTCCCGGGCCAGCGCGGCTTTGTAGGCAGCAGCCCCGACATCCACCATTTCTCGCGCCTCCTTGATCCAATCGCCCTGGTCGCGCGCGCGGTTGCCAATCATGAGCAGGTTGCCGGACTCGGCCAGGATCAGCGCCTGGGACTGGAGATCGTTCCAGTCCTTCTCAGTCTTCGGCGGATTCCTCTCTACATAGAAGATGGCATCGGAACTGGGGTAAGTGATGGAAATCATCACCTGAGAAACCGAGCCCACCGGCTGAAACGTGGGCGCCTGCGCTCCGATGGCGCCGGCCAGCAGCAACAGGATAAACGCGCGCACCTCACCTCCTTGTTTTGACAGGATTCTACCATGGTCGCTCACTGAGGTCGTGGTTCCTTGCCGGGACTCAGTCGAGAAAAAACGGGGTTTCGTTTTCGCCGCGCAGCACGAGATCGAATCGGTAGGCAGGGATGCCGCCGGCGTCCAGCGCCGAGTCGCGCACAGCGAACAAGCGGCGACGGGCATCGGGATCAGTTACGCAGTCCAATACCGGATCCGTTACGGCGCCGGGCGTAGAGCCGAAGAAGATCGTCGTCACCAGGCGGCGTGTGAGACCGATGGCCAGCACCATCAGGTCGATGTGGGGGCAACGGACTACTCCCGTTTCTTCACGCGACGGGCCCGGCAACACGGTGCGGAACTGGTAGACTCCGTCCTTATTGCTGCGTGCGCGCCCCCATCCCAAGAAGCCGGCATCGGCCTGGGCGCAACGCGGATCCAGCGGGTGGCGAAATACGCCATTCGCATCCGCCTGCCAGATCTCCAGAACCGCGTTCAGCACGGGCGCATTGTCTTGTTCCACAACGCGGCCGGTGAGCAGAATGTGCTGCCCGCCAGCCTGCCGGCCGTTGGAACGGGTCAAATCGTCGCAGCCGTCGATTAGCGGCTTCAAGTAAAACGGCCCAATGGTGCAATACGGCGAGGGATCCAGCCGGGCCATGTCACTCCACCGCCGGCGTAGCCCGCTTGCCGCGAAGCACGAAATCCTGCCGGAACTTCATCAGGTTGGGCACGCCGACCTTGGTGGGCTGCAGCTGGAAAATGAGGCGCTGTCGCGCTTCCGGATCGCGCACGCCGTTCAGCAGCAGGTCAGTTTCGTTCAGCGGCTCGCCGGGAAAGAACATTTGCGTGATGTAGCGGTTCATCCAGCTCGGGCCCAGGATCGAGAAGTGGATGTGAGGCGGCCGCCACCACCAGTCGGATTCGGTCACCGGGTAGGCGCCCGGCTTGATGGAGACAAATTCGAACGCGCCTTCCGGGCCGGTCACCAGCCGTCCCCAGCCCGTGAAATTCGGATCAAGCGGCGCTTCGTGGCGATCGGCTTCGTGGATATATTTGCCCGCGGCATTGGCTTGCCACAGCTCCATCACAGCGCCGGCGACCGGTGCGCCATCCTCGTCCATGACACGCCCGGCAACTTGAATGAGCTGTCCCATGGCGCGCGGCCCATCGGCAACAGGCCGGGACAGGTCGTAATCCTTCGCATGCAGCCGCTCGGCCAACCCGGTCGGCCCGGTCCGTTCGGATAGCGTCAGCGGCCGGCGGATGAGCGGTTGTGCCGGTGTGCGCGTGAAACTGCGCGGGTACCGCGGGATCTGGCGATCCATCTGCGTGGAGTCGTCGTACGGCAGATAGTCCACCTGCTGCAGACTCTTGTTGGAATTCCCAGGCATTGGCGTCTGAAGAATCGGCCATTTTATCATGGCCGGTTTCGCGCGACGTTGAAGGCGTGCCGGAACGGAGACGAGACCGTGCTCAGCGTTGCGGCTGTCTCTTCATGTACGGAACCAAAGGCAGGAGCAAGCCCGCGAGCAGCGCCAGGCCTCCCGCCTCGGGAACGGCCCGAACCGGCGTGTAGTGATACGTTACCGTGATGGTGCCGTCGGACGACAGGCCTTCCACGGAGGTGGCGCCTACGTTCCCTCCCAGTGTGGTCATAACATCGACCTCGTCCAGTGGCACAAGCGGCGTGAGGAAACTACTGCGCTTGCCATCGATACAGGTCGGCGGCACCGGGGGGTTGGCTCCGCCCCCGGTTGATATGATCGCAGTAACGGATGAATCCCGACTTTCTGGTGATTGGCGCGGGTGTTGCCGGCCTGCGAGCGGCTCTAGAATTGGCCGAGGACGGCCAGGTGCTGGTAGTCGCCAAAGACAGCCTGCGCGAATCCTCCTCCGAATACGCGCAGGGCGGCATTGCTGTGGCGTTGAGCGACGACGACGAAGTGGAACTGCACGAGCAGGACACGCTCTACGCCGGCGATGGCTTGTGCGACCGCGCCGCCGTGCACACGCTGGTTGAGGAAGGTCCGGCGGCCATCCAACAGCTGATCGAATGGGGAGCGGCGTTCGACCGTGTCGGCGGCGACCTGGCCTTTACGCGGGAGGCGGCCCACAGCCGCAGCCGCATCCTGCACGCGCACGGCGATTCCACCGGCCGCGAGATTGCGCGGACGCTGTATCAGAGAGCGGCTTCGCTGCCGAACATCGAGTTTCGCAGCTATACCGCCACCACCGACTTGCTGCTGGATGACGGAGTGGCCGGCGCTCTGCTCTACGACGCGGCTTCGCGCGCCACGACGCGAATCCAGGCGCGCGCCGTGCTGCTGGCGACCGGGGGGCTCGGACAGGTCTTCCTCAACACAACTAATCCCGACGTGGCGACCGGCGATGGCGTCGCGATGGCCTACCGAGCGGGCGCTGCCATCGGCGATATCGAGTTCGTACAGTTTCATCCCACGGCGCTTCACGTGGAGGGCGCGCCCTGCTTCCTGCTTTCCGAAGCGCTGCGCGGAGAAGGCGGCGCCTTGCGCAACCTGACCGGTGAAGCGTTCATGGAACGGTATCACCCGCTCAAGGAACTGGCGCCGCGCGACGTGGTGGCGCGCGCCATCGTCACCGAAATGAAGCGGACCAGGGCATCCCACGTTTGGCTTGATCTGACGCATCTCGACGCCGGGTTTCTGCGCCAGAGGTTTCCCCGCATCCACCAGACTTGCCTGCAATATGGCGTGGACATCACGCGCCAACCAGCGCCCGTGCGGCCGGCAGCGCACTACGCCATGGGCGGCGTGCGCACCGACTTGGAGGGCCGCGCCAGCCTGCCGCGCCTGTTCGCCGCCGGGGAGGTGGCGTGCACGGGCGTCCACGGGGCCAACCGGCTGGCGAGCAACTCCCTGCTCGAAGGCGTAGTCTTCGGTGCGCGCGCCGGACGCGCCATGCGCGAAACGACCGCAAATCCGGCCTCGAAGGGCGCCGATGCGGCGCAATTCGAGGCGCCAACGGCCGATGCTGCCGGGATCCGCCATCTCGCCTGGGAACAGTGCGGGATTGTCCGCTGCGGCGACGGCCTCGAGCGCGCCGCGGAACATCTGGAGCGGTACGAATTTCAGGCACTGCCGCCCACGCGCGAACGGGCAGCACTTCGCAATATTCACCAAGTGGCGCTCTTGATGGCGCACTGCGCCCTGGCGCGCCGGGAAAGCCGCGGCGCGCATTTCCGCACGGATTTCCCCGCCAAGCGCGCGGAATTCGAAAAGCATTCCATCGTCAGCAAGGAGTCCGGTGTCCGGTTCCAGTGACCGCCGCGTGGCGGCGCCCGTCTGCATGCTGCTGATACTGGCGGCCGGAACCATTCCCGAGGCCAGCCCGTCTTCGGTGTTCTGGACCGCTCCAGCGATCCTGGCGGCAGCCATGCTGATTGCCTGGGCGGCCGAGTCGGCGCAGTTTTTCATCGCGCAGGGATTCGCGCTCGCGATTCTCGCGTGGCTGCAAACCCTACCGGAATTTGCGGTGGAAGCGGTCCTGGCGTGGAAACAGCAGGTCCCCCTGCTGATGGCCAATCTCACAGGCGCCCTGCGGCTGCTGACCGGCCTGGGATGGCCGATGATCTACGGCACCGCGGCCGTGTTCCACCGCGCACGCCACAAGAAAGCGCTGGGCCAGATCACACTTTCCGACGAGCATTGCGTCGAAGTAACCGGCCTGCTGGTGGCGATGGCGTACCTGTTTCTGGTCTGGTGGAAGGCGTCGCTCAACGTGGTCGATGCCGCCGTTTTGATCGCGATCTACGTGGCGTATTTGGTGATCCTCCAACGCATGCCGGCCGCCGAAGCCGAGGGGATCGGCGACCTCGAGACGATTCCTCGAACCATCGTCACCGCGCGGCCGGCCGTCCGCAACACCACCATCACTCTCCTCTTTCTTGCCGGCGGCATTTTGATCTACTACACAGCCGAGCCTTTTCTCGCCAGCCTGCTCGCCCTGTCCGTTTCGCTCGGCGTTCCCAATTTCGTGTTTATCCAGTGGGTGGCGCCGTTTGTCTCGGAGTTTCCCGAAAAAGTGTCGGCCTTTTACTGGGCGCGCACCGTAGAACGCGCTTCCATGGCGCTCATGAACATGGTTTCGAGCAACATCAATCAATGGACGCTGCTGGCTGCGATGCTGCCCATCACGTACTCCTTGAGCCGGGGCGCGATCTCGCCGATCCCTCTCGATCCCGAGCAGCGGCTGGAACTGCTGATGACCTTGGGGCAGTCGCTGCTCGGCGCAATTTTCCTGGTGGACATGAAGCTGGCCTGCTGGGAAGCGGCGGGCCTATTTGGACTCTGGCTGCTGCAGTTCGTCTTCTCCCCGGTGGCACCCGGGCCAGGGATCGCCGGTTACCTCGCACAGCATATTCGCGAATGGATCACGGCAACCTATTTCCTGTGGGTGGCGGTCGAGGTCGGCCGGTTTCTCACCGGGCGGCGCGGATTGCGGTCGTTCCAGTTGTTTAGTGCGATGTGGCGCAGGCACATTCGGGCAGTGCGATAGAATAAAGTTCCACACAAAATGCGAGAGAAGATTCGGTCGACGACGGTGCTCTGCGTCCGCCGCGACAACAAAGTCGTCATGGCCGGCGACGGGCAGGTGACGCTCGGCCAAGAGGTGATCAAAGCTTCCGCCAAGAAATTACGGCGGCTCTATAACGACAAAATTCTGGCGGGTTTCGCGGGCTCCACCGCGGACGCCTTTGCGCTGTTCTCACGCTTCGAATCCAAACTCGAGCAGTTTAACGGCAACCTGTCGCGCTCGGTGGTCGAATTGGCCAAAGAATGGCGGACCGATCGCGTTCTGCGGCACCTCGAAGCGCTTCTACTGGTGGCTGACAAAGGCAGCACCTACCTGGTGAGCGGCAACGGCGACGTGATCGAACCCGATGAAGGCATCGCGGCAATCGGGTCAGGCGGCCCCTTCGCGCTGTCGGCGGCCACGGCGCTGCTCCGCAATACCAAGCTCTCGGCTCGCCATATCGCGGAGCAAGCGATGGAAATCGCCGCCAAGATCTGCATTTACACCAATGACAGCGTGACGTACGAGGAGTTGGATTAGCTATGGTCATTTATCTTCCCGGCCAGTCTGTAGATGAAGAGCCGCTGCTGGATGAGCTGACTCCGCGCGAAATCGTTCGCGAGCTCGATAAGCACGTGGTCGGGCAGTCCGACGCCAAGCGCGCCGTGGCCATCGCGCTGCGCAACCGCATCCGCCGCCAAAAACTTTCACCCGAGATGGCCGAGGAAGTGATACCCAAGAACATCCTCATGATCGGCCCAACCGGCGTCGGCAAAACGGAGCTGGCGCGCCGCCTGGCGCGGCTGGCCAATTCACCCTTCCTCAAAGTGGAAGCGAGCAAGTTTACCGAAGTCGGCTACGTCGGCCGCGACGTGGAATCGATGATCCGCGATCTGGTCGACATCGCCATCGACATGATCCGCGAGGAGCGGCTCGACGAAGTGGCCGACCGCGCCGAGATGCAGGCCGAGGAGCGCCTGCTCGATCTGCTCATGCCGCCGCAACCGGAGGCCAGCGAGAGTATCGAGCGCACTCGGGAAAAGCTGCGCGAGCGGCTGCGGGAGGGCAAGCTCGACGAACGCATGGTGGAACTCGACGTGAAGGACCGCGGCCCGACGTTCGAGATCACCACCAACGCCGGCATCGAAGAGATGGGCATCAACCTCAAGGACATGCTGCCCACGCTGTTCGGCCAGAAGACGCGCCGCCGCAAAATGCGGGTGGCGGAGGCGCTCGATTACCTGGTGCAAGAAGAGGAGCAGAAGCTCATTGACATGGAGCAGGTGACGCGCGTGGCGCTCGAGCGCGTCGAATCGAGCGGCATCATCTTCCTGGACGAGATCGACAAAATCGCCGGCCGCGAAAGCGGGCATGGCCCGGATGTCAGCCGCGAAGGCGTGCAGCGCGATATCCTGCCGATCGTCGAAGGCACGACCGTCAACACGCGCCACGGCTTTGTGCGCACCGACCACATTCTGTTCATAGCCGCCGGCGCTTTCCACGTCTCCAAGCCGAGCGACATGATACCGGAGCTGCAAGGCCGGTTCCCGATTCGCGTGGAGCTGAAATCGCTCAGCGTGGAAGACTTCATCCGCATTTTGAAGGAGCCCAAAAACGCGCTGGCCAAGCAGTACACCGCGCTGATGGAAACCGAGGGCATCAAGCTGGTACTGACCGATGATGCGTTGGAAGAGGTCGCCAAATTCGCCGCGCAGGTGAACGAATCATCGGAGAACATCGGCGCGCGCCGCTTGCACACCATCATGGAGAAGCTGCTCGAAGAAGTTTCATTCGAAGGTCCGGACCTAAAGAAGAAGACGGTGAAGATCGACGCCAACTATGTCCGCAAGCAACTGGCCGACATCGTCAAGGACCAGGATTTAAGCCGGTACATCTTATAACAGGAATCTTCGTTTCCAAAGGACGCTCACGCGCGTTTCCCGAACGGCTCTTCCAACGACGCGCTCTGCGGCGTGAACAACTCGGCGCCACTTTCGGTGATGTGCATGTCGTCCTCCAGCCGAATGCCGAATTCTCCGGGAATGTAGATGCCCGGCTCGTCGCTGAAGGTCATCTGCGGCGCCAGCGCGATGCTTTTCCCGCCGTCCTGCAGCGTGTTGGTCGCCGTGAGATAGGGCCACTCGTGTTCGTCGAGGCCAATGCCGTGCCCGATGCGGTGCGTGAAATATTTGTATCCCGGCCCATAGCCGGCGCTTGTGATGACCTGGCGCGCGGCGGCATCCACGCCGTCGCACACCACGCCTGGCCGCGCGGCCGCCAGGGCGGCACTCTGCGCCTGGTGCACGATCTCGAAGACGCGCTTCATTTTGTCGCTCGGCTTACCCAACACAAAGGTGCGGGTAATATCCGACCGGTAGCCTTCCACGGTGCAGCCGCCGTCGATCAGGACAATCGTGTTCTCCCGGATCACTTGCGGCTGGCGAGAGCCGTGCGGCAGCGCGGCGTATTCACCTACGAAGACATCGGCTTCCCCTTGGAAGCCCAACTGCTCGTGAGCCGCGGCGATCAACCCGCCGAATTCCCGCTGATTCATACCGTCGCGCAACGATTTCCAAGCCGCGGCGAATGCCTCGAGCGTTACGTGGTTCGCCAGCCGCATCAGAGCGATTTCATTCGCGCTCTTGATCATGCGGCAACCAGCCGTAATCGGTGTCGCGCTCAGTATCGTCGCGCCAGGACTTTCGTTGCCGATTCCGCTGGCAAAAACGAACGGAGTGCGTTCCTCCATCCCGATGCGGCCGGTGGCGAGACCGTGCTCCTTTAATGCCATCGCCACGGCGCTGTAGGGGCTCTCGTCTTCTTGCCAGGTAAAAATGTGCGTGGGGTTGCCGAGGATGGGGCTCTCCGCGATTTGCTCGAGCGCCCGGCCCTTTTCAAACGCCGGGGAAACGAAGAACGGCTCGCCACGCGCCGGGAGAACCATGAGAAACAGCCGTTCGCTGACTCCCCAGCGCACCCCGCTGAAATAGAAGAGCGACGATCCGCCGGCAAGCGCGATCGCGTCCAGCCGGTTCTCCCGCATCAAGCGCTGCGCGCGCTCGACGCGAGTTCTTCTCTCCTCGTTGGGGATGGGCCGCGCTTCGGCGCGGCGGCTTTTCAGTGCCGCGATCGCAGGCGTCTGCGCCAAGGCCGGCGCCGCTGCGGCTACCAGGGAGGAATGCAAAAAGCCGCGGCGGGTGATCACGGTGCCTATCGTATCACCCGCCGCGCCATGCCGCGCTTACGCGCAGCCAGCGACCATCGCCCGGGGCCTCGCTTCCCCAAAGAGGTCGATGTCTCCATGGCGGTCGATGAGCAGCACTTCAAAGTCGACCGGATGGTTATCCTCCCCCCGCCAACACCCCTCCACCCTTCGCAGTTCCACGGCATCTCCGATGCCTCGTAATACCACCCGCACCGAATCCTGGTTCATAGCCACCAGAACCCCCTCCATCAACCGATCCGACAAGGTCAAAAGTACGCTCAACATCGCCTTCTCTCCTTGCCCTCACTCATATCGTGACCGGGTAATCACAACAATCCTGCCTTCCGATAGCGCCGTACCCGTCCGATTCTCAGTACCCGTACCGGGGAAATTCACTCCGGAAAAGACCGCGCCCGCACGAAATGTATGTAACGTTGATTACGTGTTCTTGCGACGCAGCAACCACGCGCTCATCACAATAGCGAACACCAGAAAGTTTCCCGCTGCATCCACGCCGAAGAGGCCGTGTGTGCCAAAGCGCCGGAAACCTTGGCCGTCCAGCCAGAGCACGTACGCAATCGGCAGGTTGCCGGCAGCCAGAAAGAGACTGTAGCGCGTGCTCACGCCGTGTTCCCCAGGCCCGAGCACATCCATCACCAGCGCGGTGAACCGGGCGTACCCAAAACCCGTGGTGACCAGGTAGAGCACGGTACCAACGAAATAGACCGAAGACCGGTCGCCGGCCATCAGCGTGAGCGTGGCGAGTCCATTGAGCAGCCCGGCGCCTGCGTAGGTCAGACGCCGGTCCCATTCCCCCGGCACGAGCGTCGCCAGCAGCGAGCCCAAGGCGAGAACCAACCCGCCCGCCATCCCATTCACCCACATCACCCCTTGCGCGCCGACCCCGTAGTGGGAGGCGACGGCCGGCAGCAGATTCAACGCCGCTCCGGAACTCACCGGAGAAGCCAGTAACAATAACCCCCAGACCGTGCGCCGCGAGTGGAACACGGTGATCAGTTCTTTGCCAACTTTCCAGAGGTGATCGCGAAAACCCGCGGTCTGGACCGGCAGGCTCTCCTCCACCGTCAACGCAGCGAGCGAGGGCAGCGCCAGCATCGCTGCCGTGGCCGATATGGCCGCAGCCATGGGTGTCCGAGCCAAAAGCCACAGGGAAATTCCCGCGCCCAGCGCGCCGCCGCCGAGGTTGCCAGCCTGGGTCCAGGCCGAGGCCTGCGCTTGCCCGGACCGCGAGAGCGTGGCCACCATCATGCCGCCCTGGGCCGAGGAAACCATCACGTTGATAGTCATTCCGGCCAGGAGTAGGACGGTGACGACCGTCAGGAACCGCGTGGCGATCAGCGGCATGGCAAACGCCAGGCAGCCGGCGCTGACAATCGACGCCAGCACCAGCCACGTGCGGCGGCGGAGCTTCATATCTACCAGCGGCGCCCACAAGAAATAAACTACTGGCGGGACCTGCAGGAGCGACTCGATATTGGCAATGCGGTCGACCGCCACGCCCGCCTTGCCTAACAAGAAAGACAACGGCGTTTGGATGAAGCCGTTATAAACTCCGCCCGGCAGGATCAGAATGAGAAACAGCCACGGGGGCGGCCAGCGTTTCGGGCGCGCGGACATGAAGGGGCAAGGATAACACTATCGGTCCCGCCCGTTTCAACTGGAGCTAATGAGCGCCGACCGATGCGCCAGTACCGGTGGATGTGCCGCTCGCCCCGCTGCTCGTGGAGTTCCCGGTTACCAGAGTCGAATTTGCGGTGCTCCACAAATCCTGCACGCCGCCCGATACATGGAGGTACAACCCCAACGCGATCATTGCGATAAATGCTGCCACCAGGCAGTACTCCGCGAGGCCGTGTCCCCGGTCCTCGCGGAGAAATAAAGCCCAAAGTGCCCGTACCATGGTTAATTCGCAGCGTAGCCCCAAGACGGGAGGTGCTACCATCATCTCTTTTGTTAGTACCTTTGGAACCGCTGGGTCAGCCACGACTTAAGTTTGTCGGGAAAGCGGCCGATAATCTAGTGGGAGCTTCATGTCCGCATCCGCCACCGCATTCGGAGAAAAGGTTTGGACCCTTCCTCCCCTTATCCTTCACCCCTTTAACGAGCACGTGTCCCCGTCGGCCCTGTTGGAAAACTCCCGCGCCGCCCTCATGCTTTCCGGGCTCGTTTCCAATGATGGCAGCGATCCGGAAATCTTGATGCGCCGCCTGTTGTCCGGCCGGTATGCGGAAACCCGCATGTTGTTCTTCCTCGGTAAGGACCTGATGCGCTGGATCGAGCAGTGCGGCGAGAGCGTGGGCCGCATTCCCGCTCTACAGGGTGCGCTGATACGGCCGCAGAGCTTTGCTCATCTGCTCATCGCGAACCCGCCGAAAGAGGTACAGGAAAAACTCATGCGGTGGGGCGTCGCCGATTACGCCTCGATCTTCGTGCGCGCCTTGGGCTTGAACATGTTGTTTGTCCGCCCCCCGGATGCCGATATGCTCGCCGACGAATTCCTGCGCGGCTACGATCGCTACGCCGATTCCCTGTTCCGATGCTTTATGGAGTCGGACCCTTACTGCAGCATCACCTCCGTCAACTTCCACTTCGAGCTCTACGCCTCGGGCGAATACTCCCGGATGCTGGAATCGGAGTGGGGCCGTCCCGAAGCAGAGGGATAAGATAGGGGGATGGAATTCCCCCGCCTCCTTCTGGTCCGGCAGAACTTTCCCGACCGCCGGATACCCGACCTTCCTGGCGAAGTCGCCCACCAGCTCACCTCCTCCGGGCTCGCTGCGCGGCTCAAGCCCGGCGCGCAGCTGGCCATCGGCGTCGGCAGCCGCGGGATTCGGCACCTCGACGTCATCGTCGGCAGCGTGGTCCGCTACTGGAAGGAACAAGGCATGCGGCCGTTCCTGTTTCCGGCGATGGGAAGCCACGGCGGAGCCACCGCCGAGGGTCAAGCCGACGTACTCTCGCACTACGGCATTACCGAAGCCACGATGGGTTGCCCGATCGTGAGCCAGCTCGAAGTCGTTTCGCTTGGCAAGACTTCGGACGGCATTGAAGCCTTCATCGACCGCACGGCCTACGCGGCCGACGCCGTTCTGCTCGTCAACCGCATCAAGTGGCATACCGATTTTTCCGGCGCCATCGAAAGCGGCCTCTTCAAAATGATGGCCATCGGCTTGGGAAAGCTGGCCGGCGCGCAGCGGTATCACGCCTACGGACACCGGCTCGGTCTGGAATACGTCATCCGCACGGTCGGCCGCCAAACTTTAAGCTCCGGCAAGGTCCTGGGGGGAGTAGCCATCCTCGAAGATGCCTGCCACGAGATTGGCAAGATCGACGTCGTCCCGGCCGCCCAGATGGAACAGCGCGAAGAGGAAAACCTGGCTCTGGTGAAATCGTGGATGGCGAAGATTCCCATGGATCTCGATCTGCTGGTGGTCGACGAGATGGGCAAAAACATCAGCGGCATGGGAATGGACACCAAGATCATCAACCGCACCCATCGCGGCGAATACAATCCGTTCCCCGACGCGCCGCGCATTGAGCGCATCTTCGCGCGCGATCTTAGCGACAACACCTACGGAAACGCGTTGGGGGTGGGCAGCGCCGACGTAGTGACCGACCGCCTGGTGCGCGGCATCGACGCGCACGCCACCTGGATCAACGCGCTGACCGCCTCCAATCCCTCCGGCGCGCACACACCGATTCATTACGCGACCGATCGTGAGTGCCTCGAGCAAATCATGCCCAGCGCCGGCCGGGTCGATATGCGCGAAGTGACGATCGGGTGGATCCGCAACACGCTCGAACTGGCGCGTCTAGGTCTGAGCGAGAACCTGCGGCCGCAGATCGACAGCAACCCGCTGCTGACTGTCGAAGACACGCTTCCGCTGCAGTTTGACGGCGCCGGCAACCTGGTCAGTCCCTTCGCTCCAGTCGCGGTCTAGCGGCGTCCGCCAAATCCTCCGCTTCGGCCAAATCCTCCCGTACGGCCACCGAAGCCTCCACCCGGTCCTGCGTCGAAGCCACCGGAGCGCCCGCCGCCAGAAAACGCGCGGCCGCCGCCAGAAAACGCGTGGCCGCCGAATCCGCCATGGGCAAACACCGGAGGCCTGTAGCCTTGGCCGAAGTGACGATAGTAGCCGCCGTAATAGCCACCGTAGCCGAAATACGGACCTCCATACGCGACAAACGGTGAATAGAAACCATAGCCGAACGGCCCGAAAAACGCACCGTAGCCGGGGATGAAGGTGTAGGCGTCGAACCCCGGATCCCAATACCAGCCCGCTCCATACCAGCCGGGCCCCCAACCACCGTTGACAACGTATCTCCGTGCCTCATCGAAGTTGGCTTCTGCCAGGTACGAGGAGCGCAGGCGCGCCCACCGGTAAAAATCGTCTTCGCTTACCGTCTTATCGAATCTCACGGCTTTCAATTTCTGGTTCGCCGCGTTCAGGCGAAGTTCGTGGCCTCCGTGAACCACCACGTGCCCGTCGTCGTCCTGCACCGTCGCCTTGCCGTCAAACACCTGGACCAGCCCTTGGTTCGCGTCGAAATCATACAGCCCTGCCTTCAGCACTTGTGTGCTGGCGTTGCCGATGTCGACGCGCACATTGTTTTCCCTTTGGATCTCCGCCACCTCGACCAGGGCGCGACCGCTCTGCAATTGCACCACCGTGTCGGCCAGACCTGGAGAAACCATCTGAATCGAGCTGTGATTGTCCACTCTGAGGAAAATCCCCGGCGTCAGCAGGACCTCGGCTCTGCCCTTTTGGGTTGACAGTGTTTCACCCGCCGTCAGAGTCACAGATCCGACTGATTTCTCGGTCAGCGTTTGCCCGCCGGCCGTGGCCTGCCCTTCGATGTAATTGATCGCGCCCGGCCGCGGCGGTTCCGCGGCCCACAAGGGGCTGCTCAGCATCGCAGCCAGGAAGCAGGCCCCCATCACTTGCAGCCATAACCGCAACATATTTTTTTCTCATCCTCTACTTGTTAGGATGTTGCGCCCGGCCGGGCAGTTGCTACTGCCTAGGCAGTAGAGAGGATGTGAACTTAGCAGGAATTCCGTTTAAGTTGTCCGCAGGCCGCATAAATATCCAGTCCCCGCGGTTTGCGGATGAAGCACGGCATCGAACGCCGCACGATCTGCTGAAAGCTGGTTACGCGCGCTGGATCTGGCGTCTCGTAAGGTATTTCCGGTCCTGGGTTTAGCGCGATTAAATTCACCTTGCAGTTGAGGTGGGCCAGGAGCTTCGTCACGCGCCGCGCATCGGCGTCGGTGTCGTTGATCCCTTTCAGCAGCACGTACTCAAAGGTCAGCTTCTCCCACGGCCGAAGCGGATAGCGCCGGCAGGTTTCCAGCAGATCCTTCAAGTGATACTTGCGCGTGATCGGCATCAGTTCGCGGCGCGTCTCTTCGGTCGATGCGTTCAGCGAGATCGCCAGTTTCGGCCGCACTGGCTCGCGCCCCAGTTCCTCGATCTTCGGGATGATGCCGGAGGTGGAGATCGTAATACGGCGCGGGGAGAGCCCGAATCCATGCGGGTCGAGCAAAATCCGCGTCGCTTTGATCACGTTGGGCAGATTCAGAAGCGGCTCGCCCTGCCCCATCATGACGATGTTCAGCCGCCCTCCGTCCTGCCGCAGCCTGTTCTCGCGCACCACCAGCAGCACCTGGCCGACAATTTCCCCGGCTGTCAGGCTGCGCTCCAAACCGAGCAGCGCTGTCATGCAGAACTTGCAATCCACCGGGCAGCCTACCTGGCTGGAGATGCAGATGGTATCGCGCTCCCCCTCGGGCATGAGCACCGTCTCGACGGTCCGGCCATCATTCAATCGCAAGAGGTAGCGCCGCGTGCCATCCGCCGACTCGTAGATTCGCGCCACCTCCGGCAGCCCAACGGCGTGACGGCCGGCAAGTTCTTGCCGCGTCCGGGAGGGCAGCGTAGAAACCTGCACCAGGTCCGTGGCCTGTCCGCGGTAAATTGCCTCGTAGAGTTGCCGGGCCCGATAGGCGGGCTGGCTCGGTCCCAGGGCCTCCTGGAGTTCGGCAACTTCCATTCCTACCAGCGGTTGCATGGAGTTAACTACTACCATGATAGCGGCCTGTCCATGCAGGGTGTTACAAAGAATAGAGAGAACACCTTTGGCTAGCAGAACCACTACCAACCCCGTGCGCCAGATCGAGACGACCACGCTGAAGAACGGCGTCCGGGTCATCACCGAGCCCATGGCGCATGTCCGGTCCGTCTCCGTAGGTATTTGGATCGGCACCGGCTCCCGGCGGGAATTGTCCGAGCAGAACGGCATCAGTCATTTCATCGAGCACATGTTGTTCAAGGGCACGACGCGGCGCACGGCCGAAGATATCGCGCGCTCGGTTGATTCCATCGGCGGCAATCTCGATGCCTTCACGGCCAAGGAATTGGTCTGCTTCAACACCAAGGTCCTGGACGAGCACCTCTCCCTGGCTTGGGATGTCCTGGCCGACCTGGTCCTGAACCCCATGTTTCGGCCTGAGGATGTCGAAAAAGAAAAGGGCGTCATCCTGGAAGAAATCAAGATGGAAGCGGATAGCCCCGACTATCTCGTCCATGAGATCTTTTCATCGAACTTCTGGAAAGATCACCCGCTCGGCAAGCCGATCCTCGGCACCCGTGAAACCGTCAAGAAGTTCGATAGCGAGGGCATCCGCCGCTACTACTCGGAAGTCTACGCGCCCGGCAACCTGATCGTCACCGGGGCCGGCAACCTCACCCACGAGCGGCTGGTGAATCTGGTGCGCGAACATTTTGAATCGGTGCCGCCGGGCGCGCCCGCGAAAGCCGATCCGGTGCCAAGCACACACGCGCGCATCGCGCTGCGCAATAAGCGATCCCTCGAGCAGGTGCATGTCTGCCTCGGTGTGCCTTCTTATCCGCTGCCGCATCAGGAGCGTTTCGCCTGCTACGTGCTCAATACCCTGTTAGGCGGGGGCATGAGTTCGCGCCTGTTCCAGAACATCCGCGAGCGTCAAGGCTTGGCCTACGCGGTCTTTTCCGAACTCAACCCGTACCGCGACACCGGTTGCCTTTCGATTTACGCCGGCACCTCGCTGGAGTCGGCGCGCCAAGTGGTGGAATCGATCATGAAGGAATTCCGCCAGCTGAAGGATGAGGTAGTCGGCGCCGAGGAATTGCGGCGCGCCAAGGATCACTTGAAGGGCTCGCTCATGCTGAGTCTGGAATCCACCGCCAGCCGCATGTCCAACCTGGCCCGCCAGGAGATGTACTTCGGCAAATTCTTCACTCTTGACGAACTGGTGGAAAGCATAGAAGCCGTCACCGCCGACGACGTGCAGCGCATCGCACGGACCTTCTTTGACCCCAAGCAGATCGCTCTCACCATTCTGGGAAATCTCGAGAATTTCAAGATCGGCCGCGAAGATTTGGTCTGTTGAGCCGCCTCTACTCCCAACGCAGCGCCAGAATCGGATCGATCCGCAGCGCCCGGCGGGCTGGCACAAGACATGCCAGCATCGCGACCGCCGCCATGCCCAGCAGGACCACGCCGAACGTCAGCGGGTCGGTAGCGGTAATGCCCCATAAGAATCGCCCGATCACCCGCGTCAATACCAGCGAAGCCGCCACGCCAAACAGGATTCCAATCCCCACCAGCACCATTCCCTGCCGTGCGACCAGTCCCTGGATCGCGCCGGCGTTGGCGCCCAGCGCCACGCGGATACCGATCTCGTTGGTGCGCTGGCTGACTGCGTGAGCCATGATGCCGAACAGTCCAGCCACGGATAGAAGAATGGACATGCCGCCGAATATGCTCAGCAATGCGGTGTAATGCCGGAGATCTTCCAGTTGTCCGGCCGCGTACTCATCGACCGTCTGGGCATGAGTCACCGCCAGGGTCCGGTCCACCGCGCCAACGGCTTTACGCAGCGCGGAAACCAGCGGCGCCGCGTCGCCCTTGGTTCGAACCACGAACGTCCCTACCATCAGCTGCAGCCCGAGCGTCATATCCATCTTGCGTGGCAATTGCACCCGCGGGACATACATCTGCGCCTGCGGGACATATTCATACCGGTTCTGGCGCACATCACCCACCACGCCGACAATTTCGCGCGGCTGATCGTACACCACTCCGATCTGAATCCGCTTCCCGATCGGATCTTCATTCCTGAAAAAACGCTCAGCGAGGGTGGCGTTAATCACCATCACCGGATGGCTCGTCTCCGAATCACTTGCCGCCAAGGCCCGGCCGCGCAGCAGAGGAATTTTCAGAGTCTGGAAATAATCTGCGCTCACGGGATACCATTCGGCCGTCCACGCCTCCTGCTCCGCGCTGGCGAGCGGATGGTTTTCCTCACTGAAGTTGAAGCGGCGCGGCGTTCCTCCCAGCGGCGGGGTCATGGTCAGGCCGGCCGATTCGACACCCGGCACCTGGGCCAGCCGCTCGCGAATCTGATCGCCGAGCTGGCTCAGCCTCGGCGTGAACTCCATCAGCATGCCGCCGGCCGCTGTGTTCTTTCCGGTCTGCTGGTAGGCGTTACGCGGAAAAGGAATCTGGAGCGCGAGTAAGCCGTGCGTGTCAAATCCCGGCCGCACCAGGTTCAGCCGGAGCAGGCTGTTGGTCATCAGACCCGCTCCCGTGAGAAGCACTACGGCGAGCGCCACTTCCGCCGCCACCAGCGCGCCGCGCAGACTGCTGCGCCGCATCGTGCTGCGCGTGGCATCGCGAAGCACTTCCATCAGGTCCGTCCGCGACATCTGAACCGCGGGCAGGGCCCCAAAGATCAAGGCTGTCGCCAACGATAGAAGCAGACAATACCCCAACACAACCGGATTCAGCGTAACGTCGACAAATCGCGGCAGGATCGTGGGAAGCGCGCGGCGTACGACTCGCAAACTGGTCCAGGCCAGTCCAGTGCCGCATGCGTAGCCCATCCACGAGAGCAGCAGGCTTTCCGCCAGAAGCTGCCGGATCACCCGGCCGCGGCTCGACCCCAGCGCCGAACGCATCGCCAGTTCTCGTTGCCGGCTCGTCGCCTGCGCCAGCAGCAGGCTGGCCACATTGGCGCACGCAATCAGAAGCAGAATCAGCACCGCCCCCTGAAACACAAGCAGGGGCTGGCGCAGATGGCCGGTATAGACGTCGCGCAGCCCCTGGATCTTGATCGACCAGCCACGGTCGATCTCCGATTCCGCGCCGAGCGGCGCCGTCAGGCTGTCCATCTCCGCTTGCGCCCGTTCCAGGCTGATCCCCGGCCGGAGGCGCGCAAACAGATGGAACACCCGGTTGGGACTCCGCCGCGCCAGCGCCAGGTTCTCGTCCGGCTGCAACAGCCACACGTCGATATCCGGATCCAGTGTTTGAAATCCAGGCGGCGCCACACCCGTCACGGTGGCCGCGCCGTAGGGCACCCAAATCAATTTCTTGCCGAGCACGTCCGGCGCACCGCCGAACACGCGCTGCCAGAATCCGTAGCTGATGACCACGTTGAAATCCCGGTCCTGCCGCGAGAACCAGCGCCCCAGCAGCGGCTTGACGCCCATCACGTCGGTGAGGCCCGGTGACGACCAGCCGGCCTGGACCCACTGCGTCGTCGCATCGTTCCCAGGCGGCATCACACCCGAATACGTGACCCGCACCGCCCCCATCCGCTCGAACACGTCATTGTGCTCCCGAATGAAGAAGTAACTTCCGGGATTGGTGCCGAGCCGCTCGTCAGGCCGGTTTGGCGGCGTAAACCGCACCATCACCACGCGGTCGGCCTCGGGATACGGAAGCGGGCTCAGCAGAATCGCATGGACCAGGCTGAAGATCAGCGTGTTGGCGCCAATTCCCAGAGCCAGGCATCCTAACGCGGTCAGAGTAAAGGCCGGGTTCTTCCGAAACGTCCGGGCGGCGTGCCGCAGATCGGCAAGCAAGTCTTCGAACCACTGGAATTGCCATGCTGCCCGGGATTCCTCGCGCAGGCGCGCGCCCGATCCGAATTCGCGGCGCGCCTGGATCGTCGCGTCGCGTTTCGACATGCCTGCGCGCTCCAACTCGTCGACACGGCTTTCCAGATGGAAACGGATCTCCTCCTCAAGGTCGCGCTCGAATTCGTTCCGCCGGAACAAGTAGGCGGCGCGGCGGCCCGCTTGCTGCCAGAACGCCATCTCACGCGCTCCTCATCACGAGTTGAATCGAACGGACCAACTGGCCGAAAACTTCCGTTTCCTTCTCCAGTTGCTTGCGGCCGTCCGGCGTGAGCCGGTAGAAACGCGCCTTGCGGTTGTTCTCCGAAGTGCCCCAGTCCGCCTTCAACCAGCCCTTTACCAGCATGCGATTGAGGGCCGGATAGAGGGACCCGTCCTCAATCGCGAGCCCGCCTCGGGACGCCTCCTGAATTCGCTTCGCGATGGCGTAGCCGTGGAGCGGACCCGCGCTCAGCGTGCGCAGGATCATCATGTACAGCGTGCCCGGCAACAGCTCTGAACCGGCCCGTTCCCCCATGCGCTCCCCTTTCCAGACTAGATATAGTTCAGAACAGGGAGGAAGTCAAGCGGGCCTCGTGCGAGTTTTGTGCTTTGACTCCGGAGCAGACCTGGCGAGCGGAGAAACCGGGAGAGCGCTACCCGCCGAACTCCACCGAGCGCGCGAATTTCACAGCGGGATTGTCGCGCAATTGCGTCAGCACGGCTTCCGATACCAGCTCGTCGGTTGTAACCAACGCCACGGCCTCCAACGGCTCGCCCGGATGCAGCGGCGCTTCGCGCCGGCCCAGCGAAAAATTGGCGATGTTCACGTGATTCCGGCCTAAAACCGTGCCTACATGGCCGATCACTCCCGGTACATCCTGATTCTTCATAAACGTCAGGTATCCCGAGAGCGCCGCCTCGCACCGGATCCCGTCGGCCTGGATGAGCCGCGGCTTGTCCATCACGACCGCACCTTCCACCGAGGTGATTCCCCGGTCGGTTTCCAGTTCGAGCCGGATTGAATCCATGTGCGCCGACCGCATTTCGTGGCGCTCCGCCACGTTCCAGCCGCGTTGCTCGGCGATTGGCATCGCGTTGACCAGGTTGACGCGGTGCGGCGTCGAGCGCCGCAGCACCCCCGCCACGCCGGCGTTCCGCAGAAGATTGGTGTTGGTGTCCGCGAGCTTGCCGAAGTAGACCAGCCGCACCGTCGCCGGATTGCCGTTCGCGATATTGGCCGCCAGCACACCCAGCGCTTCGGCCAGCGCCACGTAGGGGCCGACCGCGCGATACTGCTCGCGGCTCAGCGCCGGCATGTTCACGGCGTTGAGCGCAATCCCGTTCTTCAGATACTCCACCACCTGCTCGGCGATGCGCACGCCGACAATTTCCTGCGCCTCTTCGGTAGATCCGCCGATGTGCGGGCTGGCCAAAAGCCCCGCGGCGGCGAACAACGGATAGCCCGCGGGAGGCGGCTCGGTTTTGAATACATCGATTGCCGCGCCGGCCACTTTACCCGATGCCAGCGCCTCGCACAACGCCGCCTCGTCCACCAGCTCGCCGCGCGCGCAGTTCACAATGCGCACGCCCTGCTTCATCCGGCGGAATGCCTCGTGCGAGAGCATCCCCTCGGTCTCCGGAGTTGCCGCTACATGCAGCGTAATGTAATCGCTTTCGGCATAGAGCAGCGGCAGATCGGTGAGTTGCGCGCCCAGATCTTCGGCGAGTTTGCCGGTGACGTACGGATCGTGGGCCACGATGCGCATTTCGAACGCCCGCGCGCGCCGCACTACCTCGCGTCCAATCGAGCCGAGACCGATCACTCCGAGCGTCTTGCCGCGCAGCTCGTTGCCCATCAGCTTTTTCTTCTCCCATTTGCCGGCGCGCGTGGAAGAGTCGGCCTGCGGAATGTGGCGGGCCATCGCCAGCATCAATGCCATCGTGTGCTCGGCCACCGACACGGCGTTGCCGCCGGGCGTGTTCATCACCAGCACTCCGGCTTCGGTCGCGGCGTCCAGGTCGACGTTATCGACGCCCACGCCGGCCCGCCCGATCACTCGTAACTTCGGCGCTTTGGCGAGTACCGCCTGGTCTACCTGCACCGCGCTCCGCACCAGCAAGGCGTCGGCATCCGCCAGGTGCTGCGCGTATTCTTTTGGATTCGAAACAATCGTGTTCCAGCCCGGCTGTGCCTGGAACAACTCGATGCCCGCTCGCGCCAGAGGCTCCGCAATCAGGATGTTCATCGTGCGCGCCTAGGCGTGTGCCGGCTGCGGCTTCACCGCTGCCTGTTCGTAAATCTCCTCGACCGCCGCCACGCCCGTTCCATACTTCACCGGATATCCGTTCGCGTTGAGAATAATTTCCAGTCCCGCGATCACGGCGAACAGGTCGGCGAAATCGAAATAGCCGAGGTGGGCGATGCGAAAGATCTGTCCCTTCATCGAGCCCTGGCCATTAGCGATGATGGCCCCGAAGCGGTTGCGGAATTCTTTGACAATCACGCCGGAATCCATTCCCGGCGGCGCTTTCACCGCCGTAACCGACGACCCAGGCGCAGCGGCGGCGAACAGTTCCAGGCCCATCCGGACCACCGCCGCGCGCGTGGCGTGCGCCAGCAGTTGTGCGTTCTCAATCAGCTGGGCCATCCCCGTCTGCTTGATGTAGCGCAGCGCCTCGGCCAGGGCCAGCACCAGCGCGGTGGCCGGCGTCCAGCTCGATTCGCCCGCGTCACCGCTCTTTTTTTCCTTCTTCAGGTTGAAGTAGTAATGCGGCAGCGCGGCAGTCTCGGCGAACTTCCAGGCCTTCGGGCTGATCGATAAGAAACTCAGCCCCGGCGGAATCATGAACGCCTTCTGCGATCCGCCGATCAGGATGTCGAGGCCCCACCCGTCGATATCGAGCGGCATGGTCCCCAATCCGGTGATCGCGTCAACCACCAAGATCGCCCCGGTCTTCGCGACTGCTCGGCCCATCGCCTGCACATCGTGCGCGGCGCCCGTCGACGTCTCCGACGCTTGCACGAATACGCCTTTGATCTCTGAATCCTGCGCCAGGGCCCGCTCGACTTGCGCCGGTGCGACCACCTGCCCGTAGGGAACCGTCAGAACACTGGCGTTGAGCCCGTATGCTTTGGCAATCTCGGCCCAGCGCTCGCCGAATTTGCCGGCCGAACACACGATCACTTTGTCGCCCTTGGAAAACAGGTTCGAGACGGTCGCGTCCATCGAGCCCGTCCCCGAGGCGGCGAACATCAGCACGTCGTTCGACGTGCCCAGCACTTCTTTGAGATCGGTCAGGCAAGACCGGTAGGCTTTGCGGAAATCTTCGGTGCGGTGATGAATATCCGACGCCATCATCGCGTGCAAAGCCGGCGGATAGAGAGGAGTGGGGCCTGGAGTCAGCAGGCGCTGCTTCTTAATATGCATGGGGGTTCGACTCTCCAGGATATCATCGCGACTCTGGGACCGGCCGGCGGTTCCGCGACCCCGTTCCCGGCACTGCGGAACGTTAACAAAAGAGGGGGTTTCTCACGACATTTGGCTTTACAGTACCAGAGGTCCCAGCTATGATTCACATGTGGGCAGGCAGAGCGCAGTTTGGGGATCGTAGGAAGTCCGAAGGAGAGTCAATCCCCCCAAACGATTCCGTCTCGGCTGGTCGCGGTCACAATCTCATTTCAACCGAAATGACCCGCGAAACCCAGTCCTGCCGGTAGGATCAACCGGCCCGAAAAGTCCCAGAATCAGTCGGAAAGTTTCATGCCCAACCCCGCAGACCGGGACTTTTTGCCCGATTGGCGCGGGCGCTACACTAAGACCATGCCTCTTGTTGACCGCGTGCAGAACGACATGGTGTCGGCCATGAAGAGCCGCGATGAAGCGCGGCTCAGCGCGCTTCGGATGATCAAGGCAGCCCTCATGAAGCTCAAAGTCGACTCGCCCAAACCCATCGACGAAGCCGCCGAAATGCAGGTGCTGAAGTCGCTCATCAAGCAGCGTATCGAGGCCGCCGAGATGTTCCGCAAGGGAGGCCGCCCCGAGCAGGCCGACAAGGAAGAGGCCGAGCGGGCCTTGATCGAGGCATATCTGCCGGCGGGCGCCAGCGAGGCCGAAATCGAAGCCGCCATCGCCGCGGCTTTGGCCGAAACCGGCGTGACGTCGCTCAAACAGATGGGCGTGGTGATGAAGGCCACGCAGGCCAAGCTCACCGGCAAAACGGTCGACGGCAAAGCCCTCAGCGAAAAAGTCCGCGGCCGGCTGTCGTGAACCCCAAAATGCTACAGGTGTATACTCCGGCTTATGCCGGAACCCGAACATGAAATTTCCCGGCGCGAGCTGATCGTCAGCTCGGCCTTCGTTCCTCTCGCCGCATTAACGGCTACGGCGCAGACTGCCGAGACAGCTCTGACGCCCGCTCAAATGAAGACCCTCGAAGCCTTGGTCGAGCGCCTGATTCCCCGCGATCCGCTCGGCCCGAGCGCGGCCGAAGCCGGCGCGCAGCACTACATCGATCGCGCGCTCGCCGGTCCGAATGCGGCCGAGAAGCAATCCTTCCTGGACGGACTTGCCGCCATGGACACGTTCGCCAAGAACTCGCAAGGCGCCGCCTTCGCCGGCCTCCCACCGGACAAGCGCGATGTCGTGATCACCGCCATGGAACGCGGCACCGCTGCCGGGTTCCCTAACGCCCAGCAGTTCTTCACGCGCGCCCGGCGGCTCACGCTCGAAGGCATGTTCGGCGATCCCTTCCACGGCGGCAACCACAACTTCGCCGGCTGGGATTTGATCCGCTACCCGGGGCCGCGGCTCGCCGTCTCGCCCGACGAGCAGCGCATGGACAAGCTACCCTCCCCCAATCACCGTTCCGCCTACGGAGCACAGTATGGCCATTAACCTGAAACCGGTAGATGTCGCCGTCGTGGGACTGGGCGCCGCGGGCGGCGTGGCCGTCCTGCCGCTGGCGCGCGCCGGCTTGCAGATTGCCGGTATTGAAGCGGGTGGCTGGCTGGATCCCCACAAGGACTTTCATGCCGATGAAATTCACAATAATGTCCGCATGCAGGTCACCAGCGTCCCGAAAACCAAGCGCGAGATCCCAACTTTTCGCACCAGTCCCGATCAGGCGGCCCGCCGGGCCTCCAGCGGCCGCACCATGATGAACGCGGTCGGCGGCACCTCGACCCACTACGATGCCAATAGCTGGCGTTTCGCTCCGTGGGACTTCCGGATCCGCACCGAAGCCGCCCGGCGCTACGGCGGGGGCGCGTTGCCCAAAGGCTCGACCATCGAAGACTGGCCGCTCACCTACGACGAGTTGGAACCGTTCTACGATCTCGTCGAATACGAAATCGGCGTCTCCGGAAAGGCCGGCAACATTCAAGGAACGATCGATCGGGCCGGAAACATATTCGAAGGGCCCCGGCGGCGCGAGTATCCGATGCCGCCTCTGCGCGACACCGGCTTCACAAATCTCCTGACTTCAGCCGCAGGAAAACTCGGCTGGAACGGCCATCGCTCGCCGGCCGCTATCAATTCCCAGCCGTACGGCGGCCGTCCGGAGTGCGCCTATCACGGATACTGCGATACCGGCGGTTGCCACATCGGCGCCAAGAATTCCACCGCCGTCACCACCATCCCGCGCGCGGTCCAGACGAAGCATCTCACCATCGCCGACCACGCGCAGGCGACGCGTATCCTTTCCGATGGCAACGGCCGCGTCACCGGCGTCCAATATCTGCGCGGCGGCAAGGAATATTTCCAGCCTGCCAAGGTTGTGCTCCTGGCCTCGTACACTTACGAGAACGTGCGTCTGCTGCTGCTTTCGAGATCCAAAGCGTACCCAAAAGGCCTCGCCGACAATCATGGACAGGTGGGCCGGCATTACATCGCGCATTGGGATGGCCGTGAGATCTCCGCGCTGTTTCCGTTCGATCTGAACATCTGGTACGGCGCGCTGGCGCAGGGCGTGGTCGTGAACAACTGGGCCGATGACAACTTCGATCACTCCAAACTCGGCTTCGTCGGCGGTGCCAGTTTAACCGTGAACCACGAACTGCATCCGATCGCGGCTGCCGCCATGCCGCTCTTCGACAGTGCGCCCGCCTGGGGCTCCGAATGGAAGAAGTTCGTGAACCAGAACGCCGGCCGGTCGGTAGGCGTGTATGCCCAATGCACTTCCCTGCCCTATGAGAACACGTGGCTGGACTTGGATCCGGAATTCAGGGATCCGCTGGGCGATCCAGTATGCCGCATCACCAGCGGCCCCAAGGAGAACGAGCTCCGCATCCGGTCCTATGTGGCGACGCGGGCCGAAGAGTGGCTGCGCGCCGCCGGCGCGACCGCAGTGACGAAACAGCCGCTCCCGCCGGAAGGCCCGAATCAATCCTGGCACGCTGTCGGCGGCACCCGCATGGGCGCGAACGCCGAAACCAATGTGGTCGATGCGTGGGGTTTCTCTCACGAAGCGCCAAACCTGGGCGTGCTCGGCGGATCGGTGATGGGCAGCCACGGGGCGCGGAACCCGACGCTGACGATTCAGGCGCTGGCCTGGCGCACCGCGGACCACCTGGTCCGCAATTGGAAATCGATCGCAGGGTGAGAAACAGCCTGTGGCTCAACGTGTCTGCGTGCGCTGTAAGACTTGCGGCGCCCCGATTGAAATCCAGGACGAATATATTGCAGGCATAGGCGGCACCGAAATCGCGCGCCTCTATCAGACGTTCTGGCAGGTGACGTCACAGCGTTTGGCGATTCCGGGAGCCGCTGGAAACGCGGCACGGCGAGGATGGCAAGCGAGCCTGCAATGCGCTAGTCCGGGCTGCGGCCAAGTGCACGAATACCGCGCCGCCGATCTGCGTCTTTTATGAAGCCGGATTCTCAGCGGGCTCTGCCGGCTCGGCGCCCGGCCCCGGGGCGCCGCTTGTGCCGGCCCGCACACCCGATTGGCGCCGGTAGCAACAGGGCGCCTGGTCCGCCGGAGCCCGCCGAGACTTTGTCTTCTTTGCGTCTCCTTATCTCAGCGGTTCAGTCTATGCCGCTTACGACTATGCCGCTTACGGCCGCAGCCTGCAATTCCGGCGTGATATTCTATTCTGGTGCAGCAGGTCACCCGGGCGGATGCTGTCGCGCGCCCGGGCTTTGCAAGAGAGACCGGTTTGCCCCGCCTCTTAGATCACGCACGAGGTTTACATGGGAACAGCCACCGCTAACGCGAACGCTACCGACATCAAAGCCACTCCCGCCGCAGAAATGATTTCCGGCGGCCAGATCGTCGCCAAAATGCTCAAGCAGGAAGGTATCCGGCACATCTTCACCATCTCGGGCGGCCACATCGTCGACATCTATAACGGATGCATCGACGAAGGCATCGAGATCATCGATGTCCGCCATGAGCAGGTGGCCGCCCACGCCGCCGACGCCTACGCGCGCATTACCGGCCTCGGCTGCGCGGTCGTGACCGCGGGCCCCGGAACCACCGACGCTGTCACGGGCATGGCGAATGCTTTCCGCGCCGAGAGCCCGATGCTGTTGATTGGCGGCAACTCACCGCTCAAGCAATACCGCATGGGCGGCCTACAGGAATTGCGCCACACCGAAATGATGACGCCCATCAGCAAATTCGCCTCGCTGGTGATGACCACAGACCGTGTGGCGGAAATGATGGGCATCACGTTTCGCGAAATGTACAACGGCGCCCCCGGGCCGGGCTTCCTCGAGATTCCGCACGACATCATGGACGGCAAGGTAGAGACCGCGAAAGTCCGCTACCCGAAGAATTTCCGGGTGCGCGGCGCCGAAGCCGGCCCGCCGGATTTCCTCGGCGACCCCAACATTGTGCAGCAAGTGGCTGACCTGCTAGCCAACGCCGAGCGGCCCGTGGCCCTCTTCGGCACGCAGGCGCGGACGTGCCGGGCGCATGACGCCATCGACCGCTTCGCGCGCCATTTCAACATTCCGATTTATGTCAACGGCGCGGCCCGCGGCACTTTGCCGCGCAACCACTCTCACAGCTTCATGCCGTCGCGCAAAGCGGCGTTCGACAATGCCGACGTGATCCTGCTTGCCGGTACGCCGCTCGATTTTCGGATGGGTTATGGCCGCCGCCTCAATCCCAAGGCGAAGATCGTGATCATGGACATGGATTACCGCAACGTCGGGAACAATCGCGATTTCGACTTCGGCTTGGTCGGCAACCTCCGCACCATCGTCAATGCGATGTGCGAAGCCTCCAAAGGCGACACCGCTCGAAAACACGATCCCTTCCTCCAGATGCTGCGCGAAGACGAAGCGCGCAGCCAGGGAAAGAACGATAAGATCATCGCTGCCAACGAAGTGCCGATTCATCCCGTGCGCTTGTGCCACGAGATCAACGAATTCCTGCAGGAAGACACGGTCTACATCGGAGACGGCGGTGACATCGTCACGTTCTCCGGCTCCATCGTGCGTCCGCACAAACCGGGCGGCTGGATGGATCCCGGTCCGCTGGGCACGCTCGGCGTCGGCACCGGCTTTGCGATGGCTTCGAAGTTCGCCCAACCCCATCGGGACGTGGTAGTGCTCTATGGCGATTGCTCGTTCACTCTGACCGGTTTCGATTTCATCACCATGGTTCACCGGAAGCTGCCGTATGTGGGCGTGATCGGCAATAACTCCAGCTGGAACCAGATTCGGTTTGGGCAGGAACGCAAGTACCCGGGCCGCGGCGATATCGGCAATGTGGTCGGCGACGTCCGCTTCGACCAGCTGGCCGAAGCCATGGGCGGTTTTGGCATTCGCGTGACCAAGCCCGAGGAAATCCGGCCGGCGCTCGAGAAAGCGCGCGACTCCGGCAAGCCCGCGCTGGTGGATGTCGTCATCAATCGCGATGTCTATTCTTCGGGCACGTCGAACCAGACCATGTACAAGTAAGCAGTGCGCCGGAACTAGGGAGACAAGATAGATGGAAGCACTCAAGGGAATTCGCGTCCTCGACATGACGCACGTGCAGGCGGGACCCACCTGCTCGCAACTGCTGGCGTGGATGGGGGCCGACGTGATCAAGCTCGAGTCGCCCGGCGGCGATGCGACGCGCGGCCAGCTCCGCGACGTGCCGAACGCCGACAGCCTCTATTTCACGATGTTGAACTGCAACAAGCGCTCGATCACGGTCAACATGAAATCGCCCGAAGGCAAAACCGTGTTCGTCGAGCTGTTGAAGAAGAGCGACATTCTCATGGAGAACTTCGGCCCCGGCGTCCTCGACCGCTTCGGTTTCTCCTGGGAGAAAGTCCACGAGATCAACCCTCGCGTGATCCTCGGTTCGATCAAGGGCTTCGGTTCTGCCGGTCCCTATGCAGAATTCAAGGCGTATGAGAACGTCGCGCAGGCGATGGGCGGCGCTATGAGCACTACCGGCATTCCCGAGGGCCCGCCGTTTGTTACCGGCGCCCAGATCGGCGACACCGGCACCGGCCTGCACCTCGCCATCGGACTCTTGGCCGCGCTGCAGCACCGCCATCGTACCGGCCAGGGGCAGTATGTGGAGGTCGCCATGATGGATGGGGTCATGAACCTGTGCCGCGTGAAATTCCGCGACCATCAGCGCCTCACGCGCCAGGAACTCTCGGAATACTCAGTGCCGACCAAAGGTCTGCAGGCGACGCCGCGCGCCGGCAACGATTCCGGCGGCGGCCAGCTCGGCAACGCCGTCAAGTGCAAGCCGGGCGGCCCGAACGATTACCTGTACGTGGTTGTGCAGGAAGCCGTGTGGGAGCCGCTGGCCAAGCGGATCGGACCGGAGCTGGGTCATCCGGAGCTGGTGTCGGATCCGCGCTTCGCCAAAATTGCGGACCGCCGTAAGAACCAGAACGAGATGTGGCGCCTGCTCGATCAGTTCGGATCGAACTACACCAAGCGCGAGCTGATGGCTGTTCTGAATGAGATCGACGTGCCGGCCGGGCTCATCATGTCCACCGAGGACTTGGCCAACGATCAACACGTGCACGGCCGCGAAATGTATGTCGAGCTCGATCATCCGCAGCGCGGCAAATGGTACAACGTCGGCATGCCCATCAAGCTCTCGGCTTCGCCTGCGAAGATCCAGCGCTCGCCGCTGCTCGGCGAGCACACCGACGAGATCCTCAAAGATGTCCTGGGCTGGAACGACACGCAGATTGCGGCTAAGAGAGATGCCGGCGCCTTCTCCCTGCCTCCCAAAACCACCGACGTCGGGGCACGATGAAAATCGCGATCATCGGACAACAGGATTTCGGCAAAGCCGTGCTCGAAGCGTTTCTGGGACGCGGCGATGAGGCGGTCGCCGTATTCTGCGCGCCCGAAAAGGAGGGCGCGCGGCCGGATACACTGCGCGTGGCGGCCCAGCAAAAGGGTCTGCGCGTCCATCAATGCAAGTCCCTGCGCGATCCGGAAGCTACGCGCGCCATGAAGGACGCCGGTGCCGACATCGGCATTATGGCCTTCGTGACGCAATTCGCGCCGCAGGAATTCGTGACCATCCCGAAACACGGGACCATCCAGTATCATCCGTCCCTCCTGCCCAAATTCCGCGGCCCGAGTTCCATCAACTGGCCCATCATCAAGGGCGAGACCGAAACCGGGCTCACCATCTTCCGGCCGACCGACGGCTTGGACGAAGGCGCGGTCATCCTGCAGAAGAAAACGCCGATCAGTCCGGATGACACGCTGGGCACCGTCTATTTCGATCGGCTGTTTCCCATGGGTGTCCAGGCCATGCTGGAAGCCGCGGATCTCGTGTTGGCCGGTAGACACACCGAGACCGCGCAGGACGAGAGCCGGGCCAGCTACGAAGGCTGGTGCCGCACAGCTGAGGCCAAGATTGACTGGGCCAAGCCGGTCGATCACGTCTACAACCTGATTCGCGGCTGCAATCCCGCACCGGGTGCCTGGACTACCTGGAACGGCAAGAAACTAACCATCTTCGACTCCCGCAAGATCACCTACCGCCGCTTTGCCGACGTGAAAGGAAAGATTGGCGAAGTCTCGGCCGTCTCGGCGCAGAGCTTCCAGATCACGGCTCAAGGCGGGTCGATCGAAGTGCTGAAAGCGCGCCTCGACGACGGCAAGAAAGTCAGCGGCGCTGAACTGGCCCAGGCAGCCGGCATCCAGGCCGGCACTCTGCTCGGCGGCTGACAGCCCCTCCCTGCAGCCCCTTGCGGCGTTGCGGTATCATTCCCCTTGCGCCACCCGGCCCCGCGCCGGGATGTAGGAGGAGCATACGATGAATCGATGGGTCCGGTTATGGTCCGCCTTCGTCGGCATGGTGATGATCGGCAACCTGCAGTACGCCTGGACGCTGTTTGCGCAGCCGATGGTCAAGGCCCACGCGCAACAGCACTGGCAGCTTTCCGACGTGCAGTGGGGCTTTGGCCTGTTCATCGCCGCCGGCACGTGGACCATGCCGTTCATTGCCTCTTTCATCGACAAGTCCGGCCCCCGGATTTTCATGGCGATCTCCGGGGTGCTGTGCGCCGTTGGCTGGGGATCGCTCGGACACGTCGGCAGCCTGACTGAGTTCTACGTCCTCTACGGCTTGGCCGGCATCGGCGTCGCCTGTGTGTACGCCTGCGGCGTTTCGATGTCCGTGAAATGGTTCCCGGACCGCCGCGGCACCGCCTCCGGCATCATTACCGCGGGGTACGGCATGGGCGCGGCAGCCTTCAATCCGCTCTTCAACCACCTCATCAAAACCATCGGTTACTCCGACACGTTCTTGTGGACCGGCATCACCCACGGCGCGCTGATTCTGCTGTCCGGACTGATCCTGATCAATCCGCCCGCCAACTACAAGGTCGCCGCGGCGGCGGTCAAACCGAAGGTCCGGCGCCACGATCTCGATTTCACCTACGCGGAGATGCTGCGTACGCCTCAGTTCTACTTCCTGTTTATCGCCATGCTGTCCATCGGCATCGGCGGCCTGATGGTCACCGCCCAGCTTAAACCGGTGGCGACCAACTTCAATATCGGAGAGGCCGCGTTGACAGTGGCGCTGGTCTTAACACCGCTGGCCAACGGGTCCGCCCGCATCTTATGGGGCTGGGCTTCGGATTTTATGGGCCGCGAGTTGACCATGTTTACCGCGTTCCTGTTCCAAGCGATCTTCCTGCTCGCCGCTACAACGCTGGGGCGGACCGGCAACACCATGTTCGTCATCCTGATGGTGCTGGTATTTCTCACCTGGGGCGAGCTGTACGTGCTATTCCCCGCTGTGCTCGCCGATTTGTACGGCAGCAAGAACTCGGCTCTCAATTACAGCTTCCTGTATAGCGCCAAGGGCTTTGCTTCCTTGATCGGCAGCGGCATCGCCGCGACTCTGTTCGAGAAGACCGGCACTTGGAACTACGCGTTCTTCGGCAGCGCGGCGCTCGCGCTGGTATCGGCCCTGATGGCGCTGTACGTCCGCCGGATTCCGCTACCGCAAAAAGGCGTGCGGCGCGCTTTGAACGTTCAGCCCGCCGAGGGCTAATCCCCAAAACAAAGAAGAAGAAAAAAATCGATGGCATCCCCACTACAGAAGACGCTTGTCCCGGTACCCAGCGATATCGAGATCGCCCAGGCGGCGACGCCGGTTCCTGTGGACCGCATCGCCGCCGAGGCCGGCATCCTGCCCGAAGAACTCGAACTTTACGGCAAGAGCAAAGCCAAGGTGCACCTCTCGGTGCGCGACCGCCTGAAGGACAAGCCGAATGGAAAATACATCGTGGTGACGGCCATCACGCCCACTCCGCTGGGCGAAGGCAAGACCACCACCACCGTCGGGCTGAGC
>CAYTJD010000167.1:0-17426 GCA_964438005.1 uncultured Solibacteraceae bacterium | reverse complement strand
CTGTTCAGTTTATTTGTAGCGCAAGTGGTCGATATGTGGCGTTTGGGGAAAATGACCGTGGACAGCGCCCGGGATCCGTCATTTTCCGATATCCGTTCTACGCCAGACCTGAGAGACAATGGCGGTCATGGGCAGACGCGTTTCGGTTTGGTTGGTAACGGTCGCCGCGTTCCAGGTCACCGCTTTTGGGGATTCAGATTCAGGCAGGCCAACCACCGCGGCTGTATGTGACATTGCCACCCAACCCGAACGGTACAGCGGCAAATTCGTCGCCGTGCGCGGCCAAGTTGTCATCGCGTTCGAGGATTTTCGGCTATCCAGCACGGGTTGTCCTACCCAGAGCACCGACGGAGTATGGCTCGAATACGGCAGTGGACCCAAGCGCCAACCGACGACGTGGTGCTGTGGAGACATGGTTCCCCGAGACGCATTGAGGATCTCGCGGGATTCTGAGTTTAGGAGGTTCCATCGATACATCACGGCGCAGAAGCACACAGCTGGATGCCGGGAACGCCAATGCTACTTGTACTCTGTGACGGCAACGATCACGGGGAGAGTAGATACCGTTGAACCTGGAACCTGCCCGAATGGAAAAGGCCTCTGCTGCACCAGCGGGTTTGGACATTTCGGCCTTTCCTGCACCCGAATTGTCATTCAGCGAGTACGAGATGTCACTGCCGCCCCCAGGCTGGACGCGAAGCCATAAACGAGGTGCGGACAAGCGGTGTGAGTGGTTGTTTTCCGGCATCGAGAAGTTCCCGATATGTGGGGTTTGGGGAAAATGACCGTGGGCGGAGCGTCCCGGCGGGATGAAGTCCGCTATCCCCGTTTTTCGCCAAGAGTATACTCAATCTTTACGTGAACGGGAACTTCTCGATCAAAGCCGAAGTCCAACCAGTTTGGACTCTGGGCACGAACTTCGCTGGATCGTGGCAATGGACGCGGCCCTATTCTTTTCAGCCCCATGCTGGTTGTTGGCCGTCAATCGTGCATGGCCCGCCGATGGTCCGTACCAGTTCATCTTGGCCCTGCTCGTCGGGGCGTCAACGGCGGTTGTGCTTTGTCACATCACGCCAGCGATCTATCAATCGACGATTCGGACGTTCTTCGCGTCTCGCATCGGGCGCTTATTAAGGTGGCCGATTGGCGCGTGGTTCTGTATTGGCGCGATGGCGTCCCTCTTGCAAATGGCTCGTCTGGCTGGCAGCATGTTCGCACTTTGGCGAGACGGACCACAATTCAATGAGCCTGTCTGGCATTGGGGCGCGACCGCTTTGGCCGTGATCTGCGTCGTAGCGTCGCTCGCCATTGCTGCGAAACGTCGCTGGAGCCATCAGGTGATCGCAGTGAGCCTTGCCACTGGCGTCTGCCTTTCATTGGCTGGTCTACTCGCGCAGTCCCCTGGGCTGGGAACCGCGAATCCGCAGATGACCAGTGAGGTTGGGCTCAACGAGCCCTTAGCTGTTGCAGACGGGATGCTCATGTCGGCGACACCGGCTGCGATCCTTGCGCTTCGTATCGGACGAATGGGTCTATCACGAAAAAGAATCGTTTGGGCTGGCGTTTTGGGCGTCTGGCTTCCCCTGCTCGCATCTGTCGCGCTCGTCGCGTTGGCGAAGATGTGCGGAGCGCGGCTGTACTGGAAACCATCAGTGCCCATCGAATTCCAGTTTGCGTTTCTTTGGCTCTTCCAGAGCACCGGCAGACTCGCGACGGTGCTCTGGCCTCTCGCCGTAACTGTTCTTGCCCCATGCGTCGTTTGCGCGTGCTGGGTTGCGGACTTCACTCTCGATTGGGAGTGGCGTTGGGCGAAACTGGTGACCTTGGCAACAATCGCGGTCGTTGGCTACGCGATGGCGTCATCGTTTGCCTGGGCGCTTTACTACAGATACTGGCTGTGGTCTATCGCCGGCGCATGCCTGCTGCTCGGACTCGCTCGGCTGGCCCTGTCACTAAGTACGATCATCTCGACCAAACTGCGCTGAAAGCCCAGTCTCGACGAGGTTCACCAAGGGTTCGTGGGGCGAAAAGTGGGGTTTGGGGAAAATGACGCTCGGCTGCAACCGGCCAGCCCGTCACTTTCCGCTATCGCCGTTTATTAGCCGGAACCCGGGTGTTCTCTTCGGCGTATGATCCTAACGGACGGTATTAATGGAGACCGCAATCGTTGTGCTGTTTCTCGTTGTGGCGACTCTGGTCGCATGGGTTCTCATCCCAAGACGACTCCGAAAACCGCTGGAACGGCTCCTGCATCTGTTACCGTGGCCCTGGAGGCTCGCAACGGGCGGGAGCTTGATCGTGATGGGACTCTGGCTCCTGCACCGTGTTATTGCGAATCCCTGACTACTTTGACCGGGAGATGGCGCTCAGACGCCGGGCATTTTCCGGCTAATGCCGTTTTCCAGCCCCTCAACAAGCTGCGCCAGCCAAGGCTGTTCGGCTGCTCACGTTGCGTGAGTCATTTTCGCGGCTCTTTGCCAGGGCCGAGCGTTCTGAAGTCCTTTTCTGCGTCCTTGGCCAGCTTGTGATCGCCGCAAATAGCGGTTATGTATTCAGAGCCACCGGGGCGCGAGGCATAAACTAGCAGATCGGCTCCCACCTTTAGGTAATCCGGCCAAAAGCCAATGCACGCTGAGGTCTCTTCGATGCCCGGCATCTCGAACGTCTGGCCTACATTTCCTTTCCAGACACGGCTAACTTTGAACACCACGGTCTTCTTGGTGTCGCGAGCGAAGCCTGGTGAAATGCCAGCCGCTTTCGACGAATCGCGCAGTTCAACGATTGTTCCACGAAATATGAGTTCGGCGTGATCCCGCTTGGATGGGACGCTGGGTTCAAAGCAATCACAGGCGCGGCAAACACCCAACGCAAGAAGGAAAGAGGCTAGCAGTTTCATAACGAAATGATAATCCGACTTGCCGAGGGACGCGAAGTGGCGACACCGGCACAAGTACCGGACCAGGCCGCGACCGACCGCGTCTCCGGTCCCTCAATGTACGGTAATGCCGTTTTTCGTCCCCGGTGCACGGCCAAGGTTCGATGACGGAACAATTCACCGGTCCCTGGGATCGGTCTCTCGACGGAAAGCATTACTTAGATCGCCCACGCCTCACGGCCTGCGGGAGAATGTTACCCATCGTTGTTGTGGCGGCCCAGTTGGCCACGAAAACCCCCAGGGAATAAGAACAGGTCGCTACTGCTGGCAATGTGATCAGCCCCACTCCGACGCCCTCGTCACCGGGTGTGAAAACGAAGTACGTCCCGATCACTGTGCCCGGCGCTCTCGATTGATCCAGAACGCCCCAGGCCAGAATGCAGCAAGGCACTACCCACACCCACGGCCCGCCAGACTGCCGCGCACGGGGGAGCGCTCTTTGTATCATGTAACCGAGCACAAAGCCCACCAAGATAAAGACTGCGTAGCCAAGTAGTAGATCGGCGCTGCGATCCCTCGTTATGACATGCAGCAGCTGTTCGAAAAAGCCCGCGGTGAGGAGACCGAAAACCAGGCATCCAAACGGCGCAAAAAACAACTGCAGAACCAACAGAAGCACGGAGGGCCCGGATGGTTTAACTTCATAGTCGAACATGGCTTTCTCTCCGCTTCCTCCCGCTGACGGCATATCGGAATGCTCCTGGTGCTTGCTGACGATATGTGGCGTTTGTGGACTTCATTCCGCAAAGAAGTCTGCGGGTTTTTACCGTGCGCCGCCCCGCCCGGTCAATGTACGACAATCCCGTGTTACGCGCCCCTGAACAGTAGATCGCCGCCGCTCGTCAACGCCATCGAACCTGCAGTTCACACCACGCAAATTCCACTAGGCAAGAGGACATAGTCGAAGCTCAGTAATTATACTGATGGCGATGTCTCGCATGATTGAGCCGGGATCCATTGCCTTGGGAATGATTGCGCTCGCGCTTTTTGCGATTCGTGAAATCGTTTTCATCTCTCGCGGTCAGCAGGAGAATGGTTTATGGGCCTGCTACGTTGCCCTGCTTCTACTCGGAGTGGGTCTGATGGTCCGTTCGGCAGCATGCAATGCCGTGGGAACATTCTGGCTCACTGTGAGATGAGTCGCCGAGAACGGCTAGCGTTTATCGGCCGCGGTGTCATTGGTTGTGGGGTTACCGGAAACTGACATTTGACAGCTCTGATTCGCGGCCCGCCCCTGGCCTTCTGTCGATTCCTCAAATGAGCGACTCAAATGCGCGACCAGAATCGGACCATCGCAGAACGAGAACTCCAGAGTAGCCCACGTTAACGGAACAGCGCCCCACGCTGATCCTTTTTCCGCTTATCTTCTTTGGCCTGTAGTTATCATTTCTTCAGCACGTTGCGCTGTTTGCGGACCGCCCTGCGCGAACCGTTTGTCCCGGCGGTTCCTCCGTGGACATCAAAACGTACCCTGCACGCCGGCGCCGGTCCGGGTGACCTCGATGGACTCGCCCCACCCGCATTTCCCGCGGCGGTAGTTCTCGGCCGTGGAGAGCATCGTAGGATGGACGAATGGAACACAACGGACTCCCTGCCGTCGGGCAGTTGGAAGCCACGCCGGAGATTCTGCGCGGGTTGATGGGCGAACTCACCGAGGAGGATGCGCGGTGGAAACCTGGTCCCGATCGCTTCTCCGTCGCCGAGGTCCTGGCGCACCTCTCCCACTCCGAAGGCCACTGCTACCGCCTCCGGCTCGATCGTTTCATGCACGAGGAACGGCCGGAACTCGAGCCCGATGACGCACAGTTTTATCTCGACCTGTATCGGAATGCCGACCCGCAAGACTCATTCGATCACTTCGAAGAGCAGCGCGAGAGCAACATCGAGTTCCTACGCAACTTGCCGGAAGGAGCCGGTCAGCGCCGGGCCATCCACAAGGCCGCGGGGGAAATCACGATGGCCCAGATGCTACACGAATGGGCCCTGCACGATCTCGGGCATATCCGCCAGATTACAGAGCTGGTGCGCGCGCGCAAGTACCTGGCCGGCGCTGGCGAACTGGGAAAGTCCTACCAACTGAAGCCATGATCCTCCGGCGTCTTCTGCCGGCAGTGATTCCCTTCTAGTCGATCACTGCGCGGGGTCGCCTTCGTGGTGGTCGCGGAAATCCTGGTCGATGGCTTTGCGTCCGGCAAATCCTTCTTCAACTCCGTGCCAGAAGGCGATGGCCGGTTCGCCGAGCTTCCAGCAGAGGTACACCTCGCGGCCCTGAAAGGTAGTCGGGAAGTCGACCAGGCCGATATCGAGATCCTTCACCATGCAGCCGATCTCTTGAACTTCTTCGAGCACCGCCCGCAAGGAGGCGGCGGCATCATCGCGCCGCTCTCTTGTCGCTTTTACCTGGGTGCGATCCACGACCATGCCGCCCATGACGATGATCCGCTTTTGGAAAGATTCCACACGGCGCTCGGCGCCGGCATAGGCGGCTTTGAATTCGACAGCCTTGCGCAGCAGGCGATCCACGCTGGGCAGCAGACTTTCTGCTTCCGCCAGCGTGAACCGTTTCGCCATGCCGGGTGCGCTACACGCCGGAGACTTGCACCGACATCGAACGGCTGCGCGGCCCGTCGAATTCGGCGAGAATGATGCTCTGCCAGGTGCCCAGCAGCACGGCGGAATTGCGGACCTGCAGGGAAAGGCTCTGTCCCATGATCATGCCGCGCAAATGCGAGTCGGCATTTCTCCGCTCACAATCGGAAAATCGCGGGTCGTTGTGCCGCCAGGAATTTTCCCGGGACACCAGGCCGTCCAGGAACTGGCGGACGTCGTGAAGCAGAGCATCCTGCCACTCGTTCAGGAAGACCGCTGTCGTGGTGTGGAGGGACTGCAGATGAACAATCCCTTCGCGGACGCCGCTCTTGCGCACGATTTCATTGATGCGGTCGGTGACGTTGATCAGCTGCATCCGGTCGCTGGTAATCCAGTCCACAATCCGGTGGAACATCTTGACTCCGCCGGCGGGATGCGCTTCCGGCGCCAGCTCGATTTCGGCGACCTTATTCTTTCCAGAATTCATCAGGACTCCTCAGATCATCAGACCGGCGATAGGCCGACTTGCGAAGCTACTTGGCAACGATTATACCAAGCTGGCCTTCGCGCCCAGCGAATCAATTCAAATGAGCATAGTGGCTATCGACGTATTCGTTTAAGATTTGGATGAATTCGGCGACGATTTGGTTGCCTTTTAGTGTGGTCATGAGCCGGCCATCTACGTAGACGGGCGCTTTGGGCTCCTCAAAGGTGCCGGGCAGGGAGATTCCTATATGGGAGTGTTTCGATTCGCCGGGGCCATTGACCACACATCCCATTACTGCCACTCGCATCGCCTCCACGCCCGGGTGACTTGATTTCCAACGGGGCATCTGGTCCCGCAGGTACTTTTGAATTTCGTCTGCCATTTCCTGGAAGAAACTGCTGGTGGTGCGGCCACATCCGGGGCACGCCGTGACTTGCGGGGTGAAGCTGCGAATGCCGAGCGCCTGCAGAACCTGCTGCGAGACGATTACTTCCTCGGTGCGGTCGCCGTTAGGCGCAGGCGTGAGTGACGTTCGGATGGTGTCGCCGATACCCTCCTGCAGCAGCGGCGCAAGAGCGGCAGTCGTAGCCACAATCCCTTTGCTGCCCATTCCGGCTTCGGTCAGACCCAGATGGAGCGGGTAATCGCAGACCTTGGCAAGGGCGCGGTAGACATCAATGAGATCCTGTACGCCGCTGACCTTGGCGCTGAGGATGATCTTGTCGTGCGCGAGGCCATAGGCTTCGGCCGACTTGGCCGATTCCACCGCGCTGGCGACCATCGCGTCGAGCGTCACTTCTCGCGCGTCTTTCGGGTCGGGCCGCTTCGAGTTCTCGTCCATCATGCGGGTGAGCAAGGCGGAATCGAGCGAGCCCCAGTTGACGCCGATACGCACCGGCTTGTCGTTGGCGATCGCGACCTCGATCATGGTACGGAAGTTCTCGTCGGTCTTACGTCCGATATTGGCATTGCCGGGATTGATGCGGTACTTGGCGAGAGCGCGGGCGCAGTCGGGATACTTTTTTAGAAGGATGTGGCCGTTATAGTGAAAGTCGCCGATGATGGGAACGCGGACGCCGAATTTATCGAGTGTGTCGACGATCTTGGGGACGGCGGCGGCGGCCTGCTCGGTATTGACGGTGACCCGAACCAGTTCCGAGCCGGCTCGCGCCAAAGCCATCACCTGGTTGACCGTACCCGCCACGTCAACGGTATCGGTGTTGGTCATGGACTGCACCACGATCGGATGATCGCCGCCGACCTTCACACCTCCGACATCGACCACGGCCGCTGGGCGGCGGGGTTTGACAGCCATGCACGCTCCTCCGGTGGAACTTCCAATTTTACCATCGGGGTGTTAGGACTTCGTGGAGCGCTATAATTTCCGGATGATTGCGATTGCGCTCCTGTTCGCGGCGGCGGCGATGGCGCAGCCGGGTCCGGCGTTGGTGCTGAAGCCGGCGCGCGTATTCGATGGCGAGGCGATGCATGCAGGCTGGGCCGTCCGGGTCGTGGGTGATCGCATCGAGGCGGCCGGAGCCACGGTCGACGGCGCTGGGGCGAAAGTGATCGATCTGCCGGGCGCCACCTTGATGCCCGGACTGGTCGAAGGGCACTCGCATATCCTGCTGCATCCATACAACGAGACGGTTTGGGAAGATCAGGTGCTGCGCGAAGGAGTCGCGCTGCGTGCGGCGCGAGCGGTCAATCATCTTCGCGCCACATTGATGGCCGGGTTCACCACGGTTCGCGATCTGGGCACCGAGGGCGCGGGCTATGCGGACGTCGAGTTGAAGCAGGCCGTCAATCAGGGAATCATTCCCGGGCCGCGCGTGCTGGCGGCGACGCGTGCGATTGTGGCGACCGGGAGTTATGCGCCAAAGGGGTTCGCGCTGGAATGGCGGGTGCCGCAAGGCGCCGAAGAAGCGGATGGCGTAGACAGCCTGACGCGGATTGTCCGCGATCAGATCGGCCATGGCGCCGATTGGGTCAAGCTATACGGCGATTACCGGTGGGGTCCGCTGCCGGGCGCGCATCCAACTTTCTCGCTGGAGGAAATGAAACTCGCGGTTGAAACCGCGCACAGCGCCGGTGTTCCCGTGGCGGTGCACTCGAGTTCGGCCGAAGGGATGCGGCGTGCCACCCTGGCGGGGGTGGACACGATCGAACACGGCGACGGGGGAACGCCGGAAGTGTTCAAACTTATGGTGGAACATCACGTCGCCCTCTGCCCGACGCTGGCTGCCGGCGATGCGACGAGCCAATATGCCGGCTGGAAGAAAGGCCGGCAGCCCGAGCCCGCGTCGGTCAAGGCCAAGCGCGCGAGTTTCCAGGCGGCGCTGGCAGCCGGGGTGACGATCCTCAGCGGCAGTGATGTCGGCGTGTTCGCCCATGGCGAGAACGCGCGCGAACTCGAGCTGATGGTGGATTACGGGATGCGCCCATTGGACGCGCTACGAGCCGCCACCTCGACGGCGGGCAAAGTTCTTCGCCTGGACATCGGCCAAGTGAAGGCCGGAACGCTGGCGGACCTCATTGCGGTTGACGGCGACCCGTCCGGCGATATCACGGCGCTCCGGCGTGTGAAATTCGTGATGAAGGGCGGCGCCGTTTACCGGCAATAGCTTTGCCTATTCGCGCGTGAGCAGGGGTTCGAGCACCTTGAGAACGTTGCCCGCCACCAGCCGCGTGCCGGCCGCATTCGGATGGAGGCCATCCTGTTGCATGAGATTCGTGTGGCCGGCGGCGCCTTCCAGCAGGAACGGGATCCGCGGCAGGTTGTAGCGCTCGGCCAGGGCGGGGAAGATGGCGTCGAAGCGGCGGATGTAGTCAGGCCCGTAGTTCGGCGGCAGCGTGATGCCGGCCAGCACCACCTGGACGCCGGCTTTTTGTAGGGTTTGGATCATTTGCGCGAGGTTGTTCTCGGTATTAGAGACAGGCTGGCCCCGCAGGCCGTCGTTGGCGCCGAACTCGAGAATCACCAGACGCGGCTTTTCCATCAGCGCTAAAGAGATGCGGTCGAGACCGTCTTGTGTAGTATCGCCGCTCTCGCCCAGGTTCACGACGCGATAATGATAGCCCCGGCTGTCGAGCGCCTGCTGCAGCAGGTCGGGATAACTGTGCCCTGGATCGACGCCGAAACCGGCAGTGAGGCTATCACCGAAACAAACAATCGCGGGCCGGCGATCCGCCTTGGGTGCAGCCGTCGGAGCGGACACCGGGGCTCGCGCCGGCTCGCGGCGCGTCCCCTCCTGTTTACAACTGCAAAACAAGGCTAGCAGCGCAACCAACCATGTGTATCTCATCTGAATGCCATAATAAAAGTTTGATCCAGGTTCGCGGTCTTACCAAGTCTATCCACACCGGAACGCACCGCGTGGACATTCTCAAAGGAATCGACCTCGAGATCCCTCGCGGGCAATTCGCGGCAATCATGGGACCATCCGGGAGCGGCAAGAGCACGCTCCTGGGCTTGATCGCCGGTCTCGATTCGCCGACCAGCGGGCAAATCGTGCTGGACGGCGAAGACATCACGCGTCTCGGCGAGGACGAGATGGCGCAGCTGCGCGGGCGCAAAATCGGTTTCGTGTTTCAGTCCTATCATCTGGTTCCCACGCTGACCGCCGAAGAAAACGTCCTCCTGCCCATGGAACTGGCGGGCAACGGAGGCGGTGGCCGCGAGCGGGCGGGGAAGTTGCTCGAACGCGTGGGCCTCGGGGACCGGCGCGATCATTATCCGGTGCAGCTTTCCGGAGGTGAGCAGCAGCGCGTGGCCTTGGCGCGCGCGTTTGCGCTGCAGCCCCCAATATTGCTGGCCGATGAGCCGACCGGCAACCTGGACAGCGCCACGGGCAAAGTGGTATTGGATCTATTGCTGGAGTTGAACCGCGAGCAAAGCTGCACGATGGTGCTGGTGACGCACGAAGACTCGGTCGCCGCGTGCGCCGACCGGCGCATCGTCCTGCGCGACGGATTGGTCGTGAGCCAGTGAACGCGAGTTTCCCGTGGTCCACTGCGTTTCGTATCGGATGGCGCGAGATGCGCGCCTCGCAGGCGAAATTTCTGTTCGTGATCCTGGCGGTGGCGGTGGGCGTCGGCTCGCTGACGGGTGTGCGCGGATTCAGCCGGTCGTTTCGGCGCATTCTGTTACGCGATGCCCGTACCTTGATGGCGGGGGACCTTTCGGCCCGCGTGTTCGGGCGGCCCACGGCCGAGCAGCAGGGGGTGTTCGACAGGCTGGCCCAGCGCGGCGTGCGGCGCACGTGGATCACGGAAACCGTGACGATGGCCTCTTCTGAGCACGCGCCAGACCCGCTGCTGATTTCCGTGAAGGCGGTCGATCCCAGCGCGTATCCGTTTTACGGGGAAGTAAAATTGGCGCCACAGCGGCCGTTCCGTCAGGCCTTGGATGCACACTCGGTAGTGGTTTCCGATGATCTGTTGCTGCGGTTGAATGTCAAGACCGGCGACACGCTGCGAATCGGCGGCCAGGATTTCCAGATTGCCGGCGTGGTGACGTCCGAGCCGGACCGCATGACGGGCACGCTGAACGTCGGTCCCCGCGTCATGATCACCCGCGAAGGGTTGGACCGGACCGGGCTGATCGAAGTTGGCAGCCGAGCATCGGAGCGGTTTCTGTTTCAATTGCCGGCTTCCGGTCCTAGCGTGGCCGAAGTGCGGCGCATTCTGAAGCGGGCGTTTCCGGAGGCGACACTTGCCGATTACCGCGAGACCCATCCGATCATCACGCGCGGCCTGGACCGGGCGACGACTTTTCTGAGCCTGATTGGGTTGATCGCGCTGGTAATCGGCGCGCTCGGCGTTGCCAGCGCCATGCACGGCCACCTGCAGCAGCGTCTCGACTCGATCGCGGTGATGAAGTGCGTAGGCGCGCGTTCGCGCCAGGTGATCCGGATTTATACCGCGCAAACCTTGTTGTTGGGACTGGGCGGCGGGTTGCTCGGCGTGATACTGGGAACCGGCGTCTCGGGCGTCTTCCCGAGCCTGCTGGCGCGGTATTTCACGATTGACGCAGCCCTCTCGTTGGATGTGTGGCCGGCGGTGCAGGGAATCGCGATTGCCTGTCTGATCACGTTGCTGTTCACACTCCCCCCGCTGCTCGGGATTCGGGCGATTCGCCCTGCGGTGATTTTCCGGCGCGATATGGAGCCGGAAGCGGCGGCGCGGCGCCGCCGCTGGTTCTCGCGCGAGTCGCGCCCCCCGTGGCTGGCCGGCGGGGCGATTCTGCTGGGCACGGGAATCGTGGCCGCGACGCTGACCGACGGAGGCCTCCGCCTGGCCGTGAAGACCGGCGTCTATTTCACGGGTGCGTTGACCGTGGGCGTGGCCGCCCTGGCCTTGAGCGCCTGGCTGCTTTTGAAAGGCGTGCGCTGGTTCCAGCGGCGCGCCCCGGCGGCTGTGCCGGGAGCAGTGCGCCACGGTATTGCGAATCTGTACCGGCCCGGTAATCAGGTGCAGACGGCGGTGGTGGCGCTGGGCGTCGGCGTCATGTTCACCCTGACCGTGTTCCTGATTCAGAGCGCCCTGGTCCGGCAGATTCGCGGCAGCGCGCCGCCGGGTATGCCCAATGTCTTTCTGCTGGATATTCCAGGCGGGCAACGGCAGGCTGTGACCGCTCTGATGCGGAGCCAGCCCGGTGTTCAGGAAGCCCCCGATGTCACCGGAGCGGTCGCAGCGAAGATCGTCGCGGTCGACGGTGTTCCCATCGACCGGATGCCCCTGCGCGACTGGGGGCGTCGCTTTCTGCGGACGCGCTCGGTGACAGCACTCGCCGAAAAGCCATCGGAGATGGAGGTCCTCAGCGGCTCGTGGTGGAAACCGGGCGATCGCGCAGCGCAGACCTGCGTCACCGACGAGACCGCGCACATTCTGAATCTCAGGCCGGGTTCAGTGATTGATTGGAATATCTGGAACCGGAGCCTCCGCACGCGTGTGGCGTGCCTGGAGCGCACCGAGTCGCTGCGCATGTCAGCACGCTTCGAGTTCATCTTCAACCCGGGCCAGTTGGACGGCCTGCCCGCAGTCTACTACGGCAGCGCGCGCGTGCAGCCGCGGGCCGTGGCGGCGCTGCAGCGCGTCATGTACCAACGCTTTCCCACCGTGACGGTGATCAATGTGGCGGATGTCATGCAGATCGTGGAAGAGGTGGTCGATCGGATTTCAGTAGTGATCCGATTCATCTCCGCATTCACGATTCTGGCGGGCGCGGTGATGGTGGCCTCCAGCGTAGCGGGCACGCGCTTCCGCCGCATCCGCGAGGTGGTGATTCTGAAGACGCTGGGCGCCACGCGGCGTCGGATCGCGGGAATCTTCTCGGTGGAATTTCTGGTGCTGGGCGCGGTGGCCGGAATCATGGGCAGCCTGCTGGCGTCCGGCTTCGCGGCGCTCGTACTGAAATTCCTGATGGAGATTGAGTTTCAGTTTGATCCTCTGGCCAATTCCGCGGCAATCGCGCTGGCGGCACTGATCGCAGCCGCGGCTGGCTGGATCGCGAGCTTCCCCATTCTCGGTCGCAAACCGCTCGAGATTCTGAGGGATGAATAAGGAAGGAGCGTATAGTAGGGACATGATGCGAGTGGCGGCGGGATTGATAGTCGCGTGCTGCGCGGCGGCGCAGCCGTTCACCATCGATCAGGTTCTCAGCGCGGCCTTTCCGACGGAGATGACGGCGGCGCGGGCGGGCGGCAAGATCGCCTGGATCTCCAACGCGCGCGGCGTGCGGAACATCATGGTGGCCGAGCCGCCTTCCTATCAGGCGCGCAAGATCACCAACTACACCGAGGATGACGGACAGGAGCTATCGGATCCGCGCTGGACGCCCGACTCCCGCGCGATTGTCTACGTTCGCGGAGAGGGCGCTAACCGGGCCGGGGAGTATCCGAATCCCGCGGTCGACCCTCGCGGTGTGGAGCAGGATATTTGGATTGTCGGCTTGGATGGGACCCCGCCGCGCAAGATTGGCGAAGGCAATTCGCCAGCGGTTGCGCCGCGCGGCGACCGCGTGGCGTACACACGCCGCGGGCAGGTTTGGTGGGCGGCGCTCGACGGTAAGACGGCGCCCGTGCAGCCGTTCCAGGCGCGCGGACGCAATCAGCGGCCGGCGTGGTCGCCCGACGGCGCCCGTCTGAGTTTCATGAGCGATCGCGGGGATCACCAGTTCATCGGTGTTTACGACGTCGACGCGAACGCGCTACGCTATCTCGATCCCAGCACCGACTTGGATAGCCAGCCGGCGTGGTCGCCCGACAGCCGGTCGGTCGCGTACATCCGCGAACCCAGCCATGGCGGCGGCCGCATGTACGGAGCGCGGCGCGCCGACGAGCCATGGTCGATTCGCATGGCGGATGCCATCACCGGCCAAGGGCGCGAGGTGTGGAAGGCGCACGAGGGGCAGGGGAGCGTTTTCCGCGAAGTGAGCGCGGAAAACCAGCTTCTGTGGGCAGCGGGTGGCCGGCTCGTGTTTCCCTGGGAGGGCGACGGCTGGACGCATCTGTATAGTGTGAGTGTTGAAGGCGGCCCGGCTGCGGCTCTGACTCCCGGTGATTTTGAAGTGGAGGACATCGCGCTGGGGGCAGATCATCGGGAGGTTGTCTTCAATTCCAACGAGGGCGATATCGAGCGACGCCACGTTTGGAAGGTCGCGGCGGCCGGCGGTAAACCCGTCCCGTTGACCTCCGGACAGGGCATCGAGTGGGCGCCGGTTGAGACCAGCGATGGGAAAGCGATCGCCTTCTTTCAATCCGACGCGCAACACCCGGGTCATCCCGCGATCCTGATCGGCAAACAAGAAAAGGATGTGGACTCCGCGGCCATACCGTCCGGCTTTCCGGTTCAGCACATGATCACGCCCGAAGCGGTCACCTTCGCCAGTTCCGATGGGCTGACGATTCATGGCCAGCTGTTCCTTCCGCCCAACCGGCAGGCCCGCGCACCCGCCGTGATTTTCTTCCACGGAGGATCGCGGCGCCAGATGCTGCTGGGCTGGCATTACATGTATTACTACAACAATGCCTACGCGCTGAATCAGTATCTGGCGAATCGGGGATATATCGTTCTCTCCGTGAATTACCGCAGCGGGATCGGCTATGGCCTGAATTTTCGCGAGGCTCTGAGCTATGGCGGCACCGGGGCAAGCGAATACAACGACGTGCAGGCTGCGGCCAACTACCTGCGCGCGCGTAATGATGTCGATGCTGCGCGGGTCGGGGTCTGGGGCGGCTCCTACGGCGGTTACCTCACGGCACTGGCGCTGGCGCGGAATTCCGACATATTCCGCGCGGGCGTAGATTTCCACGGCGTGCATGACTGGGCCAAGGAGTGGGAATTACGCCCCACTGATCCGGCCGCGAAGCTGGCCTTCGAATCATCGCCGATGGCGTTTGTCGATGGCTGGAGATCTCCGGTTCTGCTCATTCATGGCGACGACGACCGCAATGTGCAGTTCGGCCAAACCGTGGTCCTGACGGACGCCCTGCGAAAACGCAAAGTCGAATTTGAAGACCTGATCTTTCCCGACGAAATCCACGACTTCCTTCTCTTCCGGCACTGGCGGGAAGGGTATGAAGCCGCGGCTCGCTTCCTCGACCGGCATTTATTACACTAGTTTCTAATCGGCGCTTCCACGAAGCAGCCCGTGGACTGATTATTTACAGTCCGTTCTCGCGTTTTCGGTTATACTAGCCGCAAAAAGGGGGTTCTACACGTGTTCAAACAGTTCTGCCTCTGGGCGATCGTCTCGGCGTGGAGCGTGTCCGCCGTTTTGGCTCAATCCACAGGCACCATTCAAGGAATCATCACCGATCCAACCGGCGCGGCGATTCCGAAGGCCGCGGTCGCAGTCAAAAACATGGCAACCGGTGAGGATCGCTCATTCACGACGGACGATTCGGGCTTCTACGCAGTGCCCTCGCTGCCGGCCGGCCGCTATTCGATCAGTGTAAAGGCAACGGGGATGCAGGCCACGACGGTGAACGACCTGGTTCTGGAAGTGAGCCGTACGGTGGTGCAGGATTTCCATCTTCAGGTTTCGTCGACGACGACATCGGTTGAGATCGTCGCCACGACACCGGTTGTCGATACCGCCACCACTTCGGTCGGCACCACAGTCGATCAGCGAACGGTGCAGGAGATTCCCCTGAATGGGCGTCACTTCCTCGACCTCAGCGTGCTGACGGCGGGAACAGTTGCGCCGCCGGCCTCGGGCTATCTCGCCGTGCCGCTTCGCGGCCAGGGCTCGTTTGCCTTTTTCAGCGCAGGCAACCGTGAGGATGCCACCAACATCATGGTCAACGGCGTCAACCTGAACGACATGGCGCAGAACCAACTGACGTTTCAGCCGTCTCTGAATACGGTTTCGGAATTCAAGAAGGACGATTCCACGTACAGCGCGCAATACGGCAGGAGTTCCGGCACGATTGTGAACATCGCGACACGCTCCGGCACCAACGCCCTGCACGGCGAGCTGTTTGAGTATCTGCGGAACAACTATCTCGATGCGCGGAATTACTTCAACCGGATCGCTCCGGCAGGAAGTCCGGCGGCGCCGCAATCGCCGTTCATCCGGAACAATTTTGGCGCCGATGCGGGCGGCCCGATCCGGCACGACAAGACATTCTTCTTCCTCAGCTATGAAGGTTTGCGCCAGCGCCAGGGCCTGACTCTGAGCACGACCGTGCTCACGCCGGACCAGCGGGCGGCCGCGCAGGCCATCGGAAATCCGACAGTGGTGAAACTCTTGCCGTTGATTCCCCTGCCGAATTCGGGCACGTCGTTGTTCAACGGGTCGGCTGCGGCCGCGGTGAACATCGATCAGGGGACCGCCAATATCAGCCACGCGATCACCGAAAGCGACCGCATCAATTTTTATTACGCCTTTCAGAAAGATGTCAGGCAGGAACCGACCCTGCAGGGCAACGATGTCCCGAATTTTGGCGACACCCGGCAGAGTCACCGGCAAATCATGACGATCAACGAGACTCACATTTTCACGCCCGAGACCGTGAATGAGTTTCGGCTGGGATATAACCGCATCCGGATCGATTTCTCTCCCAATGCGGCGCTCAACCCAGCGGATTTTGGGATGAATATCGGATACAGCAGCGCCATCGGACTGCCGCAGATGAGCTTCCGGGATATCAACCTGAATTTCGGCGGTGAGAACGGTTTTCCGCAGGGCCGCGGCGACTATACCGCGATTGCCTCGGACACGGTGACGCATATTCACGGGAACCATACATTCAAGTTCGGCGGCGAGGCGCGGCGTTTCGACGGCAATAGTTACGGCCTTACTCCCGGCACGATGATCTTCAATACAGTGAATGATTTTCTCAACGGGAATATTGCGACCTTTACCTCGAACACGTCCACGAATCCCTCGCGGCTCTTTGTCCTGGCTACCGGTGCGTTTGTCGAAGACAGCTATAAGGTATTGCGAGGGTTGACGCTGCAGCTCGGCTTCCGGTGGGAGTGGAACGGCACTCCAGTGGAAGCGCAGGACCGGTTTGTGAACTTCGATCCGGCGACGGGTTCGCTGGTCCGGCAGCACCAGCCGTTTCAACAGGACCACAGCTGGGAGCCGCGCGTGGGGTTTGCGTGGGATGTGTTCCACAACGGCAAAACGGTGGTGCGCAGCGCATACGGCATCATGGCGGATCAGCCGACAACAGGTTTGGTAACGGGGCTGGCTTCGAATCCCCCGTTCGCCAGTCCAGTCACGTTCAACGGAACCACCGCCCTGCCATTTGTCACCTTCACGAATGCGTTGACCGCGGCTAAAGCCGCTGGTTCTCTGGCTCCCACGGCGGTGGCGTCGAACTTCAAGACTCCCTATGTGCAAGCGTGGAATTTCAACATCCAGCAGCAGGTCACCAACGATCTGGGAATCATGGTGGGGTACTTCGGGAACAAGGGCACGGATCTGCGAACCGCGCTCAATATCAATCAGTTCTTCCCCGGCACCAGCGTGCGGCCTTATCCGGCCCTTCCGGCGAGTTCCATCGCGGGCGGGACGGGGCTGGGCAACATCACGCAGTGGCAGAGCATCGGGAACTCGGAATATAGCGGTCTCTGGATCACCGCCAATAAGCGGCTGGCGAAGGGCCTGCAGTTCCAAAGTAACTACACCTGGTCGAAGTCGCTAGACGAGACTTCCTACAACGCTCCGACTGCCGTCTGGGGCAGCAACACCCCGATGCAGGACAGCACGAACCTTCGCGCCGAGCACGGGCCTTCCGATTTCGACGTCCGCCACCGCTTCACGTTCAGCGGCATTTACGAATTGCCGTTCAAAGGGAATCGCGCTGTGCAGGGCTGGCAGCTCTCGCTGATCGAGCAATTGCAGAGCGGGAATCCGATCGAAATCGTCACCGGTTCTGCGTACAACGGTGTCTCGAACAC